>CAZSWT010000048.1:0-26580 GCA_964611035.1 uncultured Desulfobacteraceae bacterium
GAAAATTTCTATAAATCCAAGAAAATAAGAGCAGCGAGTTTATGGAATGGTTTACATTCTTCTATAGTGTTTTTCAGGAGGGGGAGGTATAGACTTCGACCAGTATAGTTATGCTATAAACTGAAAACTGTTTACCTAGATCCACTCAACTTTAGGTTGTTTTGAATGTTGAACACTTGGATTTCGATTCAGAACCTCTTTCCTGCAATATGGAGTTTTGGATTGGCCCAACCAATAATCAGGCCCTCAGTGCAAGAAGCCAGCGCTGGCTGACCGGTATTCAAGGGCTTGTCTGGAAGGAGTTTCACCGAGACCGTTTCCCAGTGAATTCCATCCGTGCTGCGTATCAGTCTTATTAGACCTTCACGACCTTTCTCTTTCCAGGCCAAATGGAGATGCCCCCCGTAGGTGCACAGCGCAGGCTTGGCATCAGTTGTCTCCTGTAGTGTGACCCGATTCTCGAAAGAGAGACCATCCCGGCTGACCATAATATTGACCCTATAGTCATCTCTGTCATTCCAGGCAATGAAAAGTAGGGAGCCCAAAGTTGCAAGTGCAGGCCCTGATTCTGCCCTCCCTACCACTCTGGTTTCATTTTCCCACGTAATTCCGTCGACGCTTGATATAATATTCAGGTATGAGCCCTGTCGCGGTTTACTTTTCCAGGCGAGATGAATACGGTTGTTGAACACTGCCAATGCGGGCCCAGATAGAGAGGATCCATTGAGCGTCACCTTGTTTAGCCACGTATCTCCGCCATCAGAAGATTGCATCACATGTAATCTGTGCTCCGAATCCTTTCCTGTCCAGGCCAAAAAGAATATGTTATTGAAGAAGGTCAATGCAGGTCCTCGATGTGACACCTCGCCATCAACGGCTTTTGTGGTAAATTGAGGGAGGGCAGTATGGAAAGGAGAGGAATAATGCCGTAGTTGTTCAAACCTCAGCCTCAGTCCAGAAGACCCTACTGGGGGATCCGCTGTCTCAGTCCAACACATGATGATTGGCTTTTCTGTCTCATCACCCTCATCGTTAATATACCTACCATATGCAATTGCAGGTGCAAAGGGGCTCGTGGGGCTTGGAATGTCCAGAGTATCAAATCCAAGTATCTTCCCAAACAATCTTGGTAGCACATTTGAGCTTACATATAGAACACACCGTAAAATCT
The DNA here is from genome assembly GCA_964611035.1 of uncultured Desulfobacteraceae bacterium. Classification (GTDB taxonomy): domain Bacteria; phylum Desulfobacterota; class DSM-4660; order Desulfatiglandales; family B25-G16; genus B33-G16. The sequence goes on from CAZSWT010000048.1 coordinate 1,172, forward strand.
TAGTGTATTTCCAGGAAACGCACACCTTGTGAGAAGACCAGTAGCAAGCCTTGCTGAACCACTTCGCAGTCCAAAAAAGGGAATAGCACGCAGATTTGCCGGGTTGCCAGCTAGGGCATTTATAGTACCAGTCATCTGCCCATTCATCACACTTCCAATACCTATTATCACGCCTCTCCGCACACTTTTCGATTTCTCTCCCTGCATACGCTCTACACGGTAGTATTACCATACTCTAACTCCATTTATAAATAATTAGTGATTTCCGAGACCTACCTTTGAGAACATCAATCTCGTGATTACTGGAGTCTTTTTTAAAATATTATAACATTTTTTTTTGAAGATGTCATGAGACAGTATTTCACTGACTCCCTTCACCTCATATTTTATTATTATGATACGGTAAAAAAAGCTTCTTCCTTCCCCTGAATTGATGGAGCTTTTTGAAAGAGCTACTGATATAAAATGAAAGCTGCTTAGCGTGGTATTGCGACACATATTTTTCTCGTATAAATGAAGTATCTTCCTATAATGGCCTTTTAGTTGTTATCGTCTAGTATGCTTTGCCATGTTTGAAGGGAGGAGTACAATGAAATTACGGCTACCTGTCAATTATGTTCACTCATATGATGTCGTGGCCGAATCTTAATATGTCCAAGAAAATAAGAGTGGTGTGTTTATGGAATGGTTTACCTTGGTTCTAAAAAGTGGTCGCGTCTGCTTTTGACTCATTTGAATGTTACAGGGAAAGTCTGGGCGAATAAGCTTTCTAATCAAAAAGAGATAGATATGATACCTTGTTTTCTGTTTGGAGTTGGCGTCCCCAATCCAGATCAATCGGGATGTTGTCCTGCGCAAGTGACGGACTTATCATGGGCTAACAGGGAAGGGCTCGCTAAAAAAGCTAACCCTGAAAAGAAAAAATGGCGTCCCTAACCGGATTCCCTTCGACTTCGCTCAGGGCAAGTTCAAACAATAACTCTTTTTTACTAAGCTATTCATTAAAAAATTTCAAGTTGATTCTAGGTCCCCCCGTCCCCTTAGAGTATAGTTAGGAAATATATGGCAATGTCTATCTTAAAATATTTTCTTGACAATATTATTTTATTCTTTTATTAATACATTAATGTAATTATAAATTCAAAAGAGGTAATATCATGGCTTTCAACACTAAAACAGTTTGTAATATTACAGGGATTACTCAAAGACAGATTGACTATTGGGATAGGATTCACTTCATTAAGCCCTCTATCAGCGAGGCTTCTGGATATGGTTCTGTAAGGTTATACTCTTTTACTGATCTGGTTCAATTAAAAGTTGCAAAAACTCTGAAGGACAAGGGATTAAGCGTTCAAAAAATAAGAAAGAGTATAAATTATCTTAAAAAAACCTTTCCAGAGGTAGACAAACCTTTGGTAGAAAAGAGGTTGATAACAGATGGGGAAACTATCTTTGCGTTGACAGAGAATAAAGAAGTTATTCTTGATACTCTCTCAAAGGGTCAAATAGTGATGTCTATTGCTATAGGTGAAATTATCGAAGAAATAAAAGGAGAAATAAAAAAAATAAGCAAGGAAAGAAAATACAAGGTTAAAGTTATGACAGAATCTTATGAGGTTATCTTACATCACGATCTTGAAGATGGAGGTTTTTGGATAGAATGTCCAACGCTTCCAGGCTGCGCCTCTCAAGGAGATACAATAGAGGAAGCCTTAGAGATGATAAAAGATGCTATCAATGGTCATCTTGAAGTATTAGCAGAAAAGAAGAGAAATAAAAAGGCTTCTGCATAAATGGGTAGCATTCATAACCTAAAACCTGAAAAGGTTGTAAAAGCCTTTGAAAGAGCTGGGTGGACTGTATGGGGGCAAAAAGGAAGCCATGTTAAACTAATTAAAGAAGGAAATCCCAACATCCTCTCAATCCCAGTTCATAAAGGAAAACCAATAAAGAAGGGGTTACTATTAGACCAGATAAAAAAGGCAAATTTAACGACAGAAGAATTTTTGAAGTATTATAAATAAATGGCTTTGGAGGGATAGCTCACCGGTATCGAAAAGGCAGTTCCCGGCTGCCCCTCCCTTCAAAAACGTCCCGGCCATTGCTGGAGTGGAGAAATGGGAAAAGGCAAACAAAGCATATTACCAAGATCGATATATGGCAATGAGTTAAAGCAAATATGCGGAATAAACGATGTTACGCTTAGAGACTGGGTAGTTAACTATGGATTGACTGCATATCACTGGAAGACATTTTACCCTTTGCAAAAAAGGGAAGATTTTAACCTTAGAACCTCAGTAGGCGTTAGCACCTTAGAAGAAAAAGGGATCGCGTCTGCTTTTGACTCATTTGAATGTTACAGGGAAAGTCTGGGCGAATAAGCTTTCTAATCAAAAAGAGATAGATATGATACCTTATTTTCTGTTTGGAGTTGGCGTCCCCAATCCCGATGAATCGGGATGTCGTCCCGCTTGATAACGGAATGTCTTGGACCTACAATTTCATTTCAGTAAAAAAAGCAACAAGATTTGAGCTAATTTCTTAAATGCACTTGGCGTCCCCAACCGGATTTGAACCGGTGCTGTCGGCGTGAAAGGCCGATGTCCTGGACCTGGCTAGACGATGGGGACGCAAAAAAAGCGGAAAGTGGGCCGTGGGAGAATCGAACTCCCGACCAACGGATTAAAAGTCCGCTGCTCTACCGGTCTGAGCTAACGGCCCACAATACTATGTTCACGCTCATTTAGTAACATTATTGGCGTGCCGTGTCAAAAAAATTATATAGCAGGAAAGGTTAATAAGCCTAAGGTTTATTAATCCGGACTTAAGGCAAATATGTGTTTTTGAATTAGGTCTATTTCCTCTTCATTAGGTAGGTAAGGGTAATTCCATTGTTTTTCACCTGGCAGACAATTACCAAAAGGTCTGTTACAGGCAACCTTTCCATCCTCGTCAAGGCAACCACCGGTCATAAAAGGGCTCCCTAAATTAATGATTTCCCATATGTCATCTTTTGGCAGGCCAAAGTCTATGATATGCCCATCCTTATCAAAAATCATGTGAGATCCCTTTATTGACTTTTCTTCTAATAGATAACATGCAAGCTGTATCCTAAGATAGGATGGCCAGGGTGGCTGTTTTCTGTCCTCTAATTTGGAACCCGGTTCAGCAAAAAAAGAAAAGAGATGGTTTACAGCCCCTAAATTCCATGCTCTTCCCATAATGGAAACCATCTCCTGTTCAGTCTCACCCATGCCCACCATGAGATGGATTCCAACATTTCTCATACCAAATATCTCAATACCATCCACAACGGTTTGCCAGTATCTCTCCCACGTATGAGGTCCTGATACTCCTTTCCCCCTGTAAAGATCAAAAAGCTCTGGAGTAGCCAGATCAATAGCTACACCAATCATATCCGCCCCACTTTCCTTCATTGCTTTAAGATCATCTATCTTTAAGACTGTTGGGCTTATAAGAATAGAGATCGGAATCCTCGTCTCCTTTTTTAGCCGCTGGGTCATAGCAATGGTATCTCTTCGACATCTACCGTTGGTGATCATGGAAATGCATGTCCGTCTTACATATTTAGGGCCATCGTTGATGGCCACAATGATAGCATCCATGGAAAACAATGGCCATTGGACCATAATGAATGTTTTCTGGTCATAGTCACCTGTCCTTCTTTTCGCAAGACCGCAGTATGCACAATTGGCTGCACATCCCTCAGGGTAATGAACAAGAAGATTAGCGCATCTATTTTTTGCCCCTCTATAAAAGCGACCTTTACTAAGCCCGAGGGACATAGCTGTTGCACTGCTTATCCGTGCATAATCAGGGCTCTGTTTTTTTCCCTTTTTAACCATCTTTTTGTTACCTAACCAAGTGAACTATAGTGAACTAACGTTAAAAGTTAAACATTTAAACCGTTTGATTATGGCCTAAGCTAATATCTTTAGGTGTTATTAAATATTTACCAAATTTTCCTTGGCCTTTACAATTGCCTCTGTCAAGGTTGAGACATTAACACCATAGATCATATCCTCTCTCCAGGCCTCAGAGAGGTGCTCCTCTATCTTTTCTCTTTTTGCTGATGTCCATTTTAGGGATGATTCCAGAAGATTTATATCTTTGGTGGTGGAAAAAAAGTCCCCTGTGATAATAATATGTTCAATAGTGCTCCCTGCAAGAGATAGGTATATCTCCAAAAGACCTCCTGGTGTTTTGAACTCACCTATGCCCATCTTTGATCTGGGATGTTTGTGAGAAAAGATCCAAGCGGGGTTCGTATACCTTGTATTGATAAAATCTTCTATGTTTTTTTCCTCCCATAGGTCAGGTTCATCCTTTTCAAAGGTGACACCAAATTTCTGGCTGAAGGCGTTTTCTATAGCCTGCACAACACGCTCCATATCGACATCGTGACCTAATTGCTCCGTAATAGTAGTTATCCTCTGACTGAAACAGCTATAGCCCTTATCGTACAGCTTTAAAGGTGGTTGATGCATAATATCCAGCATCAATGGTATATCGAAGTCAACCAGCATACTTGCATGGAATAAAATCGCCTTTTCTGTCTCGAGTGCTGCAGAGAGGCCTGCTATTTTTTTTCCCTCTATCTCGAGGTCATTCTTGGGCCTGAACCCGGCATCAACCCCCAGATCCTCCAGTGCCTTTATCAAGACAGTGCTCAGGGATTCAAATATGCCTCCGATTCCTTTTTTTAAACCAGGTTGGTCGATATCAATACTTAGGCCAAGAGCGACCACCTTTGGGCCCATTATCACTGTACCTCCGCCGGTGTTTCTGCGGTTATATTCAACTCCCCTATTACTGCACCTATCAAGCCTTAAAGCGGCCTCTATATCCTGGTATTTGCCAACAATAGCCGAGGGTTTAAATATATAAAGGTGAAGTATTGGTGGAGAACCATGCCGGGATAAAGATAGGGGGAGTGTATCGTCAATAGATAGTCCCAAAGCTGTTGAAACAGGATTTATGGTATCTTTAAAGAGCCTCCATGAATACATTACGCGTTTGCTCTTTCTTCCTCAGTACGTTGTATCTCTTGATCTATAAAAGGAAGGATGGAATCCCCATGCATAAGATTGGTTAGCTCGTTTTCCAAATCTGTCGCCTCGATAACCAAAATCCATCCCTTTCCGTAGGGATCCTGATTTATAAGGCTGGTATCATCCTCTAATTCCTCATTAATCTCAACGATCTCTCCTGAGACTGGCGCACAGAGTTTACCAATCCACTTCCTTGATTGAATCTTACCGCAAACCTCTCCCTGCTCAACCTCATCTTCCTCCTCAGGGACGTCCACAAATACTATATCACCTGCCTCCTTTTGAAACATATCATTCATGCCTACGGTAACTCTGTTATCTTCCACTCTCGCCCAACTGTGCTCTTCATGATAATAAAGCTCATCAGGCATGTCATAACCTTTAATAATAGCCATTTCCTACCTCCTTAAATTTTTTTACAATTATCTAAAATGATCTATCCATTTATTACATGAACAGCCATAATTCAATAAAAAAAGTACTTAAAGTTATAAGTGCCTAAAATGTCTAAAGTTTAAACATAGGGAATGCCTTAAAATTAGAGCCAAACAAAGTACTGGATTTAATAATTTGCAAATTACAATTTCTTCAGAAGTATTCGGCATTCTCGAAGACAAATGCATGATTTCTGCAGCAAACCTTCTCGCCCATTCTTCAAGCTCTTTCGCGAATTATTATTGTCACTCATACCCATATCTTTCAATGTTAGCACTTTCAACTTTCAACTATTTAAATCTCTCTAAGATTGTTCTTGCGTGAATAGGAAGACCTTCTGCTTCAGCTAAGGTAACTACCGTATCTTTTAGAGATGCAAGTCCATCCTTGCTAAGATACTGGAAGGTTGGTTTCTTTATAAAATCGTCTACAGATAAACCTGAAAACATCCGCGCTGTCTGACCTGTGGGCAAAACATGATTTGTGCCAGAGGCATAATCACCTACAGGAATAGGGGAAAACGGCCCCATAAATATAGATCCTGCATTTTTAATTTTCCTTAGGGTAACAAAAGGCTCTTCAGTCATTATCTCCAGATGCTCTGGAGCATACTCATTGACAAAATCAATGGCCTGCCCTATATCCCGTGCGATCAGGATATAGGAATGTTTGGAAAGCGATGAGGTAATGATTTCCTTCCGAGGTAGTTTGGGCAGTTCTTTGTTTATTTTATCTGAGACCTTCAATGCAAGTTCATCTGAAGTTGTCACAAGGATGGATGCGGCATCTGGATCATGCTCTGACTGGGATAATAAATCTATCGTAATGAAATCTGCATTTCCTGTTTTGTCAGCAAGAATCATCCCTTCACTTGGTCCAGCAGGGGAGTCTATACCCACCTGCCCAAATACCATAATCTTTGCAGCAGTAACATATTTGTTACCAGGGCCAACTATTTTATCTACTTTAGGAATAGTTGTGGTACCGTAGGCCATTGAGGCAATTCCCCACGGTCCACCGACCTTAAAAATTTTTGCTGAGCCTGCTATATCTGCAGCCACAAGTGTGGAGGGATTTATGATCATACCCTTATCTGGAGGGGTGCAGGCAACAATTTCCTTAACGCCGGCTACTTTTGCAGGTAAAATTGTCATCAAGATAGAACTTGGGTACGCGGCTCTTCTACCAGGTATGTATACGCCAACTCTTTCTAATGGTGTGATCATCCGTCCAGCTAAAATGCCATCGGCAATGTCAATCATCCACATCTCTTTCTCAATCTGGGCACGATGGAATTTAACTATATTTTCTGAGGCAAACTTTAGGGCATCAATTACCTTTGAATCAACATTTCTGTAGGCCTCTTCAACCTCTTCCTTTTTTACCTCCAGATCCTTTAAAGTAAGATCATGTTTATATTTTTTGTAATGATCGAGAGATACCTGATCGCTATTATCCCTGACATCCAGCACAATCTTCCTTACCTCTTCATAGATCGAGTCAATGTCTTCACTGGATCTTTTGATAATAGTACGATATTGTTCAGGTCTTATGTTATCTATCTTCTCAGGTTTTAAGATCATCTTTCAATCTCCTGCTATTTTTTTATTGGTTTAATTCCGTAGTAGACAACACCCACCATCTACTTTTAATTAATTTTTTGTAACTCAGCCACTAAGACACAAAGGCACTAAGATTAACAATTTAAAGTTGATAATTGATAGTTTTTCATTGACCATTTAATGCCCTTTGTGTCTTGGTGCCTTGGTGGCTACCTGAACAGTTACAATTTTTCAAATAAATAGAAATAAAATATCTTTTGTTACATATACTTTTAAGGATTATACTATAACATAATGTATATACTAATAATGATAGACCGATGGTTGTAGTAAAATCAACCTTCTTGCTTAAATCATCGAGTAGTTGGCGAGCAAAAAGCCAGGCCACTCAAAATTTTACCACTCAATGATTTAGCTGTTCAATGATGAGAGTTAACAATGCTGAGTAGTGATATCCCAAAAAATATTCCTCAAGGATCAGGGGTTTATCTCTTTAAGGATAAATCGGGGAAAATACTTTATATTGGCAAGGCCAAAAACTTGAATAAACGTATCTATTCCTACTTCAGCAAGGGCAGTAATCAGCCCTATAAATTATCTCTCCTTCTTAAGGGTGCCCACAAGATAGACCATATTGAAACCGCAACAGAAAAAGAGGCATTGATACTCGAAGGAAATCTTATAAAGAAGTATCGACCCAAATATAATGTAATGTTAAAGGATGATGCTAATTATCCCCTCCTTAAGCTGGATATCAATAACAGGTATCCTCGCTTGATTATTGTACGAAGGATGAAAAATGATGGAGCTCTCTATTTCGGTCCTTTTACATCCGCTTCAGCAGTACGTTCTACCCTACGCCTGATAGGACCTATTTTTCCTTTACGAAAATGCACCACAAAGGGAATCCCTAAAAGATCAAGACCATGTCTAAATTATCAATTAGGTAGATGTCTGGCGCCATGTTGCTTTGATGTAAGAGTAGAGGATTATCAAGAGATAGTGGATCAGGTCAAGTTATTTTTAGAAGGGCGCAGCAAAGAATTGATATCAAAATTAAGGAAAATAATGCAGAAGGCCGCAAAGGAACTTAATTTTGAAAAGTCTGCCAGGATAAGAGATCAAATCAGGGCTGTTGAAAAAACAGTGGAACGTCAAACTATGGTATCCGCAGGAATGAAGGATCAAGATATTATAGGACTATCGTGCCATGGTAACGAAGCAGGGGTTGTAATCCTCTTGGTGCGCAGTGGTTATATGGTTGGAAGTAAAAATTATGTCATCCATTATCAATGGGAAAATCCAGGCGAAGTACTCGAGGCCTTTCTGAAACAATACTTCAGAGATAAGGAATTTATCCCTCCTGATATCATTCTATCTGATGCAATAAATGATAAGCATTTACTCTCTGCATGGCTGACTGGGAAGGCTGGAAAAAAAATTTCTATCTCTGTTCCCGTAAGGGGAGATAAGAAAAAACTTGTCAATATAGCCATGATAAATGCGAAAAATATCCTTCTAAAACGGCAAGAAATTAACCACTCTGCCACCCTTGACGAAGCAAGATTCGTGCTTAAACTTAAACGAAGGCCTAACCACATAGAAGGAATAGATATATCCAATCTGAAAGGTGATCTCGCTGTCGCTTCTTTAGTAACCTTTGTTGAAGGCCTACCTCGAAAGTCTGCGTATCGTAATTACAGGATAAAAGAGGTAAAGGGAATAGACGATTATTCCATGATGGCAGAGGTAGTTAAAAGAAGGCTGAAAAAGGGCACACCACCTGACCTATTTGTGATAGATGGAGGGAAGGGGCATCTCTCTGTAGTGCTGAAAAATATAGATGCATCTGGCCTTGTGCACGCACCAGAGACTATATCTATCGCAAAGGCTGATAAAGGACAACCAGGGGCCACAGACAAGATATATTTACCAAACAGGAAAAACCCCCTTATCCTTAACCGAAATCATCCAGTCCTCTCTCTGCTTATGCGCATCAGGGATGAGACACACAGGCGAGCTATAAGTTATCATCGAAAAAGGAGAAAGAAACAGTTAACAGAATCTGAGTTAGACATGATTCATGGCATAGGAGAAAAAAGAAAAAAGGTATTGCTCAAATATCTAGGAGATCTTCAATCCATAACCAAGGCAAAAGTTCCAAACCTGGAGAAAATCCCAGGAATCAGTCATGCAATAGCTAAAAATATCTTTGAATATTTTAACATGAAACGCCCATAGAAACTCTTTTAAAAAAAGTTACTATATGTTTTAAATATAGAACATTATAAAAATCAAAACTGCAAAAAGGATATATTTTTTGTTATTTGTCTGTGATAATTTTTAAAAAAAGGAGACATAATCTATGAAAATAGCGGTGAGTTCAATAGGAACAGATCTTGACTCAGAGATAGATCCACGGTTTGGCAGGTGTGCATATTTTATCATTGTCAACCCAGATGATATGACCTTTGAGGCGATTGAAAATGAAAGTATGTCCCTGGGCGGAGGCGCAGGCATTCAGTCAGGTCAATTTATCGCTTCCACAGGGGCTAAGATACTTATCACTGGAAATGTTGGCCCCAATGCGAGTAGAACCCTGAATGCCGCTGGTCTCGATGTAATTGTTGGCGTAAGTGGTCCAGTGAGAGAGGCGATTGAGAGATACAAGAAAGGTGAGCTATCACCCACAAATCAAGCAAGTGTCCCAGATCACTTCGGCATGGGCGGTGGTCAAGGTTCTTATCCTGGCGGAGGTATGGGTATGGGCCAAGGAATGGGAAGAGGCATGGGCATGGGGAGAGGAATGGGCCAGGGCATGGGCAGAGGAATGGGCCAAGGCATGGGTATGCAAGGAGGATATGCCCCACCTCAAGCGCCACCTCCCTCATCCCCTGATCAAGACCTTGGAGCGCTCAAGTCGGATGCAAAGGCCTTGCGGGATCAACTTAATTCGATTCTCTCCCGTATCAAGGATCTGGAAGAAAAATAACTTACTGTAAGTTGCCCGTTGTCAGGAAAGTAAAAAGGAGAAAACACACAATGCAACAAGACGAACAAATGAAAGACAAAAAGGCCATGATGAAGGTCCAGGATCAAGAGATAAAAGAAAAACTTAAAGAATTTAAAAACAAGATATTGGTAATGAGTGGAAAAGGCGGTGTTGGGAAAAGCACTGTTGCTGCCTATCTTGCAGTTGGACTTGCCAAAAAAGGCTTCCAGGTAGGACTCATGGATGTGGACCTACACGGTCCGAGTATACCCAGGCTGCTTGGCCTCAAGGGGGAAATAGTTTCCTCTCCCGGGCTCAAAAAAGGGATTCCCCTAAGCTATCTCCCAAACATGCAGGTTATGTCTATAGAGGCTCTGCTTGGAGACAAGGATACCGCAACGATCTGGCAAGGACCGTTAAAGATAGGGGTTATTAAGCAGTTTATCAATGACATTGCCTGGAGCAGTTCGGACTACCTTATTATTGACTGTCCTCCTGGCACAGGGGATGAACCATTAACCATTGCCCAGACCATTCCAGACACCAAGGCACTTATTGTAACCACACCACAGGAGATCTCCCTTTCCGATGTGCGAAAGTCAATCAATTTCTGCCATCAGGTCAATATGAATATCATTGGGTTAATTGAAAATATGAGTGGCTTAACCTGTCCTTACTGTGGGAAAACCATTGATCTCTTTAAGACAGATGGTGGAATGATAACTGCCAAAAAGGCAGGCCTGACATTACTGGGTAGTCTGCCATTAGAGCCTGAAATTGTAATTGAGGGCGATATAGGTAGTGTAGCATGGATGGATAAAGAGGATATGCCCTATACAAAGAGTTTTAGCAAGATTGTGGATATGGTTGCTGATTTTACGAAATAGGAATAATCATATCATGTTAGATATTTAATAAAAAAGATACTCCTCTCCCAACTCCAATGCATCAAATGTATACATAGATTACTCCCTCCGGGTCATAGGCCCCTCTGGGCCAGAGGCAGATTCTCAAATCCCACCAATTACGCATTACTCCTCATAAAGCCTTAATACTTCATGGGAATTTATTAGCCTTGATTTCAAAACAGAGGATGGATTAAGAGGGCCTTTTTTATCGAAATTTGGGCGTTAGATACAATCTCATGCCTATTAATGCTTCTGATTAGAAAAAATCTTGACAAATTAATTTTATCATATCATGGTAATTTAAACAAAAGACACAAAACAAACAAATATGAAAAAAAGGGCATTTACCACATCCGACATCGCCCAAATTTGCCACCATTCGAGGGAAACTGTTAAACGATGGTTAGAAAAAGGGGAAATTAAGGGATATCGGGTTGGAACCTCTGGACATTGGCGAGTACTACCAAAAGACCTATCCTTATTTCTGAAGAGTAATAACATCCCCTTTCCAGCACCTGAGGGAATAGGCATTGACCTAAAAACCCTGACAGGTATTGCGAACCTGCCAACATTCTGTTGGGAATTCTACAAAAATAAAATGAACGATCATGTCCTCCCTGAGCGAAACTGTGAGGATTGTCTCGTGTATAAAACTAAATCTATCAATTGCTATACCCTAAGGATGGAGGTCGGGCATAAAAAAATCTACTGTGGCTATTCGTGCGAGGATTGTGCCTACTTTCATTTTCAACAAAAGGTAATAGAACCTGAGATTTAAGCGAGTCCTGTTTGGTGGCAATTTTACCTGCGTTGCAGAGATAATCAGGCAAAACTCTTAGAAAGGAGGTGATGCATTTTTTAGATGGTTTGTCTGGTTGACTTTGTGTGGGTCGGAAATTTTATCAACCTTAAAACAGGGGGTTATAATGAAAGATATCAGCAGGAGGGATTTTGTTAAAACAGTAGTCATTGGCGGGAGGAAAAGACAATAGTATAACCTGAATGGTTTCGAGAAAGGAGGGTAAAAGAGATGAAAAGGAGATTAGTAATTATTGGCATGAAAAGATTACTCGTTCTCGGGTTTGTTATAGTGTTTGCCTTAGGAACAGGCGGTCTTGCTCTGGCTGGGGATAATCCGCTCAAAATAGATTCTAAGAAGACAGCTTTGTTAGTTATTGATGTTGCCAAGGACATGATGGATGAAGGTCGAGCATTCCATAAAGCAGGTACATGGAAGTATGTAAAGAAGCATAATACTATAGAAAACATAGCTAGAGCTATGGATCTTTGTGATAAAAAAGGCATCTTAGTCGTTCGTATTTGGATAGAGTTTCGACCAAGCTATGAAGGGCTACCCAATCGGGGATTTATGGGCCCAACCATGCGTCAGAAAGGCCCTTTTTTTATTGAACATACTGAGGGGGCTGAGCCTGCTAAAGGGCTGGAAGTAAGACCAGGGCAAGTAGAAGTAATCAAAAGAAGGTTTAACTCATTCTACGGCACCGAGTTGGAATCCCTATTGCGTGTGCGAGATATAGATACATTGCTTATTACTGGTGTGACCTGCAGTAAATGTGTAAATTGTACCATTGTCGGGGCAGTGGATAGAGACTACAATATTATTGCCCTTCGCGATGCTATGGCAGGGTACACTGATGAAGAGTGTGAGATTATGTTTACAAAAGTCTGGCCGGGCTATAGGGTAAAAGTCGTCACTGTTGACGAAGCCCTCGGTAGATAGATAAGTGGATGGTTTGTGTCGCCGGTTTTGGACCTATTGATGAAGATAGAGAATTTATCGTAAAGGAGATGAGTAAATTTAATTTTAAGAAGGTTGCCTGTAATCACTGTACAGGCGCGGCTGCGGTTCAGAAGATGATTGACCTCGGCTACCCGGTAGTCAGGGGGACAGCACGGTTCGGATCCCAGAGTGATCTTTATATTGGAAATGGCGATACAGTTGAATTCTGATAATCTTTGCTGAAGGCCCCAGTCTTATAAAAGGACTGGGGCCAAAAAAACATGATTATGATTAAAGGTGGGCAAGGGAACTTATTTGCAGCAAAAACCCAAAAAGGGTCCTCAGAATTAAATAATAGGCAGGCATTACTTTTACACAGAAAAGGCTAATGGATACTGAAAGAGAGAGTCCTGAGATTTTTATATGTAAGGGGAGGAAAAACCATATTACCAGATTGGAGGTAAAGAGATGAAAAGGATATTAGTAATTATTGGAATACTTATTTTATCTATTTCACTTTTTTATAGCTGTGCAGGTTTAGAGGTTCGCAAGGCACCTAAACCCGTACAAACTGAATATATGGTGAAAAGTCCAGCGGGACCCAATATTTATGTTGTAAGAAAGGCCCCTGCTCAGTATAAACCCACAAACGTTGTTCTTCTTATTCCTTGGGTCAAAAGTGGTTCAACGGTTTATAACTTGCCTATAGAAGGTTACAATCTTATGGATTATCTTGTATCCAAAGGGTTCGTAACCTATGCGGTAGATCATAGGAGTTACGGTAAAAGTACAAAAACAAATGGGCTGGACGTGAACGCAGACAACTGTGGAAAGGATATGAAAGCGGTTGCTGATTTCATTGAGGCCAAAGAAAACGTTGATAAGGTTAATGTGGTTGGCCTCTCTTTTGGAACTGTAATTTCGCTATCACTTGCTGCCAATTATCCGGAAGAAGTAGAGCGTATGGTGTTAATGGGGCTGCCCTACAAAACAGTTAATAAAAAAGTTAAAAAAGGGGTTACCAAATTGGCTCATATGGCCGAAACAGGGAAAACTTTCATTCCGTCAAATCCTGTGTCAGCTAAAGGCCTTTGGTATAAATATGATGAAAAAGTTTTGAATAAATTTGTTGAGATTGTGGAGAAGCGAACTCCCAAAATACCTACCGGTCCTTTCATAGATGCCAGAGATGCTCGCCACGCAAAATATGTACCTATGATTAAATGTCCTATTCTTTTCATGTTTGGTGAATATGAAGTTTTTGTCGATTTAGAAGACGCAATGAATGGCTTTAAAGCCTGTAATGCCGAGAAAAAGGCATACATGTTGATTGGCAATGCCTCTCACGGGTTGGTTTTAGAAAAATCTCACGACATTGTATATAGGACAATCTACGGGTGGCTCTCAGATTAAAGCAACAAACCCGCCTGGATAAAAACCGGGCGGGTCCCTTTACTCCCTTATAATTTATTGAAACGATTTAATTTCTTAATCTAATCTATCCTACAGTTTTAATGATAATCAGGCCCTGCCTGGCAGTTTTCTCATGTAAAAATTTTTCCCCTGATACTCCAATTCTATTAAGGAGCCTCCTTTTATCAGATCAGTTATTACTTGCCAATCTGCCCCTGCCTTTTTTAAATATTCCCTTACAGCCTCTTCTCTCATTGGATGAACCGAGGTAATACCGAGTAAATCTTCTTCGACATTACCACTGAAACCAAACTCATTTCCTTCATAGCCTATTATATACTCTACATTGTCTACATTCTGTGTAAAGATTTGGTAAGCTATATTAAGGGCTTCATCACTGGCAGGCAATATTCCTTTTACTGCTGTTGGTCTGGTAGGAATGGAAATATAAGATTTTGTCGGCTTTAGTAATTTTAAGAAATCGGCTATTTTTTTAGCCTCTTCATATGTATCGTTCATTCCCTTAAGAAGCATAGTCTCTGTAATTATCTCACCTTTAAATATAGCTTTAAATTCGAGCATTCCATCTAATATTGCATTAAGATCCAGTGATTTATATGGTCTGTCAGTTCTTCGCCATATTTTTTTGGTCGCTGCATCTACTTTTAATGAAACTAAATCTGCCTTTTTTAAATTTTCTCTCACATCTTTTTGATTTATGAGGGATCCGTTAGTAATAACAGCGATTTTTATATTTAATGGCCTGATAAGTTCAGTAATTTTACCAAGATTAATATCCAGGGTGGGTTCTCCATCAGGGACGAAGGTTAAATAATCTATTTTTGTGTCCCTTTTTTTTAATTCATTAACCTTCTCTTTAATCTCCCTCGCTAAATCATCTGGCTCATAAAATGCCTGCCTTTCGCATTGTAATGTTATTGTCTTACCTATCTGGCAATAGATACAGGAATAGGTACAAACCTTGGGGGGTATATTGTTTATCCCAAGGCTAAAACCCAATCGTCTTGATGGAACTGGTCCGAAAACCCTCATTATTTATCCCCTAAAGATTTATTTCATACACTATTTAGATAACAAAGGAAAATAAATCCGTCAATCATTACAATGGTTTATTCATTGATTAATAACCATCTTTTTGCTTGATTCATGCTTTCTGCCTGATAAACTAATCAAAGTTTATTAATGAGGTTTTTTAATGAAGGCTTTATCTCTCTTCTCTGGCGGCCTCGATAGCATATTGTCTGTTAAAGTTATCGGGGAACAAGGAGTTGATGTTATTGGAATCTTTTTTGAGACCCCCTTTTTCTCATCCGAGAAGGCTGTCCAGTCTGCTCACTATATCGGACTTCCCCTTCAAGTTATAGATATCACAGATAGGTTTCTTCCGATAGTGTTAAGCCCACGACATGGTTATGGAAAAGGATTAAACCCATGCATAGATTGTCATACATTTATGCTCAGATTAGCCGGCGAGATGCTGAAGGAGGAAGGAGCAGACTTTATCATAAGCGGTGAGGTATTGGGGCAACGTCCTATGTCGCAGAATTTAAGGTCACTTTCCCTTATTTCTCATGATTCGGGTTTTAAGGATCTTATCCTCAGGCCCCTTTCGGCAAAAAGACTACCAGAAACTCTTCCTGAAAAAAAAGGCTGGATAATAAGGGAAAAATTATTAGGGCTTTCAGGGCGTTCCAGGAAGCCGCAGATAGAATTAGCCAAGAAATTTGGGATAAAAGAGTATCCGGCTCCAGCAGGAGGGTGTTTGTTGACTGAGGTAGTGTTTTCCCGCCGCCTAAAGGATTTACTCTCCCGCGATCCAAAATTTTTGCGGCGAGATATAGAGCTTCTAAAATGGGGGAGGCATTTCAGGATTAATGAAAGAACCAAAATCGTGGTAGGCCGAGATCAAAAAGAGAATGGAATGATTACTTCATTTATAGAGGCTGGGGATACTGTGTTGACTGTTGAGTCATTTCCTGGTCCTACTGTGCTGATAACAGGAGAGTTATCATCTGAAGAGATACAATTAACTGCATCTATAACTGTATCTTATAGCGATGCTGCAATTGGTCAATCAGTAGTTGTTCAGTTGAAAAGAGATTCCAAACATTGGACAGTTTTAGCAGCAGGAAGAAAGAAAAGCAATTTTCACCAATTAATGATATGAGATAGTTTCAATTCTATCTCCTTAATAGTTTTTGGAAAAAAGATTTTTTCCGGATCTCTTCTACCTTTTTATTTTTCTCTTCAATCTTTTTTTCTCTCGTTTCTATAGAAAGCATAATTTGTTCTATAAGCACCCTGCTTTTTCTTTCCTTTAAGGATAGATTTAACCATTCTATTTTATCCTCTCTGCCCATCTCAGCCTGGTCAAAAGATTTGATCTTTTCTCTGATTTTGTTATATTCCTGCCTTTGCTTTTCAAGTATATCCCTTTGTTTTTCTATATAAGAAAGATCCTTTTTTATACTGTTAAGAACAACATCTTCTGATTCCATGGTAAAAGATAAATAAACAAAAGAAAAAATAATAACCAAAATTGCTGCAAGAACAATCCTTCCTGTATTTGAAATTAATGGAGAGAGACCCAAAAGAAATGATTTTATTTTTCCTCCATAGCCAGCAAATTTATCAAAAATAGTGTATCTGGAGATCTTTCCCCTAAGTGCATCTAGAATATCTTTCGTAACACCTTTTAACTCCGTTGCTCTTAGAATTAATTCATTACCCAGTTCTCCTGACCGACATTTAGCCTCTATATCAGCATTATCTCCTTTAAGTTTTATTGCGAGATCTCTAATTTTGGATATAGAGGTATCTGGCTTCAGTGTTTCAGGAAACTTCCCTGGAAATTTTTTCTTAAGGAGTGCGATATTATTTTCTAATTTTTCGAGATTCTCCTCTATGTTCCTTGAAAATCTCTTAAGCATCCGTCCTTCACATACAAATTCAGCAGCACCGTTTAGGATAATAGCAATATCCTGGATAGCCTTAATTGTTTTTTCAGTCTCCTGTGGGTTAACTTCTGGCATTGTTTACCTCATTTAAAATTTAATCAAAAATGAGATCTTTACTAATTACCATACCTTGAGGGACACAAACCTTCCTTGATGAAGGACTGATAATATTCACATCCCCTTTTACAACAATTCCCCTATCAAAGTAAACATTTCCCTTAATGCTAATGGACTTGCAATCAATCAGTGAAGGAGTCCCATGGGGAAATCTTTCTTTTAACTGGTCAACCTTTTTATAGTACCTATCATCCAGATCTATTTTTATAGTTCCAAATTTTCTTTTAGGATTTTGGATAATTCTACTCTCTTGAGTCATCACATAGCAATCAGACCAGAGGGCAAGGAGATCCTGACACTTTTTGACAGGGAAAAATCTTGCCCTTGGCACTCTTATAGCTGTAGCCTTTTTAAAAACAGAGATAGCTGATCCCATAGCCGTTTCAATCTGGTAAACCTCCGGTGAGGAATCATCCTTTGGATCAATTCTTTTGGGATTAATAATCATAGGAAGCCCAAGGCTATTATTAGTTTTATCAAGCTGTTTTTTAAAAGATAGAAGATTAACCCATATGTTGTTGGTATTAAAGTATCTGTATACGTTTATATCCTGGAATTCTCTTATTTCTTCTTGTGGACATTGGGCTATCTCTCTGAGTATGAGTCCGCCGGTCTTCAGGCGGGCCAAGTGCCCACCTTTGATGTCTGCGTCCGTTTTTTCTGCAACCTCAATCATAAACGGGAAATTGTGTGAGGCAAGGTAGCCAAGTATTGCCTCATCCATTATTCCACCAAGATTATCAGAGTTGGATATAAAGGCGTACTTATAGCCTTTACTAAGCAACGTATTTAGCATACCAGATGTGATCAAGGCAAAATAAATATCTCCATGGCCCGGTGGATTCCACTCACAACCTGGGTCCAAAGCCCAGACTCCAGGGCTTAGGTTTTCTTTTAAAACCTTTGGAAACTTGTGCTGTAAAAAGGATAGGGGAATATCAGAGGCCAGATTCGGATATCTATTAAGAAATTTTTTACTATCCTCATCTGTTGTAAAGCTATTCATAAGCACAAGAGGGATGTTTGCTTTATATTTCTTCCGATAGCTTAAAATCTGCTGTGCAATAATATCAAGGAAAGTTAATCCATTCTTTACTTCAATGAGGGATTTGGCCTTTGATAGGCCCATACTTGTTCCGAGGCCACCATTCAACTTAATTATTACTGTTTCTTTAATTACAAGGCGCCCTTCTTTGGAAAACCCACCTAACGTTTCCATATCGGCTATATCATCTTTTTCAATCGGAACAATATCCTCCCTTGATATCAATCCCCTTTCTCCTTTTATAAGCTTTTCATAATAAAACTTGAAGGTATCGATAATGAGGGGAGGAAGTCCCTCATCAATCATCTTTTTTGCAAAGGGGAGAAATTTTTCATTTAGTTTTGAGGCCTGGATTTCAGTTTGCATAAACTTTTTCCCTAATAACATTTCTTATGAACACTCATGGCCTTTCGGCCACAACGAAGGATGAAAGTAGTTAAGTGGTCAAATGGTTAAGTGGTTGAGTAGTAAAGGAGTTAACTTTAGGTACTTTCATATGAAGGTATATGAAATGCTCGGTAATATCAATAATAAACGTAACTATCGAGGTTGTCAGGTTCACCGTTCAAGCCTGCCCTGGCGCGAATTGTTTATTATAATCTGTTGCCACTGTAGTATCTGAGGAACTATTTATGTTGCACAATAGCTTGCCCAATCAGGTCTGGGCCAGGGGTTCACGGTTGGCTCATTTTTTTCATCTTCCTTGAGGTAATTGACCTGCCCGCTTGTGCCTTAACTTCCACTTGTTTCTTATTCTATGCTCTAAACATCCCCAATAGTCTGTTCTTTCCATATATTTCATGTCTCGCATGGCAGGTTGGTATGTTCATCGTTTTCTAACCCCTGGCCCAGACCTGGTTTAGCAGTACTTTTCATAGAATCCCTGGGCATAGTGTTCAGAAGGACTGTTTTAAAGCGCACGTTACGTCGCACCAGGGCAGGCTTGAGCCCCGATTTTATCGGGAAACTTTGAACCTGTGTAGTGCCTAATAAACAATGACAAAAAAAGATATGAAAAAATGATTTAATCTGCCCTCTAAATTTATGGATAAAGTAGAGGCCCTTGTGCAGAGGATAATTGGGATCGTAGACGGAACCAAAATCGCCTCGCCTTAAGCAATGTGATATTTACTTTGTCAACTAGTTGGTTTGAGGCGGAGCTTCGCTAAGAATTATAATAACTTGTATAATTACTTTGACAACTATTTACAGTTTATATATGTTTGACGGCAGGTTAGCAATGAGAAGTTAAACAGAAAATAGATTAGAAAATAGACCATGAAAGATGACTCTAACTTTTTAGATCAGTTCGCCCCTTACTTTAGCAAAATAAACGAGGAACTTGATAAAATCCTTGACTCTGATGTGTCTTTGATAAGAGAGGTAGGGAAGTATAGCCTGCTTGGAGGAGGTAAAAGGCTCAGGTCACTATTCTTTATTTTATCCTGTCAACTCTGTAACTATAACGAAAAGGATATATATACCATTTCCGCCATTTTTGAATGTCTTCACGCAGCAAGCCTTTTACATGATGATGTCCTTGATAATGCCTCCATCAGAAGGGGTAAATCATCAGCAAATAAAATTTGGGGGAACTCCACAGCAGTCTTAGTGGGTGATTTTCTCTTTTCCAGATCTTCCAGAATACTGGTTGAGCAAAAGCATGTTGAATTTTTAAAGATTCTTGCAGACACCGCTACCAGGATGACAGAAGGCCAGATGTTGGAACTTATTAACACCCATAACTGGAGTATAACAAAAAAGGAATATACGGGTATAATTACTTCCAAAACAGCTGCGCTTATATCAGCCGCCTGTGCAAGTGGCGGTATAATGGCCGGGGCAAAGAAAGAAAATATTCAATCATTGAAAAACTTTGGCCTCAATGTTGGCATTGCCTTTCAGATTGTAGATGATATCTTTGACTATACATCTACTATTGAGAAATCTGGTAAACCCATTGGTAATGACCTAAAAGAGGGAAAGATTACCCTTCCCTTAATTTATGCTCTTGCCTACCTGGATGAAGGCGAAAGAGATAGGCTTGAGCATTTGTTTAAAAATGGAAAGGCCTCAGAGAAAGATTATTCAAGAGTAATAGGACTCGTAAAAGATAATGGTGCTATTAAGAAATGCCGTAAGGATGCCATATCTTATGCTAACCTTGCTGAAACTCAACTCCGTCTCTTTCCTCACTCACCAGTAAAAGAATCCCTTTTAGAATTAAATCGATTTATCGTCAATAGAAGCTATTAGCAATTATAAAACCTTGACTGCTACCTCTCCATAGGGAATTGAATCATCAGGTATAATATCTTTTATCACAGATCCTGTTATTGCCTCTATGTGCCTCATTCCACTCTTTTTGTAACCCACAAGGAGGGGAATTTCCTTTTGAGGGACATATAGCAAAATATTTTTTGTCTCACCCATTACAGGGAGATAGGGTCTTATTTTTTCAAGGTGAATAGCAGAGCGAACCAGAAATCCTAAGGATGGATGCCATGGTCCGGCAATTATTTCCCCTTTTTCAAGGAGAGACGGCGAAGACATGAGTCCGATCCTGATCACAGGAATCCCGGCATTTTCCAATCTTATGCAGGCCTCTTTACAAAGGTTGATCGTATCTTTAAGTCCCATTGGTGTATATCTTCCTTGTTGATACCATTGAGCGAGCTTTGTGCCCCTGATAACGAGTGTCGGATAAAGCCTGGCCATATCAGGTCTTAGGCCAATAACTTTGTCAATGGTGTCCATGAATATCTCTTTAGAATCTCCTGGCAGACCAGGCATGAGTTGTGCTCCAACAGTAAATCCCCTTCTTTTAAGTATTTTGAACGCATTAACGGTATCTTGTGACGTATGTCCTCGATTGGAAAGGAGCAGGACTCTATCGTCCATGGACTGAACTCCAAGCTCCACAGTCGATACATTAAAGGACTCAAGTATGTTGAGACTATCTTCACTGAGAGAGTCTGGTCGTGTAGAAAGACGGATTGATTGTATGATGTTTTTTTCTATGTAAGGTTTAACTGCACCAAGCATTTTTGTCATAGAACTAATCGGCAGAGATGTAAAGGTACCCCCATAAAAGGCGACCTCTTTTGGTTTTTTGCCAGAAAACTGCTTTGATCTTATTGCTAATTCAATTGTATTTCTTATCTCATCTGGTGTACGCTGTTTTCCAGAGAAATTGGTGATGGTTTGTTGTTGGCAAAATACACATCTATGTGGGCAGCCTTGGTGTGGAAGAAATATAGGTATGATAAAATATTTTGTTATTTTTTTAGACAAGCCAAGGCCTCCTTTGCGGCTTTCTGTTCCGCTTCCTTTTTGCTTTTACCTTTCCCTCTTCCCATTAAATTTTCTTTCAAGTATACTGATATATAGAAGGTCTTGTCATGGTCTGGGCCTGTTTCTTTTTCAACTCTGTAGTCTGGAGGCGATTGAAAGGTATCTTGAGAGTACTCTTGTAACTCAGTTTTGAAATCATTAATTGATTTGCCAAGATTGATCTTATTCAATAGTGGGCTGAAAAGTTGGGCTATTATCCTTAGGGCTTCTGTAAAACCACCATCAAGATAAATTGCTCCAATAAGAGCCTCAAACGCATCAGATATGATAGAGGCCTTCTTTCTGCCATTTGTTTGTTCTTCTCCCTTTCCCAGGAGAAGGTAATCTCCTAATTGTAACTCATGGGCAATATGATAGAGACCGCTTTCACTTACCAGTGAAGCCCTATATTTAGATAGATCCCCTTCTTTTATTTCAGGAAAGGATTCCATAAGTAGATGGCTAATAGCCAGGCTAATAACTGCATCGCCGAGAAACTCTAATCTTTGATTGTCAGATATCCCTAATTCATCCTTCTCGTAAACGTAAGAAGGGTGCCTAAAGGCCTGTAAGATTAATTCCTGATTGTTGAAGGAATAACCAAGAATTGTAGCTAATGTATCTGGATTTTTTGGCAATTTAGGATTATTCTTTTCCATAAAGCATTCATATAATCTAAGGAAGCATATATTTCAATGTCCCATTTCTTCTTATCTATCCGTTTGATATAGATTCCGTAATTCCTACCATTTGCATCTTTACCAGAAAAAAGATAATGAATCAATCCTGCTTTTTCCTGATAGTTCATCTTGTTAGATTTGAATCTTGCTAACGATCTCTCCTTGCCATATTTCTTCAAGAAAAACTGTCGTAACATTTCTGCATGTTCTTTTACATCTTTAACTTCGGGTAAAGTGCTTAGTTCATTTTTGAGCAGTTCCAGCCTTTTCGCTGTGTCTTCTTTGTCTTGATAGATTTTATCTTCAGTTGCTTTAGCTGTATCATCTCTTATTGTCCCATCCAAAATTTTCTGGACAAGCTTATCAAGATCGTTATTCGCTTTTCTCAATTTCAACTCATTCCATTCAATCTTATCTTTCAAGTTCTGGATGTATTTCTCATCAGGTAAATTATCCTTAATTGCTTTATCAAAAGCTGGTTTGTTACTGATGTTTTCGAATATCCATTCAAAAGTTTTCTTTTCAATAAATGGTGCTTGAATATAGCTGAAATGATCTTGACAATCGGTATCTTTTTGTAATGGGTGGCGGTAGTATTTATATTTGCGATGTTGGAGCTGACCCGATAAAGCATATCCGCAGTTGTTGATTAAACTTGTCTGATGGAATAGTAGCTCCAGATAGTACAGATGATAAGTAACCGTAAGAACAATCCAATCTTCGAGCTAAGCTCCAGAGCGGTCTGCCCCATCGTCTGAAAATTTCCGTGGTCCAGTGTTCGTGATTATTTTTGTGTAATGTCATTTTTATCCTCCCCTTATAGCAAAAAGGAGATTCCAGGTTTTATCCCGGATCTCCTTTCTTTTGTTTAATTATATATTATTTTTTTAGGAATTAAAATAAAGTTTTTTAGAATTTAAACAGGTAGGAAGGCCATAGAGAAAGCTGGTGATCACTAGAACAAAAAGGGGGTGGGATCAGGATATATTGTCAAAACGGATAATTAGGTGGTTTTGATAAAAAATGGTTTTTTGGATCTTCTGATCAATGAAGTATCCGATTAGATAATAAATATGATTGGATCAAAGATTTGAAACTGTATTAGAAAGTTTTTGATGGGTGGTCTGGGCTATGACTAATAGCAGTATACTGCAATCCCACGATTTAGTGTCCACCACAACATATTGAGCCAAAACTAGCCAAATTCGGCATAGAACTGGTAGATGTTAAGATAAAGAGACTAAATTATGTAGAAGAGGTGAGAAGATCGGTCTATGATAGGATGATTGCAGACCGAAAGCAGATAGCCGAGAAGTTCCGATCTGTTAAACTTAAATAAGCTTCAAAGTAGCGCACGGGGAGCGTTTCATCAATGTGCGCCATGTGCTACTTCCTCAATCAAACAGGCATCACTACTTTAAGCTCACCTAACCACTTAACAGAACAAAGATGCCGCCACCGGCAGTATAGCTCATCCTTAACAGCAATCGCTGTTTTAGCAAGTAATAGCCTGGTCGAAAGATCGCCAGAATCTCCAGAGCAACGATGGCCGCTACCAGCAAAGCGGGGAGCAGGCTGAAAGCCCCCCACCAGCCGGCAAAGAGGAGAAGTCCGGCAGCCGCCAGGACCAGGCCCAGCCGCAGCCACCAGACAGCCCGGATCCCCAAGCGAACCGCAGTCGTCCCTATGTTATGTCCGCGGTCCGACTCGTAGTCCCGGATGAGATTGGTGGTATCGCTCTTGGCCGAGATCAGGCATACCCAGGCCGCTCCCACGGCCGCACGCAGGGGGTGATTTACCTGGGCGGCTGCCATGCCCATTAACAATATAGAAAGCGGTACCAGGCTGTGGGCCAGCAGGTCCAGGCCGGCACGCTCTTTCAGCCGGACCGGTGGCAGCGAATAGAGGGCGCCGATGGTCAAGGTTAGAAATGCCCAGGGGATCACCGATAGCCAGGCTGCCAGCCCCAGAGCCATCAGGCTACAACCCAGCGGGGGAACTATCGCCTCCCTCTGCGTCATTTGGCCCAGTGCGATAGGATTGATGCCATTGGTCTGCTTGAGCGGGTCGCAAGCGTCGATCTTGACGTCGGTCACGTTGTTCAGTCCAAAGATGGTAGCGGTGAGCAGTAGGCCGACCAAGAACAGGCCAGCAATGGTGAGCCAGGGAACGTCCTGTAAACCGTGAAGAAGGAAAAATCCTAACAGTGGCAATAAGGCAGCGGTGATGACTGTATCACCACCGATCAAGCGCATATTGCGCAGGTGGAGACTGAATCTTTGTAAACAGGACTTGATACGGGTTCTCTCCTTGGGTATCAGGATATCGCCCGGCTGGAGATCCTTCTTAACAGTACATGGAACCATACGTTCTGATCCTTTCCCTTCATTATCTATCATTCTCCTTCAATCAGGTTAGGTCAGTTGGCATAACATCCGGGATTATACTATAATTGGTGCCCGGAAGTGAGAGAAGAAGGCGTACTTACGGGTACTTACCGCTTGAGCTCCATAAGCCGTCTGGCACATTCATCGGCAACTCCACGAGCAGGCGATTCAGCGCCGGGCATTGTCGCCCAACCTATTTCTTTTACATAATCACCTCTTATCCAGGAGTCTTTTGCTTTCAACTGCTCGAATCGCTCTTCCATGTTTGGATCTTTGAGAAACTGCTCGACACAAATCGGTGCCAGCTGGTCTATAACAGCCTTTTCAGCCATTTCCTCAGCTTTATCTTGGGCAGAGCTACCTGTTACTACCCAACCTGTGGAGAAAATAACAATGAGCAACACAATCGCACCAACCACGATACCCCAGACAAATGGTTTTATCATTTCTTTTCTCATCTTAGCTACCTCCTTTAGATTAAAATCTGAAACACAATCCCTTTGTTCCCCGACTTTCTTGGCTAACTCTACAGTAGAAAGTTCTTAGCGAATATAAAGCTTAAGATTGTCCATTATTCATCCCTCCTCTTTTAAGTGTTTGGAGGGAGGATACACAGAATATGTAGGTGCGTCAACTAAATCTCAACTAAATCTCAGCGTATACTTTGAATTGATGGTGATTGAATAACGTGATCGTGTGGAAAAGCAGGATGACTGGTTTCAAATCCAGCATATATATCTGGTATC
>CAZSWT010000049.1:0-26191 GCA_964611035.1 uncultured Desulfobacteraceae bacterium
AGAAAGAGCCAGAATTAGACTGGTGGAGGGATGGTTATACCGGGGGCACGCACGGCAATCGAATTCTTATGTCTATCAATTCCAAACTCTCAAAGTGGTTGGAGGAAGAAAAAGGAATACACACCACTAAACTCCCGTATCACATTGAGCATGGGGGGATTTTTCTAAAAGACGCTGCAGTTATGGCCGGGCTGGGATGTATAGGGAAGAATAATATGGTAGTGACCCCGGAATATGGGCCTCGGATCCGTCTTCGAGCTATGCTCACGGATGTCGTGCTACACGGTACTGGCCCTATTGATTTTGATCCTTGCAAAGAGTGCGGCATGCCGTGTCGAAGTGTCTGCCCGCAGAAAGCCTTTGGAACCGGTGTGTATAGCAGGCATCTTTGCAATGTGCAGATGGAAAATGATGATAAAAACAGCGAAAAAATAGTGGTTGAGGGACAGGATGAACCGGGAAAATTAGTAAAATACTGCCGGCGCTGTGAGCTGGCGTGCCCTGTAGGTGAAAAACAGGAACGTGGTTCCTAAAAAAGTATAAAAAATAAAAGGAGATCTTCAATGTATATGATGACAGCAGAACAATATGAAGAAAGCCTGAGGCGCTTGAATTTAGTGGTCTATATGTTTGGAAAGCGCATAGAAAACGTGGTTGATGACCCTATTATTCGACCATCCATGAAGGCAGTTGCCAAGACATATGAGCTGGCCCACCGCCCGGAGCATGAAGATATTATGACCGCCACCTCCCACATTACGGGTAAAAAGGTTAACCGCTTTACACATATCCACCAGAGTATCGAAGATCTGGTGAAGAAAAGCAAGATGGGCAGGTTGTTGGGTCGTGAAACAGGATGCTGCTTTCAGAGGTGTGTGGGAATGGATTCCCTCAATGCATTAGATATGACGACCTTTGATATTGATAGAAAATACGGAACAGAATACCACAAGCGCTTTGTAAAGTATCTGGAATATGTTCAAGACAATGACCTGACATGCTGTGGGGCAATGACTGATACAAAAGGGGACAGATCTTTGCCGCCACATAAGCAAGCAGATCCGGATATGTTTATGCACGTGGTAGAAGAAAAGCAAGACGGGGTCATAGTCCGGGGGGCGAAGGCACATCAGACAGGAGCAGTTAACTCTCATGAAATTATCGTTATGCCGACCATCACATTGAGAGAACCAGACAAGGATTATGCCATCTCTTTTGCATTGCCCAGCGATACTGAAGGAATAACATATATAATAGGGCGTCAATCGTGTGATACGAGAAAGTTAGAGAGCGGAACAATGGATAGGGGCAATCTGTTTTTTGGGGGGCATGAGGCATTGGTTATTTTCGACAATGTTTTTGTTCCCTGGGGAAGGGTTTTCATGTTTAAAGAGTATGATTTTTCAAGGCAACTGGTAGAGCAATTTGCCGCATATCACCGGCAGAGTTATGCATGTAAGGTAGGGGTGGGAGATGTCCTGATAGGCGCTGCCCAGACAGCTGCAGAGTATAACGGTGTTGAAAAGGCCTCCCATATCAAAGACAAGGTTGTCGAGATGAACCACCTGAATGAGACCCTTTACTGCGGCGCTATAGCCTGCGCATCGGAAGGGCATAAGGAGCCAAGCGGGACATACTATGTGAATACCTTACTTGCCAATGTACACAAGCAAAATGTGACCCGTTTTCCCTATGAGATGGCCCGACTTGCACAGGATATAGCTGGTGGGCTATTGGCAACACTGCCGTCTGAAAAGGATTTCAAGTCAGACACAGTGGGGAAATGGATGGATAAGTATTATAAAGGAAGGGCAGATATTTCCACTGAATATCGGATGCGAATTCTAAGGCTGATTGAAAACCTTACACTGGGAACGGCAGCGACAAATTATCTGACAGAATCCATGCATGGTGCAGGCTCCCCCCAGGCACAAAGAATCATGATTTCCCGTCGCGTTAATATGCAAGAGAAACAAAGGGCGGCGAAAAGACTCTGTGGTATTGAATAGCAATGCGGATATGATGGTGAAAGTGGGCCTTAAGTATTGTGGTGGTTGCAATCCTGAATATGATCGTGTTGCGCTGGTAAAGCATATACAAGAAAGCTTACAGGGGAAGGTGGTGTTCGTTAAACCTGAAAGTGAAGGTGTTGAGCTTATTGTGGCGGTAGAGGGGTGCAGCACTGCATGTGCTGATTTGAGCGCTTTTCAAGGGATGGAGATTCGGATAATCACTAATATCGAAGAGGGAGAGAGGTTCATTAAAGAGATAAGAAAGGAATTGGAGATATTCGCTGACTAAGCTGAACAAACATACACAGCCAGGCAAACTACTTTTTCAACTCATCCCATTTGTAATCGATCAATTCAAGGAGAACGCCATTTACTGCCTTTGGATGAACAAAGGCGAATTCACAATCCTTAAAGGGCCTGGCCCCTCCAATAAAGGGATAATCCTTGGCTTTCAACTCATCCATGGCCTCTCGGGTGTTGTCCACATTAAAACTAATGAGCATCACACCCTCGCCTCTTTTCTCGATAAACTTGGCTACATCCCCATCCGGAGTGGTTGATTCCATTAACTCAAAGCCTACTTCTCCCAACCAATATCGTGCCACCCTGATTTTTTCTAACTCATCCACGTAGGGATCATCGGGCCCTGGCTTTCCCAGAATGGGTTCCCAAATTTTCCGAGCCTCATCCAGGTTTTTTACCGCAATGGATATATGATCTATCTTGTTTACCTTCATCCTTCTCTCCTGTGTGTAGTTATAAGATTTTAGGGCAATCGATTTACATAATTAGCCGCAGGCTCACACAGACTTTTTTCTCTGCCGACCCCAGTAAAATAGGCTTTGCATTTAACAGGGCAGGCATTGGCAGAGAAAAAGTTTTCAGCCCTACAGGCGGGTTGAAACAAATTTTATTAAGGTTTTTAATACCCCGTCCGCTTGCGGCGGGGTTGCCTCGTTAAATAGGGTCCAGGGCTTGCACTGAGGTTTAATACCTTTTATTTTTTAACAATTTTTCCCAGCTTAACCCCGAGCCAGTCTTTTAATCTATCTATGAGTGAGGGACCCTTTATGTTCAGGGTGCATTCAGCCTTTTTATCTGAAAGCATACTTACTGCCCGAGCAGTGTATGCCCCGGCAGGCATTGGTGGCCCTGTTATAATTATGATGTTTTCCATCTTTTCATTTGATCCAAGTTTGGCCCTCAGGAAATCAGAAATCTTGGTCAATATTCCTACCTTAGCATTAAATGTCCCATTTTTTTCTACATCAGCAGCTGCTACTGATAGATCAACCTTTTTTCCATTAACTGGGACGTTCAGGAGTTTTATAAATATACTATCACCTGGCTCAAAACCCGAACCGCTGAAGACAATCTTTGTGCCCTTCATCTTAGCAACACCCAGGCGAACAGTGCCGGGATTAACAATAATTTGTGGCCCCTTTATTCCCTGATCAAGGGTTTTGATTGCTTCTGAACATCCTGAGATCAAAAAGATGCTAGATAAAATGAGAAGAGAAATGATTGTTAATGCTTTTTTAGAATTGTGTTCCATTGTATCCTCCTTTTTTAAAGATTGTTATTTCTTTTTGCTGCTCGATATAGAACGGCGTCTCTTTTGATACCGGTAAACCGCCTTATTATGTTCTGATAGGGAAGCAGAGAAATGATGACTTCCATCATTTTTGGCGACAAAGTAAAGGTAATCTGTCTCTGCCGGGTGTACGACTGCCATTAAGGACTCTCTGCCAGGATTGGCAATAGGTCCAGGAGGGAGCCCGTAATTAAGATATGTATTGTAAGAACCGGGGGTGCGAAGATCCTTTTTTTTCAGGTTTCCATCAAAATTTTTAAGGCCGTAGATAACCGTTGGATCACTTTCAAGCCTCATCCTCCTTTTAAGTCGGTTAAGAAAAACTGATGCAATAATTGGCTTTTCCTCGGCAAGACCACCTTCTTTTTCAACAATTGAGGCAAGAGTGACGATATCTTTTGTTGGCAGCAGTCTACCTGTGGTGGATTCCTGATCTTTTATCAGGGCATAAAAGATTTTCTGGAAACGCTTAATCATAAGGTCAATTAATTCCCGTGCGCCTGTATCCCTGCTTATTACATAGGTGTCAGGAAAAAGATAACCCTCTAAGTTTGTTCCATCAATATTGTAGGAGGCTGCAAGGGTTTTATCCATAACTAAGGAAATAAATTCACGTATGTTAACTAGGTTCTTTGTAGCCAATAAATCAGCTATTTGTTTAGCGGTAAGCCCTTCAGGTATTGTTAACGTGTAGGTCTTGATTGCACCGGTTGACAGAATATTAAATATTCTTACCGGGGACATCGACTGGTTGAGGCTGTATTCTCCTGCCTTTATATCTTTTGTTCCTCCTTTCAGGATAGCACAGAGAATAAACAAATCTTTGCTTTTGATAAGCCTTTTTCTTCGGAGTTCATTCGCAACTGTCCTGAGTCCGGCCCCCTTTTTTACTATAAAGATCGTCTCTTTTTTATCAATGCCTGCAGGGTTTACCAAGAAATACCCGAAGTAAAGGGCCATGAATGAGAAAAGAATAATAATTAATAGCGCTAATGTAAAGATTAAACCCCTTTTAGACATATTATACACCGATAATTTTACTTATGAAGAGTGAACCTGAAACAAGGAGGCCCATACAAATGAGTGTTTGAATAGTCAATGCCTGAGCTGGGATTATGGCTTGAAAGGAAAGGTATTCTCTCCACAGTATTTGGATTGCCCTGCTGGCCAAGAAAAAGGCTCCTAATGAAAATAGTACGAGGAAAGGAAGCTCTATTGAATAGATGAGGAGAATAATGACCAGGAAAGGAAGGAGCATCATCAGGCTATATACATAGCGCGCCTTGCTGAGACCAAGTCTTACCACCAGGTTTTTTTTATTGGCTTTTTTATCGGCCTGATAGTCTGGAAACTGATTTATCCAGATAACGGCCATTATAAGGAATCCGTTAGGGATTCCAAGTACAAATGCAGGCCAGGAAAGATTGTTCGTAATAACATAATAGGTGCCTAAGGTGATTAAAGGGCCAAAGGCAAAAAAGATCAAGGTCTCACCTAAGCCATGAGACATAAGGCTAAAGGGTGGGCTAGAATATGCCCAACCAGCTAAAAGACCGGAAAGTCCAATCAATAGAACATAGGGTCTGCCCCAAAGGGTAAACCAGAGACCGCATGCTATCCCAATTGAAAAAAATACAATAGAGAGGGCAAGGATAGTATTGGGGTGTAGCTCATTTTCCTGAATTACCCTGCTTCCACCACTGAATGCTGTAAACCTGATATTAATAGGGTCACTCCCTTTAGAATCATAGTAGTCATTTATAAGATTTGAACCGAGGTGGAGTGCTCCGACACCGATGATGGCAATTACTAAAGGGAGAAGGGAAAATGATCCCCTGTGAAATGCAAAGGCAGCAGCAGTAATTAATGGTATTATTGAACCTGCCAGAAATGGAAGCCTTAATGCTTTAAGGTATGTTTTAATCATGTTGCACCCTATTTAAACTATCGAGCGGACATTCAGAGCAGAGTGGTTTTCTCCTGCAAAAATCTTTTCCTGTCTTTACAATCAAGGCGTGATACTCTTTAAATAGTTCAACATCGTGAGAAAGATTATCCATAAAAAACGACTGTAAATCATTGTACCCCGCTTCTTCTTCAATAAGACCATGCCGTGTTAATATTCTATGTGTATAGGTGTCAACGACAAAAATAGGCCTTCCAGCCGCATATAAGACAATGCTATCCGCTGTTTCCAATCCAATGCCTTTAACCGTTAAAAGCGCTTCCCTGATAGTCTCGGTATCAAGGGAGAAAAGTGTTTTTATGTCACCATTGTATCTATCGACAATAAAATTAATAAGATTTTTCAGACGCTTGACCTTAAGATTATAATATCCGGCAGGCCTGATGTATTCAGCCAAAATGGATGCAGTTATCTGGCTGAGCTCTTGTATTGACAACAGATTTTTTTCTTTCAGATTCAGAATTGCCTTTTCCACATTATTCCAACTGGTGTTTTGGGTCAAAATAGCACCAACCATCATCTCAAGCTCTGTCTCTGCTGGCCACCAGTTCTGAGGGCCAAAGGAAGAAAGGAGGAGATTGAAGATCTCTATCAAGGTTTGATTATTACCTGTAATCACTATATCATCCCGGTATTTGTCAGTTGAATATTGTCCATCGGAAAACAGCGAAAAGTGAACAAAATGAAGGTTTTTGCAAACACAACAAACACTACTAACTCAATAAGCCCAAAAAACACTACTAACTTGACACTGTTTTGAAGATAACTTAGATTTATTCCCTATGTCAATGCAGCAACTTAAGAATATACGCAATATAGGTATCATCGCCCATATAGATGCCGGAAAGACTACCATAACAGAGCGAATCCTTTTTTATACCGGTCGGTCTCATAAAATGGGAGAAGTTCATGATGGTGAGGCTATCATGGACTGGATGCCTGAGGAACAAGAGAGGGGCATAACAATAACATCTGCTGTTACTACCTGCAAATGGCTTGATCACACCATAAACATCATAGACACACCAGGGCATGTGGATTTTACCATTGAGGTTGAGAGATCCTTAAGGATTTTAGATGGGGCCATCGGAGTATTTTGCGCAGTAGGCGGTGTAGAACCCCAGTCTGAAACGGTATGGCATCAGGCGGATAGGTATGGTGTTCCCAAGATAGCCTTTGTCAATAAGCTTGACAGGCTCGGTGCAAATTTTGATGGCACTATATGGATGATGAGAGAAAGACTTGGTGCTATTCCATTGATCCTTCAGATCCCATGGGGGCTGGAAGAAGATTTTAAGGGTGTGATCGATATAGTTAGTATGAAGGCCATTGAATGGAGCGATGATGATCTCGGAATCTCCTTTCAGGAAGCAGATATCCCGGAAGACTACGCAGAAGAGGCTCACAGACACCGGGAAAAAATGATTGAGTTGTTAGCCGATAATGATGATGACATAATGGAGAGGTATCTATCTGAAGAAGAAATAGATATTCAGTCAATTCAGAGGGCTATTAGACAGGCTACCATAAAGCTCGCACTCGTTCCCATTTACTGTGGGGCAGCATTGAGAAATAAAGGGATACAGCCCCTTTTGGATGGAATCGTTAGATATCTTCCTTCCCCTCTTGATGTTCCACCAGTGACAGGGATTAATCCGAAGACAAAAGAATCCGAAACGAGGTCTGTGACAGTAAAAGAATCTTTCTCTTCTCTGGCCTTTAAGGTTGCAATGGATCAGGGAAGAAAAATGACATATCTCAGGATCTACTCCGGAATAATGAAACAAGGCTCAACAATCTATAATACTACAAAGAATATTATAGAAAGGGTAGCCAGGATCATGAGGATGCATGCAAACAAAAGAGAGAGGATAGATCAGGCCGTAAGTGGTGATATTATTGCAGTTATGGGTTTAAAAGAGACATCTACTGGCGATACTCTATGTGACAAAGATCATCCTATAGCATTTGAGTCTATGGAGTTTGATCAGCCGGTAATATCCATGGCAGTGGAACCAAAACAGTTGAAGGATCAAGGACGGCTATTAGACAATCTTACAAAAATCGCTGATGAAGACCCCACATTCAAATTTACAGTAGATGAGGATACCGGCCAGGTTATAATTTCTGGTATGGGCGAGCTTCATCTCGAGGTTTTAGCCCAAAGACTAAAGAGGGAGTTTTCTCTTGCTGTAAACACCGGAAAACCTCAGGTTGTCTACAGAGAAACTATAAGCAAAAAGGCACAAATCGAGACGGTTTTCGACAGAGAATGGGGCGGCGAAATGCACTTTGCAGGTATTACAGCAGAGGTTGCACCTATGGTAAGGGGAAAAGGGAGTCGGTTTGTCAATAAAGTGTCAGACACCCTCATGACTGAAGAGTTTATCAACTCTGTAGAGGAAGGCATAAAGGAGGCATCAGAAAGTGGGGTTTTGATGGGGTATCCAGTAATTGATGTGGAAACGACTCTTCTGGATGCCAAGGTAAAAAAGCTATTGTCTTCTCCACTTGCCTTTAAGATTGTTGCATCAATGGCCTACAGAGAAGCCTGTGAGCTTGCCTCTCCTTTGCTTCTGGAGCCTATTATGAAGCTCGAAATAATTGTTCCTGAAGAATTTGTAGGCGATGTAATTAGTGATTTGAATAAAAGGGGTGGTAGAATTGAGCAAATTACAGCAAAAGGAACAATCAAGATATTGGCGGCTATAGCACCCCTTTCCAAGATGTTTGGCTATTCAACAGCCCTACGCTCTTCCTCTCAGGGAAGGGCTACCTTCACTATGCAATTTTCTCATTATGATAAAGCCTGAATAAGTGCCTAAAGTTAAGGCAAATAACAATAGAACAATTAAATTCATGGGTATTTTTTATAAGTATGGTTTTGTCACTTCCTATTTTTTTGCACACAACTCGCGACAAGGCACAAGTTGCTAAGAAATACAAGTGCAACTGACTACTAACAACTAACTACGGACATTTCCTAAACCTTGTCCAGAACAATCCTACATATTGATATGGATGCCTTTTTTGCCGCCATTGAGGTGCTGGATGATTCATCTC
This sequence comes from uncultured Desulfobacteraceae bacterium, assembly GCA_964611035.1. Classification (GTDB taxonomy): domain Bacteria; phylum Desulfobacterota; class DSM-4660; order Desulfatiglandales; family B25-G16; genus B33-G16. The sequence goes on from CAZSWT010000049.1 coordinate 8,636, forward strand.
TAAAAGGAAAGCCTGTGATTGTTGGCGGCATAAGTCGGCGGAGTGTTGTTTCCACTGCAAGTTATGAGGCCAGAAAGTTTGGCATTCATTCTGCGATGCCTTTATTTAAGGCAAGGGAAAAGTGCCCTCAAGGAGTTTTTCTTCCTGTAAAAATGGAACGATACAAAGAGGTCTCCAGAAAAATAATGGGCCTGTTAAAAGATTTTTCACCCCTTGTAGAACAGGTTTCTATCGATGAGGCCTATCTTGATATAACGGGAACGGAAAATCTTTTCGGATGCCCTGAGGAGATAGCAAGGCGAATAAAAGAACGGGTTGGTAAGGAGACAGGATTAACGTGTTCAATAGGTATTGCCCCAAACAAGTTTATGGCAAAGGTTGCATCTGATATGAACAAACCTGATGGTTTAACGATAATTTCAGCCACGGAGGTGGATCAATTTTTATCCATATTGCCGGTCGCAAAGCTCCCCGGTGTTGGGAAAAGGACGTTAGAAGACCTAAGACGTTATGGTGTCAAAACAGTTGGGGATTTAAAGAGATTTAGCAAGGAACAATTTTTGAAGAACTTTGGAAAATTTGGCCTTAGGCTGTATAACATTTCACAGGGAAGGGATAACGAATCTGTGACTCCAGACAGAGAGATAAAATCAATTAGTTCAGAGGAAACCTTGCCATCAGACACCGTTGATCTTAGTAAGTTAAGAAACATGGTTAAAGAACATGCTGAAAAAGTTGCCTGGAGATTGAGAAAAGAAGAGCTAAAAGGGAAAACTGTAACAATCAAGATAAAATTTAGTGATTTCTCCGCTTTTACTAAAAGCCATACAATTGCCGAGGCAACAGATAGTACAAAGATCATATCGGATTGTGCGATCAAGCAGCTTACCGATTACCCTTTAAAGAAAAAGGTAAGGCTCATAGGGGTTGCTGTCTCCAACCTGGATGTGAGTAGCGAGGAGTCTCAAATTTCTCTCTTTGTGAATGGAGATAAAACAGACAAGGACCGAAAAGTGGATAAGGCCATTGATGAGATCAGGGGGAAGTTTGGCGGGAAGGGGATAAAGAGGGGAAAAGTGTACAATATTTTTCTTGCATTTCTTTATTAAATACTAAAAGAAAAAAAATTAAGATCTTATTTTTTTAATGGTAAGGTCCCTTTTTTTTAACATTTTGATCCAACATATGTGCTATTTTTATCATTCATCGGAGATACCAGTAAGTTGATATTCACTTGCTTGCTTTATGAAGTATGCACTTGACAAAATAGGAATATCTGATATTCTGAAATTCGGAGGTGATCAATAATGCCTGTTGACGTTACAAAAATTGGTAAAAAGGGAACGGTTGTCATTCCTGCACCGCTTCGGAAAAAGTATGGCTTTAATGAGGGCTCCCAGCTTATTGTAGAAGCACTTCCAGATGGTGTATTTTTGCGCCCTGTTGTGACCCTTCCTGTAGAGATATATACGCCAGAACGTAAAGCGGAGTTTATTTTAAACAACACGATCACACCAGAAGATTATGCCCTGGCAGTTAAAAAAGTTCGCAATATGGGACTTGATCCAGAAACGATTCCCCATAAAAAACCAGAAGACAGATGACTGCTGACAGAGTCTTTCTTGATGCAAACATATTATTCTCTGTGGCCTATGGAAGCCCCGGTTTAGATCGTTTATGGGAACTTGCCAAGAAAAGACACTGTGTGCTACTTGCATCCAGGTATGTCATTGAAGAGGCAGAAAGAAACCTCAATACATCTGACCAATTAAAGAATCTCAAGGCCTGCCTATCAGATGTGCAAATCGTTATTGAAGCGGATCAAAGCGTAGTATGCCCTATAGATTTGCCATCTAAAGACATGCCTGTTCTCATGGCAGCTATTTCTGCCAAGGCCGATTACCTGATTACTGGTGACATGGTCCATTTCGGAAAATATTTTGGTCGCTCAATTATGGGTGTGAGGATTATGATGGCCCGAGATTATGTCTTATCCAAAACGAAACCTTAAGTCACATAATCTTTATTTCCATTACCTGACCCATATTTCTCCCTTTTGCCTTGGAATTCTCCAAACCATTTTTATAGTCTCTAAACCTATCCAACAAAGACCATACTGATCCCAGATAATCATATTTTACAAATACCAAAAGGGTGTTTTAAGGACGAGGTGTTTATCATATATGGTAAGTATAACAGGGACAAAAGTAATGCCTGCGACTCCAAGTATAGGAGAATAGATTTGAGGAAATGCTTGCCTGATCATTAAACATTCTGTATCTATAAACAAAACATTTTGCTTGTTGGCATAAAATTTTCAAGTGAACACACATCGCCTTTCCACTACAAGGAAGGATGAAAGTAGTTGAGTGCTTGCTCGGTAAATGACTTAACTTTAGGCATTTTAGGCACTTTAGCCCTGGCCCAGACCCGCCTGCCGGACCCGCCTGCCAGACGGCGGGCAGGTGGCGGGCAGGCCTGGTGATAGCAGCCTCAGCAAAGATAAACCAGAATTGGTGATGCATCAGGAGCAAGTGTATATTCAAATGACGTCGCACCCCTGGCCCAGACGTGTCCCGATACAATCGGGATTAGGCTGTATTGCCAGGCCTTATTAATAATATAGAAATTGCAATATTTGCCAAGGAAATCGCGCCAGGGCGGGCAGGGCAGGCTCACTTTAGGCACTTTCAAATGGATATAAAATTATTTGCTACCCTATTTTTCGCTGTTTTTTCTGTTACCATAGGCGTGGGATTGGTAGTTCCCTTACTGCCTGTGTATGCCCATGAGCTGGGCGCAACAGGCTTATATATTGGCTTTATGTTTGGGGCGTTTTCACTTTCAAGAACTATTTTTCTACCCTACTTTGGTAAGGCTTCAGACAGGAAAGGAAGAAAGCCATTCATTACAACCGGACTCCTGGTCTATTTTCTTGTTTCCATAGCCTATATATTTTCTAAAAGTGTGAATTTGTTTATCCTGATTCGCTTTTTTCAGGGTATTGCCTCAGCCATGATCTTGCCTGTTGCCCTGGCCTACGTTGGAGACATAACTCCTAAAAGGAGAGAAGGCTTTGTTATGGGTCTATTTAATATGTCCCTTTTCGGAGGGTTGAGCGTGGGGCCAGTTATTGGGGGTATGGTGAAGGATACCTTTGGCATCCAGATATCTTTCCTGAGTATGGGGCTTTTTTGTTTTGCAGGGTTTCTGCTCTGCCTCATGTTACTCCCTCCAACAGAGGACGAAACTCCTCCTTCAAGGGTTAAGCCCCCTCTTAATTATAGAATCCTTATGAAGGACAAGAATATAGGAGGGCTATTCATCTTTCGCCTGGCATATACAACCTGTATAGGGATTGTATGGGCATTCTTGCCTCTTTTTGCAGACTCGGCCTTTAATCTATCAAGCTCACTCATTGGTATCCTGCTCATGGTCGGAGTACTCATAACAGGTCTATTACAGCCCCCGATGGGTTTTCTGGCTGATAGGTTCAGCAAAAGAATACTCTTTGCGATAGGTGGTTTTGTTACAGGAGGGGCTATCTTTTCATTTGTTATGGTACACTCATTCTGGGGGCTCTTTTTGGCTAATACATTTTTTGGAATCGGCGGTGGAATTGCAATGCCATCTATTATGGCAATGACAGTGATTATAGGGAATGAAAGCCATTCCATGGGCTCTATCATGAGTCTGCTGACTATGGGACACAGCCTGGGAATGTTGTTGGGACCTATTCTGGCAGGAATAATGATGGATGCCTTTCAACTGGAGACGGGTTTTATAATAGGAACAGTTGTGATATTTCTTGGAGTAATAATTTCCCTTATATTAACAGCTAATTTCCGCATCCTGGTTAAGGATTTAGTATAGCGATTTGTATGTTGTTAGTTGTCCGTTGTTTTAAATTATGGGTTTGTGGTTTTTTCTTATTTCGTCATTATTCTTACCAACGGACAACGGACAACTGTCAACGGACATTCCAAATTTAAGAGGCTATCAGATTTAATTGCTCCGGAGTTAGATACCATTTAAGGTGGCCTGAGTGTGTAGGAAGATCTTCAACATCAATCCTACAACAACCACCCCTTTCAAATTCTATTGTTGCCTTAGAACCTTCTGTTAATAAAAATGATGCTACCTCAGCTACTGATGGTAGGTGTCCGGCTATCAAGATCCTTTGATTGCCAGCATATTCAGCTAAGGCCTTGATGGTTTCTTCTGGGTAGGTCATGGCCTTGACCTTTTCAGTCTCCATAATCTTTTCAGGTAGAAAGCCTACCTCTTCAGCCACAATGGCAGCCGTCTGCCTGGACCTTTTCTTAGGACTAGAAAGCATTACATCAAAACTAATCCCCATTTTTTTGAGGGCTTTTCCGCTTGCATGAATGCTTACTTTTCCATCAGGGCTCAGGCCCTCTTCAGGATCCTGCTCCTTGGGGAGGGCAGATCCATGTTGCATAAGATATATTTCCATACGATTACCTCCTATGATTACATACCTATAATCATTTTATATTTTTACATACAAAATCACAAGCATACATCATAAATTCTCATTGACTTCTCATGTAAAATACATAGATTAGGCAGTGTACGTTGATAGTTGTCAGTTGTCCGTTGAGAAAAAGCATAGATCAATTAATTCAAATAAATAGAAAAAATTTGCTGATTCCTGTGTTTCATATGAGCGCTCACAAAATAAAATCCGCAACTGACCACGGACCCGCCTGCCGTCCAGCGGGCAGGCAACGGACTACTGACATTATCCAACAATTCAGATCTTAAAATAGAAAACACTATGCCAGCCAGACTCGAAATAAGATTAAAGCCAGAGCTGCTTGATGCAGAGGGAATGAGCATCAGCCGCAAGGCATCTGCTTACTTTGGACTTACTGTTACTGACACCAGGGTAATGAGGGTATTAACCATTGACGCTGATCTAAAGAGTGATCAGTTAGAAAGGATTAGGACAGAGATATTCACTAATCCCGTTACTGAGGAATCCTCTTTTCCCCCCATAGCGAGTAATTTCGACTGGATAATATGGGTAGGCCTCAGGCCTGGGGTCAGGGATCCTGCAGGCAGCACAGCGGTTGAGGCTATAGAAGACCTTTTAGGTATACGGTTCAAACGCGATGAATCGGTGTACACATCCAAGATATATCAGATAAGGGGAGATCTAAAAAAAGATGATGTAGAAACAATAGCACGAGAAATACTGGCAAATGACATCATCCAGCAATGGAGAATATATAACATAGATGAATGGGATGATCAAAAGGGGATCGGCATGAATATCCCTAAGGTTGTCCTTGATAACCTACCCCAGGTAAGAACATTTTCAATTAAAAGCGATGAAGAATTACAGAAGTTGTCAAGAGAAAGGAGCCTTGCGCTACAGAACAGCGATATACTGGTTATACGCGAATATTTCTTAAGGGAGGATGTGCTTTTAAAACGAAAGGCATTTGGACTCGATCTTCCCACAGATGTGGAGCTTGAGTATATATCACAGGCGAGAAGTGATCATTGCAACCACAATACATTCAGGGGGCTTTTTCGATACCATGATACGGCTACTAATCATAAAGAGATCATTGATAATCCCTTTAAAACATGCATTGAAGCACCCACCTTGCAGATAAAAGAGAAAAAGGACTGGGTTATCTCTGTGCTCTGGGATAATGCAGGTGTGGGGAGGTTTGATGAAAATTATTATTACGTTATTACTGGAGAGACACACAATAGCCCATCAAATATCGAGGCCTATGGAGGGGCTATAACAGGGATAGTGGGGATTTACCGTGACCCTCTGGGAACGGGAAAAGGTTCAAAATTAATCCTGGGCACATATGGGTTTTGTGTGGGACCCAGGGATTATAAAGGGGAACTCAAACCACACCTTCATCCAAGGCGACTTCTGGATGGCGTGATTGAGGGTGTGAGAGATGGTGGAAACAAAAGTGGTATTCCCACCACATTTGGACAGGTTATTTTTGATAAATCCTATATGGGAAAATGTCTCGTGTATGTCACCGCTATGGGCATTATGCCTGCCACAGTAGAGGGTGTCTCTTCCCACATAAAAAGGACGAATCCAGGTGATTTGATAATCATGTGTGGTGGCAGGGTAGGGAAGGATGGCATCCATGGAGTTACGGCTGCCTCTGAGACCTATAGCGAAACGACCCCTGCAGGTCATGTCCAGATAGGAGACCCCTATACCCAGAAGAAGATGCATGATTTTTTGCTCGAAGCCAGAGATGAGGGGCTTATAGAATTTATTACAGATAATGGGGGTGGTGGGCTTTCTTCATCAGTAGGAGAATCAGCCAGGTGGTCTAATGGTTGTCATGTAAACTTAGAAAAGGTCCCTCTAAAATATGAGGGACTGGATCCATGGGAAATATGGGTGAGTGAATCTCAGGAGAGGATGACTGTAGCGGTAAGGCCTGACAATATTGACAGGTTCATGGAGCTTTCCACAAAACATGCAGTAGAAACTACGGTTATTGGTCAGTACAATGATAGCGGATATCTCCATCTTACGTTTAACGACAAGACATGCGCCTATATATCGATGGATCTTCTTGAATCATCATTCCCCCAGTGGACATTTGATGCTGAATGGCTTTCCCCATCATCCAGAGGGCTAAAAGAACCTGTCTGGGATGAACCAGAAGAGGCGGGTTCTCTTCTTAAAGCAATGTTGAAGAGGCCAAATATCTGTGCCAAAAACTGGGTTCAAAGGCAATATGACCATGAGGTTCAGGGAGGGAGCATTATTAAACCACTGGTAGGGAAAGAGCGGGATATGGTGAGCGATGCGGCAGTGGTGAGACCAGTCTTAGGCTCCACAAGAGGGATTGCTATTACCCAGGCGATAAATCCATTCTATTCTCTCATTGATACCTATCACATGGTAGCAGTCACTATTGATGAGGCAGTCAGACGCTGTATTGCTGTTGGTGGTGATCTATCCTGTATCGGGGGTGTAGATAATTTTTGCTGGCCGACTATTATCTATGATCCTGTAAAAAATCCTGACGGAAAATATAAGGCGGCTCAACTTGTGCGGGCATGCTGGGCGTTACGGGATTACACACGTGCCTTTGAGATACCACTGCTTTCCGGTAAAGATAGCATGTATACCGATGGTGAAGTAAAAGGACCTTCTGGAAGGAGCGAAAAGATATCGGGGCTGCCGACCTTTCAGTTTACCGCTACAACGGTGGTAAAGGATACACGAAAATGCCTGACAATGGATGTAAAGATACCTGGTGACTTGGTATATATCCTTGGAGAAACACGAGATGAGCTTGGGGCAAGTGAGTACTACCTAATGATGAATTGGGTAGGATGTAATGTTCCTGTCGTTGATTCAAGAAAGGTGCTCTCGCTTTATCAGGCGCTTTATCGAGCGATACAGAATGGATTGGTTGCCTCCTGCCATGCTGTTGGTAGAGGTGGATTAGGTGTTCATCTTGCCCTGTCTGCAATAGGGGGAAACTTGGGGCTAAATATAGACTTAAGGTATGTCCCAGTTAAGAAGAAGCTTTCTAACACAAGGCTCCTCTATTCTGAGTCGGCCGGAAGATTTCTCGTCACGGTTGATCCAAAAAAGGAGGAGGCCTTTGAGGATATCATGAGTGGGTTGAAATATGCTCGTATAGGAAGAGTTACTGATGCTGATATCCTCCAGGTGTCAGGCATAGATGGTAAAAATCTTGTGACCGAAAAAGTAAGTGATTTAAAAAGTGCATGGAATGAACCTTTTGGAGATCTGATATGAAAACAGTCAGGGCACTTGTTCTTACTGGATATGGCCTAAACTGTGATTATGAAACAGATTTTTCTTTAAAACTGGCTGGCGCAGATTCTGAGAGGGTACACATAAATGAGTTGATACCATCTGAAAAGAGAGATGCCAGGGTAACCCTGGATAACTACCATATTCTGGTATTAGGAGGTGGTTTTAGCTGGGCAGATGATCACGGGGCTGGTGTTATCATAGCTTCAAAGTTGAGATACAATATAGGTGAACAAATTGAGGACTTCATTAGAGAGGGTAAACTCATTATCGGTATCTGTAATGGTTTCCAGGCCCTTGTAAACTTAGGGCTTCTACCAGGATTTGATAGTGATTATCACTCCAGAAAGGTTGCCCTGACGTATAATGACTCGGGAAATTTTGTTGACAGGTGGGTCACGCTCAGGGCTCAAGAGGATAGCGTATGTATTTTTACAAAAGGGATTTCCACCATTGAGCTCCCTGTACGGCATGGCGAAGGGAAGTTTTACGCAAAGAAAGAGATTATTGATAGATTAATAGAAAAAAACCAGGTTGTTATCCGATATGCAGACGAAGAAGGCCATCCCGCTCAAGGCAGATGGCCTTTTAATCCAAATGGATCTCTTTATGATATTGCCGGAGTGTGCGACTCTACAGGGAGGATATTTGGAGTGATGCCTCACCCAGAAGCCTACAATTATTACACAAACCATCCAGATTGGACAAGGAAAAGAGAGGAGTTAGCAAGGATGGGGAAGGAGATTGTAAAGGAAGAGGGTGAAGGGATTACCATCTTTAGGAATGCAGTAGAGTATATTCGAAAAAATCTTTAATAATTGGAGAGATGGAGCTTAGAGGATTTTATTATTTTTATCTTCCCCATTACTCCATTACTCCATTACTCCAATATTCCACCATTCAATCAGATCTTCCAATATCTCCCTTGAATTGATTTTACCTTATCAAGCACAGGGGTTAAAATCCTTTGGTTTTCTTTGTCAGACCAATCTCGGCCTTCTATTGTTGATTCCCCTCTCAATTCTTTTAATACTGCCTTTGCTGAATCCCTTAAACCCTGCAAGTTATATCCGCCTTCAAGGGTTAAGACGAGTTTACCATCACAGCTTGAGCTGGCAATTTCCATAAGGGTGCGTGTCAGACCGGCAAATCCATCAGGGGTAACTGACATACCCCCTAAGGGATCGCCCTCATAAATATCGAATCCAACAGAGGCAAGCACCAGATCAGGCTTGAACTCCTTTGCGATAGGCTGAAGGATATGCTGAAAGATAGCGATATATTCCGCATCACCATATCCTGTTGAAAGAGGAACATTAACTGTATAGCCTTCTCCATTGCCTTTTCCTACCTCATTAAAGCTGCCACTCCCAGGGTAATATGGATATTGATGGGTAGAGAAATAGAGAATGGAAGGATCATTTTCAAAGGAGTGTTGGGTGCTGTTACCATGGTGCAGATCCCAGTCAGCAATCAGAATCTTTTTCAAGCCCAGTTTTTTCTGGGCATAGACAGCCCCTATTGCAACATTGTTAAAAAGGCAAAATCCCATTCCCCTATTTCTTTCAGCATGATGACCTGGCGGTCTCACCAGGGCGAATGCATTGTTAAGCTCCTCGCCATTTACCATTTTAATGGCATTTAAAAGGCCCCCTGCGGCAAGGAGGGCAGCCAGATAAGAACCGGGAGAGGTCTGTGTGTCTGCATCAAGGTAACTTGATGGCTTACCGGCTGTAGATGCAACCAGATCTATATAATCCTTTGAATGAATATAGAGCAATTCCTCCTCTGTAGCCTCTCTCACCGGAACATCCGTGTATTTATCTGCCATATCCTGATCATTCAGCATCTCATAGATAACCTCTAACCTTCGGTGGCTTTCAGGATGAAAGTCTCCGGTCCTATGTTCGATATATCTTGTATCCTTAACGATCCCTGTCTTATACATAGCGTATCTCCTTTATTAATCTAACCTTTTAACTTTCGACGCTTTTTTGCTTACCAAGTAGCACAATCTATAATCAATTAAAATATAATTCCTTTTTTACACTAAATAAGTCTATTGTAAAAAAAAGACCAGCGCTGGAATGCCGATAATATTTTCATCTATTAAAAAGGTATTCCTGGTGACAAGGATTCCTATCTTTTAGAACTTTCCGCTTACATCCATTTAAATGCCGTTTGAACAGGGCTGGTTAAAAATCCCATCAATTATCGATGGTGTAGCATTGATAAGCTGTTTAAAGCTTGACATGTTATTATAAATAGGATACATAAAAATAGACATATTTGATAATTTATTTTAAACGTAGTAAATGGCTAAGGATAAAGTATCCATATTGCTCAGCGCTGATTCACCTTTTTTTACGCTTTCCTCACTTCAGGCTATATTGAATATTGCCAGGGAAAGCACTAGGACAGCCGCTTCCAGACTCGTTGAAAGAGGCATTCTCATACGCATCGGACGTGATCTTTATGCCTTAGTAAATAGGAACTATTCCCTTTTCTCTCTGGCCAATGCCCTCCATCAGCCATCGGTCATTTCCCTGGAAACAGCGCTTAACTATTGGGGATTGATCGTGCAAGTTCCACAAGTGATCTTTTCCATTTCACTACGCAGTTACCGCTACGAAACAGATAATACCGAATTCATTTATCGACGCATAGAATCATCCCTTTTCCGCTTCGGGCAAGTAAAATCCGAGGATTTCTATATTTCTGAGCCGGAGAAGGCCCTTCTGGACACGCTCTATATGAAAAGTAAAGGCTTGGTAGAGCTGCTACCAGGGGATGTAGATATGAGAAAATTTGATATTGAACTGCTCACATACTACAGTCGTTTTTATCCCGGCATAGTGAGGCGATTGCTCCGAGTTTTCAGGGAACAAAGCTATGAAGCCAAGTAAGCAGGATTTTTTTAACCAGTACAGGCAAAACACCATCATTGAGGTGGTGCAGGCCATTGCAAAATCCAGGGCTGGTTCTCAAATAGCTTTTAAAGGTGGAACTGCTTTGAAACTTTTCTATGGCCCACCCCGTTACTCCGAGGACATAGACTATGATTCCCTTCCGGGCGTTTCGGCCCAGGAACTCATGAAGATCTTAAAAGACCTTTTTGTGAAGAGAAGGTGGGAGATAACAGATGAAGCAATCAAATATTTCACCATTCTCTTAGAGCTTCGATTTGCCGGGCCGGAGAGGCATTTTCGGGTGAAGCTTGAAATTTCTACGAGGGAAAAGGAGCTAGAAACCACAATTCAATATTTCAGAGGGGTCCCGATTCTTACGCTGGAACCCTCGTTTTTGATGACAGAAAAACTCCTTACCTTTATTGATCGGCAAGCCGGGAGGGATATATTCGATGCATGGTTTATCATAGATCATGGGTATCCCCTAAAAGACTCGCTTATAAAAAGAACCTTTGATGGTTATGAAGATTTTTATCAGGCTATGTTGAGCATTGTGGAAAAGACCGACACAAAGAAGCTACTTCGGGATACCGGCAAATTGTTAGGAGAGGATTATAGAAAATGGATCAAAACCTCCTTTTTGTCTGATTTTTCCCGTCTTCTACGAGATAGGCTAGATTCCTTAACATCTTCTTGAGACCCACGTAGCAGTTAAGCGTCTTCAAAATGAAAGCATAAAAGGGCTCGTGCAAAATCTTGTTAGTTATCCCCCTTCCTAAATCTTCGCCTTTATGATCTGGTACAGTGGCTGTTCTTTCATCGAGGTGTATGACTACCATGCTGCCTGCTCTTCTTGAAACCAAGGTATTCGAGAAAGTCATCATTGTTCGAGGGGCTACCATCGGCAATCGAGTCATGGAGCTACCTCGATCTGTTGAATTCCCTCAAAAACCATTGCTGTTGGTTCTTCTTCTTGAAGGCAAAGCTCAATAGCCTCTCTAATTCTGGGCATCAATTCTTCCATAGTTTTAGCCTGGGTATAGCAGCTCTTCAAGGAGGGAACTGTACCTACCAAATAGCCGTCTTCATCCCGTTCTATCAAAACACTAAATTTGTATTTTTTCACATTTCCTTTATCAAAAAATTTTCCATAAAAAAAGCCACAAACATTACTAATGTTTATTATTATCAGGGACTTCCCAGTGTGGTCAATCAAAAATATGATAAAAATATGATCCTTCTCAGTTTGTAAATCTAGGACGGATATGGGCTGCCTATTATTATTTACAATCATGCGCCCAAAAAACCTATGAGATAGCTCCAGAGACTCAGAGAGAAAAGAGATAAAAGGGTAGAAAGGGTTACAGCCGTTGAAGCAAATTTAACATCTCCTTCCATCTCGCTTGACATTATTACAGAAACCGTGGCAGTTGGTACTCCCAGAAGAGTCGCAACCACCTCAATGGAAAATGGATGTACCCCAGCATTGTGGAGTAACACTACTCCTAAGCCGGGAAGAAAGAAAAGTTTAAGGAGTGAAGAGGAGAAAAGCCAGTAAAGTCTTTTTGATATGAGTGATAGGGACAAGGATGCCCCAATGATTAAAAGCGCCGTGGGGAGAGCCATGCTAGAGACAATTTCCAGGAATCTGTTTAAAAAATTAGGCAATTTCAAACCAAGGAAGGAGAAGGTTATTCCAAACAATGCGGAAATAATAATTGGGTTTAGAAAGATGCTCTTTAGTATTGTTATAAATGATTTAATCTTTTTTCTTTTCGTAGCAGAGTAGATATTGAAAGATAGAACAGATAATATGTTTTGTGGAATTATAATAAATGGCGCCAAGAAACTTGCAATACTAAGGCCATTGTTTCCTAAGGCGTAGAAGACTACAGCGAGACCGATATAGCCGATATTTCCATGCATAGAAGTTTGGACAAAGCTTGCAGCCGAGGCAGATCCCAAAGTGGAGTATATCTTGAGCCTGACAAACACAAGAGAAAGGAGCCAGACAATAAATACAGATAAGGATGAGATGAGTGCAAGATTCAGGTCAAATGTTTCATGAAATGGTGCACTGGATAACTTGATAAAGAGAAGTGCCGGGATACCTATATAGAATACAAGCCGATTAGCTCCTTTTACAAAGATATCCGGGAAGAAACCTAATCTTTTGGCCCCTGCACCTAAAAATATTACTAAAAAAACCGGGAGTATGTTTAGAGCTATGTTCATGAGAAAATATATTATTTGTAACCTTGAACGCTTACGATTATCTCAATAAAAAACAGTCTATTGACCCCAAAGCATATTTCATATAAAAAGTGGTCTATTAATATGTAAAGTTTTTACCTATGAGCTTACAGAATAGCAATGGAAAAAGTTCTCTCTTTAAACTTCCCCATGTCTGGGCATTCACCACCTACTTTGCAGAGGGTCTTCCTTATACCTTAATTAGAATGGTCTCTTCTGTTTTTTTTAGGGATATGAGGGTTAGCCTTGAGGCAATTGGCCTTACATCCCTCTTTGGCGTACCATGGGTTATGAAATTTTTATGGGGCCCAGTCATAGACCAGTTTGGAACCAAAAGGAAATGGATCATTATAATGCAATTTCTTTTGGTTATCTTATTTATTATCGTTGCCTTTATGAGCGCCCTTCCGTATGGGATTAAGCTAATAGCAGGGCTTTTTTTTGTCGGTGCAGTTTTATCAGCTACCCATGATATTGCCATTGACGGGTACTATATGGAGGCGCTCGATAAACAGGGTCAGGCTAAGTTTGTAGGCTACAGGGTGATGGCCTATCGCCTGGCAATGATGGCAGGAACGGGTATAATTGTTACCATCGGGACAACAGCGGGCTGGTTTTCTGCTTTCTTTGCAGGAGGGGCCTTTCTTGGTCTTCTATTTGTCTACCATGTTTTTTTCCTTCCTCATGTTGAAGAAGAAAAAATAAAAATACACACTTTGTTGAAGAAGGTATTTAGGATAAAATTCCTCATTGCCGGTGTTACCCTGGTTTTAATCTTATGGGGAATGAAATCTCTCTTCTGGAAAAGATTGAGTGACAAGCTAATTACATTGCTCCCATTTTTAAAATCAATAAGCCTTGCAGGGTGGGTTGCGATCGGGCTTCTAATTCTGTTAATTGGGCTGGCCATCTTTAAAAACAGGATAAAAGAGCTATTCTTCAGGGATAAGGAATCGTTTTATTCAAGAGCCTTTTTTGACTATATGGATAGGGATAAGATGGCAGTGGCAATAGCCTTTATAATCCTTATGAGGACCGGGGAATCAGCACTATCCTCTATGGTTGCGCCTTTTATGGTTGATCTGGGGATAAAGGTTCATTACGGATGGCTTTCCGGTGGAGTTGGACTACCTTTTTCCATTATTGGGGCTATGGCTGGGGGATTTTGGATCTCTAAGTTTTCATTAAGAAAGACGATCTGGCCGTTCCTGTTAGCCCAAAATCTCACCAATGTAATATATATGGGCCTGGCCCTTAGCCTAACAAAATATATTGCCGTAAATACAGGGGCAGATATTGTAATATCTATAGGACATTTTAATCTTTTTTTAGTTGCTTGTGTGCATGCCTTTGATCAGTTTGCTGGAGGTCTGGGAACGGCAGTTCTCATAACCTTTTTAATGAGAACATGCCTGGAGCGCTTTAAGGCAGCTCATTTTGCTATTGGCACGGGCCTGATGAATATTAGTGGGGTTTTGGCAGGCGTTGCCAGCGGCTTTTTAGCAGAAAGACTGGGTTACGGAATTTTCTTTGGAATTAGTTTTCTGTTATCCATTCCTGGCATGTGTTTGATATTCTTTATCCCCTTTTTAGATAACAGGTCGCAGATCTTAGAGAAACAAAATTAATCCTCTACTTTTATCTTTAGATAGAAATCCCCTCTTCTTTCCCCATTCAACTGCCTACCCAGTCCGGGAAGCCTCAGCTTGCTCCCTTCAGAGGTACCTGGGGGGACGTTTAACACAAACATCCTTTTCTTGAAACCTTTGGGGATGTTAACAAGCTTTCGAGCGCCAAAGATGGCCTCCCTTTTTGTAATAGACATGTTCCCATACATGTCCGGATCCTGCCCAAAACTAACTGGCCTTATTACCTGGATCCTTTCAGATTTTTTTTTCTTGGTTATCTGTCTGATTTTTCTGCCTACAGGGCGTTCCTTGAATGACAAAAACATTTTAAGAAAGATAATTCCAAAGATGAATCCTCCGATATGTGCCCACCAGGCGATACCAGCCTGCCCCGCAGTTGATGCTGCACTAAGGAACTGAAAGATAAACCAGATGCCAAGAAAAAAAACAGCAGGTATTTCAACCAGCGGAAAGAAAAAGAACATTGGTATCAGGGTCAATATCCTTGATTTAGGATATAGCATCATGTAGGCCCCCATCACTCCTGCAATAGCCCCACTCGCCCCAATGGTTGGTATTTTAGAATGGTAGTTAATGAGAAGATGGGAGAAACCAGAGGCTAGCCCGCACAGAAAATAAAAGAGAAGATACCTGAGAGGACCCAGCCTATCCTCCACATTGTCGCCAAATATATAAAGTGACCACATATTTCCAAGGAGATGAAAAAATCCCCCGTGGAGAAACATAAAGGATACAAAGGAGATGATTTGCTGGCCAAGGGTAAAATATGAAGAAATTGCTGGGACTGTGTACTTGGCAGGGACTAATCCATAGGTATAGATAAACCGATTTAATCCTTCACCCTGTGCTAGCTCTATAATAAACAATACAACATTAATGACAATAATTGCTGTATTAATTACAGGGTAATTTTTTGAACGTATTGTATTTTTAATGGGGATCATATAAGTGCCTAAAGTGCCTAAAGTGAGCTAAAATTTAAAAGTTAATAAAACACATAACAGGCAATGCACAATCCTCTTTTTTTTGAATTGCGGATTCCTTAATTCACAATTCCTAATCATATACAACAGGCTCTCTAAGGATCAGGGATATCGACTGAGAGGATGTCATAGCAATAGCAGGATACACATCTTTAAGGGGTGTCATTTGCCTTAAATTATCAGCAGTTCTTGAAACCAGCATGGCCAGATCACCTTCGCTTATATCTGCTACAGTTAAAACCCTTTCCCAGTCGAGTCCTTTTGCCCAGGCATATATTGTAGCCGCTGCCCACAATGGGATTGGTCTTACAGGAAATCCATGAATAGTTTTCCTTTCTATAAGAGAGAGAAGACCATTTTTCATTTTGGTATATGCATTCACAAGTTCCTTTGGAACCTTTGATTGGTCAAATTCAACCTCTATCTCCCTATCGTAGACAAACATAGCTATCAGGGCAGCCAAAAGGCAAGGGTCTGATTCAGGAAAGAGGCCTAATCTCAGACCTTCAGCAATCATAAGAGGGTGGTCAAGCCTAAGCTGAGACGCCCACCTCCCATCATCTGTCAAGGCACCATTATCTTTTACATATCCTTCTGCCTTTAAAAAGTTCAGATGCCGTATAAAATGAGCCCAAAGTTTTTCCCTGACAGCATTGGCCGCATCCCACAAATGAGAGAAATTTTTCAACACTGATTGAAATGACCGATTGTACCTTCCATGGCAGGTAAGGAAATGTTCACATTTGTTGCATATCAGGTGATCACGTTCCTTTTCAAGTAAAACGATTCGGTTTTTTAATGGTTTGACTTTTTTGATCTCTTCTTCTCCTAATGGTAAGGCTTCGAGGGGAGAAGGCAGTTCATCTGACAATACATGAGAGAAGACCCTCTTTAAAGTGTGTGGGTCATCAGTTGAGTGGATGTTTGCTACCTTATTCAGGATAGTTGCCACCTTTTCCGGAGCGAAAAATCGCATTTTTGGCGGTTTTTTTCGTCCTTGTCCATACTTTAGGCGGCAGGCAAGGACGCCATTTTTATCTTTCTTTGTATGTGTTTTTAAAACGCAATATAAGCGAGACCTATTATCCAGAAATAGCTTCCCAGGCACCAGATTGGCAATTTTAGAAAGGGTCAGCTCAAGCCTTTTTTTCTCTTCTCCTATCTTTCTGATATCATTTTTTATCGCAACTATTTTTCTGAACATAGTAAGGACAGATTCTGGGGAGCTGCACAGGGAGCGAGGAAGAAATCCCATTAATCGTTGACCGGTTTCTTCAAGCCTATCTTCAATCCCTTTGTCCCTATTTGCACAATTCAGATAATTAGCAAAGGATCGAAGAAGAAGCTCCTTAATTTCTTCAGGATTATGGGATAGAAGAAGGTTTAAGACCATGGAAAAATCAATTCTTATCTGGCTTAAAACATCTTCAGGCGGAGATTTCAATAATGTTGCAATTAAGGGAGTATCTAAAAAGCGCCCAGGAATCACCATAGCAAAACCGATATTGTCCATTCCCCTTCTCCCTGCTCTTCCTGTCATCTGGTGAAGTTCAGTGGCCGTCAAAGAAATAAATTTATGCCCATTGTATCTGTCAGAATTAAGAAAAATGATACTCCTTGCAGGAACATTTACTCCTGCAGCCACAGTGGAAGTGGCGAACACAGCCTCAAGCAAACCCTTTGTCATCAGATCCTCAACCATCAATTTCCACAATGGCAGTTGTCCACTATGGTGCGACCCTACACCAAGATTTCTTAAGTGCCAGAGGTGATTATGCCGAGCAAGGTGGGGGTGGAGTGTTAGCAATTCATCGATCCTTTTGTTCAGCATCTCTTTACTATATTTATCGCGATTTGTATTTGCCCTACACAGGTCTAATGCATCATCACAATTTGCCCTGGATTTTAGAAAGAATATGGCTGGAAGAAGATTATATTTCCTTAACACA
>CAZSWT010000050.1:0-25161 GCA_964611035.1 uncultured Desulfobacteraceae bacterium
CGCATCTGGCTTTCCGAACAGCTTTTGGCCGCTTAAAAATGCACAAGTTCAGTTACTAAGCAGAGCATTTTATTGTTTTCATTGTATATAACCGAGAAGGATCTATGATGGTCATGAGGTCTTATCTGTCGTTCCAAGGCTCCCGGCCTGGTCTTTTCTACGACTTATCTGTAGGGGATT
Organism: uncultured Desulfobacteraceae bacterium; assembly: GCA_964611035.1. Classification (GTDB taxonomy): domain Bacteria; phylum Desulfobacterota; class DSM-4660; order Desulfatiglandales; family B25-G16; genus B33-G16. The sequence continues at coordinate 181 of CAZSWT010000050.1, forward strand.
TCTGCCCCCTCCGCATTTCCGCCTCAGGCGGACTGCGGCCTCCCCCACTGATAAGTCGTGAAAAGGACAGCGGCCTCCCGCCAGTCACTTCAGAAAAGACCTCATGCCCCTCTTGATATTGCAAACTATTTAATGCTCTCAGTAGTATATTGAATAAGGAGGTAGCCAAAGCTCATCATTAAACCTACAGAGCTTTTCTTGACAGATTAAAACGGATTTGATATAAGAAATTAAAAATTTCTTCAAAATGGAGGTCTTATTATGGCTGAGGAAGAAGTTGGTGTAGTTGTTAAATTTTTCTCTAAACCAAGCGTGGCTGCTATAAACGTGACAAATGGATCTATTAAAAAGGGTGATACCCTGATGTATAAAGGTCACACTACTGATTTTACCGAAGAGGTAGCGAGCATTGAGATCGATAACCAATCTGTAGATAAAGCAAAGGTTGGTGATATGATTGGTATTCAGGTAAAAGAGAGGGTAAGGGAAAAGGACAAAGTCTATAAGGTTGTAGACTAATATACTATACCTTTAGGTGGAAGAATTTAAATCAAAGCCACATCTTACACAAAAATCTTTCTTTTTCTGTTTAAAACCACAATTTGGGCAGAGAATAAAATCCTCTGTGGAAAGTATGCTTTTTTGTTCAACAGAGAATTTATCAGGAAATTCCCCAGTCTCTTGAATATTAACAAACCCACCGGCATTGATAATGGCCTCAGCATATTTCCGAGCTCCCTCTAAACTTAAATCCTTCTTCAAAACTACTGGAGCCCTTTCGATATATTTATCTAAGGTAGAGCCAGAAACCCCGAGTTTGGCCATGTTTTGCCGGAAAATCTCTTCCTCAGCCTTTATACCAAAAAGAGTAATCCTGTATTTCTTTGCCATTTTTTTTAACAAACTATTAAATAATTGCACAACTTACTAAGTAAAATATGACTCCTCATATCCTATGGCAAATCCTGATCCCAAAAGGAATATACTAATCAGTAGTCATTTTTTTAATAGATTCAGAAATCGTATATCAATGTGGATTTAAGACCAGATCAATCGTATGTCAAGACAAAAAGAAACTAACCCTGGAATTCTTTTTCTTGCATAGAAATATTATCGTATGATAATTAAAGCAGCTTATTAAAATGTTGAGTCGTTGAGCAGTTACGTAGTGTAGTAATAAAAACCACACAACTCAAGCATTCGACGATTCGATCACTTAATCAACTTTTAATAGAGAAATATATACCTTGACGGAATTATTAAATAAAAAGGGGGATATCAAAACCAAAAAAGTTACATTCGATAATAACGAATTAGCGAGAAGTCTTTATGGAGAAAGAAACAGCAATCTACGGTTGATAGAAAAAAAGCTCAATATAATACTTAATATTCGAGGAAATGACATCATTTTACAAGGTGACTTCCCTGAATTAGAAACGGCTGAAAATCTATTAACCCAACTCTATGGATTGCTTAAAGAAGGATACCCTATCTACGAGAGAGATGTTGATTATTCACTCAGAATTCTAACTGGTAACCATAAAGCAGAGCTTAAACCAATTTTTTTAGACAGGATATACATCCCATCAAAAAAAAAGACAATAACACCCAAAAGTCTCAATCAAAAAATTTATATTGATGGTATAAGAAGATACGATATTGTATTTGGTATAGGACCAGCTGGCACAGGGAAAACATATCTTGCTATGGCAATGGCCATATCATCTTTGATGAAAAAAGAGGTAAATAGGGTAGTCTTAGCAAGACCAGCTGTGGAGGCAGGTGAAAAATTGGGTTTTTTGCCAGGAGATCTATATGAAAAGGTGAATCCATATCTAAGACCACTATACGATGCCCTCCATGATATGATGGATTTTGAAAGTGCTTCACGTCTTATCCAAAACAGTGTAATAGAGGTAGCTCCTTTGGCCTTTATGAGAGGAAGGACACTTAATGATTCTTTTATTATATTAGATGAAGCTCAGAATGTAACACCGGAACAGATGAAGATGTTTTTGACGCGCCTTGGTTTTAGCTCAAAAACAGTCATAACCGGAGATATTACCCAAACAGACCTTCCTGAGGGAAAGGCTTCGGGCCTTATACAGGCCAGAGATATTTTAGCTGACATAAAAGAGATAAAATTTGTGTATTTCGGGAGAGAAGATGTTGTGAGGCATCCATTAGTCCAAGAAATTATAGATGCCTATGATAAACTGGATACTTAATACTCTTTAACTTCAGGCCTGCCCGCCCCGCTTTGCTGGACGAGGCGGGCGGGCTTTAGGCACTTTAATATAAATATCATGGCAGAGAAGAAAAAAAAGATTGCCCCAATTAAAATTAAAAAGGGCAAAAAGTTGGAAAAAGAAATCACCTCACCACTGAAAAGATCTGTGACATCACTCAGGGTGGTTAGCTCCAAAATTCAAATATGGCTATATCTCATTATCTTAAGCGCTATTATTTCCCTTCTCCTTTATCCAAACTTGCTCGTAATACCAACAGAAAATTATTCTATAGGAGATGTGGCAAATAAGGATATCAAAGCATCTCATGATTTTCTTGTTGAAGATAAGGAATTGACAAAACAGAGGCGATATGAGGCAGTAAAATCAGCTCTTTTTGTCTATGACTTTGATAGGTCAGGTGCCAATATTAACCAGAGGATTAAAGAATCCTTCAGCTATGCCAGGAAAGAGTTAGAACAGATTTCATCAATTGAGTTGGAGCCAACCCTACGCTCAGAAAAACTTGAACAATTAAGAGACAAATTCTTTGATCTTTTAGAAATCACTGAAGATTCTGTTCTCTTTGACCGGCTTGTCAAGGACAACTTTTCTTCCCATATAGATAATACCGCATCGATCACAATAAACCAAATATTAGAAAAGGGTGTTGTAGGTAACAAGAAAGTTTTGATGACCCAGAAAGGAAAAGGGATAATCTTTCGTGATATAGACACTCAACAAGAACTCAAAATAGATGATTTTGATCGTTTTTATAATCTCGAAAGTGCTCTGCAATATTTCAACCAGACAACTCACAAACTCATAAAAAATGAAAATGTAGGAGATATTGTTGCAACAACAAAGCATTTTGCTAAATTGATCATAAATCCAAATATAACATTTAATAAAAGGGAAACAGAGTTAAAAAAAGAGGAAGCGAAAAGATCAGTAAAACCTATCTATTTCCAGGTTAAAAAGGGTGAGATGATTGTTAGAGAAGGAGAAAAAATAAATCCAACTCATCTATGGAAATTGCAGACTGAAGCTAAACTAAAAACAAAAGCCCCAACACTAAGTATGGCCCTTAGTATGACTGTAATGATTGGCATCTTGTTAGCTTTGAGTTACATTGTGCTTCTCAAAAGGTCAAACATCTTCAAAGGAGATTCAAAAAGCCTTATCTTCATTAGCGTGACCCTTTTGTTCATGTTTTTGCTTGTGCTCTTGTATAATACAGTAGCTGAAGAGGTAGTCAGGGGTTTCCATTTTTTTACCGCCCAGGTTCTCCTCTTTGCCTTGCCAATTGCTCTGGGAGCTATATTGATCTCTATCTTTCAAGGATTGGAGGTGGCAATTGCCTTTTCATTGATCCTCTCCATTCTGGCTTCCATTGCTGTCGAAGGCAGGATAGAGTTCTTTGTTTATTTCCTTATAGGGTCTGTTTTAGCGGCCTATGGAGTAAGAAATTGTCGAGAAAGATTGGTATTGATAAAAACAGGAATGAAGGTTGGTATTTTAAATATTGTTATGTCTTTATCGATCCAGTCTCTATACGGAAATCCTTACTCTCTCGTCGGTGCCATTTCTGTTGTATCTGGTTTTCTGGGTGGTGTCTTAGCTGGAGTTATAGCAACCGGTTTTCTACCATTAATAGAGATAATTTTTGGTTTTACTACAGATATCAAGCTGCTGGAGTTGTCCAGCTTGGATCAGCCCATCCTTAAAGACTTAATGGTCAAGGCCCCTGGCAGTTATCATCATAGCGTCATGGTTAGTAACATGGTCGAGGCAACAGCTGAAAGCATCCATGCCAACCCTCTTTTGGCAAAAGTAAGTGCATATTACCACGACATTGGAAAGATAAATAAACCACTCTATTTTGTTGAAAATCAAGTGAAAGGTGACAACAAGCATGAGAAACTTGCACCTTCTATGAGCAGTCTTATATTGATCTCTCACGTTAAAGATGGTGTGGAGCTTGCAAAACAACATAGACTTGGAAAGGAAATAATAGATATTATCCAGCAACACCATGGCACAAGTCTAATCTCCTATTTTTATCAAAAGGCCAAGGAACAAAGTAAAAAAAGGGGGGGTAGGTCCTCGCCTGTTAAAGAAGAAGATTTTAGATATCCTGGCCCGAAGCCTCAGACTAAAGAGGCTGGGTTAGTTTTGGTAGCTGATGTAGTGGAGGCAGCATCCAGAACTTTGGTTAATCCTACTCCTGCAAGGATTCAAGGAATGGTTCAAAAAATCATAAATAATATCTTCTCAGATGGACAGCTGGATGAATGTGAGTTAACATTAAAGGATTTAAATCTGATAGCCAAAACCTTTTCTAAAACATTAAGTGGAATCTTTCACAGTAGGATTGAATATCCAGAACCAATAGCCAAAGGAGAAACAGATAAAAGAAAAGAAAATGGAGATTCAAATAACTTGTCAGCACCCCATGAAAAAAATGGATCCCCGGAAAATAAAAATGAAGTTAAAGAGGATCTTAAAAGACTTGGAATGTCATGATGCTGAGCTGAGTATACTCATTACAGATGATAAACATATAGCAGAACTAAACAGCCGCTTTCTTAAAAGAAAAGGCCCCACAAATGTTCTCGCCTTCCCGATAAGAGAGGATAATCCTAATGAGCCTGAGACATCAATGCTCGGAGATATTGTCATATCATTAGACGCTGCAATGAGGGATGCAATAAAAACTGGTGAGAGCCTTACTAAAATGACTGATAGACTCCTAATTCATGGCCTTTTACACCTTTTGGGCTATAACCATGAAAGGTCGGAGGAGGCTTGGAGGATGGAAGAAGAGACTGAACGGCTGCTGACTATGGTGGAAAGATAAAGATGTTAGTTGTCCATGGACCGTTGTCAGTTGTAAAAGATAAGGGACAAAAAAAACGAACCCTAGAGAAATATGTTATACATTTCACGGTACAGACAACAAAAAATTGACAAATATTGGCTTGATGTAATTGCAGAAGCAGAAATTACCAGTAAGCTTTAGCTTACTTTAAACTTTAGGCACTTTAGCTCACTTTAGGCACTTATAACTTTAAAGGAGTAATAACTATGGCCCTTTTATCAGTTAATGTTGATCATATTGCAACAATTCGTGAAGCGAGAGGAATAAATGAGCCGGACCCCGTTTTGGCTGCAGGTATAGCGGAGTTAGCCGGCGCTGAAGGTATCATATGTCATCTGAGAGAGGATCAGCGACATATTAAGGACAGGGATTTAGAACTGCTTAAAAAAACGGTCAAAACCAAATTAAATCTTGAGATGTCACCCGTTAAAGATCTCATCGATACTGCCCTTACCATTAAACCAGATTTGGTAACCCTTGTTCCTGAAAGAAGGAAAGAGGTAACCACTGAAAGTGGCCTTAATGTTGTAGGCAATAAAAAAGCATATAAAAAAGTTACTGGCACATTAAAGGAGGCTGGTATTTCTGTCAGCTTTTTTATTGATCCAAATCCTGATCAGATACAAGAATCCCTTGATGCGGGTGCAGATATAATTGAGATCCACACAGGATTTTACAGTGAAGCAGTATCAGAAGCAGAGATACTCGGGGAATTGGAAAAAATCCATGAGGCAGCAAAATTAGGAGCTCAGCTCAAGCTGAAAGTACATGCTGGACACGGCCTTAATTATGTCAATATAAAAAGATTTTCATCTATTCCCGAAATAAGGGAATACAGTATTGGCCACAGCATTATTGCGAGGGCTGTAATGGTGGGACTGGATCAGGCTATTCGCGAGATGATTAATCTTGTGTCCCAATTTTAGGTAATGTCATTGGTCATTTGTCATTAGTAACTTGTCAGTTTCATTTCCATAAGGATGCAAAGGAATTTAGGGATTGTGAATTGTAGATTTAGGAATTTCGTTTTTATTGGTTTAATTGGTTGAAAACAAGTAACCAGCAACAAGAAACCCGATAAACAAAGGACGACTGACAACTTTCAACTGACAGAATAATATGATTTATGGTATCGGCGTAGATCTTGTAAACATAAGGAGAATGGGAAGAGTAATCGATAGATGGGGCACAAGGTTTTTACGGAGGGTATTTACTGAGCAGGAAATTAATTTCTGCTTTCAAGGTTCAAAATTAGAGTCTTCCCTTGCCTTGCGTTTCGCTGCCAAAGAGGCCTTCTCAAAAGCGATAGGTTTGGGTATGAGAAAGGGCATCAGGTGGCATAATATAGAGATTTTTCACAATAAAATGGGGCGACCAGATCTCAATTTAACTGGAAAGGCACTTAGTTTTTGTCATGCGGAGGGAATAATTAGCTGGTATGTGAGCCTTTCAGATGATGGTGACTATGGAATAGCCATAGTAGTACTTGAAAAACATGTTCCATAAAAAAACTCAAAAGCCTTGAGACTGAAAGAAATTTCTGTAAAATACCTGACAACTTCAGTTGAAAAAACTGTGTGGTTAGGCCAGCAATTGGGGGCTCAATTAATCAATGGCGATATTATTGCATTGATAGGTGACATAGGTGGTGGTAAGACATGGTTCACAAAAGGGATAGCCATTGGCCTTGAGATTGACCCAAATGATATAGTCAGCCCGACATTCACACTTGTTAATGAATACCAAGGTAAGAATCAAATTTTTCATATAGACCTTTACCGGCTGAAAAACAAAACCGAAATTCTTGCCTTAGATCTTGAAGATTATTTTTCAAGGGAAGGAATAGTTATTATAGAGTGGGCTGATCGTTGGCCAGGGAAGCTTCCTGAAAACAAAATTCATGTTAGACTGAAGATGATCGATGAGCATACCAGGGAACTTGAATTTTTTGGAAATCATCCCAGGGCTAAGGAAATTATAGGGGCATTAAAAGAGAGAGTAGGTCACAATTTAACACAATTACGATAGGAAAATGTAATAGGGGGTATAATTATGTTTTTAAAAAAATTATCTATTTTGTTAGTTTGTGCAGGTATCGTAATCTCTTTTAGTTGCGCTGGTATAGAAAAGGGTAAGGATTTTGCCACAGGAATTATTTCACATGAGGTAGATGAGAAACTTTTTAGCCAAGTTCCAGACGAAAAAAAAGATGCTATAAACCCTTTACTGAATACGGTTAAGGATGCCAAAGATCGTCTTGAACTTTCTAAGGCCTTGGTAAATAAAAAGGAAGCCGAATTAGACCTTGAAAAAGCAAAAAGTGGCGTGGCAAAGATTCAACTACAGATAAGTGAGGCCGAGCTTAATTTAGAGAAAATGAGAGCTGTTCAATCAGAAGGCCTTGGGGATCCAAAAAAGGTCAATCAACAGGTTGCTAAACTTGAGGCTAAGGTCTATAAATTAAAGGGTGAGGAAGCCAAGCAGAAGGCCAAAATAGAAAATGCCAAGTTGGTTGTTAAAGAAACCCAAGAGAAAATCAATAATTTGGAAACTAAGACTCAAAAAAACACTACTGAGCAAATGACTCCCGCGCTGGGCTTCGAAGCTATCCATGAAAGAAACTATACGTAGAGCATCCAGGTATCTTTTTTTGTTATGCTCTCATAAAGGCACAGAAGTGGTCCGGATAATCGGGATTTGCTAGACGGAGATTATAATAGTAATTGTCACGTTGCCCTTCGGCCTCGAGCGACTCGACATGAGCTCGCCGATATGTCTCAGGGCCGAGAGGCAATAAATCCCGATTATCCGGACCCGAGCACGGAACCTTATTTCAAGGCCCGCCCTGGCGCAACTAAGCTTCTGTGATATTTAATCGCTGTATTATTACCATGCTTAGTCATACAAATTCATTTTTTTCAAATCAGGTCTGGGCCAGGGGCATAAAGCAAAAAAAGACACCTGCATGCTCTTTTCAACACTTAGTTTCAGAAGATTGAAACAAAAAAAGAAGATATAGAGACTAAAACTAAGAAATAAGGTAACCGTTCACCCCGATAGATCGGGGTTATCCGTTGTCCGAAAGGGGAGATATTCCTCTGGATCAACCCATGGTTTGGCCTATTGATGGATATGTCTATTTCAGCGGTTCACTGCCACTCTTGGCTTATCGGTGAATGGTTAATCTTTCGGCAGTGCTCAAGATCGTGAGCCTGCCGAACGACTGCCAACGGTGAACGCTTACGAAATAAGCTGACAAAATATGGCATTAATAGTACAAAAGTACGGCGGCACCTCCGTTGGAAGCATCGAAAAGATAAAAAAGGTTGCTGAGAGGGTAATCGAATATTGTAAAAAAGGGGACAGGCTTGTGGTGGTTCTCTCAGCAATGGCCGGACAGACAGATTCCTTGATTAGGCTTTCCAGAGAGATAACGGATACCCCTGATACAAGAGAATTAGATGTTTTGATGGCAACAGGTGAACAAGTGAGCGTATCCTTGTTTGCTATGGCAGTAAAGTCCATGGGCTATGATTGTCGTTCCCTTCTTGGCTTCCAGGCAGCCATCCATACAGACCAAATATACGGTAAGGCAAGGATCAGGAAGGTTGAAACTGATCGGATCCTAAGGGAGTTAGATGAAAACAGAATTATAGCTGTTGCAGGTTTCCAGGGAATCGATGAAAGAAAAAATATTACCACCTTAGGGAGAGGGGGATCAGACACTACTGCAGTAGCTCTGGCAGCAGCACTAAAGTCAGATCTATGTGAGATTTTTACAGATGTTGAAGGTGTATTCTCAGCCGATCCAAATATCTGCACCCATGCTAGAAAACTGGAGAGAATATCCTATGAAGAAATGTTAGAGTTTGCCAGTTTAGGGGCCAAAGTTTTAGATATACGATCAGTTGAATTTGCTAAAAAATTTAATGTGCCCCTGCATGTTAGGTCATCTTTTATAAGGAGTGAGGGAACAATGGTGGTAGCAGAAAGTAAGGAGATGGAAAAGGTAATGGTCTCTGGTGTTGTCTATGATAAAAATGAGGCCAGAATTACAATAACCAAGGTGCCTGATAGTCCTGGAATTGCTTTTAAAATATTTGATCCTGTTTTCAAGGATGGGTTAGTGGTGGATATGATTGTCCAGAATACCAGTGTTGAGGGTTTAACGGATCTCACATTTACAGTCACCAAAACAGATTTTCAGGAGACCATAAAATTGCTAAAAGAAGTTGCCCGAGAAATAGGGGCAGAAAAGGTGCTCGGAGATCAAAATATTTCCAAAGTATCTATTGTTGGACTGGGTATGAGAAACCATGCTGGAGTTGCCTCCAAGATGTTTGAGACCCTATCAAAGGAAAATATCAATATAAGCATGATCAGCACCTCTGAGATAAAAATATCCTGTATTATAGAAGAAAAATATACCGAACTTGCAACAAGGGCCTTGCATGAAGCCTTTGGTCTGGGTAATGAAAAAGAAAAAAAATAGCAACCAGCATATAGGTCTTTTCATTCTTATTCTAATCCTCCTTCTTGGATGGGGAATAAATAACCTGTTTTCTGCACAAGGAAATCTTGGCTCTATCGAAAGGGAAAACAATATTTTTATCCTTGTCACTGGCATGGTAAAAAACCCTGGCGTCTATGAGTTTGATGGGGAACCTTCTTTAAAGGAATTGATGACCAAAGCCGGTTATTTGAAGGCAAACCTGATTGACGCAAAATTGTGTGATACATATCCTTCTGTTGCTCAGGGGGCAAATGTTCAGATCAGCTCAGAGAATAGGCACATATATATCTCAACTGGAACTATGCCCGCAGCATATAAAATTACTCTTAAAATCCCTATATCTGTAAATACTGCAAGTCTGGAAGAACTGGATACTATACCTGGTATAGGGCCAACGCTCGCTGAAAAGATCACTAATTACATATCCCTTTACGGTCCATTTAAGACACTTGAAGAGATAAAAAATGTACCTGGCATGGGAAGACTACGCTATCTAAAAATAAAGCCTTATATTTCAATTTAGAAAATTGAGGGAGAATGATGCCATTTAAAAAAAGTATTCCTCGATGGTCAATAGGCCTGATCCTTACCCTTCTATTTATACTCATGTTCGTGACAGGCCTTGGTGATTTTACAGACGTTATAGAGAAAAAAACATTTGACCTCCGATCCAAGCTCAGTGCCTCTGGAGAAAGAAATCCAGATATTGAGATAGTAGTTATTGATGATGATGATTTAGATGAAATCGGTCGTTTCCCCTGGCCGAGAAACATCCTTGCCAATGCTATAAACAATCTTGCAATGGCTGGTGCCAAGGTTATCGCCCTGGATATTATGTTTAATGAGCCAGAGGAAAGTTCTGGCCTCAAAACGATTAGAGAACTAAAGAAAATATATGCTGATCTCGATTTAAAAAATAAAGGTTTATCTACCAAAACATTTTATCAATTATTAAATAAGGCAGAGTCCAACCTGGATAATGACACCAAACTAGCTGAATCTTTTAAAAAGGCCGGCAACATAATTCTGCCCATTTATTTTGATACAAGGAGTGCGGGAAGAGACGATGAGGTTCCTGATTATCTGGCCAAAAACTCCTATAAAATTATACTTGGCCTTAAGGATGAATGGGCAACAAGCTCCGTTATGTGGCTTTCCAAGATAAAGCCACTTCTTCCTTCCCTTGCGAATTCAGTTGCAGGAATTGGCCATATAAACCTTTTTCCAGATAATGATGGCTCCATCAGGACTCAGATTCACGCCATTGGTTATTTAGACAATACCTTCATCCCATCATTTCCTATTGCAATAGTAAAAACCTTCAAGGGATTAAACTACAATCAGATCAGGCTTATCTTGGGCCAGGAAATCAATATAAAGGTCTCCCCATCCAAGACAGTCAAGATTCCAGCCACAGATTTAAACATGTCAACACTCATTAAATGGAATGACGGGCCAGGGATTGCCTTTCACATGACGCCATTCAGAAAGGTTCTTAAAAATGAATTTCAAACAAGCCTCTTCAGAGACAAGATAGTCATCCTTGGACCCACTGCCCCTGGAATTGGGGACCGCTTTGTGACACCTATATCGAGTAATTTACCAGGCGTGGAGATAATAGCGAACTCGGTGTCAAATATCTTAAAAGAAGAATTTTTTATGCGGCCTCAATGGACCTCATTTCTTGAGCTAGGCATTATCCTCCTTTTTGGACTCTATATTTCATTTCTCCTGACTAGGCTAAAGGCTGGTACCGGTGCAATCATCACACTCATCCTCCTTCTCTCTTACGGAACAGCTGGAACAATTCTCTTTTTTCGCTCAAATATATGGCTTAAGATTACACCTCAACTAGTTCTTTTGGTTCTGGGCTATATCTTAGTTGTTAGCAGAAATTTTTTCATCACTGAAAAAACCAAAGAGAAAGTAGAGGCTGATTCTGTTGAAACAAACAAGGCCCTTGGTCTTTCTTTCCAACAGCAAGGAATGCTTGATCTCGCCAGTGAAAAATTTCGAAAATGTCCTACAGATGAACCAGGGGTCAAGGATCTTTTATACAATCTTGGCCTCGATTATGAAAGGAAAAGGCAATTTAACAAGGCATTATCAACATATAATTTGATCATTGAGGATGGCAGTGATTTTAAAGACTTAGGCGAGAGGATACCTAAATTAAAAGGTGCTGAATCTTCTATGATCTTTGGTGCCAGTGGCATCCATCCTGGTGATATTGGGGCAACAATAGACGGCCTTGATACTAAACCAACACTTGGCAGATATGAAATTTCAGGGGAATTAGGCAGGGGTGCAATGGGGATTGTTTATAAAGGAGAAGATCCCACTATACATAGGACTGTTGCTATAAAAACCTTACGATTATCTGAATTTGAAGAAGGAGAGCTGTCAGATATAAAGGAACGCTTTTTCAGGGAAGCAGAGTCAGCAGGTCTGTTAAACCACCCCAACATTGTGTCTATATACGATGCTGGCGAAGAACACGACTTAGCCTATATAGCTATGGAATACCTACAAGGAGAAGATTTAGCAAAATATACCCATAAAGGAAAGCTCCTCCCCTTGAGAGATGTGCTTCACATCATAACCCAAGTAGCTGATGCCTTAGATTATGCCCACAACAACAATGTTGTTCACAGGGACATAAAACCAGCTAATATTATGTTACTTAAAGATACAGGTAATATAAAGGTTACGGATTTTGGCATCGCCAGGATCACATCATCATCTAAGACAAAAACAGGTGTTGTTTTAGGCACTCCCTCTTATATGTCTCCTGAACAAGTAAGTGGGAAAAAAATCGACGGACGTTCAGATATATTTTCATTAGGGGTAGTTCTTTTTGAGTTGCTAAGCGGACAAAAGCCCTTTGTTTCTGACGATATGACTTCACTCATGTTTCAGATTGCCAAAGAAAAACACTCCTCAGTAAGGAAGTTTAATCCAAAAATTCCACTGATTATTGAAAAAATAATAGATAAGGCCTTAATTAAGGACGTTAATCAACGTTACCAGAATGCTGGATTAATGGCTGAACATCTCAGAAAGATTATAAAACGAATAGATCAGTTGAGAAATAAAAAGGCCTCTAAAGAATAATAGAAAAGTTATAAGTGCCTAAAGTTTTCAGTTTAAAGTTAAAAAAGAAGATGATGGATAATTCTTTCATCTGCTGAAGGCAGAACAACGGTCTACAAACAACTTTGAACGTATAGCTTATAGCTTAAGCTTGAATATGATCATACTTGGAATAGATACCTCCTGCGATGACACCTGTGCTGCAATAGTGGAAAATGGAAACACATTATTATCTAATATTATTAACTCTCAGATTATTGTTCACCACAGATATGGAGGGGTAGTCCCGGAAATTGCCTCAAGAGAACATATTAGAAATATTGTTCCTGTTGTAAGGGAATCACTAAGGGAAGCTGGACTCACCAATAAAGATATTCATGGAATAGCAGTTACTGTGGGACCTGGTCTTGTTGGGGCCCTCTTAGTTGGTATTCATTTCGCCAAAGCCTATAGCTATGCTAACAACACTCCTCTCATCGGAATAAATCATTTAGAGGGTCATATCCTCTCTATTTTCTTAGAAAAAAGAATCCCTCCTTTCCCATTCCTTGCCCTCACTGTTTCAGGTGGCCATACAAACATTTATCATGTCCGTGACTTTGGGGATTATACCGTGTTGGGCCAAACACTGGACGATGCCGCGGGTGAGGCCTTTGATAAGGTCGCAAAACTTCTCGAATTAGGCTACCCCGGAGGCCCTGTAATAGAAAAACTTGCTGCTACAGGCCGCCCCGATTCCATTAATTTTCCAAGGGCCTACCTATCCAAAGACTCCCTTAACTTCAGCTTTAGCGGTCTCAAGACTGCTGTTGCTCTTTATGTTAAAAAATGGCGCGATCACAAAGAAGAAAAAAATAAAATTACAATAGCAGATATCGCTGCATCATTTCAGGCTGCTGTTGTTGATATCCTCACTGATAAGGTAATTACAGCAACAGCGCAAGTTGCGGTAAAATCAGTCATGCTTGCAGGAGGAGTAGCCAGAAATAACAATTTACGTAGTAAACTACAACAAGCAATGAGTAAAAAAGGAATCGATCTTTATATCCCAAGTCCGCAACTCTGCACAGACAATGGGGCTATGATTGCTGTTGCCGGGTATCACAGGATAATGAAAGGCCAACGAAATGATCTAACCTTAGATGCACGATCAAGATTTTCATTAGATCAACTCAATACCTAACCCGGACAAGCCGGAATTGACCAAACGTCAAAGCTCAAATGCCAATCCCGATAAAATCGGGGCCAAATGACAAAACATATTGGATCCGGTGACGGCAGGATTCATCATAGTCTAAGCATTTGCTCAATTTAGTCATTTGATATTTGACATTGACCTGCCCTCCATCTGGCAGGCGGGTTTGAAATTTGGATTTTGAAATTTGACATTGAGTAGGATTCCACAAAAACTTTTCTGTCCCTTTTAGGCTCAAATTTATTCATAAGGTACTAACTGGTATGTCCCTACCTCGTCTGGCAATAGATTGCTCTTTAACTACCTTTCTCTTGAATTTTCTTTATTTGCATTCATGGATAAGTAGACTTTTTTCTCTTGCAGGATAAGACTTTAAAACTTATTATCTTTTACCTGCTTCATTGCAAGCGACTTTTTCATAGGGCGTGCCCTGATAAATGCCAGATCTTCGTAACAGAACCTCCTATGAATCCTCGCCTATCTCGAAAGGTCATGCCTGCTCGTTCCTCGCAAAATGGCAGGCGGGCGTGGCGAGCGGGCAGGCCCGCCTGATGTATGGCGGGCAGGCAATAAAGATAAGAAACACTAACAAAAAATGAGCAAAAATGCGTTTTAACCGTCAATTCCGATATATATACCTTAGACTTATTAGGCTTAGAGGTCATCCTCATGAGTTAGCCTTAGGCATGGCCTTTGGTATATTTATGGGTATGACACCAACTATTCCCTTTCACACAATCATTGCTATAGCATTGGCCTTAGCCTTTAAGGCAAGTAAGATAACAGCAGCGGTTGGAACCTTGATATGTAATCCTTTAACCATATATTTTATTTACAATTATTGTTATAAAATAGGGTCATTTATCTTGGGATTTGACCATAAAACAAAGCTCCTGGAGCCAGTAGTTGAGGCAATTAACCATGGAGAGCTTTTAAATATCATAACTACAATCTTGAGCGGTGGTGGAATGGTAGTCGCAGCCTTTCTCTTGGGAGGCATTGGATTAGGAATTTTATTTGCTGCACCCTCATATGGTATCTTCCTTTATTTTTTTAAGGCCTTTATTTCATGGCACAAATCAAGAAAGTTAATCAAGGCCTGATAGTATCTAAGGCCTTGTTACGTAAATCAGGGATTAGGCCCAGAAAAAGACTGGGGCAAAACTTTTTAGAAGATCCTGTTGTAATTGAAAAAATCATTACCCATGCAGGATTTGATAAAAACGATGTGGTTATAGAAATAGGCTCGGGTTTAGGTGCATTAACGATCCCAATCCTCCCCTACATTTATCATTTGGTGGCTATAGAAAAAGATCTATTATTGATAACCATATTAAAAGAAAGGTTGTCACTGAAAGAAAAGGGAAAGATAACTTTTATTTCCGGAGATGTACTGAAATTAGATTTTAAAGAGATATATGATAAATTTAGTAAAAAGATCCAAATATTAGGCAATCTTCCCTATAATATCTCATCTCCGTTCTTGGAAAAACTTATAATCAATCGGGATTATATCAAAAATGCGATCCTTATGTTTCAATACGAATTTGCAGAGCGTTTGACTGCAAAGCCAAGAAATAAAGAATACGGTGCACTTAGTGTTATAAGCCAATACTATGCCAATATATCTCCCTTGATCAAGATTAAAAGGGATGCCTTTTATCCCAAACCAAAGGTTGATTCAATGGTTTTGGAGATTGATTTTACAAAACCATACCCTCTTCAGGCGGAAAACGAGGTGAATTTTCGTAAGACTATTAGGGCGGCATTTAGCTGCCGAAGAAAGACAATCCTTAACTCTCTTGAAAGGGGAATGGTGTCTCTATCCAGGGAAATAATAGCAAATGCCTTAGCAAAATGCCTCATTGACCCAAAAAGAAGGGCTGAGACCCTCAGCATAGATGAATACATACATTTGAGCTCTGTCTTAATGCCAGATAAGACAATTCCTTGACACATACTATAGTCAATGATATTTAGCTTTTGAAATGTTGGGATTAAAAAGTGCGTCAAAAAAACTATATAGTTGTTGAAGGTCCATTAGGAGTAGGTAAGACCAGCTTTGCTATGCTTCTGGCCGAAAAGATAAATGGCAAAACCATCTTAGAAGAAACTGAAGGAAATCCTTTTCTTGCCAACTTCTATAAAGACCCAATAAAATTTGCATTTCAGACACAACTCTTCTTCATGGTAAGGCGCTTTCAAAAGCAGGAGGAGATAAACCAAATTGATATCTTTAAAAGAGTTGTTATCTCAGACTTTCTTTTCGATAAGGACAGAATTTTTGCGAGGCTTAACCTGGATGACAGAGAATTCAGCTTGTATGAGCAGATATTTCACCTATTGAAGGTGAGAATATTAAAACCGAATCTGGTGATATTTTTGCAGGCAAGAACAGATATCTTGAAAGAAAGAATCAAAAAGAGAGATAGAGATTACGAAAAATCAATAAATATAAAATATCTGGATCAAATAAATCAGGCCTTTAATGAATTTTTTTTTCATTATACTAAGACCCCACTTTTAGTAATTGATGCCTCAGAAATAGATTTTGTTAATGTACCATCTGATCTCGATAACCTAATTGTCGAAATAGAAAAGATGGAAAAAGGAACAAAGTATTACGTTCCGCTTGGATCAAGGCGCTAAGTGAGGTAGAATAGGAGATATGGACACGTAAAGATTTATGGAAATAATCAAAAAGATAGAATTGATGCAAAAATTGTCTGATAAATGGAGAAGGGATGGACACATCATCTCTTGTGTGCCAACTATGGGCTTTCTCCATCAGGGCCATATAGAACTCCTAAGGGTTGGTAGAGACAAGGGGGATAGATTGATAATGACTATTTTTGTCAATCCAACTCAGTTTGGCCCTCACGAGGACTATGAAAAATATCCTCGAGACACTGAGGGAGACCTCAATAAGGCCCGCTCTGTCGGAGTAGATGTAGTGTTCATGCCAACCGTAGAAGAGATGTATCCTGATGGTTTTCAAAGCACCGTTACAGTAGACACTATCACTCAGTATCTTTGTGGAAAATCCAGACCTGGACACTTTGCCGGAGTAACCATTGTGGTTGCAAAGCTCTTTAATATAACGAAACCTCACCTGGCCATCTTTGGTGAAAAGGACTATCAACAGCTTGCTGTTATTAAACAGATGGTAAGGGATTTAAACATGGACATTGAGATTATTGGGGTTCCGACAGTAAGGGAACGAGACGGTCTTGCTATGAGTAGCAGGAATAAGTACCTGAGCCCAGAGGAAAGGTTGTCAGCATTAAGCCTGAAAAAGGGCTTAGATTTGGCCAAAGACATGGTAAAAGATGGGGAAAAAAATTCTGCCACAATCAAAAATGCAGTAAGAGAATTGATCCTCACTCACCCATTTACAGAGATTGATTATGTAACCATCTGTGACCCAGAGAAACTTACAGATATAGAACATATAGACAGGCCTTCCCTCTTGGCATTGGCTGTAAAGGTGGGGAAGGCCAGGCTGATAGATAATAGTATAATAGCGTGAGGGCACATTGAAACGTCTTAGAACAAGTCTAAAGAATTATTTCCTTACAGGTCTTCTGGTAATTCTCCCAGTCTTTATAACAGCCTACGTTATCTGGTTTTTAATCAGGGCCATGGATGTAGTGCTTAAGTATGTCCCTGCTAAATACCTGCCAGATACCTACCTCCCCTTTCATGTACCTGGGCTTGGCCTTATTTTAGTTGTTATTATTATTCTTGTTGTCGGTCTTTTATTCAGAAACCTGGCTGGCAGAAAGGTAGTACATTTTTGGGAAAATATGGTGGACAGGATTCCCCTCGTAAGAATCATCTATTCAGGGGTGAAACAGCTCTTAGAGTCCTTTTTTTTACAGAAAAACGATGCCTTTAAAAGGGTAGCTCTGTTAGAATATCCCAGGCGAGGGGCCTATGTAATTGGCTTTATTACAGGAGAAAGTAAGGGAGAGGTGCAGAGTAAAACTGACCAAAATATGATGAATATTTTTGTTCCCACAACACCTAATCCTACGAGTGGATTTTATATTCTTATACCTAAAGATGAACTGATAATCCTCAATATGACTGTTGAAGATGCATTTAAATTAATTATATCTGGTGGTATTTTTAGTCCACCTGAAAATAATAGCAGCTAACAAAGGGTATCATTCTTCCATGGGTAGACATTTTATCATTTAAATTTTTGTTGCTTTTTTGTATACACATTACTCATCTTTAATTTTTATATTTAATGTAGAGAGGAATCAAACATGAACACTGATTTTTTATTTACATCCGAGTCTGTAACTGAAGGGCATCCGGACAAGATAGCTGATCAAATCTCTGATGCCGTACTCGATGAAATTATCACCTGCGACAAAAATGGAAGGGTAGCCTGCGAGACCCTTGTCACTACTGGCATGGTAGTTATTGCAGGGGAGATAACCACTTCGTGCTATGTGGAAATACCGGAAATCGCCAGACAGACAATAAAGGAAATAGGATACAGCAATTCATCCATGGGCTTTGACTGGGAGACATGTGCAGTTATTACGAGCATTGACAAGCAGTCAACTGACATTGCACAGGGTGTCAATGGCACAGGTCTATTCAAAGAACAGGGGGCAGGTGACCAGGGACTCATGTTTGGATATGCATGCACCGATACACCGGTTTTCATGCCAATGCCCATTTATCTTGCCCACAATCTTACCCAGAGGCTTGCCCATGTCCGAAAATCTGGAAAACTCCCATGGCTGAGGCCCGATGGAAAATCCCAGGTAACTGTGAGGTATATAGACCTAAAGCCTACTACCGTTCATACAGTTGTTATAGCAGCACAACACTCCCCTGAGGTTGATTACGATACCCTGAAGGAGGCAATTATTGAAGAGGTGATAAAGAAGGTTATACCCCCTGAAATGATTGATAAAAAGACACAATTTTTTGTAAATACCACTGGCAGATTTGTTACTGGTGGTCCATTAGGAGACTGTGGCATGACCGGCAGGAAGATTATCATGGATACCTATGGCGGATTTGGTTGCCATGGCGGCGGAGCATTTTCTGGCAAAGATCCATCCAAGGTGGATAGATGCGCCTCCTATATGTGTCGCTATATTGCCAAAAACATAGTTGCTGCGGGTCTGGCAGAAAGGTGCGAAATTCAGTTAGCCTACACTATTGGGAAGGCACAGCCAGTTAGTTTACTCGTAAATACCTATGAAACCGGTGTTATGCCCAGTATTGAGATGACAAAAATGGTGGAAAAGGAATTTGATATGCGGCCAGCCGTCATAATTGAGCAGTTGGATCTTTTAAGACCCATATACAAAAAAACAGCCAGCTATGGTCACTTTGGTCGCGAATTGGAGGAATTTACCTGGGAGAAGACAGATCTGATTGAAAAACTTAAAAAGGCTATATAGTTTTTGGACAAGATAAACATGATGGTCAGGCCTTCGACAGGCAGCACGACGTGAGCCGTTCGGCCCTGAGTCGTTCGACCTGGAGGCCATTCGGCTCCGAGCTCACGGCCGAGGGGCTCTCGACAGGCTCACAGCCGAAGGGCTCGCCGACACGTCTCAGGCCCCGAGCTTGTCGATGGGATAGAAAAAAATATAAAGAGATCATGTAAATTCTGTCAAAAAGGCGCCGTTTCAGAAGGCTAATTTAAAAATTGAGGAAAGATCAAATGGACTATGACATCAAAGACATTGCTCTTGCAAACAAAGGTCAACTCAGAATAGAGTGGGCAGGCAAAAGCATGACAGTTCTGAATTCCATCAAAGAGAGGTTTTTTAAAGAAAAACCCCTATCAGGTTTGAGGATTTCTGCCTGTTTGCATATAACCACAGAGACCGCTGTCCTGGCACAAGCACTCAAAGCAGGCGGCGCCTCTGTAGCGCTGTGTGCCTCTAATCCCCTTTCAACTCAGGATGATGTTGCAGCCTCGCTGGTGGCCAATGATGAAATACCGGTCTTTGCCATAAAAGGAGAAGACACCAACACCTACTACAGCCATATACTGTCAGCCCTAAAAAAATTCCCAAACCTCAGTATGGATGACGGAGCTGATCTTGTCAGCTCTCTTCATTTTATTGCCCTTAATAAATGGGACGATGTTTCCCAGGGAATAAGGGAATGGGGTCTTTCTTTAAGTCAAGATGAAAGGAACACCCTTATTACCGATGTTATGGGAGGGACAGAGGAAACAACCACTGGTGTCATACGCCTCAGATCTATGGAGAGAGACAACGTGCTTCAATTCCCCGTTATCTCTGTCAATGATGCCAATACAAAACACCTCTTTGATAACAGGTACGGCACAGGCCAAAGCACCATTGATGGAATCATCAGAGCAACAAACAGACTTCTTGCAGGAAGCTGCTTTGTTGTGTCCGGCTATGGATGGTGCGGACGCGGGGTGGCTACCAGGGCAAAAGGGCATGGCGCCAGGGTAATTATCTGTGAAGTGGATCCTTTAAAGGCCTTAGAGGCGGTCATGGATGGATTTGAAGTTATGCCAATAGCAAAGGCCGCCACAATAGGAGATTTTTTCTGTACCCTTACTGGCAACAAAAATGCAATTAACAAAAAGCATTTCCTTGTTATGAAAGATGGGGCCATTATCTCTAATTCTGGACATTTTAATGTAGAGCTCGACATTTCCGGACTAAAGGAGGCATCTACCTCTCAAAGAAAGATCAGGGAATATGTTGAGGAATATACCCTCTCAAATGGAAATAGGGTCTATCTTTTGGGTGAAGGAAGGCTCATAAACCTGGCTGCGGCTGAAGGCCATCCCTCTTCAGTTATGGATATGAGCTTTGCAAACCAGGCATTGTCTATGGAGTACCTATCAAAGGAACATAAAAATCTTGATAAAAGAGTTTATCCTGTTCCCCCTGCTATTGACAAAGAAATTGCCAGGTTAAAACTTGCATCAATGGGTGTGACGATTGATACTCTCACGCCTGAGCAGGAAAAATATCTATCCTCATGGGAAATGGGGACCTAATACTTGACACAATATAGTCTGAATAATATATAATTACTGCCCAAGCCTGGGTGGCGGAATTGGTAGACGCAAGGGACTTAAAATCCCTCGGTCCTTGTGGCTGTGCGGGTTCGATTCCCGCCCCAGGCACCATAACTTCTAAGGGTTTAGCCATTTTTGGCTGGCCCTTTTTTAGCGCTAAAATTATCAATTATAACCTTTTTTGTAAAGTTATAAGGTTCAGGATTCAAAGTTCACGGTTGGGCGAATTTATGGTGACATAGATCTCACTCTGAACTACCTTGCGAGACAGCCTCGTGTATCGAAAGAACCGGATGAACTCCACATTCGTCTCGGAATTGAACCTCTCTTTCAACTGTTTAACTGTGAACCCCCAGAACACTGAACCTGGTTAGTTACCCTGTATATATTTTTAGACCTTCAAAGGAGGTTAATAATGAATGAACTCGTGAAATTAGATGTGATTGAAGGGATTGCCAGGATAACCTTGAATAGACCGAAGGCTTATAATGCATTCGGCCTGGATATGATCCAGACTTTGGCAGAAAGAGTTATCTAGCTTGCCATGGAAAAGCTCGTGATCGGTATAATTATTACCGGAGAGGGCAAGGCCTTCTCTACAGGGGCGGATCTAAAATGGCTATCAGATTTTGGAAAAAGTTACGGCGAGGCCTTACACGAACTCTCAGCCAGGTACCATCAGGCCATCCTTGAAATACGCCGTATGCCCAAACCTGTAGTGGCAGCCATCAATGGCATCGCTGCGGGAGGTGGCTTTTCCATGGCCCTTGCCTGCGACTTTAGAATCATGGAGGCATCCGCCGTTTTACAACAGGCATATACTACCAATGGATTGAGTATTGATGGGGGAGGCACATTCACCTTACCTCGATTGGTTGGGCTGGCCAGGGCCATGGAAATTGCAGCCTTCGACCGCCCAATATCCTCCAAACAGGCGCTATCATGGGGGCTTGCAACAGAGGTGGTTGAAGACGGTCAGGCCGTAAAAAGAGCTATTGAATTAATTAAAGAAATGAAAAGAATCCCCCTCTCCTCTTTTGCAGCCTGTAAAAAATTGATAACCGATTCCTTTAACACCTCTTTTGAGACCCAGCTCGAAAAAGAACGGGACACTTTGTCATGGTGTGCTGATCATCCCAATGGGCAAGAAGGTATAAAAGCCTTTTTGGAGAAAAGAAAACCAGTATATACTTGACATGCAAATATCCTTTCTCTATTCTCCGCCTATCGAAAAGTAAGTTTTATTATTATCCATTATGGTCAGATCTGCACAATAATAGTGGACCCAGTTACGATAAAATGAAAATGTCTTCTCTGTTGCCTATAAACATATATAATAGCAAGAAATAGAACTCCCAATATACTTCCTAAAAAAATATCGTGGATACATCTCTTTCAACTGATCTTCAATACACATTAAGCAAAAATTTATTTCACTTCCCAGGTAATCTGGCAGGATTATTGGATCGTTCTCAAGAACTTTATCCCGATAGAGATGGAATTGGTGTTCCAGGTCAACTCTTAACGTTTAAGGAATATTATGACCATGTTTGCCGTATGGTTCATGGCCTCCAAAAGATTGGATTAGAACGAAATGACCGGGTTTTATTTATATCACACAACTCCTTGAATTATGCCTTTATTTCCCTGGCAGTCTTTCGAATTGGAGCTGTGCTCGTGCCTGCCAATCCCAGAATTCGACACTATGAACTAGCTCATATGCTTTCTGAGACTCATCCCAAATTCATCATTTGTGAACGCAGCAATATAGAAACCGCCTTAAAAGCTTATACATTTATTCAAGAGTCTCCATCAGCATCTTTCATCACAATTGATGAAAAAGCACCCTCCACGATATTTATCAATGATCTTGATTTATCCAAAGCCCTAACCCATTGTGAGATCATGGCACCTGATGATACCGCTATGATTGTATACACGGCTGCCATGGATGGCTATCCTCTCGGTGCAGAACTTACCCATGCCTCTATTTTTTATGATACTGTCTTTTTTGCTGAAAGAGCCTTCGAAGATAATGCAAGCCCTGAGGTACTCTCATCAATACTCCCTCTTTTCCATTGTTTCGGATTTACTGTTGGTTTTTTGATGCCCCTCGCAGGGGGTGGAACCTGCTTATTGTTGAATACTTCCTTAGGAGGGAGTAAAATTGTTAACCTTATGGATAGTTATCAGGTTACGCAGATCATTTCTGTTCCAGCAATTCTTTTCTCTATAATGAAACCGTTATCTGAAAAACCCAATCTTTGTGCCCGAGTAAAAAATATAGCAAGCGGTGGTATTGGAATTTCAATGAATCTTCTCAAAAAATACCAAGATCAGTTGGGATTGACCATCAATGAAGGATATGGCCTCACAGAAGCCTCTCCTGCTGTGACATGGAATCGAATTCAACGTCCTCCCAAGTTTGGGACTGCTGGCTATCCTTTGGCCTGTTGTCAGGTTAAGATAGTTGATGATACGGGGAAAGAACTTCCCCCAGGGCATGAAGGTGAAATTTTGGTGAGGGGATTAAATATTTTTACCAGATATCTTAATCAACCCAAACATACTCAAAATGCCTTCATAAACGATTGGTTCAAAACCGGTGACCTCGGGCATCTTGATAATGAAAATTATCTTACGTTAACAGGATTAAAAAAAGACATGATTAATATATTTGGTTTAAAAGTATATCCCAAAGAAGTGGAAAGGATACTTTTGTATCATCCTGATATCCAATCAGTTCGAATCTGGGGTGAATTGCATCAAAAATATGGCGACATTGTTGCGTGTGAAGTTTTTTTAAAATCCGGACGGATAATTAGTGAAAAAGACTTCCGACATTGGTGCATTGAAAATATTTCTCCCTATAAGATACCACGCAAAATTATTATTAATCATTGATAATTGAAATATCGGGTTTTCCGTCTACATTTTTTCCGCAATACTATAATAAATGACATTCCTCACCCTTTTCGTTTCAGACCGATAAAGCTTTGAATGCCCTCTGATAACCTAAAGCCCACATTCAATTTGAAAACAGAGGGCCGATTATCTGGATACGGCGGTCAATTGTCGCAAGTCATGTCGCAAGATTGTCGCAAGTATATCACCCAAAATTTCGATTTAAAAAAGTTGGTCTTTTTTTGGAAAAAGGTATGGCCAAATTTATTCAATTATTGTGGGAAAACTAAGAAGCCAAAAGGGAGCAGAGGTTACACCATGGCCGGAATGCCGCATAAATTGAAGCACCAGGAGCTATGATCCCTGGGAGGGTAGCCTGTAAAGCAACTCAGGTGGAAAGCCTAACCGAAAAATGGCCATCAATACAATAAGAAAGGCAATCAAAGGTGAAATTTATCGCCATTTGCTATAATATTCCAAATACTCCTCATCAATATCAGTAGTTCGTCTGAGGTCTTTCACCACTTTAATACAAGCCATAATGAGGATGATTAAGGCTGTTAGCATTAAGGTATGCACGTTCATATTACTTATCTTCAAAATTGGTTTTTGTATTACGTGTTGATTATCCCTCACAAAAAACACTTGTTCACATATTTTTAGAGCAATAAGAATGCCAAAAAAGGCTCTTGGAGATTTTCGTTAGATTTCAAATTGTTACTATAACCTAACTGAAGCTTCATCTTGAGATGTGTAAAAGAATATAAATATTATGGGAAATTAATTTCCATTTGTTGGTAAAATTTTAGATATATATCAGGCAATACATAGGAGGGATAAAGCAGGGTGTACTGTCAAGGCAGGTAGGAAGCCTAACCGGAAAATGGCAATTTTACTGTCTGATTAATGACGTGTCTGCTTCGATATTAAATATGATTGGATCGAAGATTAGAAACTGTATTGGAAAGTTTTTAATGGGTGGTCTGGCGTATGACTAATCGTTGGTCGGCGGCCTAAAAAGCCACATGCAATATATTGAGGTTCTGAGATTAAAAAGGCAGGGCCGTGATGACGAGCCGATCGCTTAACGTGTTGAAGAAAAGTGAAAAAGGACTGCTGACT
>CAZSWT010000051.1:0-23863 GCA_964611035.1 uncultured Desulfobacteraceae bacterium
AGTTCGATTTTGCTGTCAATTAAACTGTAAATATGTTGTTGAATCGTAATACTAGCTGTGTTCAAAACTTACAATCGCAACATTTATCCGCCAGCCTTTGGGCGGATTTATCCGCCAGACTTACGGTGGATTTATCCGCCTAAGGCAAATGTTTTCTGCCAGGGAAGGAGTTTCGCCTTATAGATTTACGATTAGTATGAGACTGTCGAAATGGTTGAATCCTTGGTATTAGTGGTGCGCCTGGCAGATGATCAGAACGGTAGGAGACCAGCTAAAGGCCAATGAAATTTCTCTTTTGGATGTGCCTTCTGAAGAAAGGGAGGCCGTTAAAAAGCAGGAGAAAACCTCTGATTATTATTGAGATCAGATTGAAGACTTCATATTGTAATTATAGGTTTTTCAGCTTTTAATTTTTCACGTAGCAGAATGTTACACATTTAAGTCGGTCGGGACACATACAATATATGGGATGCAAAAGAAAAGGCAGAGCCGCCATTTAACCCTGCCTTTCCTGTTCAGGCCTAGGTTGTGTCTAGTCACTCAATTCAGGGCATTTTCCAATTAAATTTAATCTCCGAGTAGGACATATGTACAGCTTCCTCGAGGCGTGGTAATGAGTATCTGGTAAATTCGCCACCGCCCTGTATACCAGCGCATTTCCCTGTACCGCCCGTAATAGTGATAGTGCCTTTGGCAGCTCCTCCGAGTTTCCCTTTCGCTTTATGAGTTGCGAAAATCTTGTCCCCATCTCGTCGAATAAAGACACAAGAACCACTTTCTTTGTACTCGCCTTTGACGATGTGAAGGAACCCGAGACATTTACCGGTCGTATTGTAAAACGGAGAGTCTTTATCAGCGAAGCTGTGTATAGTATGGGCTGTGTAGTTAAGTTGAACACGCCCTTTTTCCATCGGAAGAACATTAACCATGACTGTATAGTAAGCTTTGCCTTCAGCGGAGCCCTCCTTTGCCATTTCAGCATTGGCGGATAAGCAAAATGCAACCGCTAAAATGAAGGCAAACATGGTTACAAGAACTATCTTTTTCATGGTGATCTCCTTTCTTTAAGTTTCGGATGAATCTGGTTGACTTCTTCTTATCTCAGAACATAACACATGTTGGGCAAGTATTTCCCAACTCCAACTGACACACCCTTTCTTTAAAGGCTAATAGGTGCTTGGAATCTGCTACAGACTGTGGTCGGCAGGATTGAACGAGAGTAAGGTTTGCTATCTAGAACAGCAGGAGCGAAATGATGAAAGGAATGAGCGTTCCACGGTGGAATATGAAACGAAATAGCAAGTTGAAATAGCTGCCTTGCCACTAAAAATACAAGAACCCCCAAGGACAAAAGGCAAATCCTTGGAGGCTTTCCATCGGCATCTTCAAGGGACCGTTTATCATGATTACTCCTGAAGGTTTAGATTATGAAAGATGCTTATTAACAATTTGGAGATTCTTATAAATTACTATGTCACAAAATTAACAAAAGTCAAGACTGAATTATTAGGTAGAAAATACTGATGGAAAATACGCATTATTGGAAAACCGACAGGTGGGATCTGATAAGGGTGATTTTCTGGTTTCCTTTTTTTTAGAGGTGCTGCATTGCTTTATAGGCCAAAGTTGCTCATGGGGTTGTAACAAGATATTGTGGGAGAAAAAGGTAAGCGAAAAATTCACTATAGCGTGCCAAAGTCTTTAATCCCTATAAAATGTAGATTACTTCTGCTAGTCAAAACCTCGAATACTCTTTTCTTACACAAAACAGCGGATGTTTAATAATAGAAATTTTTTTTAGATCATTTAGAATTAGACGATGCAAGCTTTTCACTTATTATTTCTATATATGATTTTGCAATCCCTTGTGCTTCAATAAATTTACCATTCGGAGTAATCTCTATAAACTTTTCAAAATCGCGCAAAGCCTGTAGCTTATCACCCTTGCCACGATAATTCACAAACCCAAGACAGAAGTGTAGTTGCACTTTATCCGGTTCCAGCTTCAGCACCCAATCGATAAATTCTTCTATTTCAAAAGGTACATTTGTTTCATATTTATACTTAAATGCTAACCGATAGTATTTTATTGCCTCCTTCATATTACCCTCATATGCGCAGAGAAAAGCATAGCTGTAACACCAAGTACCTTCTCTTATGTAACGGCATTTTCTAACCTCTCTCTTTGCTGCGGGTATATCTCGATTTGCTACAAAATGCCAAATTCCACGAAGAAGATGCCCTGTATAGTCATTCGGGGATAAAGATTCGAGTTTATCGAGAAAAAATTTTGTTCTGTTAAGCGAATCCTGGTCTCTATTTCTTCTCCATATTGCATGATTGAATTTTACCTGTGTGAGGTAGACTTCAGTAAGTCTCCCAGGTAATCTACGCCGAATTTTTACGATAGCTGGTAAGTTTGTCTGTTGCTGATCGATCTTCCTTTGTAAATCTTCAAAAAGTTCTTGGGCATATTCAACATTCCCAGAAATAAGAGAGGCAATACCAATTATATATCTAGCTACAAAATTTACCCATTGAGAGGTAAATTCGAACAAAAAAAGATCATTTTCAGATAGCAGTTGGAGTTTTCTCGGGAAAAGCTCAGCGAACTCGACTCCTAAATGCTTACTTATTTTTTCAGGTACATGCCTATGTGCTACTATACCCTCCATATTTAGAAAATGGTTGTCTTTTCCTTCAATTTGACGTATCCGTGCCCTTCCGAAAATCAGAAATTGGCATTTAGTGGTGCGCAAATAATTTTCTGCGTCCTCTGCATTCTTTATCTTTGCAGAATGATATTGGGACAGTTCTATGAAGGAAAATTGGTACCTAAGATTACCTTGAAATAATAGGTCTCGCAGTGTCTCCACAAAGTCGCTGGCTATCTGTTTTCGCTGCTTCTTTGTTTCTGTCGTGATGGCTACACCGAAACCAATTTTCCCTTTTGAAGCTCTTTTAACTTTAGTGCTTATTAGCCAAACAGAGAACACTAATATGAGGGTACAAATAGTAATTATTAATTCGTTTAAAGATACTTCCACAATATTTATGCCAGAGAACATCCAGAGAAGTGAAAACAAAACGATTAACAAAGCGATTAATAAGCTGCTTTTCCGAGGCCATTTAGATCCTATTAAATTTAAAACTTCTTTTAAATCTATGTTAAAGCTAAAAACACCCACTTTTCTTCAACCTAATAAGTAATATTAAAGATTTTCAAACATATAAAAATCTGCAATAAAAACCCCACTCCTCTGTGTGAGAAATGGGGTTTAGGTTTAAATCATAGCACCCTCTATTAAGACTTATTTCTTGGCTTTCTATATCAAAAATATATACATTTTAAGACATGCACATTTTCTTAAAAAAATCAAGGGGTATTTTAGGGGGGATAAAATGGGTAGAGGGGATACTCATTATTTAAGGACAGGTTAATAAATACACTGCAAATAATTGTATTTTCAGTCAAGGACTTTCAAAGGTTACATCTTGTAAGGGGATAAACCCCCTTAACATGAAAAGTTATTGCTCTTCAAACAATAAAGCCCCACTTCTGAATAAGAGAAATGAGGTTTAAATATTATAGTTTATTTAAAATAGAGCTTTATCAAGGATGGAAATGAAGGTCAAAACTTGAATTTTATATACATTGATGAGGGGCAAAAGAGGGGCAAAGTATAAATCAACATAAAAAAGGATTTAATCAAAATGATTAAATCCTTAACAGTTCTGGTGCGCCTGGAGGGATTCGAACCCCCGACCTGCGGATTAGAAGTCCGCTGCTCTATCCAACTGAGCTACAGGCGCAAAACAGTTTGTAAACCTAAGATCTTCAAATATATGCGATGTTTTCTCGTGCTGGACTTATATTATTGCTGAGATATTTTTTGAGTTTGTTGCGTAAAAATCTTGCGAACTCAATAGCCCTATAACCCAATAAACTCAATAAACCCGATAAACAAAGTAAACCCTACATCCTCTACGCCTCTTTTGACTTACTTTTTTCTGTGATCTTTAGATCACCTTCCCATGGGGAGAGGTTAGGGTTTGCTTGAATTTCAATGTTAACACCATAGCGTTTTTCAAGCTCAGCTAACTCTGCCCGTTTTTTATTCAACAGATAGTTGGTAACATTACTTGGTAGCATACACGTTGCTGTCTCAACATTACCTTTTGATGCCCCAAGCCATATCTGGCGCAAGAAAGACACTGCGGTAGCCTCAACAGATTTCACGATTCCTCTACCCTGACAGAATTCACAGATCTGGTAACTCTTTGATTCTATTGATGGCCTCAATCTCTGTCTGGAGAGTTCCATTAATCCAAATTTAGAGATATTGGAGAAACTCATCTTTGCCCTGTCCCTCCTGGTTTCTTCTTTGACCTGTCTTATCAGGTCCCGGACATGCTTTGGGTCTTTCATATCAATAAAGTCTATGACTACCAAACCACCTATATCCCTCAGTCTCAAGTGCCTGGCGATTTCCCTGGCTGCTTCCAGATTGGTTTTATATGCTGTGGTCTCTACCCCTCTGGACCTTGTAGATCTGCCGCTATTCACGTCGATTGAAATCAGGGCCTCAGTGGAGTCGATCACAATCGAGCCGCCACTCTTTAAAGGAACACTATTACTATAAATCTGTTCGATCTGTTTTTCAATTCCATATTCAGAGAATATAGGGGCCTTCTCCTTGTAGAGTCTGACCCTTTTTTGATGTCTGGGAGATATAACCTTCATGAAGTCCCTTATCTCTAACCATGTTTCCTTGTCGTCAACAAGGACCTCATCTACCTCGGCGCTAAAGTAATCCCTCAAGGTTCTCAGGCCAAGATCTTCTTCCTTAAAGAGAATGGATTGAGTGGGTTTCGTTTCAGCCCGTTTTTTGATATCCTGCCACATTCTCAAGAGATTTTTCAGATCTCGCTCTATTGTGCGTTTTTTCTGACCCGAGGCAGCGGTTCTTACGATATATCCTATCTCTTCCGGCAGCTTAAGCTGACTCATCACGGATTTTAGCCTTTGGCGTTCCTCTTCATTCTCTATTTTTTGAGAAATACCACTATTCGGTCTCCCTGGGGTTAAGACAAGATAGCGGCCTGCCAAAGATATATAGGTGGTGAGATATGCTCCTTTTTTTCCTTCTCTCTCTTTCGTGACCTGGACCAGAATCTCATTTCCTTTTTTTAGTGCTTTTTCTATTTGAGGAACTGCTTTACCGTTAGAAACGAATCCCTGCGATTCATAATACTCAGGATGGATTTCTCCTATTGTCAAGAAACCATTTTTGTCAGCTCCATAATTTATAAAGGCTGCCTGAAGAGATGGTTCAATCCTGGCAACGGTACCTTTATAGATATTTCCTTTGGTTTCTTCTCTTGTAGAGGTAGCAATGTAGAACTCATCCAGTTCACCGTCCTTTAGTATGGCAATCCGGTACTCTTCCGGATCTACAGCATTTATAAGCATTTTATACATTTAGGGTCTACCGTGTATTTTAAAGTGTTGATTGGCTTGATACATAAATGTCCTTAAGGCTGCCTCCCTGCCTGGTTGAAATGAGCCATCGTAGTCAACATCAATATAGGGTACATTAAGCTTGCCCATTAAGGGCTTGGTGATGGAGGCGGTCAGATTGCTCGGGAGGCAGGTAAAGGGAAATATGTTTATAATTCCGTTGTATCCTCGGTGTGAAAGCACTAAGGCGGAGGAAATACTAAGGCAGGCCTCAGTACCTATCTCAAAGGAGAAGGTATTGTTCTTTTTTAATACCTTTTCCAGATGGCCAATCTTGTGATCCTCCGCAATATCAATGTATTTCCGTACCATCTGGTACACCTTCCTCTGCTGCATATACTGGTAAAAGAGGGTGATATTATATTTTAGATACTGCAGGAGATATTTTTTTATCTCTTTTAGCTTAAATCTTTTAAGGTTTAACCCGATGGCAATCTTGGCTAACCTTACCTGGTCATAGGTGGTATAGTTTACCCATTCCCCTATGGAGGCGTTTACCACCTCGGCCCCATATTTCTCTAACGTTCTAATGGTATCCTGATTAGATTTCACGTGGGACCTTAAATAGATCTCCCCAACTGCACCTATGAGTGGTTTTCTTGGAACACGGGGATCAATAATATTTTTTCCTTCTTTTACGACTTCTATTAAATCATCAGTGATAGGAGAGAGATCTTTTTCAGATGAGTGCCTGGTAAAGGATTCGGCCATCCGCTCCATAGCTTCATTTATAAAGGTATCTGCCATTCCTTCAGCTTTCTCGTAAGGTCTAATCCTCCAAACCAGCCTATCAAGGATATCTCCCACCACAATGGAGAGATACGCTGCCTTCCTAAAGGCTATCAACTTTTCTTCTGGTATCAGTCCCTTGAGATCGTATGCATCATCGGAGTTGAGTTCATTAATCTTCAACTTGTCTAAACCAGGTATGGAATCAAGGATTATTCGGTGAAATTTGTTATACATGCCAAACCTGCATGGACCATCTGCAGCGGGCATAAAGTACATATAGTTCTCGGGATTAAACCTTTCCCCAAGTCTCTCCCTTTCCTTTTCCATAAATAGAAGAATGTCCCCAAGTGTTACTATGCAGGGGAAGCACTCCTTGCCTGAGGTGAACTGTTTCCCCAGATCCAGACCCTCATATGTTTCCATAGCCTCGGAATTGACTCCAAAGCTTCTGAAGACCCCTGCCAAAAGATGACTGTTAAATTGGTTCATCTGCGGGATCAAAAATCTCTTTCCCTGAACCTTAAATCGTCCAACGCCCTCAGACATGGAACGAAAAGTATCTAATTGAGTAACCTTTTCCATTTTTAAGACCTCATTGCGGTAATTGTTGTAGTTTTAGATTCCATAGATTCCATTTTTTGTACAGATTGCACTACGTTTTTAAATGCCTCAAGCCTTGTCATCACTCCTGCCACCGCGCTGTGTTCATCCAATTCCAGTATAAGGTAGGGCTTTTCTCCCATGATATATTTATAGAAATGCTCGATAAAAGAATCAGGGCCGCAACTGAAGTTGGTAAGATGAAGGCCAAAAAAGTTCGGCTTTAGCTTTATGAGCTTGGCAGATTTTAATGTCTGGTAGCCATAGGCCCAATACATGTTCGGAAAATCAGAGAGATCCATGTCACTGACATCAAAAAAATCCAGGGGAACGGCTGTCACACCTATCTTGGATATATTCTGCCCAAGCATCAGATTCAGTTTTTCATCGTAGAGGTTATAGGGCCTGCCAGTAACCAGCACCAGAGGCTCCTTTTCTCCCAAAGAGGATATGATTTCAGCACCATGAGTGTATAGCTCATTTTCAAAGTCCTGTTGCCTGCCAAATGCAACATCGAGTGCCTTCCTGATTTTCTTTGAGGATACCCTCAATGTGTTGCCCAGATGTTTATGCAATTCTATGCTCAATAGATCAGGATTATACTTGAGGTGGACAGTTGGATTTAATATCTCATCTTCTTTTAGTCTTAGGGCTGCCTTGAGCATGTACTGATTTCCCTCAACCAAGGGGCAAAAGACATTATTTTTATTATCCTGAGAGGGAAGATCAATGATATTGGGCAAAAAGAGGTACCGTGTCTTACCGAGGAGATCTCTGACGTGTCCATGTGAGACCTTGACCGGAAAGCATGTCTCGGTGGTCATTGATTCTATTCCTAATTTTGAGATCCGGTCATTGGTCTTTGAGGTTAAGACGGCCCGAAACCCAAGCGTATCAAAAAAGCTTGCCCAGAAAAGGGCAAGTTGATGATTATATAGCGCCCTCTGCATCCCTACAGTTGGCCTTCCATCAATCTCAAAGACAGCTCTGCTGTCTTTTTCAACAGACCCTTTCAAATCCCCCAGCTCATGATAGAGACCCTTAAGATGTTTTTCCCAGATGGTATCCCTCAGCTTAAAGTAATCCTCTTTTTTCTCGCCATAGTCAGTTCTTATTTCATACCTGCCACACTCTCCTCCCCAAACGCTCTTTCTTCCGCCGAAATTGTAAATCTTAAGCTTGCATTCATTATGGCAGTTGGGGTCCGCATGGCATATAGCTTCCTTAAACTTTAGCGTGTCATTAATTGCCTCATCTATGCCCCTGAATGAGGATTCTTTCTTCTGTTCCTTTGCTATTTTTTCCTGCACGCTTATAGCAGCTCCAAATCCTCCGAGCACTTCACGGTGCTTAGGTATCAAGATACCCTTACCCAGCACTTCCTCGAAGGCTGCCACGATAGCCTTATTAAGGGATGGGCCTCCTAAAAACATGATCCTCTCGCCTATCTTCTTATTTCCAACCACCCTGTGTAAGTAGTTGTAGACAATCGCGTAACAGAGACCGGCGATAAGGTCATTTTTTTGACCACCTTTTTGCGCATAGGATACAAGATCAGATTCCATAAACACGGTACACCGTTCAGTCAGCTTGATCGGTTTCTCCGAGGAGAGGGCTATTTGCTGGAATTCATCAACAATGTTTATGTTATTTTTGTTTGCAAGCTCATGGAGAAAACTCCCTGTTCCGGCTGCACATACCTTGTTCATGTCAAAGTCAAGAGGGTAAGTATTAGAGATAGAGATGTACTTGCTATCCTGCCCGCCTATCTCAAAAATGGTATCTATCAAGGGGTCAATTTCAACAGCGCCTCGTGCATGGGCGGTGATCTCATCGATAATCAAGTCCGCATTGAGGAAATCACCGGCCACCATTCTGCCTGAGCCAGTAGTTGCCACCCCCTTTATATCAATTGTGTCTCCAAGCCTGTCTTTAAGTATTCTCAGCAGCGTTTGTGTCATCTCAATTGGCTTACCACTTGTTTGGCGATATTCCTTGTCAATAATCTCTCTGTTTTCATTGATGAGGGCATATTTGATAGTTGTTGAGCCTATATCAATCCCTAAGAATACTGGTGTCTTTTTTATGTGCTTCTGTAACACCTTTATTTCATTGTCTTCCGGAAAATCAGTTTTAATCAGCTCCAATTTAGGGGCTTTTGGAAAGGAGAAAGCCCCTATTTCCGTTATAGATTTAAGTTTATCTAAACCGGGCTTATTAGCGATATCCTGTTCTTTTGCCTGGAGGGCCACTCCCAATGCGCCAATAGAGGTAGAGTGCTCGGGGACAATCAATTTGGCAAAATGCCGCCTGAATCCCCTCACTTGAAGTTCGTTCAAGGTGAGTCCGCCGATAAACATTATTGGCTCTGGCAGCACCCGATTGGAGACAATAGTGCTGAGGTAATTAGATGTATTTCCAATGTGCAAGCCGGCAATGATATCTTCAAGTTTCTCACCCTTGTTCTGGAGGTGTATCATATCCGTCTTGGTAAATACGGTACATCTACAGGCCACCCTTACGGGACTGTTGCTCTTGAGGCCCAGGGAGATAAAATCTTCCATGATTTTGGTGATGTGAGTCTCTGATTTATCGAGGTCTTTACCGTATATAGATGATGCCAGTCTTTCCGCCTGCTGATCAATAAAGGAACCTGTGCCTGAGGCGCAGGGGGTATTTGTGTTGAAGTCATCGAGCTGCCATGTGTTCCCATGATGGCTGAGGATATACAGGGCTGTGTCCTGCCCCCCCATGCTTATGATGGATCTTACATCAGGCTGCAAATTTACAGCGCCAAGGATTTGGGCAATGGATTCAAACTCATAAAATCCGCCAAGCTTCTCGCTTATAATTCTCCCGTGATTTCCCGTGAAGGCAATTGCCTTAATGTTCTCAATGCCAAGGCGATTATAGAGTTCGCTGGTGACCTCAAATACGCTTGTCTCAACTCCGCCAAAATGTCTTTTGTAAGGGTACTCATAGATTAATTCTCCCTTGTTGTTAATTACAACAGCATTTACACTTACAGAGCCAGCATCGATTCCAATATAATATTCTTCCATTTTTTAAATGCCTCTAATGTTTAAAGTGATATAAAGTGCCTAACATTCGTAGATTTCAATATATCGTAATTAACATTATTATATCCAGTATCCAGTATCCAGTATCAAGTTTAATGAGCCTCGTCCCAATTTTTACCCCAGTTTATATCTACTCGAAGGGGGATTTTCAAGGGATAAACACCCTCCATTTCATCTTTTACCAAATTAGTTGCAATATCAAGCTCTTTTTGAGGAACCTCAAAAACCAACTCATCATGGACCTGCAGGAGCATCTTTGTGCTCAGATGTTCTTTGTGTAATCTTTCGAAAATTTTTATCATAGCCATCTTGATAAGGTCGGCAGCGGTCCCCTGAATAGGTGTGTTAACTGCTGCTCTTTCTGCCTCACTTTTGAGGTGTCCATTATCACTGTTTATATGAGTGAGATACCGTCTTCTTTTGAAAAGTGTACTCACGTATTGATTTACCCGAGCCTGAGATAGTATCTTTTCTTTAAAATTTTTCACCCCTTGATACCGCTCATAATAACTATCAAGATAGACCTGCGCCACCTTTTTGCTTATCCCGAGTTCCTTGGCTAATTTAATAGGGCCCATACCATAAATGATTCCAAAATTAATGGTTTTTGCCATTCGGCGCATGTCTTCTGTAATCATTCTTGGATCCAGACCAAATACATCCGCAGCTGTTCTGGAATGTATGTCTTCTCCCTTCTCAAAGGCTTTAAGAAGAACCGGGTCATCTGAATAATGGGCAAATACCCGTAACTCAATCTGTGAGTAATCAGCAGATAGCAGAAGATGACCATCCTCTGCAATAAATCCCTTTCTTATCTGTCTTCCTTCTTCAGTTCTGATGGGTATGTTTTGAAGATTCGGATTGCTGCTGCTTAACCTTCCGGTTGCGGTGACTGTCTGGTTATATGAGGTGTGCACCCTTTTTGTGCTGGGATTTACCAGGCTTACCAGGGCATCGAGATAGGTAGATTTGAGCTTGCTAATGGTCCGAAAACGCAAAAGAAGAGAAGGTATTTCATGTTGGCGTGCGAGCTCTGTAAGCACTTCAACATCTGTAGAGTATCCAGTCTTTTTCTTTGTCTTCTTTTTGCCTGGCAGGTTCAACTTTTCAAAGAGAATATATCCTATCTGTTGAGGTGAGTTGATATTGAACTCTTCTCCGGTGAGGCTAAAGATCCTCTGTTCAATGGATGCAAGCTCATCGGCAAATCTTTCTGACATTTCTTTAAAAAAAGACACATCTATCTTTATTCCAGCCCTTTCCATATCCATTAATACCGGTACCAGGTTCATCTCCAGATCTTGAAAAAGTGTATAGTTATCATCAGATTTAAGTCTTTCTTCCAAAATGGATTTTAATCGTACAGTGATCTCTGCATCCTCACAGGAATACTCCTTGGCCTTGATAATATCCACGGAGGCAAAACTCTTGTGCTTATCATGGCCGGTTACCTCATCGTAGCTTACCATTTTGTAGCTCAAATAATGTTGAGCCAGATAGTCCAGATTATGCTGACGTAGTGTTGGGTCAATAACATATGAGGCTATCATGGTATCAAAAAATAATCCCCTCACATTGATATCGTATTTGGCCAGGACCTCAGCGTCATATTTTATATTTTGTCCTATCTTTTTTATCCTCTCATCGCAGAAGGTGTCTTTTAGGAGATCGAGGGCCTCGTTTAGACTTATCTGTGGACCCATACCTATATAGGCATGGCCTAAAGGTAGATAGTAGGCAATTCCTGGTTCAATACAAAACGATATGCCTATTAGTTCTGCCTCAAGATGGTTCGTGCTGGTAGTCTCTGTATCAAAGCAGAACATCCCTTTCTTATGTATACGCTCAATAAGAGATCTCAGTTCTTCTTTTGTGAGGATAAGTCTATAATCCTTTTTACTTAGTTCTGCATGCTCGGAGAATTTATTTATAAGTGATTTAAATTCCAGTTCCCGGAATATCTTTAAAAGCTTCTCTTTTTTAGGGGTGCCGAGCCTGAGATCATCAAGGGTTATGTCAACTGGTACAGAATTTGTAATGGTGACCAGTTTTTTACTTAAGAAGGCTTGCTCCTTGAATTCCTCAAGCTTTTTCTTAAGCGATGCCTTAGTGATTTTATCGGTATTTTGAAAAAGGTTTTCTATTGAATGAAATTGTTGAATAAGCCTGAGGCCGGTTTTTTTACCAACACCGGGAATGCCAGGGATATTATCAGCTGAATCTCCTGACAGGGCCATTACTTCAATTATCTGTTCAGGTTCAATCCCATAATCCCGCTTTATAGCGGCGTAATCTGTCAGTTTTTCACTCATTGAGTCCCACATAACTGTATTTCCTGACAGGGTTTGCCTGAAATCCTTATCGCTGCTCACAATGACCACATTGAGACCCTGATTGCTGGCTAGTAGGGCAACGGTTCCAATGATATCATCTGCCTCGTATCCTTCCTTTTCCAAAATTTTAACGCTGAGGCCAGCGACCACATCTTTTATATATGGGATCTGTACAGCCAGGTCTTCTGGCATAGGGGGTCTGTTAGCCTTATAATCTTTAAATATTTTATGCCTGAAGGTTGGCCCTTTCACATCAAAGGCGACAGTCACATAATCAGGCGATTTATCATCAAGCAGTTTCATAAGCATCTTTGTAAAGCCTAATATGGCATTGGTAGGCAGACCTTTAGAATTAGAGAGGTTTCTAATTGCATGATAGGCTCTATGAATATATGAACTTCCATCTACAATGTAGAGTGTTTTATTGATATTTTTCATCTTTGACTTTTAGAAAAAGAGCTTAATTGCTCAGAATGGAAAACAAAGCTTTTTAATATAATGCAAGAAGTATCAGGAAATCAACATGTATTTGATTATTTTCTTACGCTTTCCCCGCCTCTTTTATTAGTCTCCATTCATGCAGATATCATTAAAGGAAGGATAACCATTCAAAAAAAATACACATGCCACTACGTTGAACAAAATACACTGATTTGTATAAAAACAATCCCGTGTTTTGGGCGTTATATTTTTCTTTACTTTAATACTGATAGAGTATTATAGTTTACCAATTTTTAGACATACTTTGTTTATGGGGATTAGTATAATTCAATGTGGGTGACGCAGCCTTGAGCATAAGGTAACTATGAAAGGAGGAAAATCGTGTTCGAAACTACTTACTATAAGGCTCTAAATGGGGTCAAGGCAATAAAGAGATGGGTAATCCCTTACCTTAATTCACGTATTCATTCAAATCAGTTCAGGCCAGTGCTGTGTTATCTTTTTACGGAGTGGCGTTGTAATATAGATTGCTACTATTGCTTCCAGTATAATAATGACCTGCCAGGGATGGATATTGAAACTGCAAAGAGTTCAATAGACTGGCTTAAGTCTATCGGCTGCAGGGTTATTCCGATAATGGGCGGCGAGCCACTAATGAGAAAAGACTTTATCTTAGATGTTATCAGATATGGGGCAGAAAATGGCTTCTTTATGTATCTGCCTACAAATGGCTATCTTATGGATAAGGCATTTATAGATGAGGTTGGCAGGGCAGGGGTAGCAGCAATAAACCTGGCTGTGGACTGTGTAGCCCCCCGTAAAGGCCTGCCCAAGGCGCTGCTTAATATAGAACCACAATTCAGGTATCTTGTTGAACGGCAGAAAAAATATGGCTATCTTCCCTTTTTTAACATAAATATCTGCAGAAATAATATCAAAGATGTTAAGCTTCTCACTGAGATTGCACACCAAAACAAGATAGGCACTGATTATCATCTCAATGAACCCCCCCAGAGCTTTGTAGATATAAACCACTATAAACATCATGATGATATGCTTACCATAACACCTGATCAATATGATGAAGTTAATGAACTATTAGACTGGCTTATTGACAAACAACGCCATGGCTGGCCAATGGTCAACTCAATAAAGCATCTCAAGGTATTCAAAGAAAGGATGAAGGGCCAGATGAGCCCATGGGATTGCAGGGCAGGCCACAATGGCGCTCTTATAAGGCCTGATGGAAGTCTTTCACCGTGTTTTGATCTGATCAGCTATGATCATGATTGGGGTAGGATCTGGGCGCCCAAATTTGATGAAGGTGAACTGCAGGCTGTTAAGAAGAGGTGTATGCCTTTTTGTTCCTCTACTTGTTTCTATACCATGGCTTATTATTACAAACTTCGAACTATCCCTCAGTGGGTCGGAAAACATATCAGGGTGGGTTGAATTTTCTGATCAATTACTAAATAACCGCTAATTTATTTTTGGAGGAATAATAATGACTCAAAGAAAAAGGAAACTTGGAAGAGGGGTCGCTATGGTAGGAGCTGGGATGTCACCATTTGGAATCCGGCCCGATGTGACAAATCGTGAATTATTTGCAGAGGCCTTCCTTGATATGGTGAATTCTGTGGATAGAGGGTTTGATCCTCAGGAGATCGAGGCCCTATATGTGGGAAATTGTGGAGCTGAGATGTGGGAGGCACAATCAGTGATAGGGGTTTTGTGTGCTGATATAACTGGTCTGACCCCTCGTCCAGCACTTAAGGTTGAGGATGCATGTGCGAGCAGTTCAGTTGCTGTGAGAGAGGGGATTATGGGGATAGCCTCAGGCATGTATGATATGGTTTTAGCTGGTGGCACAGAAAAGATGAGCATTTTGCCAACAAACTGGACCACCATGGCTCTTGCATGTGGTTCAGATACAACCTATGAAAGTGCAGCCGGATTTACCTTTCCCGGACTTTATGCCTCTATGGCAACCGCACACATGGAAAGATATGGAACCACTCACGATGACATGTTGCGGGTAGCGATAAAGAATCATAGCAATGGAGCCCTGAATCCCAAGGCACACTTTCCTAAGACTATTAAAAATGTTATGGATATGCGCAAGGATCAGGCTGAGAAAAAGGGAAAACCCGTTCCAAGCTGGGCTGATGAAATGGAATTTCTTCATGATCCACGATATAATCCAGTCATTGCATGGCCTAATACATTGTTTGATTGTTGCCCTGTTACAGATGGAGCGGCCTGTATCCTTTTGGTGGCTGAGGAGATCGCTAAAAACTTCACTAATATACCTCTTTATATCATCGGCTCAGGACAGGCCAGCGGACATAATCTACATGACAGGGAAACCCTTACCTCTATACCGGCGGCGAAGCTTGCAGCTCAGCAGGCGTATGAAATGGCTGGTGTTGGCCCTCAAGATATAAAAATAGCTGAGGTTCACGATTGCTTTACTATTGCCGAAATAATGGCGATTGCAGATCTTGGTTTTTTCAAGGAAGGCAAAGAGGCAGCGACCGCAGCAGGGGAGGGTAAGACTGCTCGAGACGGTGTAAAACCAATTAATGTTTCTGGCGGACTGAAGTGTAAGGGGCATCCTGTGGGTG
The DNA here is from genome assembly GCA_964611035.1 of uncultured Desulfobacteraceae bacterium. Taxonomy (GTDB): domain Bacteria; phylum Desulfobacterota; class DSM-4660; order Desulfatiglandales; family B25-G16; genus B33-G16. The sequence continues at coordinate 15,332 of CAZSWT010000051.1, forward strand.
CTACCGGTGCTGCACAGGTGGTAGAGATATTTCAACAGATGAGAGGTGAAGCAGGTGCTCGGCAAGTCAAGAATATGGATATCAATCTCGCTCTGAATCATAATATTGGGGCCCACGGGACTACCGCAGTTGTCCAAATCTATGAAAGGAGATAGCACAGATGAAAGAAATACCATTTACCATTGCCTCATATGACAAATTTATAGAAGAAAAGAAACTGATGGCCTCCAAATGTGTGAAGTGCAGTGCATTATGGTTGCCTCCACGTCCGATATGCCTTACATGTAAAAGTGATGCGTTAGAATGGATAGAGCTTAATGGAAAAGGGAAGCTTGTTGCATTCACGGTTATCGGTGTGGGCCCTATGCCAATGATAGATGCAGGTTATAACAGGGAAAATCCATACTGCTCCGGTATTGTTGAGCTGGAGGAAGGTCCAAGGATTAGTGCCCAGATCCTTGGTGTTGATGTTGCCCATCCGGAAAATATTAAAATCGGCACTTCTCTCACAGCAACATTTGTAGAAAGGGGAAGCTGGCATTTTGTGGAAGAGCTGGCCAAGGTGAAAAAGACATACCTGGCGTTTCAAGCCTAACAATCTGAATGACGAGCACCTTCTGCTTAAATCTCCTCATGATTTAATTCATGAGATTTGGGGGTTTTTCTGATACTTGCGCATATTAAAGGCTTGAAATGTTTGGCCTGCTGACGAAATGGACAAAGAGACGTATTTGTTGAGGCATAACCTTTTATATGAAGTTACTAACTATTTCATTTTCTTATCGATTATGAGAATATTGGATTGCAGAGACGTAAAATAATACACCTTTTAGCATTTAAAATACTTATGATGTTAGCCGTTGACATACATCGAATTGTGTGATAGGTTGTGTAAAAAAAGGAGGTCCGATATGCCCACTAATCTGGCTATAGATCAGGAATTATTACGAAAAGCATTAGAAATAAGCGGTTTAAAAACTAAAAAAGATACGGTTAATTTGGCGTTAAAAGAATTAATTAATAGACACAAACAATTGGAGATAATAAATCTTTTCGGAAAAATGGATCCAGATCCTGATTATGATTATAAGAAAGGGAGAGGTAGGTGAAGGTTCTTGTAGATACTCCCATTTGGTCGTATGCTTTACGTACCCGCAATACCCAATATCAATATGAAATAGATCAACTTACATCTCTTATCAGAGACCAGAGAGCTCTCATCATTGGCCCTATTCGTCAAGAAATTTTATCTGGCTATAGTGATTTACGCAAATTTAGAAAACTAAAAGAAAAGCTCTCCTATTTTGAGAACACCCCCATTCAAGATATTGATTATGAATTTGCTGCCGAATTGTGCAACCAATGTAGAAAAAAAGGAATTCAAGGCTCTCATATTGATTTCCTTATATGTGCTGTTGCAAAAAGAATTGATGTTCCAATCTTTACTACAGATATGGACTTCCCTCGTTACCAGAAGATTATTTCGATAAAACTATATGAATGATGGCCGGCTACCATTGCAATTCACCATAAACCGGGACGTTGGCTCTGAACAACTTACTATATTTGATTCCGGGGACACGATATTAATTTTTAAACCATCAAAATAAATATAAAATAGGATACGAAGAAAACACTTACTTAGGGCAATGGACAAAACACCGTATCTGCTTAGTTATAAACTTTTACGTGCAGTTTTTAACTATTTTATTTTCTTATCGATTTTGGGAATATTGCTTTATAGAGACGTAAAATAATACGCCTATTAGGGCTTATAATAACTATGATGTCATGTTCAAGGGATAAAAAATGATTCGCCAGAGGAAGGTCACCAAACAAGTTGATGAAATAGAATCGGTGGTCTGTGACAGGTGCGGCAAGGAATACGGACCGAACGACATCGAGACGGAGGAGTTTCATCATATCCGGTTCACAGGTGGCTACGAGTCTGTTTTCGGAGATGGGGTGCGAGTCGAGTGTGACCTATGTCAGCACTGTCTTCATGAGATGATAGGCGACATATGCAGGAAGCAGGAGAACCTTGCCGGATGAAGTTCACGAGGAAACAAGGACAGTACCTTGCTTTCATCTACAACTACACGAAGATTGCCGGTCGTCCTCCTGCCGAAGCAGACATGCAGCGCCACTTCCGCGTAACACCGCCATCAGTGCATCAAATGGTGCTCAACCTGGACAAGGCTGGTCTCATTGAGAGAACTCCGGGTGCAGCTAGATCGATTCGTATAGTCGTACCGCCCCAAGAGCTACCGTACCTGGAATGAGAGAAACATAACCAAGCGGATTAACTCTGATACACTGATACAAAAAGCTAACGCTTTTTCTACACGTCATCCGCGCCATTATGTCAAATAAAGGTGTTGACTATCAACTTACTTTGCCTTACTATAAAGTAAGAAAATGATATTATGGTAAGGAGGAATGTTCCCATGACATTAGCGACACTCACAAGCAAGGGGCAGGTAACGATTCCGAAACAAGTCCGGGATTCTTTGCGGTTGCACACAGGAGACAAGGTTGAATTTGTCATTACTGAAACTCGAGAAGCGCTTCTTAGACCGATCACCAAGAAGGTCGATGATGTATTCGGCAGGTTACATAAGCCGGGAAGGAAGCCTATTTCTATTGAGAAGATGAACGCTGGGATAAGGCAGAAGATGCAGGAGAGTTTCAAATGAAGGCCTTGGATACTAATGTGCTGGTTCGCTTCCTTGTGAGGGATGACGAGCAACAAGCCGAAACCATTTACAGGATATTCAAACAGGTGGAATCCGATAAGGAAGCACTGTTCGTACCTCTGGTAGTTGTCCTTGAGACTATCTGGGTGTTGGAATCTGTTTATAAGATTCCGAGACAAGAGATAATAGATTCCATTAATGAGCTTGTATTAATGCCCATTCTGGAGTTTGAAGCACAGTCAGCAATTCTGAGTTTTGTCTCTTCGGCACTGGAAACCAAAATGGATCTTTCGGATCTTTTGATAGCGCATTCTGCGAGATTTTCGGGCTGTGAATGTGTGCTTACATTTGACAAACGGGCATCGAACTTCGGGCTTTTTGAGCTACTCAGATAATGTAAACCGTAAACTGGGATGTTATTTTTGAAACAACTTACTGGATTCCTGGGACACGATACTAATTTTAAAAACATCAAAATATGAAGTTACTAACTATTTCACTGCCTTATCGATTTTGGGAATATTGCATTTCAGAGACGTAAAGTAATATGTCTTTTAGGGCTGTAACATTTTTACGTTATACAAGGAAAAATTTGAAGACCAGATGGTATTGTGCTATATTGGCTATACTTTGATAATTGGAGGAATCTGTTATGGCAAGAATCACTGTGGAAATTGAGGACTCAAAAGCCACACTCCTTAAACAAAAAGCAGATAAGTTCGGTCTGTTGCCTGATCAGTTCGTTACAGCAACTATTGAAGATCTCATTGCCCAGCCGGAACCAGACTTCGAAGCAGCAATGCATCGAGTATTGTCTAAGAATAAAGAACTTTATGATCGTCTTGCGTAATGCGCTATCTTTCTCTCCTGGAAGTTCTTGAGCTTCATGAAACGATCATCTCTTCTTCAGGCGGTTCATATGGTATTCGAGATATTAAAGCACTTGAATCTGCAATCAATCAGCCTCGGATTACGTTCGACCAAACCGATCTCTATCCAGACATTATTTCAAAAGCATCAGCCCTCTGTTTTTCCCTCGTCATGAATCACCCGTTTGCTGATGGCAATAAGAGAGTTGGCCATGCTGCCATGGAAACTTTTCTGATTCTTAACGGGTATGAGATTGAGGCACCTGTGGATGAACAAGCACAAATCTTCCTTGATCTTGCTGCAGGAAATCTCACTCGCGAAGCGTTCACAAACTGGCTTAAAGGACATGCAATTCACACGGCATGAACCTCGACTTGAATTTCGCTGCGCCCAATTCCAGCGGGTTATGCACAAGACGTTGGTTCTGAGGCAACTTACTGTATTGTATTCATTGAACACAATACTTATTTTTAAATATCAAAATAGGCATAAAATGGTTAACAAAGAAAACACTTGCTCACAGCAATGGGAAAAAACAGCGTATTTGCTGATGGCAATTTTTTTATGAACTCCTTAACTATTTCATTTTGTTATCTATTTTGAGAATATTGCGTTGCAGAGAAGGAAAATAGTATGAAATTCAAAGAGTTGATATACAAATATAATTGGAATGATGTTCATTCTACCATTATACAGTTATATCCAGATCAAGAAAAAAATATTGAAGGATGTAAACAAGTTTTTGTAGAATTACATGCAATAAAACCTGTAGAAACTAAAATGCGTATTGTTATCGAGGATGTATTTGATGAATACGATAAAGAATATTATACTCATGTCTCTGGCAAGGATGGCTCTTTAAACAAAGAGAGCGATTCAGGTCATTTTAAAGATGATGAAATTGGTAATCAAGAAGTGTCTTATGCTATTGAATTCACAGATTGGGCGGAATGGCTCGCTATGGATATTGATCATGAGTTTCTGTCAAAATATTCGGAATTAGAGATCATTGGGCACTGCCTATGGGAAATGACTTTTTATGGATCTACACGAGAGGATATTAAAAAAGCAATTGATACAATTCACAAAAGAGCACAAGAGGCAAAGAATAATCCATCTTCTTGGCGGAAGTTGATAAAAGACGAAAATGCCAATGAATTCTATTGGGAAGATAAAAACGGAAATAGAATACCTTTTTTGGAATTTAAAAACCAAAAATAGGGGAAAATGCTAAAGAGGCGCTTAAGTCAGACCAGCAAATTCGATGCGCTTGTTGTCGCTGTTAGCCCTGTAGTTCTGTATTTGTAGAAACGAAAATTTAGGAGCACGACCTCATGGCAAAGGTCTACAGTGGAAAAGTAATAATACCCGGTGACAAGTTAGATGAATTTTTCAAGGTAATGCAGAAAGCCGAAGAAAAAAGGGAGCCATTTCGACAGTCTTTATTGGATCTGAATCAAGAATTTCACCAGTTCCTGTTGACCAAATACTCGGAGAGAACTGCGCGAAAGCATGCATCCATAGTCGAGGTCTTCATTGATTTTATTTGCAGACAAACTGATGTTGAAAGAATTGACGAGATTACCAGAGGAATGGTAAATACCCATTTCAAGAAATGGTGGAAAAGAAAGATTTGGGACTCAACAACAACGGATGAACTCAGGGTGGCACTTAAAAAGTTCTTTGTTTTCCTGTCGGAAGAGAAGAACATTGTGAATGAAAAAGCCTTGAAGGCATTACAATAATTATCGAAAAATACAGAACCAGTCATTCCAGCCCTCTCAGTTATCCGCTGCAGACGGAGGGCAACAGGGCGGCTGAACTTTTCGTGGCTAAATAAATCCAAGAAATTACACAGTTAACCACACAGAGCTTGGCCAAAGCACTTTTTGTGGTGTATCGAATCAATCCTTTGACGGCGAATCGTTAAAATTGAAAGTTAGATATTATGAATCATACTCTCACGAATAAATTTAAGGAAAATTTTGTCATTAAACCCTTGATTGAAACCTTTAGCTTCTTTCGGGAATATGCGCGAGATATAGTAACTTTCCTTTTATATGCTACGTTTCCCGTGATAATTATTGAAAATATTATTTCTTACTACGCAATTAATTACAATTTTCCCTTAGAGATTAAACATCTTCCCATTATTATTCACTTCCTCTATCAACCTGTTTACACGGGGGGCCTGATCTATCTTATTTCCAAAATAGTTGTAGGAGAGAAATGGAATACAAAAGAATGTCTGTTGGTCGGGTTAGGTTGTTGGGTAAATCTACTACTTGTTAATATTATTAGCTCATTAATGATCATCCTTGGTCTGTTCGCCTTTATAATTCCCGGGCTGTTTATTTTTGCAAGACTATCATTAGCAGAATTCAACGTGGTGCTTGATAGGCTTAGCCCTATAGAGGCATTATATCGCAGCAACAAAATGAGCAGGAATGTTACATGGCAGATCATTGCCAGCGCCCTGCTTCTTTCTGTAATACTATTAGGATTCCAGCTCCTCCTCCATATTGCAATAGTAACGCTTTCTTTAGAGAATTTATTTACATTCATAATTACTGAATTACTGATTATTATTTTGTGGTCAACCTTTACTATACTATTCTTTCGTTTTTATGATTTAGCTAATAAGGCTTTACGGCAATCGCATGACCAGGAAAAAATCCAAGAGACGCATTTAAGCAACGACAGCTGATTCCCAGTTTTAGGTGGCCAACCGGTTACTGAAAGGAAAGACAAGAATTGTCTAACAAGGAACATTACCGAAAATTAGAGCTCATGTATGCTTCTGCACCGTGTAATAAATACTATGCACCAACATTACAAGTGGGTGATGGGCATGCAGAGCTGATTATTCCCGTACGAAGTGATTTTTTCCATTCAGCGGGCGCTGTGCATGGTGCAGTATATTTTAAGGCGCTCGATGACGCTGCTTTTTTCGCTGTAAGCTCATTGGTGGATGATGTCTTCGTACTAACTGTTTCGTTCAACATATATCTCACTCGACCCATCTCAGAAGGAAAAATGAAGTCAATTGGTCGAGTTGTTCACCGCTCACAACGTGTCTTTGTGGCGGAGTCTGAGGTAGTTGATTCCAATGGACAGGAAATTGCCCGGGGAAGTGGAACTTTTATGCGAAGCACTATTCCGCTTTCGCCGGAGGTTAACTATAATTCCATTCAATAATTAGATATTTATGTGAGTAGTGAATATTCCTATATACCAAATTGATGCATTTTCAAATCGAATTTTTTCGGGTAATCCTGCTGCTGTGTGTCCTCTTGAAGAATGGTTAGAAGATTCTCTCCTACAGCAAATTGCTCAGGAGAACAATCTTTCTGAAACAGCCTTCTTTGTTCCTGAGAGAGGTGGCTATCATATTCGCTGGTTTACCCCTGTTGCGGAGGTTGATTTATGTGGGCATGCTACCTTGGCCGCAGCGTTTGTCATTCTTAACTATTTTGATATATCAAGCGGTCAAGTTAGCTTTAATTCAAAGAGTGGAAGGCTTGCTGTCGTTAAAGACCACGAATTACTGTCAATGGATTTTCCATCGCAGCCACCTGTACGATGCGAGGCACCCAAGGAGTTGCTTGATGGTATTGGTAAAGAGCCATTAGAGGTGTTGTGTTCAGAAGATTATGTCGCTGTGTTTTTAGGTGAAAATGACATCATAGAGCTGAATCCAGATATGGCAATACTCAAGAAGTTAGATTTGCGAGGGGTCATTGTAACTGCTCAGGGAAACAATGTAGATTTTGTATCACGATTTTTTGCACCGAAATTTGGGGTTAATGAAGACCCTGCTACTGGATCTGCTCACTGTGCTTTAACGCCATATTGGTCCAATAAACTGAATAAGAAACATTTGCATGCTTATCAGGTATCACAGCGGGGTGGAGAGTTATTTTGCAAAGATGACGGTAATAGAGTTATCATATCTGGCAGAGCTGTCCAGTTCATGGAAGGTAGTATTACTATAAACACTTGATAAGCAGAGCATTTTATTGTTTGCATAGGACATAACCGAGAAGGCTTTCGAGGACAAACGAGAAATGGCAAAACATATCGGAATTGTAGCGTGTAGCGCTGAGGGAGCAGCTCTCTGTTATAGAACTATTTGTGCAGAGGCGCCAAGTGAAATGGGTGAACATAGACATCCAGAGATTACTATGCACACCCACCCGCTTTCTGAATATATGGTACATATCCGTGCAGGAAACTGGGATACCGTTGCACAACTTATGCTTTCCTCGGCCGGCAAAGTTGCACAAGCAGGAGCTGACTTTGCAATCTGTCCTGATAACACCATTCATCAGGCCTTTGATCTTGTAACACCCAAATCACCAATCCCATGGCTACATATTGCAGAAACAGTTGGAGAGCAAGCCAAGAAGAGGGGATTTACACACCTTGGAATATTAGGAACAAAGTATCTTATGACCGGCCCCGTGTACCCTGATGCCCTTAAGAAGCTTGGTATTATCACTGAGATACCGGAGGAACAAGATCGGGAGAAAATTGACACAATAATATTTAAGGAACTTGTAAATGGTATGTTTCCTGAAAAATCTCGACTCTATTTCAACAGCGTCATTCAAACGCTCAAACATCGCGGTTGCAATGCAGTTGTTCTTGGATGTACAGAAATCCCCTTGATTATAGACCCGAATGATTGTCCATTGCCAACATTGGATTCCACGCGTTTACTTGCACGGGCAGCCTTAAGAAAAGCACTTGGGAAAGCGTAATTGATTTCTCTGTTTTGCCAATATTTCGCTACACTCCATACCTAAAGATTAGTTTTTTCTTTGGGGTCAAGATATTTTTAGATACTTTGAGGAGGTGGGAATATGGTACGTGTGATCTTTTTTTCACTGATAATGGTGGCAACATCGCTGACTTTTGGGTGTTTCGATAGCTCTGAGAAGGCACCCCGAGAACCATCTCAAAT
>CAZSWT010000052.1:0-22219 GCA_964611035.1 uncultured Desulfobacteraceae bacterium
GAAATGCAGTTTGTCAAATAGATTTTAGGGAAAAAGTGGGGATTTTTTGGGGGCAGGAGAATCTGCTTGACTGAGGGAGATACCTATGATTCAATCTATTATTATATGATGTACGATTTAAGGATTATGAATTTTGGATTTTGGAATTTAGGAATAACTTTAGGCACTTATCACTTTAGTTCACTTTAGGCACTTAACTTACTATGCATGTCAATTTCCTTAAAGATCTCTTGAATAAATTAAAAGATGGCACGATAGAGATAGATGAGGCTATCCAAAAACTAAAGCTCCTGCCATTCGAGGACATTGGCTTTGCTTCCATTGATCATCACCGCCACTTGAGAAGAGGATTCCCGGAGGTCATCTATGGCCGGGGAAAGAAGGTAGAAGAAATCATTACGATAATAGAAAAAATGGTAGATAAAGAGGAAAATGTTTTAATTACCAGGCTTATTGATAACAAGGCCACAATTATTAAGAAACATTTCCCTTCAAGTGATTACTACCCTAAATCAAGGATTCTCACTATAGAAGTAAAACCTATAGAGAAAAGAGGGAAGGGGAAAATCCTTGTTATTAGTGCTGGCACAGCTGACATACCTGTTGCTGAAGAAGCAGCAATTACAGCAACATTTATGGGTAATGATGTGAAAACCCTTTTTGATGTCGGAGTGGCCGGTTTGCATAGGCTTCTTCAAAACAAGGATACCATTATGAATGCCTCGGTGATTGTCGTTGTAGCTGGCATGGAGGGGGCCTTACCAAGTATTGTTGGAGGCCTTGTGGACAAACCTGTCATTGCAGTTCCAACAAGCACTGGCTACGGGGCTAGCTTTGGAGGATTATCCGCCCTTTTAGGTATGCTTAATAGCTGTGCGGCAGGGGTAACAGTAGTCAATATCGATAATGGTTTTGGGGCTGGATATGCTGCCAGCCTGATAAATCGCCTTTAAATACCAAGCGCCTTGTTGAGGTGCCTCCTTTTTTTGATCCCCATATCTTGCCAAAACTCTTGTGTCAAATGCCACTTTGATTCCCTTAGCTATTTAATTGCCGTGTGGATGGCGGCGGCCCCGAACAGCATGCGATTGAAACTGAACTCGCAAAAGCCAGCCTGGTGAATGATCTCAGCAAGTTTCTCGGGGCTATAAAAGTGGCGCATGGAATGTGAGAGATAGGTATATGCAGGATCAGAACCAGAAATCAGGCGACCAATCGGCCTCACAGTTGCTTTAATATAAAGGTGAAACATCCAGCGAATCGGCGCAAACTTCGGTTGGCTGGTATCGAGATTTACGAATTGCCCGTCAGGCTTAAGCACTCGGTAAAACTCTTCAAGGCATTTGAGCAGATTGTCTTTAGTGAGATTGATGTTGCGGGTAGCGAAGGATATAATGATAACATCGAAGCAGTTGTCTTGGAAGGGTAAACAGCCTGCATCTGCCAGGGTAAATGCAACACGCTTCACATTGGAATTCTTCATAGCCTTACTCATCATTGGGAAAGAAAAATCTACCGCTACTATATTTGTGCCATTTCTTGCCAGATGCGAAAGACAGGTAGCCATATCACCAGTACCACAGCACGCATCAAGCCACAGCGTTCCTCCACCGGCTGCAGCGACCCTGGCTGCTCTTCTGCGCCAAAAAGTGTCCTGCCCGAAGGTTAAAAGATGGTTCAGGAGCTTATATGTGCGAGGAACCCCGCTGAACATTTTCTGAATGAATCGGCTCATGAAATGGTCCTTAGTTTATATCCAAAAGTAAATGCAGTAAAAGAGGACGTTTCCTTTAAATTGATATTTGCTATGTTTCCTATTCATCAGGTCCAAATTTCCACCATAGCCTTTGTTTTTTTAAATCTACTGTAAATTTTTCTCTGCAATACCTTTACTACCATTTTCTGAGGACTGTGTGAAGTTGTCCGATTTTCATATTTGCTACAAACAGAGGGAATGGTCAACCGAGAAATACCATACCTATTTTCTTTTTGACTTTCTACCAGGTTTTTGTGTTCAAGAGTATTATTCAAGTAGCCTTCAAGAAATTTCAGGAATGCCAGTTTGCACAAGGGATGCCTCGTTTGTTCATGCTTATGTATATCTCTGATCTCATAATCCCAACCCGGTAATGATAAAAATCTCAGAGGAATTATTTTTTACCACCCTCAACAGCGCTTTGATATGTACACAACTGTTATGTTATCCCGCGCTATGGCTTTTAGCACTACTCTATTGCCATCTTTCCGGCAGGTTTGTTACTTGTGCACGTATCGGATTGTGCTCTCTGTATAAGCACACCTTACGAAATACGCCTTGTCCATGAGATATGATGCGGAAACCCGGGGCAAGTATTTTTGATATTCTTGATAGGCACCCTTTTCGATTCATTCTGATTATTTTGTTAAGAAATAGGTGTAATGTCCCTTGAATTCCAGAACGAGGAATTGAAGCGAATCGGTAAGCTCGGGTATAACTCCATCATTTGATAGAAAATGAGATATCTATAAATCCTTCGCAGTAACATCAATCTATAATCTGAAGGGCGATAGTCAAAAAGAGGCTGAACGCTTTAGTTGAAAAAAGTAGTTGTTAATTCTTCTGCCAATATACGCCTGTCCAATCCACTTCGATGATGGGGCTCTTAATATTCATTTTTTCTCGGTAATCATCAACAGCCTGTTTGCAGGCAGGTAAAGCATAGTCATCAATTATACAATAACCACCAGTTGATAGTTTAGGGTACAGATTAACTAAAGCATCCATTGTAGATTCGTACATGTCTCCATCAAGGCGCATCACTGCGAGCTTATCAATAGGAGCATTCGGGAGGGTATCTTTAAACCATCCTTTTAAAAAAACAACTTGGTCGTCTAACAAACTATACTTATTAAAATTTGCAGCGACCTCGTCTTCTGAGATAGATAGGAATTGATGCTTATGAAGAATATCACCCTTGTCTGGAGGGTACTTTTCAATATTAGGTTCAGGAAGGCCTTCAAATGAATCTGCCACGAAAACCTTACGATTATTAATTCCATATGCTAATAGAATCGCGCGCATGAAGATACTCGCACCCCCCCGCCAAACCCCTGTTTCGATTAAATGGCCTTCGATATTGTTTTCAAGGACCCATCTAACACAAAATTCAATATTTTCTAACCGCTTAAGCCCTATCATGGTGTCAGCGTAATTGGGCCATTTCCGCCCTTCTTTCAGCTCATCTATACTGCGACTGACCGGTTTTACGAGTTTTAAATTGAAAAATTTCAGAAATAAGGAAATTGCTTTCAACGTTAATCTTTTCAGAAAGGAATATTCGTAAATAAAAGTCTCTATGGGATAATCTGGTTCATCCCACAGATGAAAAGATAATGTTTTTTTCATCAAATCTAGATATAAATTTTCAGATGTATTCTTCATTTTAAATATACCTTTTAACGGTTGACCATCATGGATTTCAACATTTAATATTTAGGGCTCTGGTTAGTCAAAAAGAAAACCTCACCCAGAGCCAATGATCCACCAGTAAATATCCACTTAGATTACTCAGCTTCTCAGATCCCATCTTCTGAGTATTATCTTTGTAAGTATCCTGATTATCCGATTGAGAATTATGAATCCTGATTTTAAGGCTATCCATGGGATCAAATGGAGTGCTTTACCCTGATTCAAGCAAAATAGGCACAACTGTCAACAACCTCAATTGGTTAGAAAGCCTGATTCACCAACCCTGGCATAATCCACAAGCCCACACGTTTCAAAATAACCCAAAAAAATTGTACATTGCAACACCTTTTTCCTTGGCATGCAAATCTACACCTTCCTGTTGTGTTGGCCTGATGAAAATGCTCACCTCGACTGCTGTTTTAACATGCCTCCATTATGAGAAAGGTTATTTTAACAATAATTCGAAGGGGAATGCAGATGCACCATTTCCTGCAGATGATTTTAGATTGTAAAAGCACCTTGAAGCATTTGTCAAAAATGAAGATCTTGCCATTAGTTTTCTTAGAAAGTTGACAATACCCGTAAAATAATTACTATTCAAAAATGGATGCAATCATGAAAAAGAAACTACAGTCGGTGATTGAAAGAGTGAAAGATCCTGAGACAAATGTGGCGATCTCAGAGCTGGGGCTTGTCGAAAGATTTCGTTACTATCCGGAGCAAAAGAAACTCTCAGTTTTTCTCAATCCAGTAAGACCCGGTAAAGTCTGCTGCTCTATCATTTCCAGTCTTCTCCTCTCGTCAACCCTGAAAGATCTCATGAATGAGCTCCAGAAGGAATTCCCAGATTTTTACTTGGAGCAAGCCCAATAACAAGGCCTATTAATTTTTCCTTACTATTGCGATGCAGATCACCTGCATCTATAAAGCTGAAAGTCCTGAGACTGTCGAAGGGCGCTGGCAGAATAGATATGAGGCGTATTGACGGGTTGGGCAAATTACATTTAGTGCAAACACTTAGTTACTTAAGCCCTGCCTCAGTTGTATTCTGATTATTTTGTTAAGAAAAAAATATAATATCCCCTGAGTTGTTAGATTTTTGCCACTGACTGCTCAAGTCAATCAGAGGTCTTTTCGCTGATTATCTTTTCCCCAAGATTTATGGTTTCCTGCAATCTGTTCAGCATTTGCTGCCATTCTTTGGGATCTTGGGCTGATGGTTTGATTTCTGCAAGAATTGAGACACAATATTTTAATGTCTTTATCAATACCTCATTTGTTTTTTCCAGTGTGGTGATATAATCGAATACTTTTTGATTTAATTTAGTTTGCAAGATTTGCCTCCTTAAAAATGAAATCCCATCTATCTATTTAAAATATGTTTTTGTAATACTCAAGTTTATAACATATTTAATTTCTTGAAAAAATCAAGGGGGATTTTAGGGGGGATAAAATAGGTAGAGGGGATACCCATTATGTTTTTCCTACAGATATCGGAGGTGACCCAGAGACAGTGGAAGAGGGTTATGAAAAAGACGCTGAAAAGAGTAAAACGGGAGGGTGATTAACGATAGGTGATTCACATTTAGGACTCATGGGCAGAACTAATGACTCTTTTAACTTACCTCTTTTCTGATATCCTGAGCCATATTTTTCAATGTGCTGACCTTCTCAAGAGATGCTCCAACAGTGGGAATAGGGGACGGGCATAAATAAGTAATTAAGTTAAATTTCAAGTTTATAATGGTTCTGATTGGCGATATGTTCCCCTCTTTTTACCGCATATCCAACAGCCGGTTGTGTTATACCAAGATGCCTCGCTATATCCGTTAATCCATAACCGAGTTCTCTAACCGCCCAGTAGCAAAATAATCCCCGTGCACTAGCCTTCACTTTTTCTCTACTCTTAGAATATATATCCTCTGTCCCTATCTTAAATATTCTACATACCCGATCTTCAACCGTCTTTAGATCGTAGCCCAGTCTCTTCATCTCATAATAGCGGTTAAATGTTTCATCGGTCCCTTCCAACACCTGAAGCACAAAATCACTGTCTCCTAATATCCTTTCATCACCCTTTATTCTCTCCCTTTTTCCCATTCCCTTTATCGCTTCCCAACCTCCGAGACTTCGAATCAAACCTCCGCCAACCAACTCAGGTCGCCTCCCTTGACTTATGCCCTCCTTGACATACGATGAATATGATCGCCTCGCTTCTGCTAAACTTTTACCAAAACAGGAAAGCACATATCTTGTGTCCTGCCATTTACATTCTCTCCTCCCCATTAATGCACTATGCCCACAATATTTATAACGGTTCAACTTACCAAGATTTGCAATGATTCCAGCCCTTAATGGGTTTAGGTGAATATAGCGGACCAATTCGTTCAAATAAACATCTTCCTGGCAAATAATGGACTTGAAACGGTTCTGAAAAAGTGGCCCATGACGTCGGTAACGGCGATTAAAACTAACAACATATCCGGTCAGCAACCTTCGCATAAGGTTTGAAATGGATGTATTACCAGTGCGAAATAGAAAATGGGCGTGATTACCAAGAAATGCCCAGGCATAACAGGCCGTGTTTGTGGCTGGGAGTAGATTGCTTAGGCGCTCTAACAGGTTATCGCGGTCTTTATCGTCCTTGAATATTTTTCTGCGCTCTATTCCTCGGATGATAATGTGGTGCAGAACGCCGGGTGAGTCTAAACGAGCTAATCTTGGCATGAGCAAATGATTACCAAATTACTATTAGCTATATCAAGTTAATTATTTATTTATGCCCGTCCCTCTATTCACAGATTTGATTTCAAATTTGCAGGCCGAAAGCAGATCTGCTTCGCTTTGCGAGTCAATTTCACGAAGGAATGCAATTGCGCTAGTACGCAATATCTCCGGATCTGGTGTATTCATAATTAAGCGCTAAAGCTCACCCGACACCGTTTAAGACATTAAAAAAAGTAGAAACGATGGTTATCCCTTTGCAAAAGCTACCCAAAAAGAAAGTAGCAAAGAAAAGGCGATCGGGTGAAGCGTCTGGTTGGGGTAGTTTTTGAATCCTCACCTTTATTTGCATATGGATAGCACAGTCGCAAGTATTGCTAAAATGATGTAGACTGAATAAATTCTAACATTGTTCAGCGCATGCCACTGGTCTCGTATGTTGCTGTTAGGTGAGAGAGAAGTGGCGATTTTTGGTCCATCATATTGTGTTTGACCGCTGAAGCAGTCTTCAACCTGAACTGTGCGCTTGATTGCCCGGCTCTGTGCAACCCTGTGAATCACATCTGCCCAAAGAAAGAGCACGAGGACGGAATAACACACGATTATATATGTGTGAGTGCTGATTTCTATATCTTTTGACAGATAGGCGACACTAACGGCACTTACCAATGTGATTGCCCAGTTTCTTATCTTTTGGCGAACAGTTTCCTGAAGGCTCACGATGTCATTAAGTATCTTGATCTCGGCAAAAGCGTGTTGCTCCCATTCCATAGCGTTTTCTCCTTTGGCATATGAAGCTTAGTTCTCTTTCTATCGGCCTGATCAATTAGTATATAGTTTCTATATGACCTTTCAAATTAGCAATATATTGACAAGAAAAGTCAAGTATTTATGTTCTTTTTAACTATATAACTCCATATTTGAATAATATGCAGAAGTCTGGATAACTACATATGAAGCAAATCCATTCTGAAATAAAAGTTAACTTTAATGCGCTTGGTTCAAAAGGCAATCCCAGAAAAATTCTTTAATGCTCCCCGTAATAACTTTAGACACTTTAGCCCACTTTAGACATTTATAATTTCACTCACTTGTTTCACGCCTCTTTTCTGATATCCTGGGCCATGTTTTTCAATGTGCTGACCTTCTCAAGAGATTCTCCATTCCAACAGGGAAAAATGGTGTTATTATGGAAGAGCGGATCCGATGCTAAATCAAATCTTGATACCTCTACTGCCTCTTTCCACATCTCAGTATGCGGTATTGGCGAGTATTCGCTTAAATAGGGCATGGCACTTGCTTTTCCAACATATGTGATTGTTTTAGCTACCTGATCATAGGACTGTCCTGGAAGACCCATCAAGATATAGGCTCCTATCTGGTTCGTGGTAAATCCTGCCTTTTTAAGCTGATTGACGGCTCGCTCGAAATCACCTTTGGAATACTTTTCCCCCAAATTTTTGTGGAGCTTTGGGTCGGATGTTTCCAATCCCATTCTGATCGTTTGAAAACCTGCCCTATAAAGGAGATCTGCTGTAATTTTATCTATATAGGTGATATGAAGCCCGTTGGGGCAATGAAATTGTAGATTGAGGTTATTCCCTATTACTTCCTCTAAAAAGATACAGATATGATTTTCTGCATCCACAAGAAGGGCATCATCATAAAAGGCAAAATTTTGTATATGATATTTTGTATTCCAAAAGAAAACCTCTTCAAATAACTCTCGTGGCTCCCTCTTGATAAAAGAGGGATTCAGGTAATGTGAGGCACAGTATGTACATCTGAAAGGGCATCCAGAGGAACTCAACAGGCAGATATAATCTATATCAGAAAGTAGATCAAAGGCTGGGTAAGGAAAAAAAGTTTGAGCCTTTTCTTCAGAAAGAAAATTTGGTATATTTTTTTCTAAGAACTGGCTACCCTCTAAAGGCCAAAACTGACTGGGTGATGAGATAATCAGATCGGCATGAGAATAGTTTCTGGCATGCTCGGTGCATAATGTGGCATATATTCCGCCGAGTAGTATCGGGGCATTCGGATGAATATTTTTGGCCAGATTGATGGCCTCGAACACTCCCGGATACCAGTAGGTCATGAGGGAGGTGACAAGTATGGCTGCCGGTCTTTGTACCTTTTTTAATTCTTCTATAAATACCTGGGGAGTTATCCCGTAGCGACTGTATGATCTTGGGATACCGGAAAGCTGGGGAGGCTTTGGCACGATTTGTTTCCAAAACTTCCCTGTTCCATATTTACGACGTATGGGTTTCTTTATGTTAGTTATATCTTTCATGAGTGGATTATGAACATCAAGGCAGTCTATGAGGTGTACTGAAAAGCCCCGTTGCCTTAGATGGCCGGCTAAGTATAATAAGCCGAGTGGTTTTGCCCAGAGATCATAGGCTGCAAAATCATAGATCCAGGGATTAATGAGAATTACCGTCGGTTTCATCTGGTGTTTATTGTGTTTATTGTGTTTGTTGAGTTTATAGGGTTAATGAGTTTTAGTTCACCCTGCTAAATAGCCCAAAGGGCGTTCCCGATAAATCGGGAAATTTAACAGGGTGAACCCTGTAGAGTAAAAGATTTACTTATAACGAAACATTTTAAGTATAATAAATTCTAATTCCCCATGCTGCAAGGTAAAATACTTACTCAACAGGGCAGGCAAACACAATAAACACAACAAACTCAAGGAACCCGACAAACATTATCTAAACATGAGGGAGGTCCTTTATGAGGGCAGTTGTACAGCGAGTGAAGACGGCCAAGGTCACAGTTGCTGGTGAGGTTGTTGGGGAAATTGGCAAGGGTGTGTTAATCTTTCTTGGTGTTGGAGTAGGGGACACTATCGATGATGCAGATTATCTGGCTTCTAAGATAGTTCATCTGCGAATCTTTGGCGATGATGAGGGAAAGATGAATCTATCCTTGATAGAGACAGGTGGTGAGGCGCTTGTTGTATCACAGTTTACACTCTGGGGAGACTGCAAGAAGGGGAGGAGGCCCTCTTTTGTTCGGGCGGCTGATCCTGCAGTTGCAAATGATTTATATCAACAATTCATTTTTTTTCTTAAGGGAAAGGGTATTCAAGTAGCTGAGGGAAGATTTCAGGAAATGATGGATGTCCACCTTGTGAACGATGGGCCAGTCACTCTGTTACTTGATAGTGCCAAAAATTTTTAATAAGAAATAATATAATTATTCAGCCACGAATTGACACAAATTGACATCAATGAAGACGCCCGCCATCCCTGCCAGACATCCGGCAGGCAGGCGGCAGGCGGTTATAAAATTCTGTATGAAGATTTATCATAAAAATAAGTATTCGTGATAATTAATGATAACCTGCCCGCCGGATGGCAGGCGGGTTTGTGGCTGAATTATAAAGGAAGGTTTCATATTATGGAATACAACAAAGAGACGGTACAGGAAAAAACAAATGAATTGGGCATTCCAGAAAAACTGGATAAGAGGAAGAAAGTTACAAAATTATCTATTTATAAGTGGCTTCTTTTTCTTTTTATCGCTATCTATTTTGTTTTAACATTTTACCGCATTCCCCTTTTAACTGCATTGGGGGGGTATCTTATTGTAGAACATAAGCCTGAGAAGGCTAATTTGATTGTCTGCCTTGCTGGGAAAAATGTAGAAAGATCTCTTGCAGTGGTCGATGCCTACAGAAAAGGGCTTGCACCCTATATCTTTATGGCAAAAAAGAGTAAGCCAGATGGGTTTGATTATCTTACAAAAAGAGTAAGGAGCTATCCTACTGATTTCGATCTATTTACATTAATAATGGAAGGATTTCAAATTCCTGAGAAAGTGATTCTATCCCCAGACGATAGGGTTAGTAACACCCTGGATGAGGCACGATTAGTGCATAAATTTGTGCTGGATAGGGGGTTTAAATCACTCATAGTAATCACATCACTCACCCATTCTCACCGGGCCTGGCTGACCTTTAAGAAGGTTTTTAAGGGTGATGGCATCAAGATAATCTCGCTTCCATCACATTACCAACTATTTAATCCAAAAGATTGGTGGAAAAAACGAAAATGCACCAAAGACCTTATTCTTGAATACCAGAAGTTGATCTATTATAAGATTGCCTATCTTATTTGATAAAGTGTAAGCGTTCACCGTTAGCAGTCGTTCGACAGGCTCACGATCTTGAGCACTGCCGAAAGATTCCCCGTTCACCGATAAGCCAACAGTGGCAATGAGCCGATTAAATAGACATATCCATTAACAGGCCAAACAATATGTTGCTCTATACGAATATTTCCCCTTTCGGACAACGGATAACGGTGAACCGTGAACAGTTACGATAAAGTTCGTGGTCCGTTGTTTGTTGGAAGGAATCATCAGAGTCAATCTCTTAGGAAGGCAGATGTACGGTTCTAAATGAAAAAGTATTGCTCTTTGTTTACTTTGACCTTGACAAAAAAAGGCCAAGTTGTTAGCTACCTGTGGGATATAATTGTATTTTAAGGTGTCATGTACTATAGATTATGAGGGACAGAAAGGAGGAGATCGTAAAAATATGAAAAAAATTATAGGACAGATCGTTTTCTTCACACTAATTATGACAAGTGTTTCTTTTGCAAGCACCTATGATCTTGAGCTCAATGTAGGCCGCTCAGTTCTGGAAGCAAGGTTTAATGCTACATTGCCTCTTGAGGAAAATACTTTAAAAACTGGTGTTGGTGTCATTTACAACGATGATGACTACAAAATAGTCGATGCAAAATTGGCCCTGAGTGGTGAAGCATTTTTACCCGAATTAACTTTTACCTTGGGTTTTAAGGGTTTGCTGGGAAACATGGAAAAGGATTATAAAGATGGTGATCTGATGGCGGTAGGTTTTCTATTGGTAGGAAAGTATGCCATTCCCGAAATCATTTTACCTATCCCAGTAGATGTTTCAGTAGGTTTCACTTTTGCCCCGGATCCTCTTTGTTTTTCAGATTCGGAAAAATACCTGGCAGTAAGAACCGGCCTCGATTTTCATATTATTACAAATGGAATAATTACCCTTGGATATAGATACATCAAGGCTGATTTTGATAACAACTATGGACAATGGGACACGTCAGATGGAACTTTGTTTATTGGGTATCGGATGATGTATTAGTGATATTTAAAAGTTGAGGCACAAACTTTTTTTGGGAAGACCTTCTCAAGTGGTAGTTTGATTTGTTAATAGCCTTGGTCTTTTCAGCAATAATGTTCTTTCTTTACATGTCAGTTGATTTGAGGGTGGCTATTTCGGCGTTACCCGCCCACCATCTTCCCCTACATAGGAAAAGAGGAGTTTTATTAATCAAATAACTTGATTTTATCCAAAAACAGATTATAGTATACCCAATCAATAAAGGCCTGCCTTTAATGGCAAGCCCGTTTCGTTCTGAGGGAGAGAACTATTTGTCAACATGTCAAAGGTGGCATCCTGAAGTATGGAAACATGAAAATCTATATGAAAGGAGGATGTCACTATGGCTAATGGAACTGTAAAATGGTTTAACGACCAAAAAGGCTTTGGCTTCATTGAGCAACAAGATGGTTCGGACGTATTTGTTCATCACTCAGGAATCAATGCAACCGGCTTCAAATCGCTTAACGAAGGTGATGAGGTTACGTTTGATGTAGAGAATGGGCAAAAAGGCCTTGCTGCAGTAAATGTTACGGTCGTGTAACACATTGTTGTAAAAAAGGGCATTCCATACATGTATGATGGAATGCCCTTAGTAGTATGATGACGAGATCACATCACTACATACAGAATTTTCTGTAAAGAAAAGGAGATCAGAATGAATATCTATGTAGGTAATCTATCCTATGAGGTGACTGAAGAGGAACTAAAAGAGGCCTTTGGGGCCTTTGGACAGGTCGAAAACGCCAACATTATCAAGGATAAGTACAGTGGCCAATCAAAAGGATTCGGCTTTGTGGAGATGTCCGCTAAAGCTGAGGCCGAGGCCGCTATCGAGGGACTGAACGACACAGAGTTGAAAGGACGAACACTGAAGGTTAATGAGGCTCGCCCTCGCACCGAAAGCCGCAGTGGTAGAGGAGGATATGGTGGTGACAGAAGAGGAGGAGGACAAGGCGGTGGACGGCGATCCTATTAAGTGTTCGAGAACTAATCCACTGCCCCAGTGAGCGTTTTTTTCAATACCAGAAAGGAAAAATTTGAATGAAGATAAAATCTGGAAGATGGCTTTGGTCCCTCGTAGCAGCCTCGGCTGTAGTATCGATCGCTTTGCTTGCATTGGCATCAGAAAAGCAGCCTTCAGAGGGTACGATTGCAGTAGTTAACGGATTAGTGATTACCCAGGAGGATTTTGATAGAGAGATGATCCGTGTGCAGCGACAGCTCTTAAATATGGGAAAACATCTTAAAGATTCCCAGATGCCAGGTATCAAAAAGGAAGTTCTTGAAAATCTTATAAACCGTGAGTTGCTCTACCAGGAAACCCAAAGGAAGGGAATCAAGATTGACGAGCCGACAATCGATGAACAAATGATGACACTGAAAAAACGATTTCCCAGTGAAGTCGAATTCAAGAGTGCATTAGCAAAGGCGAATTTCTCTGAGGCCGGCATAAAGACTCAAATTTCGCGGGGCTTGGCTATTGAACAACTCATTGGTACCTATGTGACTAAAAAGGCAACGGTTTCAGATCAGGAAATCAAGGCCTTTTATGAGAAACATCCAGGTCTCTTTAAACAACCTGAGCAGGTGCGGGCCAGCCACATTCTGATCAAGGTTGACCCTCAGGCGGATGAAGTAAAGAGAGCTGAGGCTCAAAAGAAAATTAAAGAGATCCAGCAGAAACTACAAAAAGGTGAAGATTTCGCCACTCTTGCCAGGGCACTCTCCGAAGGTCCCAGCAAGGCCAAGGGCGGGGATCTGGGCTACTTTAGCAGAGGACGAATGGTAAAATCCTTTGAAGATGCCGCTTTTGCCCTCAAACCTAATGAAGTGAGTGATATTGTCGAGACCAAATTCGGATACCACTTGATTAAAGTCATAGAGAAAAAACCTGAGACTACCACCGCTTTTGAGGACGCCAAAGACAAACTCGGACAGTATCTCAAGCAGCAAAAGGTTCAGAAAGAAGTAAGTATCTACGTTCATAAATTGAAAGAAAAAGCAAAAGTCGAGAGATTTCCGACGGAAGGCCTGTAATTACCAAACACTTATCTAATACGCATTTATTCTTTCTTTTCAGTGGTTTCTTTTTGCTGCTTGGATTTCAGTTTGGAAATGAGTTCCTTAAATGATGATCTGGCAAGTATTTCTTTGAACTGTGCTCGGTAGTTTTTCGCGATGCTCACCCCTTCAATTGCGACATCACAGACAAGCCAGTTGCCCTGTTTGTTTTTAAAAAGGTAAAGTACGGGAATTTGAGTTTCTTTATTGACAATAACCTCTGTCTTTACTATCACATAGCGCCCTTTCACAGTTTCATTGAGATAGCTAATGTTTTTTCCTGAAAAACTGCCTGCTTTTGCCAGATAATCATCTATTTTTTTTAGATACGTGCGCTCAAGAAGATCACTAAAGATTTCGACAAATTCCTGTTTCTCTTCTTTGGTCCTTTTCTTCCAATAAACCCCTAATGCCCTCCTGGCAAACGCCTCCTCGTCAAATCTTTCCTTTATCAATTTGAGGAGGATGTCTTTTCTTTCATTCTTTTTATCAGGCGTTTTAAGAGACGGATCATTAAGGACATCGATGATCTTATCGAGGGTTCCTTTGATTGAATCAGTGACTGGTTCCGGAGCCGCCCAGACAAAAGAAGCCAGCGATACCATCAGCACAAAAAGCACTACTGCATGTGCATTAATAAATTTGTCCCATTTTATTATCATTGATTCTCCTGACTTTAGATGCATTTTAAAATATCTCTGTAATTACTCAGCCACAGACCCGCCTGCCAGATGGCGGGCAGGTTTACGCTGATTATCACTGATCTTTTATTATACAAATCTCTTGCTGGTTTTCTGTCAAAATTTAATAACAGGACAACTATTTGTTGCCTTTCTGCGTTCATCTGTGTGAATCGGTGGCTGAATAGTTACTTTGTTTTTAACATGTTCGAAGGCTTTTAGACAATAGCAAGTAATTTTTTACCGAAAAATACATAAAATTCATGACTTAGGGACTATGAGTTTTGAATGGTCTCCAGACTAAGATTAATTTTGGTAATAACATCAGGACAGATAAAAGCGCAATAAACATGGCCAGTCCAGTAAAGACACCGAAATAAATAGTCGGAATGAAATTGGATAATACCAGTATGGAAAAGCCAAATATAATTGTTATTGACGTGCTAATGATAGCCTTACCCACATTTCCATGACACAGATCCAGGGTTTCAGCATAGTTGCCATTTTTGGCAAACTCTTCTCTAAATCTATATATATAGTGAATGCTGTTATCGATCGCTATCCCCATTGTGATAGCAGCAATTGTTATGGTCATCATATCCAGGGGTATGTCCAGCAAGCCCATGATTCCAAGAACCAAGCCTATCGCGAGCAGGTTGGGAATAACGCCAATTATAGATAGAGTAATGGACCTGAACAAAACGAGTAACATGATCGCTATGCCTAACAACACAATGCCCAATGATAAGATTTGGGATCGAAACAGGCTCTGTAACATGTTGTTGTATAAAACGAGCATTCCGGCGACCGTTGCTTTGTTCCCTGAAAGCCCAAATTTATTTATAAGATCACCACTGATTTTTTCAAGAAGTTCTTTTCTTCTGATACCCTTCTTAGAGTCTAAGATTCTAACGGAGATCCGGGCTTCATTATTGTCAATGGAGACATACGGATCCACCACCTCAGATCGAATTCGATCAGGAATCTTTTTATTCAACACCCCCAGTTCAATACCATCAAATTCTTTCCCCTTATTAAGCTGTTCAGCAGCCCTTATAATGGAGGCAAGGGAGAGAACTTTTCCTATCTCGGGTAGGCCGGCTAAATAATCATGAACCTCTTTGATCTTCTCAACCTTAAAAGGCGTAAGCCAGTAATCTCTTGGGTCAGACTCTCCAGCCCAGTCATCCTGTTCGAGGAAATCCTCATCATCGGTGTCAACAAGATTATTCTCTGCTGTGCTGTTGCTCTGTTGCTCACCAAAGTTGAGTATAATGTCGAGCGGGAATGTACCGCCAAGCTTATCATCTATTAATTTCATTCCCTGGTATATTTCGGTTTTCTTACTGAAATAATTTATGAACCCGTTTTCTACATTAAGCTTAGCAATGCCGATAACGCTTATAACGGCGAGCACTATTGATACAATGATTACTTTACCACCATGAAATGTTGCAATAGATGCGATTCTCGATGTGAGTGCGGATTGTCTTTTATCAGTAATCGAGGGACTGGATTTTTTAAGTAATATCAAAACAGAAGGGAACAGTAAAAATGAGGTGAAAAAGGTTACACACAGGCCTATTGCCATCATCCATCCAAAATCAATGACAGGTCTAATGCCGCTGAATACTAATGAGCTGAATGCCAAGATTGTTGTTAAGGCAGCATATACGCATGGCCACACCATTTTCTTAGCGGTGGTAGACACAATGTCAAACTGACTCTCCGAGGACATATCTCTACAGAGCTGCCTGTAACGAACAGTTAGGTGAATAGTCATTGACATTGTAAGTATCAACATCAAGGAGATGAAATTTGAGGATATGACTGTAACTTTCCAGTCTAAAAAGCCAAGCATGCCAAGCATGACGAGAACCGCATAAAAACAGGTCAGCAATGGCAGGATTACCCATCGTATTTCGTGGAACAGAACGGCGAGGCTTACGACTATGAAGATGAAAACACCAAAACCGAATACCACCAGATCGCTTTTGATGAATGTAATCATGTCATCGGCGACCATTGGCACTCCACCTAAATGCACCGCAGCATATTTCTTATAGGGACGTATAATTGATCGAATTTTTTCGATGTCCTGATGCCGCTGCCTATTAAAAGCGGCATAGTAATCTTCGTACTCAGCCATATATTCTTCTAATTGAGACTGCTCAGCCTGACTGAGTGTTACAGACCTTTTTTTATCTAAAAGTTGATTCCTTTTTTTTGTGAGTTCTGAAAAATGGGTATCTTCTTTTAGGTAGATTATTAAGCCGGTGGTTTGACCGTCGGGGCTAAGAACTAAATTTTTATATATCGGGCTTTCCAGTATTTCTTTTTTTGCCTCTTGGATGTCAACACCGGCATCTTCCAGGCTCTTGACGGTCTCCTCTTTCATTTTTGAGAGCTCTACGCCGGGAGCACCTAAAAGCGGAATATCAAGGAGGGTTGTTACCGAATCAACTCTTTCTAATGACCTTAATTCTTTTCTTAATGCTTTTAAAATTTTTAATGAGCTCTCGGAGAATAAATTTTCATAGGGAGTAAACGTTACAACTAAGAAATCTTTGATATGGTACCGGGTAATAATTTCACGATATATTTTTAAATCTTTATCATCTTTTAATAATAAAGAGTCGGAAGAGGCATCGAGTTTAAAGTCTTTCGCATGGTATGAAAAAAACGAAAGCAACAATAAAAGCACTATAAGTACAACTTTAGGATGCCCTAAAACAATTCTATTATAGAGCTTTGCAAAACCATTCATCATATTTGATCAATTTTTTTATTTAATCCGCCGGAGGCAGACAAGTCCGCCACAAACACGGCGGACAAGGGTTAATTCCCCGTCCCGCTTGGCGGGACTGCGAGGTAGTTCATTGTGAATTAGGAATTTATCTTCTCGTACCAGATTAACAAATTTGGTGCTTGAGCCCTTAAAATGAAGCAAGGTTTTTCTGTTTAGCTCTTTGATAGGGACTCACTTTTGGCGGAAAAAAGTATAGGGTAAAGGCATTTGAGTGTCAACAGAAAAGGCGCAAAGAAAAGGCGCAAAGAAATGGCATGAGTGTTTCGAAAATGTATCCCACACTAATTTGACAAGAAGTTTTAAAACACAATCCGTCTGCGGTGGATGATTTGCGCTTGACACAAAAACATCAATTCCCTATCCTTCTTGCTACAAAAGGAGAAGCAGAAAGATGCTAAAAGAGATAGAAAATCAATTGAAACATCTACTATTTGTTTTCTTCCTTCTCACTTTTTCTTTAGTTGGGTGTGCCCATAGAAACGGTGCCATTCCTTCCTCCGTCCCGCGAGATATCTCATACCCGCCTGCCGCCCGCCTGCCAGACCCGCCTGCCAGACGGCGGGCAGGTGTAGGGCAGGGATGTCGGGCAGGCCCGCCTGCCGGATGTCGGGCAGGTCATCAGAACCAGGAAACAACTGTATTCGCATTAAACCAGACCCAAACAAACCAAGGTGAGGTTGAAGAGGATTCTCCCGATGAGAGCCTGGCTTTTTTCGATAAAGATACCAAAGAAGAGGTGGTGCATGTGGCAGATCCCCTATCCCCGTGGAACCGGGCCATGTTCCATTTCAACGACAAGCTCTACTTTTGGCTTTTAAAGCCCATTTCAAGGGGATACAGGGCTGTGATACCCACTCCTGTCAGGAGTGGTGTAAAAAATTTCTTCCGTAACATTACAATGCCCATTCGAATGGTCAGCTGCCTTTTGCAGGGAAAGGGGCGCGCAGCCAGTGCAGAATTATCCAGGTTTCTGATAAATAGCACTGTGGGAGTCCTTGGGTTTGGAAACCCTGCCAGAAGATGGCCTGAATTGAATCCCAGCGAGGAAGACCTGGGACAGACCCTTGGAAGTTATGGGATCGGCAACGGGTTTTACATTGTGTGGCCTGTTCTGGGCCCCTCCACCCTGCGTGACTCCGTGGGAATGGTGGGAGAGTGGTTCTTGGATCCTGTCTCATATGTGGATCCCACTGAAGCATATCTGGAAATTTGGACCCTCGATAAGGTAAACGAGACCTCATTTCGCATCGGTGATTACGAATCTCTCAAGGAAGCTGCGATCGACCCTTATGTGGCGTTCCGCAATGCCTATATCCAGTATCGTAAAAAGAAGGTAGAAGAATAGAGGAAGATTGGTGAGATGTGCTATTTGGTGGTCATGGTGTAAACCCCATCCCAGTTAGCAGGTGCCGGATTTTTTTTGAGATCCTCACATCGGTCAATATAGACTTGTGCAGCATAGAGATTGGGATCCATGGCAGTAATATTTTCAAAGATATGGATTGCCTTATCCCACTTTCTCCGTTTGTAAAACATTACCCCTTGATTGAATTGTTTAATAACCTCTTCCTGTATACCAGGAAGATCTTTATATCCTACCAAGCTGTATATCTTTACCGGCCGCTTCTTTCCCTTGACCCTGACTGCATCAAGCTCCATGCAGGTAAATTCGTTTTTTACCCTCTCAAAGGTGAATTCACTAATTATTATATTGGTTTTATAGCTTTTATTTGCACCTTCCAGCCTGGAGCCAAGATTAACTGAGTCACCCATGGCAGTAAAATCAAACCTCTGGTCCGATCCCATATTGCCAACCATCATGGGGCCAGTGTTTATACCAATACCAATGTCCATAGGATTTTTACCTTCAGCAATCCACTTTTGATTAAGGTTTTTCAACTCCTCTATCATCTCAAGGGCAGAATGACACGCCTTGACGGGATGATCAGGTAAATCAAGAGGCGCACCGAATATGGCCATGATAGCGTCTCCCATATATTTATCCAGTGTGCCATCATATTTGAAGACAATGTCTGTCATAATGGTAAGATATTCATTTAATAAGTGTACCAACTCTTCAGGTGTTAGCCCTTCAGCAATAGTAGTAAACCCCCTAATATCTGAAAAGAGTACTGAAAGCTCTTTTCTGTCTCCACCCAGTTTTAATTTTTCGGGATGTTTTAACATCTCATTGACCACAGAAGAGGAAACATAATAGGTAAAGGCGCCCTTAATTTTTTTTCGCTCTTTTTCTTCGGTTAAATAACGATATACTGTAAGTGAGGTATAGACGAGAACAAGGACAAGAAGGGGGTAAATGATGTTGACCCAGATACCCCAATAAATAAAAAGCCAGTAGCTTAGCAATATATATATTATAAATAGCGCAGAGGAAAAAAGTATTCCTTTAAGGGCACCCACTCGTCGAACAACCACCCCAGTAAATAATCCAATAATAAGAATGGCCAGTGCATCGAATATCGTAGTCCACTTGGGTTTCTTTAAGAAATTGTTGGTAATGATATTATTTATGACTGTTGCGTGGATTTCCAGGCCTGGATATTCACCGGAACTGGAAAAGGGGGTGCTCCGTATATCGTAGATCGCGATGGCAGTGGCTCCTACCATTATGATTTTATCATTAAATGTCCCTTTTGGGATATTCCCCTGGATTATATCGCTTATAGAGTAGTGCGGGAATGTCTTTTCAGGACCTAAGTAATTTATGAGCATCTTTCCATCTTCGGCTGTGGGGATAAACCTCTCCTCCCCCATACTGATTCCTTGAATGCCGTAATTTGCCACTTTGACCATCAACTGAGGTTGGTCAAGATAATGCCAGACAGACTGGATGGAAAGGGGGGCATAAATATCCTGGCCACATTTGAAAACAAGAGGCATCCACCGGACAACGCCGTCTTTATCTGCCACCATATTAAAATAACCCGAGGAGTCAGCGGCCTGACTCAATATGTCAATATTGGCTTCAGGTATATAGGCAATATATTCAGCAATAAAAGGGTCTATCTGCATACCCTGCTCTTCGTACATGATCATGGGATATTTGGAATTGTTGATCCTTTGAAGTTGCCTCTCTATATCTTTCTGTTCGATCTCGTAGTTGAGAGCAGCTTTGCTCATGTAAAAAAAATGTCCAAGAACTATTTTGGCCTGAGATCTTTTGATTGCATTGGCAAGAATGAGATCGTTGTCTGCTTTGAGTTTACTCTCCTTAATAAATTCCTTTATTTTATTATCCTTTAGCTGCAGAGTCTCAATCTTTTGTTCGAATCGGTCAATGAGTTTAAGGTTGGTATTCTCATCAGGCTCAAGAAAGCCGATATCGAATCCTATGACTTTTGCCCCATCATCCGAGAGATAGTCAATAAGCCTGGCAATTTTGGATCGTAGCCATGGCCATCTCCCCTCTTTATTAAGACTCTTTTCATCTATAACAGCAAGCACAACGGCATTATCAGGTTTCATGGTCCCTCTGGATTTAAATCTCAGATCCAGGGTTTTGAGCTCAACGATTTCAAGGAGTGATGGTTCTATAAAGATGAAAATAAAAACGATCAACAATGTAAGATAGATTGTGATAGAGAAGGGATTCATCGAAAACAACAACTTAAATCGTTTATTCATTCATTGTTCCTTAGATAAGGTAGTATATTTTTAGCTGTTGTGCTTATTAGAAAGTAATTTCAATTATTATTACTTACATTAGGTTAATCATATATGGTAAATAGCCATTAAAGTCAAGAAGACAAGCAAACGAGGGATAATTTGATTGACAAATTTCTGTACGTATTGATAGATTGTAACTGCTAAGAAGGTTCAAAGTTCTAAGGTTTCCCGATAAAATCGGGATTCAAAGTTAAAGAGCGATTTATGCAATGATATGCGTGACAGTGTAAAACAATCCCAACCTCAGATATTGATATTCACAGACCTGGATGGCACCCTATTAGATGATCAAACCTACGATTTCAGCCCAGCACTACCCGCCCTCAAGATTATTCATGCACGGAAAATTCCTCTTATCCTGGTAAGCAGTAAGACCCGAGCCGAGATTGAATTTTTTAGGGAATTATTGTCTCTTGAAAGCCCCTTTATAGCAGAAAACGGTGGGGGCATATATTTCCCGACTTCCTTTGCATTGCCGAAGGAATATTCTTGTGAGAAGATTGTTGGTTTTAAGGCACTCTTTATAGGAGGACCGATTAAGGAGGTGCTCGAGAGAAGCAGGAAATTAAAGGAGGATTTTAACTTCAGAGGTTTTTCGGAGATGACTGTTCAAGAGATTGCCTCTTTGACAGACCTCACATTAGAGGATGCTCTTCGTGCATCCAAAAGAGAGTTTGATGAACCCATACTGTTAGAAGACCCTCTTGATGATAGGGAGATATTTTGCAAGAAGGCGGCACAGTATGGCCTTGATTGTGTATATGGTGGGCGTTTTATTCATCTATTTCTTGGCGGAAATAAGGGCAGAGCTGTAGAGACAGTTCTGGAAATTTATAGAAAGCTAAGGGGACCAACTTTTTCTATTGCACTTGGAGACAGCCCAAATGATATATCCATGTTAAAGGTGGTGGACAAGGCTGTTTTAATGCAAGGCAGAGATGGCACACATATAAGTGATCTTGCTCATCCTGATCTCATTACTTTAGAGGGAAATGGTCCTGAGGCATGGAACAGGGTGATGTTGTCTATTATTGCAGGTTTCGCGTAATTCCATAATATAGGAACTTCGTTTTGGACGCAGATTAACGCAGACCCGCCTGCCGGATGGCGGGCAGGGTATCAAGATTGTAAGTATCTCAAAAAATATCTGCGTGTATCGGCGAAAATCTGCGGCCTAATTAACCTGATGTTTAAGGCTATCATATGATTCCGACAATAAAATGGGACAATAATTGTATCTCTATTATTGATCAGCGAAAACTCCCCGGAAAAAAAGAATGGCTTGTCTGTAGAACATTTCAGGATGTTATTACTGCAATCAGAGAAATGGCTATAAGAGGTGCTCCTGCTATTGGTGTGGCTGCGTCCATGGGTCTTGCATTAGGTTCTCAAACTATTAAGACAAACAACTACGAAACCTTTAAGAGAAGATTTTTAGAAATGGCCCGGCAAATGAAATTGGCGAGGCCAACAGCAGCTAACCTGAGATGGGCAGTTGAGAAAATGATAGGGGTTGTGGAGACAATGAATCATAATACTGTAGAGGAGATTAAAGAAGCCCTTAGAAAGGAATCCCAGATTATTTTAGAGAGGGATATTGAGATAAATCATCAAATCGGACAAAATGGCCTACAACTTATTCCAGATAA
>CAZSWT010000053.1:0-21241 GCA_964611035.1 uncultured Desulfobacteraceae bacterium
ATATCCGTTCATAATGGCCGAATAAGGGATGCCTGACTTTTTACGGGACCATCAAGGTTGATTTCCTCATTATTCAAAGGATTAATGGATATCTCATCATATAGAGTGATATAATTAGTTTTTGATTTTTTTCTTTTAGACACTTTAATGCTTTGATATTGGTTTAAGCTTGACCAAGGTATAATCCCTATATAAAAAGAGAGCATGAGAGCTTTATCGAATTCTTATTTAATGGAAAATCTTGAAGAGGCTGTTCGCTTGGAGATTAAGACAGATCCGGAAGTAGTTCGAAAACAGGCTCTCTGGTGTGGCCTAAAACCTGGACTCCGGGTACTTGATGTTGGATGTGGCCCAGGTAAGATAACCTCGATTCTTCAGGAAATGATCCAGCCAGATGGCAGCATATTAGGAGTAGATTATTCAGAAGAAAGGATCCACTATGCCAAACAGCACTATGGCCAGAGATCAGGCATTGATTTCCAAATACATGACCTGATGGAGCCCTTGGAAAATCTTGGCATGTTTGATCTTATCTGGGTCCGTTTTTTCCTGGAGTACTTCCGTGCGGAAAGTCCTGATATTGTCAAAAGCCTGACAAGCTGTCTGAAACCGGGTGGATATCTCTGTTTACTTGATCTTGACCATAACTGCCTCAATCATTATGAATTGCCTGCCAAGATGGAGAGTATTCTTTTTCATCTCATGGATATGCTGGAACAGGAATATAACTTTGATCCCTATTCTGGTCGAAAACTGTATGCCTATCTGTACGATCTGGGTTATCAAAATATACAATTAGATCTTATGGCACATCACCTGATCTATGGAAAGATAAAGAACGAAGATCTCTTCAACTGGGTTAAAAAGGTGGAGGTTGCCTCTATGAAGACAAAGGAATTGTTCAAAGAATATCCTGGTGGTCACAATTCCTTTTTTGCAGACTTTACCAAGTTCTTCCTTGATTCGAGACGGTTTACCTATACCCCTCTCATTCTTTGCAAAGGCAAGAAGCCTTTATCTCCTTGAGCCATTGAAAGTGGATGACCCTTTGATGGATTAAATCCGAATGCCTCAATCTTTCCCTTCTTCCCTCGTATCTTCTGCATTCCCAAATTTGTGAGCGCAGGATGATAAGGGTGTTCAGCCAACTCCTTCCATGCATCCCTG
Source organism: uncultured Desulfobacteraceae bacterium (assembly GCA_964611035.1). Taxonomy (GTDB): domain Bacteria; phylum Desulfobacterota; class DSM-4660; order Desulfatiglandales; family B25-G16; genus B33-G16. The sequence continues at coordinate 1,168 of CAZSWT010000053.1, forward strand.
CTCATAATGATGGGGAACTCATGAAAAAGTTTAGTGAACTCCTGAAGACGAGCGGCTGTATTAACGGTGTCACCAATAGCTGTGTATTCGATCTTAGTCTGAGATCCTATATTGCCCAGAATTGCCCTCCCTGTATTAAGGCCAACCCCGACTCCCATAGGCTTACCTTCCAAAATAAGCCTTTCGGATAACTCCAGGATTTTACAAGCTGCATTAAAAGCCAGGATTGCATGATTTTCTAATTTTTCAGGGGCTCCAAAAATGGCAAAAAATCCATCCCCCGTATATTTGTTGATATGTCCATTCTCCTCCCTGATCACCAAAGAACATCTCTCAAAGTACTCATTCAAAAAGGAAACCACATTCCTTGCGTCCATAGCCTCAGAACTGGCGGTAAAACTCCTTATATCCAAAAATAGGGCAGTAATAAACGAATCCTCTCCGCGAAAAAGATCTACTTCCTCAGAATCTACGTATTGTTTGATAATTGGTGCAGGCACATATTTCTCAAATAGCTTTCTAAGATTATGCTCTCTTTCCTTGCTCTCCTGGAGTTTATGGTAGGACATGGCATTATGGATACTTATGGCGATCTGAGGAGCAATACCCATCAAAAGAGACATGTCGCTCTGGCTAAGGGGCTTCTTAGACTTTAAATTATCTACCAATAATATCCCTAAAGATTCCCCTTCATAAACAACAGGCACACAGATAAAAGATTGGGCGCCTATCCTTTGAACAAATTCAAGGCTCCTCTTAGAAAGGTCTTTTTCTATCTCATTTATATCATTTACCAAATATGGCTTTTGTTGTTTGAAAGACTGGACTACCACTCCCCTGGAGCGCTGACGATCTAAATGAAAATCAGTATTTCTTAAAAGATTTTCGATTTCAGACCTATATCTATATCCCACATTATAAATAAGTCGGGTCTTTTCATTGTTTGTAAGCCAGATCCCACCGCGATCAAAATCCAAGCGTTTTTCCATAGCATCCATGATAGATTTAAGAAGCTCCTGAATATCCAAAAGCGTGGAAGCAGCCTGACCGATCTCCTGAACAAGTAATGCATTGTTGTAGCGGATATTGATTTCATCCAAAAGGTCCTTGGCTGCATCGCCCTGAGTTTCAATGGTTTTGGTTAGATCCTTCTTTTCAAGACGCTCAGAATAAAATGAAAATATTATAGTGAGAAGAACACATAGTAAGGCAAAAACAGCCCAGGGCATAGTTGGTAAAACAAAGAATAGAGCCAGAGAGGCCAAAATGCTTAGTAAAATAGAATAATTACGTACCCTTTTCCAGACAAGGGAAGAGGTCTTCTCCCAGGTAATGATATAACGGCAGCAATCGTCACCTTTGTGGAAACATGAAGGATGTTCAATCGTGGCAAATCTTTTTGTAAACAATTTTGCCACAGCTTCAAAAGTACCTATCCGATTCTCACATTGGTAGGGCTTTTCATTGACTCCTGGTTTAGGGGTGGATATAATTTCAACCTTGTTTGGGCCCAATTTTTTTGTCTTGATAGTAGCCCCGCGACTCATGACTGTATAGACCTTCTTCATTAAAAGGTAAACAGATGTCGGACTCATTAACCCTAATGTGTATTGTTTTATAGCGCCAGAGGCCCTGGATGAGGCTGCATAGCGTCCTGCTTCTCTGGAGATATTTGGGTCTCCTGTCTTTTGAGAAATAATTTCATAAAAAAGGTCCACCTGGCGCTGGCTGAACCAGTGGCCCTGATCTTCCAGTTCATAGTTGGTAATTCCTGCATAGCTTAGTATTGAATCAATGTTTACATCAGGATAATGCTTCTTCATATATTCTACGAAGGTGCTTATAATCCTACTATTATAGAGGGGATCATCTATTTTATTATGATGGTTATTATCAGAGGACATATGATAATTCCTTGCAGATAAATAATTATACTTATATCAAGTATACCTCAACATGCTATTATATAATAATAAATAATATAAGATGTCAATATTTTTATATTAATTTATATTAATTTTAATTATTATATTTTAAATTTATTCTGGTAATAATTTTATTAGTGGTACTTGATCGAAAGGGAAAATAAAAATTGTGAAAGGTAATGACAGGGATCAGAGCTTGTAATCATTTAGGTAGGATTTCAAATAAATCTTATTTTAGTTATTGCCATCTCGATGAAAAATTTAAGATTGTTATTTATCCAATTCTGTTCTCACAGCAAGACCTATTTTTTCTAAAATATAAGGCTTCTTAACATAGGAACCTGCACCCAATCTTTGAGCCTCTTTAACACGTTTTGTTTCAGAAAATCCACTTGCTATTATTGCCTTTTGACCTGGGTGTAATTCAAGAATCTTTTTGTATGTGTCAAGCCCATCAATTCCAGGATCCATAATCATATCTAATATCAGGAGATCTGCTGAATTGTTTTTCATGTAATCAACTGCTTCTTCACCACTTGATACTGATGTGACAGAATAGCCCACCTTTTTAAGCATGCTTGATGCAATTTCCCTCTGTTCTTCCACATCATCTACCACTAAGATTGATTCTCCCTTTCCCATATAATCTTCAATAGACACTAAAGATTTATCTTCAGCTATCTCTTTTCTGGTTATCGGAAAATAAAGTGTAAATGTAGTTCCTTTTCCCTCCACGCTTTGAACATCAATATATCCTTTATGGTCTTTTACTGTTCCCCACACAACTGCCATGCCTAATCCTGTTCCGCTTCTTCCCATCTTTTTTTTGGTATAAAATGGCTCAAATATCTTTTCCATATCCTCTGGTGATATTCCTACTCCAGTATCAGAAACTGTGAGGGTAATATAATCACCCTCCTTCACATTGTCATAATTTCTTATGGGCTTATCAATATATCGATTTTCTGTGGATATAAGTATCTCTCCACCTTCACCCATGGCCTCAGCTGCATTAGAGACTAAATTCATAATAGACTTGGATAAGTGAACAGGAGAACCTAAGATATTTATTAGGTTTGTTGCAAGATCCATTTTTACCTTAACGTTAGGATAGAATGACTGTAACTTTTCATATTCTGGGCTTTTTAAATAATCAGAAATGATATTGTTCAAATTCACAACTTCAGTAATAGCAACACCCCTTCGTGCAAGAGTTAACAAATCCTGGACAATAGCAGCAGCTTTTTCTCCTGACCTTTGTATAGTTGAAATCGGTTTTCGAAGAGGACTGTCTTCTGGAAGGTCCATTAACAATAACTCAGGATAACTGACAAGACCAGCCAGGATGTTGTTGAGGTCATGAGCTACCCCTCCTGCAAGGGTTCCTATGGCCTCCATCTTTTGGGCTCGTTGTAGCTGGGCTTGGAGTTTTTTATGTTCTCTAATGTCTCGTAAAGCAACGATACTGCCCACAGGATTGCCATCTCTATCTGGATATGTAGATCCGCTTATACTAACAGGGATAATATCTCCTTTCTTGGTGTATCGAGATGTTTCAATGCCAGAGAAACTCTCTCCAGACTCAATCTTCTGGATCATCATCTTGGTTTCTGGCGAGTTTTTCTCAGGCACAAACCTATCCATTTTCATACCCAGCCACTCCTCTAAGGACCAGCCGAAAACAGCTGTAAAAGCAGGGTTAAGATAGGTTACCTTGCCATCCATATCATAGACAACAACAGGGTCAGGATTTGCCTCCAGAACTGTGCGATATCTCTCCTCGCTCTCCTGAAGTTTCTTAAAAGACATGGCATTAATAATACTGACAGCCATTTGTGAGCAAATCCCAATTAGAAGGCTCATGTGGCTTTTAGTAAGTGGCCTTTTGGACCTGAGGTTATCTGCCAACAATACCCCAAACGATTCACCTTCATAAACAACAGGCACACAGATAAAGGATCGAGCACCAGTCCTTTTGACAAACTCAAGGCTCCTCTTAGAAAGGTTTTTTTCTATCTCATTAATATTATTTACTAAATAGGGTTTTTGCTGTTTAAAGGCCTGGACTACCACTCCCCTGGAGCGAGTGTTGTTCAGATGAAAATCCGTATTTCTTAAAAGTTCCTCAATTTCAGACTTATATCCATAGCCAACATTATAAATAAGTCGACTTTTATCACTGTTGGCAAGCCAGATCCCACCGCGTTCAAAATCCAGCCGTTTTTCCATAGTATACATGACAGATTTGAGCAGCTTCTGGATATCCAAAAACGTTGAAGTTGCCTGGCCGATCTCCTGAACAAGCAATGCATTGTTGTAACGGATATTGATCTCTTCTATATGGCCTTTGGCTGCATCGCCCTGAGTTTCAATGGTTTTGGTAAGCTCTTCTTTTTCAAGATACTCTGAATAAAAAGAGATTCCCATAATAAGCAAGGTTAATAAAAAAATCACAGCTACCCAAGAAATGAGAGGGATCAGAAAATATAACGCCCCACAGACCAAGGGAGTGGAGAAAATGAGATAATTACGTATCCTTTTCCAAATAAGGGAAGGGGTCTTCTCCCAGGTAATGATATAACGGCAGCAATCGTCACCTTTGTGGAAACATGAAGGATGTTCAATCGTGGCAAACTTTCCAGTGAACAATTTTGCCACGGATTCAAAGGTACCTATCCGATTCTCACATTGGTAGGGCTTTTCATTGACTCCTGGTTTAGGAGTGGAGACAATTTCAACCTTGTTTGGACCCAATTTTTTTGTCTTGATAGTAGCCCCGCGACTCATGACTGCATAGACCTTCTTCATTAAAAGGTAAACAGATGTCGGACTAATGAATCCCAAGGTGTATTGTTTTATAGTGCCCAATCCCTCCGTTGATGCTGCATAGCGTCCTGCATCTCTGGAGATATTCGGGTCTCCTGTCTTTTGAGAAATGATTTCGTAAAAAAGGTCTACCTGTCGCTGGCTGAACCAGTGGCCCCGGTCTTCCAGTTCATAGCTGGTAATTCCTGCATAGCTTAGTATTGAATCAATGCTTACATCAGGATAATGCTTCTTCATATATTCTACGAAGGTGCTTATAATCCTACTATTATAGAGGGGATCATCTATTTTATTATGATGGTTATTATCAGAGGACATATGATAATTCCTTGCAGATGGAATAATTTATTTAGATCCGGGCTTAAAAAGGAGATCCCTATATGATCAGGAAGGATTCTTTTTTTTCACAGATTTTTTGCTATCAGGCTCTCCAGAGATTCCCACACGTAGCATAATCTTTCCATTCCCTTCTAAGGCCTTACGGATAAGTTGCAATTCTTCGGAAATGGATGAAATGTTCTTAATCAGTTTTTCAATTACCGGGAGGGAATTTTCCTCAAGGTCTGTTGTCTCTTTCGAACTACCAGGCTCAATCAGGGGAGCTCGGTACCAGTGCTTTGCAGCATCTTTATGTCTGTACCAACCTCCTGATTTACCGGACTCGCTCGGGTGGGTGTCAGGCATTTCTTCACCATTTTGTTGGGCAGTGATTGTGTCCTTCCCATCAGTTTCTTTTAAAGTTGTTTCAGACAACGGAAGAGAATCAAGAGGACTGCCTGACACATCTTTTTGCGAAGATTGTTCTGTAATAGCCTGAGGCTCTTGTTTTCTCTTAGGAATCTCTATCCTTGCATTGACATTCTCCTTAATGCTCAAAGGACTGCTAATGAGTTCTATGCATCCCCTCCAAAACTTTACAACGTCAAAACCTTGCAAATGATCCGTGCCCTTTGCTACTAAGCGTTCAGCTATTTTCTGAAGGCATTTAGAGGCATTTGCTTTAGGGTAGAGTGAAACGAATATCTTCTGTTGTTTAACAGCCTGAATCATTTTACTATCCTGATAGATCAGACCAAGCGGCATAACATCTATCCTGAGATTCTTTGAAACAATAGACTTGAATCTTTTGTAGACCAGTTTGGCAATGTGTGAGGTCGTACATTGGTTAACCACAACCCATATGCCGCCTTTGAATCCGTTTAAAGAAAGTGTTTTTAACAGTGTGTAGGCTTCGGTTAATGAAGTGTGTTCTGGAGTAATGACAACAATAATCTCTGAGGATGCCAAGCAAAACGAAATCACGGTTTTTGAAATACCTGCAGGCGTATCAACCAACAAAAAATCATAGTTAAGGAGAAAATCGTGATGTGCTGTTTCGGAAAATGATCTAATCAGCCGCATCCGATCAACTTCAATATTTGTCATATCCTCCACCCCTGAACTACCTGGGAAGATATCGATACCCTCATAATCTTTTATGATAAGGTCTTTAAGATTCAATCCATCGAGGATCGCATCCTTTAGATTGTATACTGGCTGTAGCCCCAAAAAGGTATTAATATTGGGCAATCCCATATCAGCATCAAAGACGCAAATGCGATAGCCCAGCTTAGAAAGAAGGAGGGCCAAATTAAGGCATATATTTGTTTTGCCTATCCCTACCTTTCCACTTGTAATTGTAATGGTTCTGTTCATGATTCACTTTGGTTTTTGCTGCTAATAAACGGCCCTTGCAAAATTACGGGCATTCAGATCTCAACAGATAAGTAAAACGTCATCATGCTGTTTTAAACAAAATGACAGTGTTTTTAGAGGCTTAGTGCTTCGATTCTCAAATACAGTAACATAATTTTTACAGGTTAGGTCGGAGCAATTGCTCACTCAGCACTAAGTCCTGAGCAAATAAGTTCGTAATCGAAATTATGAATCGAAGGACTTAGAATTGATGTTAATAGCTATACACGTTAGGTTTCTATTACTACCAATTTTTACCATGTAGGTTCATCTAAAATCAACTCAAAGCTACTAATATGAATAAAAACAACCTTTTTATTTAGATATATGAAAAAATAATTCTGTGTGTCAAGTGAAAACTGAACACAATATATAGGATCTTTTAGGATGTTAGGGCATCAAATATTGGGGTACTTTCGAGAAACATTAACTTATAACCAGAGGATGATGAAATGACTTTCTTTAAGATGCTTAAGGTTGTGCCAATTAGGCCAAATTTAAATAAATTTCAGGATACCATTTCCCTATAGCTAAAATAGATGTGCATTAGACCTTTTTCAGGTCTCAATAGTTTTTTCTTCACAAGGCAAGTTTGATGTGGGCATAAATAAAGAAGAATGTGAAGTGGCTCCGAAAAGGATGGATGAACAGTCCAAGTATACAAGGTAAGAACGGTTTGGCTACATGTTATTTGTAGGTTATCCTGAATCTCTTCTGCATATATTCCATGTATTCGTTTCCGTATCGAACATCCAGAACCCATGCCTGATATTGCTTTTCGTACGGCACCTTCTTATTCTGGACATACTCAGCGGGATAAAACAAAATGGGCACCCTCTTCATATGATAGACACCGGTCAATTGTGCAATAGCTATAGACAGTATATTCCAAGGCAGGCCTTCAGGATTGGTCACCAGGATCTTGATACCGTTTAGAAGTTCAGAGAGATTGAATCCAAGATCTGATTGGTCCACAATGAGAACTGCATTCAGTTCACCATTATGGTTGAGAGAATATGTCCGCCATTTCCGTAAAAACCCGAGTCTCATATAAATTTCTTCCAACGGTTCTTTGACAGGCTCTTTTTTCTCTAAATCTAAGGCATCCAGAAGCAGACCACCAGAATAATGATTATAAAACCGATGCAACTCCCATAAGTCACGCTCTGATGATTCTTGGAGCGACCAAGTAATTGGCAGTTTAGTGCCGAGAGACAAACTTGTATAGGGAAGATAATAGAAGAGATCCATAGAACAACCCCGAGGGTTTTCCAGATCTCTTGCAAAGCCGCCGAAGACTCGATCAGGAAATTTATTCTCTGGGCGGAAATAACTCACCATATACTCTGTTTTTGCAGAAGGAAGACGATGCATATCATTGAGATAATACATAATTTGCTTTAATACCATAAGACCAGGACGCTTACCTTTCATGGCCTTGGCAGCATGGTGATGAATCATCCAGGCCCTCTCATAGGCCTTCACCATGGAGATATGGCCATAGATCCGCCCGTTCTTTTGGTACGTGAAATGTTGCGCGATCTCTGGGTTTTCCTGGTAAAGTTTTTGATAGGTTTTCTTGAAATCCTTCCGATAAGACTGGATCAGACGATACTTCTTGGGGTAAATAAAGCCGGCCTCAAAAAAGAATTCCCACAGGGCATCCATATCTACCTCACTTGAAATATATGCATGAGGATCCAGTGCATTGGCAAGGATGTGAGTTAAGCGGTTATAAGTATTAATATCCATCTCTAAAATGGCAAGCCCGCATCGGATTCCTTTTTCTTTCTCTTCTGAGCGATAGATCACTTGGGCAGCGCACTCGATCTGTAAGGCACCTGCAAAATCGATTATCAGCTCGGGGATAATCATGCCTAACATCAAAATTCCCTCATCCACCTTATTATTTACGGAAAACCCTGAGGTGGATATATCTGACACCTCCAGTTGAATTCTCTTTTTTAAGAAAGGATGATTAAAAATGATAGTTGGTGATGGCACCAGGTGTTGGCGAGGGTTACGGGTTTGCCTTTTTTTGAATCTTTTAATCTTTTCATCCGTAGGGATCAATACAATTTCCTTATCACGGAGACCACCTTGTTGACGGATGAAGCGACAAAGGCCAGAAAAGAAAATCTGTTTATCGTCTCGTAAATGAATGACAACCAGTGCTTCTGGATTGAACCAATTAAAGGTGCTTGATGACTCGGCTCTCACTTTCACACGAAAGCCAATCGGGCTAAAGTCCAGTAATTCTCCTCTAGCGAGAAACCCGCTCTGGATCAACTCCACAACCACGTCATGGCAGGCATACCTTCTCACCTGCCGTTGTCCCACGGCATAGCTTGCATCCGGCAGTTGAATGGTAAGATAGTTTCCGCTTATCTCTTGTAATACGGCAGGGACTAATATCATTGAACGACCATCATCAATAACAAGATGAAGAAATTGATAGTTCTTCAACTTGAGACCTGAGATATTCTCATCCAACAAGTGGCACGTGAGTTTCCTGCCATGACAGGGATCAGGGTATGCCCGAACAAGAATGCTCTCTTCGTATTTAGGATGATTAAAGTGGACAAGGATATATCTGTCCATAAAATGGATGTGGTTGAGCGTATTGATCAGGTCTTTTTGATCAACCGGGTGAGCGCTTTCGAGAGCATGGATCAAATCCTGATGCTGGAATAGCCAAGGTGGAAGCCAACGCTCCTCCCCAGGGGCACGTTTGATGGGTGCTGTCTTTTTTGGAAGTATTTTTAGTGAGTTGTTCCTATCCATAGAAGCGTAAGCCAGTTTAATTTAACCTATTAAATCGCCTTTTCTTGCCAACCTCTCGCGGATAAAATATCAGCAGGAGGAAAGACAAGAATATCCTTTCACTTTAATGGAGTTTAGAGAGATAATAGTAATTATATTACATTAATTTTAAATATAACAATTCTTATAAGCATAAATAATGCTATTTGTCAATAATTTTAATTAGTTAATTTAATTAATGAATTATTATGTTTCAAATATACTGATGATACTATTTTTATCGCCTATTAATATTAATTATTCAGCACTTCACTCTTTACTTCTGAGTCTGTCTCCCTGCCCCTGTGGTAATAGTGGGTATTCTATGATTTGATGTGCAAAAAAAGGATGCCTTGCTTCTATTTACACTTTGCAAAGGCTATTGGTATGAATAGGAATTTCTATATTAAAAATCAGGTTGGACTGTCCCATCTGCTATTTCTTTCAAATGGCAGGTGTCATTCATCAGAGATAGGATAAACCTGTTATTTAAATATTCAATCAAATTAATGCACCCTGTATCTTGCTTAATCTCCCAAAAATGTGAGTTGCTGAGGCCCAAAAGTGCACATAGAAGGACCTTGTTTATAACCCTGTGGGGAACGATAAGGATTGATTTACCAGGATTCTCTTTTACAATATTTTTAAATGCACGAAAAGACCGTTCCTTTGCTTCATCTAAAGTTTCCCCATGGGGGAATCTTATCAAGTCAGGCTTTTTTTCCCATTTGTCATATTGATCACTGTATTGTTTTTTTACTTCACTAAATGTTAAGCCCTCCCAATTACCATAACTTATATCAATCAATCCCTCAACAGGCACTATTTCAAGATGAAAAAATTTCGCAATTGGCTCAGCAGTCTCAATAGAACGTCTGAGCGGACTTGTATAAATAGCGTCAATGTTTTTATCCTTCAAGGCATCAGATATAGCTTTTGCCTCCCTGTGTCCGGCTTCATTTAACGGAACGTCTATTCTTCCCCTAAATGTTAGCTTTTTGTTCCAGTCTGTCTGTCCGTGCCTCACTAAATATACCTTTGTCATTTATGCCCCAAAAATTAGTATGCAGTATTGAATAGGCACAAGCCTATAGCTCTCTCCATTGCTTAATATCAAAACTTACCATTGCACTGTTATTCATAAAATTCAAGGTCTTATTTAGCTTGACAAAATATGCTGCTCCTTTTAGGATTTCTATCGAAATATATAAGTAACTGGAATAAACTTTAATTTTTATCCTGTTAAAAAAGAGCATTCCCATTTATGGGTTTAGGAAAAAATCTGGGAGTTCAATCGGGTTTTAAAGCTTTATTCAACCGCCTGAGGCGGGCTAACAGGATTTGCAAAAAGGAGGATGTAACATGGAAAAAATATCCACAGCCCTTATAAGTGTCACGGATAAAGGTGGTATAGTTGAGTTTGCGAAATCTTTAGAGAGATTAGGGATAGAAATTCTTTCAACTGGGGGTACAGCAAAGGCAATAAGGGATGGAGGAATAAAGGTTTTGGATATATCTGAGTATACCGGCTTTCCTGAAATGATGGATGGCCGTGTTAAAACACTTCATCCAAAAGTACATGGTGGATTGCTGGGAAGGAGGGATAACCAACAAGATATTCAGATGATGAACATACATGGTATAAAGAACATAGATCTGGTGCTTGTTAATCTGTATCAATTTGAACGAACAGTTGCAAAAGAGGAATGTACATTAGAAGAGGCTGTTGAGAACATTGATATAGGTGGGCCTAGCATGCTCAGATCAGCCGCAAAGAATTTTAGGTATGTAACTGTTATAGTGGATCCATTAGATTATTCTAAGGTGTTAAAAGAGATTACAGAATCTGGGGGGACGACCTTAAAAACACGATTTGAACTGGCAAAAAAAGTTTTTAGTCTCACGTGGCAATACGATAGGGCAATAAGTAATTATCTGGAAGGGGTAAAACTGAGTGTTTAGGTAGCATGAAATATAATTCAGAAAATATCCGACCTGAAACCAACCGATTCAGATTAGTTAAGTTTTTTGCCTATACAAGTTTTGTGATCCTCATTATTTCAAGCTTCACCCTATCAATGGTTCTTTCCCAACGAGCCACAAAGGTCTTGATGAATACCTATGAGAATCATGCTCTACTTATAGCAAATAATTTAAACCATCAAGTATTTCACTATTTTACTATCCCTGTTAGATACAGATACGGGTCAATCAGTCTAAGAGAAAAGGAACAATCTGATCTGATGGATAAAATAGTAAGGACTACCATTCACTCCTTTAACATAGAGCAAGTCAATATATATGATACGGAGAAAGGCATTGTTGCCTATAGTACCAATAGGAATTTGATCGGATTAACTGGCAGAGGGGGTATGGAATATAAAGCTGCCCTTGAGGGAAAACATAGCTCACGTTTGGTGTCTCGTGAACCTGCCATTTCTGGGTCTTGGTTTACGGATTTTGCAAAGGAAAAAAAGCTTAAGACTTTTATACCCTTTAAGGCAGAACCCCCTTATTCCTATATAGGGATATTAGGTGTATTTGAGTTGACTCAAGATCTCACAAAAGAATATGAATCTATATTAAAATTCAGATATCTTATCTTTGGTGTATCTCTTGCTGTTATGTTTATTATATTTCTGGCTCTCCTGCTCGTAGTAAGAAAGGCTGAGCACATCCTTAGAAAAAGGGCACAGGAACAAAAGATATTAGAAGATCAACTGAATCAAGCGGAGCGTTTAGCTGCGCTTGGTGAAATGGTCGCCGGTGTTTCTCATGAGATAAAGAACCCCTTAGGCATAATCAGGAGTACTGCAGAATTTTTAACAGAGAAATCAGCATGCGATGAAAACCAAAAGAAACTATCTTCTATTATTATTGAAGAGTCAGGGCGCCTCAATGATATTGTAACTGACTTTCTTGACTTTGCCAGACCTCAGGAGCCAAATTTCCAAGATTGTCACCTTGAAAAAATTATCGACAGAAACCTTTCTTTTCTGCAATCCGAATTAGATAAAAAGAATGTCAGAGTAAATAATGGCGATCTGAATAATAGGCCCTATAAAATTGAGGCAGATTCGAGCCTGCTTTATAGGGCATTCCTGAACATTTTCATAAACGCTATTCAGTCAATCAATGATGGCGGTAATATTACTATTAAAATTGGAGAGGAGAAAGAAAATTATAGGGTAGAAATTCAAGATACAGGAGCAGGGATCAGCAAGGAAAATAGCAAAAAGATATTTAATCCCTTTTTTACAACAAAGGAGAAGGGAAGTGGCCTTGGATTGGCTATTGTGAAAAAGATTATAGAAGGGCATAAAGGAGAAGTATGGATAGAGAGTGAAGAAGGAACAGGCACAAGTGTATTTGTTAATTTACCCCGAAAAAAACTAAAGTAAATTAATTGAATCGTTAATTGGTTAAGCCGGTTACTACTCAACTACTTGACTACTCAACCAATTAGCCCAACAAACACAATTATGGAAACAATCTTAATCATAGACGATGAAAAGAACTATCTTGTTATCCTTGAAGCCTTACTTTCTCCTGAGGGTTATGAGATAATTACAGAAGATAATGCTATCAATGCTCTCCGTTTAATCAGGGAGACGGATCTAGACTTAATAATTACAGATATGAAAATGCCTAAGATGAATGGGATTGAACTCTTAGAAGAATCAAAGAAAATCAACTCTGAACTTCCCGTTATTATGATGACTGCCTATGGGACTATAGAAATGGCAGTTGAGGCCATGAAAAAGAGGGCCTATGATTATATTACCAAGCCTTTTAGAAATGAAGAATTAAAGCTGACCATCAAGAAAGCCTTGGAAAACTATCGCCTTATCAAACAAAACAAGCTTCTCAGCGATGCCCTTTCGGATCGCTATAAATATGGAAATATAATCGGCAAGAGCAAACCTATGCTCAAAATCTATGATATGATCAGCAAAGTTGCCCAGTCAAGGGCATCTGTTATGATCACAGGTCCATCTGGTACAGGTAAGGAACTTATCGCTAAGGCCATTCATTATAATAGCCCGAGGAGAAACAGGCCATTTATCTCTTTAAATTGTGGTGCATTGACTGAAACATTGTTAGAAAGTGAACTTTTTGGCCATGAAAAGGGTGCCTTTACTGGAGCTATTGCCATGAAAAAGGGGCGATTTGAATTGGCTGATGAGGGAACCTTATTTCTGGATGAGGTGGGGGAGATGCCACCTTCTTTACAGGTAAAGCTACTCAGGGTATTACAGGAGATGGAATTTGAAAGGGTGGGTGGGACTAAAACTATTAAGGTGGATGTTAGAATTTTGACAGCCTCGAATCGTAAATTAAAAGAGGATATAGACAGGGGAATATTCAGGGAGGATCTTTTCTATCGTCTGAATGTAGTTCAAATCGAGGTGCCAACCTTAAAAGATAGGATCGAAGATCTTCCTTTTCTAACTGCACATTTTCTAGAGAAATTCCAGCCATCTAAAAAGAAAAAAATAGAATTAGCTCCTGATGTTTGGAAAGCCCTGTACAACTATAGCTGGCCTGGGAATATTAGGGAGCTGGAAAACACAATTGAAAGGGCTGTGGTGATGAATTCTGATGGCTTAGTCAGCATAGAGGATTTGCCAGACGAATTTTCAGGAAAACAGGAAGAAATCAATGTTGATAGATTCATACCCCTACACGCTCCACTGCAAAAAACACTCGAGCAGATGGAAGAGCATTTAATAAGAAGATCTTTGAAACAGTGCAATAATGTTCAATCTCATGCTGCAGAGATGCTCGGCATCACGAAAAGTCTTATTCAGCATAAAATGAAGAAGTACAACATCGTTGTTTAGAGGTTTAAAAAATTGTACCCATAATTATTCAATAATTTAAGGAAGTTATATTAAATAATAATTATATTATCATTTTTGGGTACAAAAAATTGTACTTTTAAGACAAATAGAAAAAGAGAATGGTGGTTTGGTATCACAGAAATTGTTTAATTGAAACAATTAGTTACATAAACTATTCCCAAATATTATTATTTTGGCAAGAATATTGCAGAATAATAGGTCAGTAAATAACCTCTTTTCTCCTAAAAACCAACTGCTTACTAGTAGTTGGTTTTTTATTTAATATCCAAGTCTTCTTAAAGACTTGGTATCACTGCTCCAATTTTTTTCAATCTTAACAAAAAGTTCCAGATATACATGAGATGAAAATATTCTTTCCATCTCCATCCTTGCATTTCTTCCTATTTCTTTAATCATTTTTCCGTTTTTCCCAATAATTATACCTTTCTGTGAGGCCTTTTCTACAAATATAGTTGCCATAACAGCAAGCAAATTCTTTTTCGTGTCTTCCTTTATTTGTTCAATCGTTACAGCACAGGAATATGGTAGCTCCTCTCTTGTGTGATAATATATTTTCTCTCTTACAATTTCGGCTATTAGAAACTCCTCAGACTTATCAGTAACCATATCAGTGGGAAAGAATTGAGGACCTGGGGATAGCTTATTTTTTAACTCCCCTATTAAGGTCTCCAACCCATCACCATAAAGGGCAGACACAGGTATTATAGAATCAAAACGATCCATTTTGCTATATATCTCAATTATAGGCAGTAGATTTTCTTTTTTAAGCAAATCGATCTTGTTTATAGTAAGAATAGCGGTTTTGTCTGTTTTTCCCAAAAGCCTTAATATAATATTTAACTCTATATTATCAGCAGGTTCCTCAGAGCCGACTACCAGAAGTATTATATCAACCTCACCCAAAGAACTTTTTGCCGAACCAACCATACTTTTATGGAGCAGAGATCTCGTTTGATGGATACCAGGAGTGTCGATGAATACCATCTGGCAGTCATCTTCATTATAAATCCCTAAGATCCTATTTCTGGTAGTTTGTGGCTTGGGTGATGTGATGGCTATTTTTTGCCCAAGAAACCTGTTTAAAAGGGTAGATTTGCCAACATTAGGTGGCCCGATTATAGCTATAAAACCAGATAAAAAACTCATATAGGTCCAGAAAGCTTCCCTGATCTAACTGAATTTACAAGGAGGTGGGCTTGCCTCGTAGGTTCGGGGATTCTATACTTTGAACAGGTTCCAAGAACAAATTTTACACAATCGTTTAGCATTATCCCATATCCTGGAGAAATAAAGATAGGCTTGACCTTTGATTTTGTCCGAACTACGGCTCCAATAACTCTATTTTGATATGTGAGATAGGTATAGTTACCTTTACGTTCCCCAACCTGATTATACGTACCCACAAGAAGTGATTTTGCGCAGCCAATAGTAGGCTTATTTAAAAGGATTCCCAGATGGGAGGCAAGACCAAGGCCCCTTGGGTGTGCGATACCCTGTCCATCACAGAAAATCAGATCTGGTTCTATCTCCATCTTTCTGAGTGCACCAATTAATGCAGGAATTTCCCTGAAGCTTAAAAGACCAGGTATATAAGGAAAGGAGACCTTCTTTTGAGACCACCTCTCTTCTGCCTTGTTTAATGAGGGAAAATCAAGAACAACAACCCCTGCCCACATTATGTTAGACCCTCTTGCATAAGAGACATCTAACCCGGCAACATATCTTATTTTTTTATCTATGTTTTTTAAAACAACCTTATCTTTTAACTCCTTTTGGATTTTGACTGCCTCTTTATATGTCACATCCCAGGGATGTAAATCAGAGATATCCATCCTAAATCTTCTCTAAACTCGTATAGCCAAGGTGAAGTAACTTGATACCCTTATCCTTAAAGATCACCTCTACCTTGTCATCACCCATAAATCTGGCTATTACCCCTGTACCAAATGCTGGGTGATTGACCCTGTCCCCTTGTTTTAGTGCAGTGGAGTCCGCAGCCGTTAAATCCAAGGGCTTATAAAAAGATTTTGATCCTAAAATTGCATTATTAGGAGAAACACCAACCCGCTCATCCATGAATGCTGTATATGTGGTACTGGCAAATGGGGTAACGGCAGGCGAGGAGGATGATAAGAATGAATGATGCTCAATAACATTGTGAGGCAAGGCACTAATAAATGATGAAATGCCTTGGTGGTAATTGCTGCTCAATCCTCCAGCGTTACGTACCAGCTCCCTCCCTGGATAGGCCATAATCAGTTTGTCTTTTGCTCGTGTAGCTGCAACATACAACAACCTGAGTTCTTCCTCAAGGCTCTCTCTGTTTGCAAAGGATTTTCCAGGTGGAAAGCGCCCATCCACAAGCCAGATTATAAAAACTACTCTCCACTCTAATCCTTTCGCTGAATGTATGGTAGAAAGAGTTAAGCAATCCGTTTTATCTAAAGGTCTGAGATCTACTGGACTTGTTGGTGGTTCAAGAGAGAGGTCATCTAAAAATGCTCTCAAGTTTTTATACCTCGATGCCATTGAAATTAACTGTTCTAACTCCTGTTGTCTTCTTGGGTAGTCATCGAATCTTTCTTTTAGAAAAGGGCTATAATATGCAAGTGCGAGCTCAACACCTTGTTTAGGCACTATCTTTGGTGTAGAAAGGGCATTCATAAGCTTAGCTAACTTAGCAAATCCCTCTCTTTCTTTACTAATCCCTGGCCATTCATCTATCCTGTCTGCCACTACATGCTCTTTTTTCATCCAATCTATTATTGCCTGGCTCCTTCCGGGGCCAATATTTTTTAGCAATCGTAAGAGACGGCCCCAGCTAAGAATGTCCTCTTTATTAATTATCACCCTGAGGTGTGCCAAAAGATCTTTGATGTGTGCAGACTCCATAAATTTAAACCCTCCATATTTGGCAAAGGGAATATTGCGGCGTGTAAGTTCAAGTTCCAATTCAAATGAATGATAGCCAGCCCTGAATAAAACAGCTATATCTCTCAGCTGTTTTCCCTCGTCCAATAAAGCTTCTATAGCCCTGCATACATAAAACGCCTGATCGCGTTCGGTCCCAGTGTCAACAACGAAGGGAATTTCATTGCCTTCCCTTCTGGTAAAGAGGCATTTAGTATACTTCTCCCGTGCTTGATCCATAAGTGCATTGGTCATAGTAAGGATGGACTGAGTGGATCTGTAATTTTCTTCTAGTTTTATTATCTTGGCCTCTGGAAAATGAGCTGGAAAGTCAAACATATTTTTAAAATTAGCCCCTCTAAAGGAGTAAATGCACTGAGAATCATCACCCACGGCCATAACATTCTTATGCAAAGAACCAAGATAGCGGACAATATCGGACTGAATGCTGTTTGTATCCTGATATTCATCAACCATGATATATTTGTATCTGTTGCCCAACCGATGCCTAATTTCTTCATCTTCTTTTAAAAGGAATCTAAAAAAAAGGAGAAGATCATCGTAATCCATGAGGTTGTTTTTTCTTTTATATTCTCTATAAAGTGCAAGCAGATGTTCTATCTGTGAAACAACTGGTAAAAATTGAGGATACTCTGTCTCCATAATCTCAGCTAAGGACTTCTCCATATTGGCCGCTTTACTAATAATAGTTGTAATAGTAGACCTTTTCGGCAACCGAATAGATCTTTTTTCTCCATCTACTTCAGGGACAAGGGCATGAGTTGCCTCCTCCATGTCTGATCTATCCATAATTGTAAAAGAGGGACTAAAACCGATCCGGTGTGCCTCTTGTCTCAACACATACTGGGCAAGGGAATGGAAAGTACCACCAGAAACATCTTTGCATCGTCTATCTGATAACTTTGCTGCTCTCTCAAGCATCTCCTTGGCCGCCTTTCTTGTAAAGGTTAGAAGAAGAATCTCCTTCGGCGGAATACCTTTTTCTATCAGCCATGCGACCCTGTAGACCAGGGTCCTTGTCTTTCCGCTTCCAGCCCCTGCGATCACAAGAATTGGCCCATCAGGTGCTGTAACTGCAGACAATTGAGCCTTGTTCAAGACTTTATCGTATTGTATTTTAGCGGACATTAATTCTCTATAGAACTCTCTTCACAAAGATAAAATAGGAGTAACTCAGCCACAAACCCGCCTGCCGTCCGGCGGGCAGGTTATCACGAATTATCACGAACAATTATTTAACAATCCTTTTTCTACAGACCCGCCTGCCGGATGGCGGGCAGGTTTAATCTCTAAAATAACTTTATCCTCAACTTCGCCTGCCGTCTGCCGGGCAGGTTCATTTGTGTCCATTTGTGGCTGAATAATTAAAAATAGAATAACATAGTTGTTTGAAAAAATATACCTATAGCCTCTAAATTACTATCAAGTTCTTATATGTGAACATATTGCACCTTCGGTGTGGACCTGGACTTAAAAAGGAAATTCATATCCTATTATGATAAGGCCTTATAGATTTTACTATGTATTAGAATTGGACTTGAGGAAAAACCTTGATAAGGTTATTCTTGCATACACACTGAAAGTTCTATAGCTTGAGAGCGTAATAAACAGAGGCAGCGTTGAACTATTTTTTACAAACCTTCGGTTTATAGAGGAGAGATTGTGTTACAAGAAATTCTACGCTGGATAGGAGACGAAACTCTTTTAAATAATCTTGTGGCTGGATTTTCCACTATAGTTTTGTTGATTATCATAGTTGTGTGTATCGTAATTCTTTCAAAAGGAGCTGATTGGATGATTGATGGCGTTGTTCACCTGGCACGCAGGACTGGCTTGCCGAGAATAGTCATCGGCGCGACTATTATATCACTCGGAACAACTATGCCAGAGGCCTTTGTCTCAGTAATGGCCGCATGGTTGGGCAATCCAGGCCTGGCCCTTGGCAACGGCGTTGGTTCCATTATTGCAGACACCGGGCTAATCTTTGGGATGACGTGCCTTCTGACAACGGTACCTGTGAACCAATTCATTCTCAATCGAACAGGCTGGGTGCAGGTGGGGGCAGCCACCCTGCTTGTTATAATTTCGCTTATCGTCTTGGCCACTATGCCCGGGCAGCCTATCCTGCATCGATGGGTTGGTTTCCTCTTACTTCTTTTCCTGGCCGGCTACATGTACATAACCTACGTTTGGGCTAAGCAAGGAGGTAGCATGGCTATAGAAGGTGAACAGGTGGATAATTCCGAATTGGCGAGCTTGGAAAAATGCTGGTTGATGATAATTGGGGGCTTGTTTTTAATCGTGGTCGGTGCCCGGATACTGGTGCCAAGTGCGGCAGAAATAGCTCACAGAATTGGAGTACCTGAAGACGTTATTGCTGCAACTATGGTGGCCTTTGGCACATCCTTACCGGAACTCATGACGGCTATTGCAGCGGTACGGAAGGGACATCCCGAAATTACTGTGGGAAATATCGTTGGTGCGGATGTCCTGAATTGCCTATTCGTTATTGGGGCTGCTGCTGCAGCCAGACCCCTTGCGATTCCACCAAACTTCTATTCTTTTCATTTTCCTGCCATGCTCATTATCCTATATTCCTTTCGATATTTCATATTCAGGAATAGGGATGGTCATTTCAAGAAAGCGCAAGGAGCTTGGCTTTTAAGTATTTATCTTATTTACTTAGTCCTCCAATACGCCCTTAACATTGGCACAGTCGGATGATAGGAAGGTTTAGGGACTTTATAAAAATAAAAGAGATAGATTCATTACCTCAAGCCATTATATGACTGATTATAAAGAAAAATGCACCAACCACTATAAGCAGTAGCAACACTATTGGGATAAAGAAGGCAACAATTATCCTTAAATAACTTGTCTCGTGGGCCTCTTTAAGCCCGATAATCTGAACAATGCTTCTCCAGACCCATCCTATCGGACTGCCTATAAATGGTAATATAGACCAAATCCTTGTAGCCTGAGAATAGGCCA
>CAZSWT010000054.1:0-20898 GCA_964611035.1 uncultured Desulfobacteraceae bacterium
CGAATTTCCTGATGCCCCTCATGAGAGACCTAAAAAAAGAGCGGTTTGTGCTGCTGCTCCTCGACAGACAGAATGCCGTATCAGATATGATTGATATCGACTATGGCACAGTCGACCGGGCTAATCCTTACATCCGTGATATTATCCAGACAGCCATCAAATATAATGCCCCGTCGATCATTGTCGCCCACAATCACCCCTCCGGTGCGGTAACTCCCAGCAGCGATGACAAGGCTTTCACGAAAAGCCTGATGATGTCGGCCAGGGCAACCGGCATTGGCTTTTTCGACCACATCATCATCGGAGACAACCGCTATTTCAGCTTTGCAGATGAGGGTCTCATTGGTGAATATAAAGCAGTCGCGGTCCGGGAATTATAAATTGTTTTGTCCAATATGATCATGTTGAAATCACAATTGGTGATTTCAACGCTTTAAGAGAATGAGCATAGATGCTTGGAAATTTATTTAAGGTACCAAATTGGAACCTTGGAAGGACTTCGATGGAGATGGCTATAAATTATGACCATGTTAATGAGGTTCAAACAGAGATTCGAAGCCTTGATAAATTGTTTTAGAAACACATACCATTTTGCTTTTTAAGAATGAATGTTAAGCAATTTCTGCACGAACACCCTGGTTCACGTCCCGGTTCACATAAGGCAAAAATCAAATATTTATAGGTAAAATAAGAATGAGTGTCGTTAATAAGAAATATTTTAGTACCCAAGAATTTCTAAAAGTATATTATAAGTTAATTCGAACGGCTCAAAAGGGAAAAGTTGTGTATTATGAAGACATAGCACGAATAATGCAACTTCCTGCTCGAGGGGACTATATGGCAAGAGAGGTAGGACAGATGCTTGGGGAAATATCTGAGTGGGAACATAACCAAGGTAGACCTATGTTAAGCGGTGTTGTAATTAGAAAGGACAAAGAGATACCCGGAGAAGGATTTTTTACCTTAGCAAAACAGTTAAAGATTTTTAAGGGGCGGAATAAACAAAGTTTGTGGCAAAAAGAACTTAAAGATGTTTATAATGCTTGGAGTTAGCATAGCCTAATGTGGGAAAGTTGAAAAGGCGCTATCATCTATAAAAATAAGCATGTATTAATTTTCTGAGCCTTGTTTTTCAAATAGAGAGGTAGGATTTTGTATCATAACATTAAATTTAAATAGGATTCTTTCATCATGAGTTTTTCTAAGTTACTTCAACCAAGGGCTGAGATTTTGTCAGGGGAAGGTATCGATGGAATAATCGACTTAGCCAATATTGACAACCGCCGGAAGCTTGAGTCAAATCCCAATCGCTTCTTCTCACTAACCTACCCTACTGCTGATGTAAAGAGGGTTGTCCAGACATTATCTGACAGATTCAAAGGCAGTAAGGATGCAGCAGGATTGTTCCTTTTTGAAGGACTTAAAGGAAGTGGAAAATCTCATCTTTTACTACTGATCTATCATTTGTTCAAAAATCCCAAGCAAGCAAAAAAATGGCTAGATGCACATAAGATGTATTGCGAACTTCCGGAGGGTACTGAGGTTGTTGTAAATAAGTTTACAGACCTTCCCCTATTTTCACTGTGGGATTTTATTTTTAAGCAGTTAACCGGCACCGCACCAGAAACTGGCATCGTTCAGCCTGGCCTGGAGGATATGAAAAAGGTAATTGGAAATAGGCAATTGATTCTTATTTTAGATGAACTTGAGCAAGGTATCAGGGTAATCAGCGACTCAGCTCGCAAGGCTCAAAATATTGCATTTCTTCAGATGCTCTCCGAATGGGCAAACCGCTCGGATAATGTAACTGTATTTGCAAGTGTCTATAGTGATCAACAAGAACCTGGAAGTACCCTCAAAAGGGTACCAAGCTGTCGAGTCCAGTTTGCTCATTCTGCTGACAAAGCCAAAGTGGTGCTCCATAGACTATTTGAGAATTATCTTGATTTTAAATATGACTTATGTGCTCCTGTCGTTGATAGCTACATAAACACATGGGGTAAGCAATCACTAATGTCACCAGATGAATATAGGTCCAAAATGCTCCTAACATATCCCTTCTTGCCTGATGTGCTTGAGCTGATTCTGGAAAGAGTTCCTGCCCGGGGAGGATTCCAGAGTGTCAGAGGTGCATTGGGTTTTTTGGCGAATATGGTGCGTTTATCTCATGATAAAGCTAATTTTATAACCACTGGCCATGCCAATCTATATGACAGAGAAGTGGCGATAAGGCTTTCAGATCTCGATCTAAGTGGAGATCTGATTTCAAGGGCTATTGGAAATCTTGTAGAATTAAAGGATCAGCCCCTGGCCTCAGAGATTGGCGCCTCGGTCATGCTTTACACACTTACCAGTACAGGCCATGGCCGCGGGGCTACCCGCGAGGAACTCATAAGAAATGTTATTGCCCCCGGTGTTGATATAAACGATTTTGAGAGAACAATAATTGCCTTCCAGAAATATGCATCACATTTCTGGGTTGAAGAGGGAAGGTATTTTTTCGATATAGAAGAGAATCCTGATGCAAAAGTGGAGCTACGCTCTCTTACTATTGACCCTGATGGAACAAAGGCCAGGGATCTTCTTCACATGCTTTGGCGAGATGAGATTTTCAGGGAATCCAATTCTGTTGTATATAAAGGTGAACAGGAGACAAAGGATGTCCTGGATCAACTCGATAATAACTACCTGAGGTATGTCCTTGCACCTCGCAAACTAATCCAGAAAGAGCGTCATGAATTTTACCGAGGTATCCCAACACGAAATCAGGTTATCTTACTGGAACCACGAGATCAAAAATTTGACCTTGATAATCACAGAGATCTTCTTAAATGGGCCCAAAGGCAACTGGCTGCACAAGAATTAGCTGGCAGTGCACAAGATTCTGGACGGAGGTCTACCTATGAGCGAATCGGACGTGAGGATAAAGGACATTGCATGGATACAATTAAGAGGGCTGGCCTCATTTACATTCACTGGGAAAATTACGGTTCATCAGCAAAAGATGACCAGGTAGAAAAAGAGAATGTGCCAGGCACAACAAAAGAAGATGTGCGTAACTACCTCTCGCAGCAGCTTTTTCCTACCCAGTTATTTGAAGAACACCTCTCTTCCCGCTTAGCCGACCTCCTAAATCTTAGTATAAAAGATATACATAAACAATATTGTTCTACCCTGGGATTCCCTGTTCCAACCACTGTAAGCTCTGTAAGCCAGGCGATAAGGGGGCTATGTTTAAAGAGCCAAATTGGGATCAGACATCCACGGGGTAACTTCTGTCACGAAAATCCAGGCCTGACAGAGACAGAGCTCTTTGATGCAAAAGTGGGAGAACCATTTGAGACAACTCATCGCCCTCCAATATTTACTCCTACTGGGGAAGATGAAGAAATATCGCCCCCCATCAGTGGAGAGGAAACAACAATTATTATCCCTCCAACAGCCGTTCCTGAAAAAAGAGAAGAAATCGGTATTCCACCACAGACTGGCCCTGGGGAGCTTCGGCAGACTATTGCGGCAAGGCTCCAGGAGTTTCCAGATCCAAAGATAATACAAATTCGCACTACTATCTTTCTGGAAAAAAGCACTGGAGACCTTACCAGTCTTCCCGCGTCAATCAGGGGTAATCTTAGTGGTGAAGGTGCCCTTACAGCCGAGATTGCTATTACCAAGAATGGTGAATTCTCCAAAGGTGAAGTAGAACAAATTATTGAATCGCTTCCCTCTATACAAGGGGCTGATTATTCAGCCCGCCTGGATTTAATTTTTGAATCACCACCAAAGGAAACTGATAATGAGTAATCTAACCGATGAAATATTTGAAAGTTTGATTGCATCAGGACCGAGGGTTGAATGGCTCACAAGGTGGCTTTTAGAAAAAATATGGTCAACTGAGCGCTACCAAGACCTCTCTCCATTACAGTACCTCAATGATGGCGAATCGAAAGTTAATGAACTTGAAGAAATCATATCGTCGGCTACCTATAGGCTATATGACGAATTTCTTGGCGAGGTTCAGCACGACAGGGACGTCTCAGAAATTATTGAGGGGGAGGATCCATTTGCAATAGTTATCTTTGATGGTTTGTCTCTTAGAGAAATTCCAGTCCTTCTAAATTTTGCTCAAACATCCGGATTTATAGTGCAGGAAACAGGAGCATCATATTCGGCTATACCAACCGAGACCATTGACTTTATCGAGCTTAGGTTGCAATGCGGAAACATAGCACCATCTCAGCTACCTAAAAGAACGGTATTAAAGGAAAAGGGGATTACCGCCTATTACTACGATAATCCTAACCAGCAGCACCTTCTCGATCACAATTCAAGGGGACTTCTCCTGTGGTCGGCCTTCCCTGATAATACATATAGTGATAGCGGTGCTCGCTTTCCGCAACACTTCGAGCAGATTCGCCAGCTTCTGGAAACCGCGTGGCTGAATACGGTTCAGCAGATCCCTCGTGGACGTAAGATTCTTGTAACAAGTGATCACGGATACGTATATTTGGGATCAGGCCTATCCTTCCCAAGATCTAATACCGAGCTACGCCCATTATCGGAGTATCTAGGCGGAGAGCGGTATAGGCGACTAAGTGATGAGGGAAAGCAGCCACCTGATCATCCTGACCTTGTTGTGTTTCCAAGCCGAAAGGTAGCAGTATTACGTGGGCGGATACAGACCCACCCGCCTGGTAAGGCAGCAAGCAGGCTCTATAAGCATGGGGGTCTATCTGTAATGGAAATACTAACACCATGGGTTATTCTAGGGAGGGAGGAAGAATAAATGTCTGAGCAGATTGAACAAATTCAATTGGTACTTTTTAGCCCGGGAATTGTAATTACTAATAAACCAAAATTAGTAAGTAATATAAATGATGCACTTCAAGGGTTGTTTGACGGCGATCTTGCAATACTCCCTATACCTGACGACGCGCCTGCCGAAATACCAAGAATTATTTTAAAATCAAATGATGAAAAATATACATTGCAAATAACCACCAAGAGGGTAAACTTTTTTTACAATTATCGTCCTGAAGATTCTCCTATTGAATTCCCAACTAATGGACTTTACGATAAATTCATTAAGATATGTAAAGGTTTCATAGAGGAAGTCCATTGTCAATTTTCGAGGGCTGCAATAATAACCCGTTGGATAATAGAATTGACAGGAAGTGGAGCAGAATATGTTTTCTCAACATATCTTCAGGAAGATGTTCCATTTAAGGATCCGTATGATTTAGAGCTTCATTGCTTAACTAAGGAGAATGTGTCTGGGTGCAAAACAAATAAATGGGTAAGGATTAAATCTGCACGGAAGGCCTCAGATCCAAGTCAAAATAATCTTCTGACAGTGTTAATAGATATAAATACCATTGCAGAGGAGCAATATGAATTTGGCGACGTTTTATTAACTCAGTTTCTCAATGAGAGTAGCGATATAACTAAAGAAACTATCGGTGCGCATTTTATGAAAGAAGGAGACTAAATAATGGATGTGAAAGCTAACAAAATAGAAGATGCTGCTGCATATGCCATACCATTGGATCTTACAAAACACATGATTACTTCCATAGGGCTTCAAGGCCAATTTTCTTTAGTGTGTGAAAAATATAATATTTTTACAGATACTTTTTATAACCTAATTAAAGGTTATCTCCAAACTGTGATCCCACCCGAAACAGGTTACCAAATCTGGAGTCCTGAAGATATATTTGGATATATAAGACTACAAAGGCAATTAACAAGGGAAACCCTAGAAGAAGAAAGAGAAGAAGAACAAGAGAGGGAACATATTGAAGAAAGTGCTCTATTCTGTATAGCAGATAAATATAGCAAATATGAAAAAGTTAAATCTATATATGTACAGAAATACCGTGCCGAAATTCAATTTCATGTCCTACTCGGTATTACTGAATATGACGATGATTTAATGGAAGATTTGCTGGATACAGAGTATGACATTCGTAAAGAATTTGATTATCTCTCCTTCACATTCCTTTATCCTCCTGTTGCTTTTGTAGACAGAAAGGATATTGTTCATCCAGAAGCCAGGTGTATTTTTTCAAGATAATAAGCGATGGCAGATTACCCAATTCATATCGCACAGGCAGAGCATAACGAAGAAGCGGCTCAGAAATTAGCCTTTGAACCCCCTTATCATGATTGGGGAATCACTGCAGCCTTTTATTCTGCTATACATTATTTTGAGTCATGGCTTTTTTACGAAGGAGAAAGGCACACAGAAACAAGCATTCCTCCTGATGAAGAAGGAAAATTGAAGTATACAGCACATGGTTGGCGAGAGAAGATTATAGTAAATAAGCTTACAAGAGTAGGTTTTAAGGCCTTTAGAAAATTAAGAGATAGTAGTGAAACAGCTCGATATTTAAGTCTTTCTCGATTAGGGACCAAAAGCATTGAATGGCTTGACAGGCCTGCATCTCAATATTTTAAGCCACAGCACGCTCAAAAGATGGTGGAAAAGGATCTCCAGACATTAAAGAAAGAACTTAAGATAGATTTATCAAAATTATTACATTCCTTAAAATTGCAGAATAAAACTCCAAACGCTCTCTTAATCATTCAGCAAATATTAAGTAGATTCCACTCAAAAGAATCATTCCTTAATGCATCTTTAAATAATCTTAAACGGTTTATGAGTGAAGAAACACTTTCCTTATTGAGGAATCAACTTGAACAGTCAAAGGAATCGGTTAAGTGGAAATAGAGAATGGACACCTCAATTACGAAATATGCCATTGAAGATTCCTTCCCCATTGTAGAAATAAATCGTCTTGCCATTCCCGAAAGAAATGCCTTTAAGCCAATCTATCAGATGCACAAATGGTTTGCCAGGCGAGCTTCTTGTGTGTTTCGGGCAATTCTCCTTGGCTGCATGAAACCTCTCCCTTTAGATGATAAGGGCAATCCCCTTAAAAGCGGGGCTGAGATTATCATGGAGGAGTTCTATAAAGACCATACCAATGACCCGGATACAAAGGGGAAGGTCATTCTCGATCCATTCATGGGCGGTGGAACAACGGTTGTTGAGGCCCTGCGCTTGGGGTGCAAGGTCATAGGAATCGACCTCAATCCCGTGGCTTGGTTCATTGTGAAAACAGAGGTTGAGCCGGTTGACATTGATGAACTTAAGGCATCCTTCAGGAGGCTTTCCGAGCGTAAAGTTACCTGGGGTGAAAAATCTGTTAAAGAGACACTTCTTGAGCAGTACAAAACGGAATGCCCTTGCTGCGGGGCCGGCAGGGAAGAGGCAGATATCATTTACACATTCTGGGTTAAATCCGCTATCTGCACCAACCCTCTTTGTAAAAAAGAAATCCCTCTCTTCTCAGATTATATCATTGCCAATAAATCTCCATCTATCAGATATAGTCCTGATGTTGAGTGTCCTGAATGCGGGAAATCATTTGATTGGGAGATAGAGTCTGCAAGTCTTATTGCTGAGCCTGGATTATGTGTTGTGAGCTCAACCTATTCAGCCGGGATTGGCCGTACAACTGCAAGATGGGCATTCTCAACAGATAATGAGGTCGAATGCCCTTGGTGCCATAAGCAAGTTAAGGCAAAGGCCAAAATCCCAAAGCCAAAGAGAAAGAAGGTTCCACTCACTGTCCTTCTTTGTCCGCACTGTTATAATGTGTGGCAATGGCGTGGTGATTTGCCCGAAGAGGTAAACTGCCCTGTATGTAAGAAAAGATATATTCCCAAAACTGGCAATATCCCCAAGAGTGGATGGTTTCTCTGTCCATCTTGCGGGCATACTGACAGGATTATCAATTCAATACGAAGCTTACCAGAGGACAAATTACTTCCCATGAGGCCATACGCCATTGAGGGGTATTGCAAAGTCTGTGCAGGGGATGTTTATGAGGATATTGACTCTCAGCAGATTAACCTTGACGGCACCCACTCAAAACGTAGAACGAAAAATCCAAAATTAGCCGACCATCCCTGCCTGATCACAAAAAACAACGGTAAGTTCTTCAAGCGAGTAACACCGGCTGACCTTGCCAGATATCAGAGAGCATGTGAAATATGGCAGAAAGAAAAAGGGAACCTGCCTTATCCCAAGCAAAAGATTCCATGGGGAGAGAAAACGAAATCAGGATTAATAGCCCATCACTACCTCTACTGGCATCAGATGTTCAATCCACGCCAGTTACTTTGCCTTTCAACATTGCTAAAGGCGATAGATGAAGAGCAGGATCAAGCATTGAAGGAGATGTTGTTATGTGCTTTTTCCAATTCTCTTAATGATAATAATATGTTCTGTCGCTTTGCGCAGCCACGAAATCATCTTGTTGGCGTGTTTGCTCGACATGACTTTCAGCCTAAAGCAGATCCCCTTGAAGGCAATGTATGGGGAGGCAAGTTTGGTCACGGACAGTTTTCTAATTATTGGAATAGTATTATAAAAGGGAAGCAATTTATTGAAAAACCATATGATACAGGGCAAGTTAGCCAAATACATGGCACATCCAGGGATAAGATTGAATGCGAAGGGGAGTTGAAATGCATTTCCTCAACAAGAATATATTCAGATGATGAGAAAACTAACTTTGTAATAACTGATCCACCCTATGCAGGCAATGTGAATTATTCAGAACTTTCTGAATTCTTCTATGTGTGGATTCGGTTAATTTTAGCAAAAACATATAAAATCTTTGCGCCCGAATTAACTCCCAAATCTGAAGAGATTATTGAAAATCCTACAAGAGGAAAAACATCCAAAGACTTTGAGAATGGTTTAATTCAAGTTTTCAAGGAATGTTATAGGATGTTACATATGAATGGACTTTTTGCTTTTACTTTTCATCATGCAGAAGGAGCTGCCTGGGAAGCACTTCTAAGGGCAATTTGTAACGCTAATTTTGCCATTCAATCAGTTTTTCCTATACATAGTGAATCTGAAAATTCACTCCATTTGATGGGTAAAAAGTCAATTTCTTACGACCTAATCCACATTTGTAAGAAACGACAAGAAATGAGCAATCAGCAACAAGTTACTAATAAACGCTCATGGGCTGGCATCCGCCAAGAAATCCGCCGTAAAGCCAGAGAAGAGATTAAAGCCATCGAAGCAGGAAGATATGGCAATGACCCGCTATCACCTGCCGATGTAAACATTATTCTCATCGGTAAATGTCTGGAACTCTACAGCCGTTACTATGGAGCGATTGTTGACCATGAAGGAAATGAAGTAAAGCTCAAAGATGCTCTGGAAGAAATCCGAATGATGGTGGATCAGCTTGTTACAACAGAGCAACCCTTGCCTTCAGAGCTCGCTGATATTGATCCTGAATCCTATGTATATCTCACATGTCTCTGCGATCGCAAAGAGGTGAAGAGCGACGATGTCCATAAAGCTACACGTGGTATCCTGGAACCCGATTCCCTGATCAAGGCAGGGATCATGATAAAAGGTCGGGCTGGAAGGGGAAGATCCTATGAGGTAAAGCAACCCCTTGAACGGTTCCATGCTCTTCTTGAAAAATTCAATCCGCCCAAGCAAGAGCAGCAAAGCCTATTTGGTGAGCTAAATCCTCAAAAGACAAAAAGTAAGGTTTATTTCATTGATTATGTCCACCTTTTAATGGCACTTGCGGAGGGTGGAGAGAATGTTGTTCCATGGCTTGAGCGTTTCAGGGGAGAGACGCCCAGGCTCAGGGCAGCCTGTGAATATCTAATGTCCAGGAATAAAGGTTTTACTTCAAGTCTGAAAAAAATTTTGGGTTTAATAGATATAGGTCCTCTTTTTAATACGAGATAATGAAATGCCTGGATATCAACTAATAGAAATTGTCAATCTTAGAACTGCTAAACAGCGAGGGATTGTTCCTTACGAAAATGATATAGGTCTTTTAGATTTCTTGCGAGAGTTAAGGCAGGATTCGTTTCCTTTTCCAAAGTTTCATAGATTGCAGGTGAGGGGCTTGGAGGATGTGCTATTTGCGGCAAGGCCTCATCATGAAGAGATGGCTCTTAAGATACGGGGGATTCTGAGAAGAGGGGCACAGGATCTGGAAAGAAGACTTATAGAGATTCAGTTTATCTTTCAGGGGAAACTCATAAAAGGAGATACCCTCTGGGTTGAGTACAGGAATGCGAGACTTCCCATTGGACACATTTTTGGGTTGCCCATGAGGCAGAGCGATTCTAATGACAATCCATTTTATAAGACTAACTTCCATTTAAGCAATGGATGAACAGAAAACAGATAATATAAAAGAAAACGAGAGGGTCCTGGTTTATGGCCTCGAAGAGCTGGGGGCAGGCGAGGTATTACGAATACGTGAGTCAGGGGGCGTTTACCAGGTCGATGTGTTATTTGACAGGGTTGATGGCCGCCGACTGGAAACAGTCCCCATTGATCGTCTTAAACAAGCGCCGGACCTGTTTGAGCGATTTTCATCAGGAGATCTTGATTCTCCATTAGATTTTTTCCTGAAACAACTTGCTTACCAACTACCACTCTCCAATGTAGGGGGAGAACTCTCCAACTCAAGAACAGATCTTTTGCCCCATCAGATACTTCTTACACGTGACATTATAGAATACCAGAGACGGAGATTCCTCATAGCTGATGAAGTGGGCCTTGGCAAGACCATAGAAACTGGTCTCATTGTACGAGAACTTTTTGCCAGAAAGGATGCGGAGAGAATCCTTATTATCTGCCCGGCAGGACTAACCCGAAACTGGCAACAGGAGCTCAGGGAATGCTTCAGGCTTCATTTTGATATACTTGGTACCGACTTTTCCGATGTCACTCATCTATCCTGGGAAACACATAATCGGGTAATTGCCTCTATTGATACCATAAAACAATTGAGGAGAATAGAACGGCTCAAGAGAGCACCTAAATGGGACCTCATTGTTATAGACGAGGCCCACCATCTAAGTAGAAAAAAATATGGCAAGAAGGTGCAACTGACTCAAAACTATCGCCTGGCAGAAGCTCTTAGGACTTATACCCGTGATATGCTCTTTCTAACAGCTACACCTCATCAAGGGGATGGTTATCAATTCTGGTCACTGATACAACTTCTCGATGATCAGCTATTTGAATCACCAGATGTTATGAGCGATCACAGGGGCCTTTTGAATCGGGTTATGTTTCGCAGGACAAAGCGCGAAGCTACTGATGCAGATGGAAATCCCATCTTTATGAGGCGCCAGGTATATACGCAAACATTCCCTTTAGCGGCGCGAGAGCGGTGGTTTTACGATCAATTGACCGAATACCTCCGGGAAGGGTATGGAGTTGCCGGAATAGGGCAGAGTAAAACTACAAGCAAACAAAGGGCA
The DNA here is from genome assembly GCA_964611035.1 of uncultured Desulfobacteraceae bacterium. Classification (GTDB taxonomy): domain Bacteria; phylum Desulfobacterota; class DSM-4660; order Desulfatiglandales; family B25-G16; genus B33-G16. The sequence goes on from CAZSWT010000054.1 coordinate 11,326, forward strand.
GTAGGCTTTGTTATGGCCACTTTCCAGAAAATGATGTCCTCAAGTCCAAGGGCTATTAGACAGGCCCTCAGACGCAGGCTTCTTGTTCTATTGGCACGGGAATACATGGCTTTGGAAAGAAAAGCTCAAAAGTCACATGCACCTAGCATAACTGAGAGGCTCTTTAAACTTCAGGAGGAGTTGAGAAGGTTGGCTATAGATATTGCCTCCATTCCATCGTCTTCAGGGCAGATGGCCGAGGCCGATTTTTATATTGCCAAAGTAAGACAGAGGCTTGCACGGAAAGGTTACATTGGAGAGGAGACTACCTCCTGGGCCCTTGATATGGAGGAAGAGGCAGAAGATGCAATCTATTCTGAGGCTGTGATTCCTAATGAGCCTCAGAAAGTTCGGGAGCTTATTAAGGTTGCACCAGTTGGGCCTGATCGTAAATTTGATACCTTGATAAGGGCAATGGAGCAGGTAAAAAGACTCTCACCAGATGAGAAGATATTGATTTTCACACAATACAGGGAAACATTAAAGTTTCTGAAAATGGAATTGGCCAAACTATATGGTGAAAGCAAAATAGCCGTAATTAAAGGGGGGCCGCTTGATGATAAGATTGCCGCTGTTGAGACATTCTGGGAGCCAGAAGGCGCCCAATTCTTGATCAGCACATCAGCCGGTGGCGAGGGAATCAATCTTCAGATCTGTCATATCCTTTTCAATTATGACCTTCCCTGGAATCCCATGGCAGTTGAGCAAAGGATTGGGCGAATCCATAGATATGGCCAAACCGACACTGCCCAGGTTTACAATCTGGTTGCCGAAGATACTGTGGAAGAGAGAATATATGGCCTGCTTGAAGAAAAACTTTTAAGCATAGCTAAAACCATTGGAAAGGTCGATGAAGTTACTGGACAAGTTATAGAAGATTTCAGATCCGAGATTCTTGGTTTTTTAGGCTCTTCTCCGAGGTATCAAGATCTGTATAAGAGGGCATTGATAGATAGAGATTACCAGAGAACAGAGCTGGAAATAGTCGAGGCAATTGAAAAGGCACGACAGGCAAGTGAAGCATTGCGGCAACTTGCACAGGATTTGGAGTCGTTTAATTTCGGTCGATATAAAAAAATAAAAGGCCCATTCGCCCTTGATGACCTTAAACTTTTTGTAGAAAAAGGGATACTTCGATTAGGAGGCGCCTTTATACCTCAGGGTGATGTTACTCACATTCAAACTCCTAAAGCCTTGCACCAATATTCAAATGTCTCCCCTCGCTATGAAAACATAGTATTTGACAGAAAGCTGGCAATGAGAAAACGAAATGCTGAATTGATGGGGCTTGGCCATCCATTGATTGATGCCCTTATAGAATATCTCAGGAGTCCTCTATTTTCTGGCGAAGTAACTGGAAATTGGCCTGGAGCGGCAAAGTCATCTGAGCTCTCAGTCCGATGCATGTTTATTGTGAATTTTGAGGAAGGAAAGAATAAGGCCTTCTACAAAGGGTTTTCTCTTTCCGATGACGCGGGCTTGAAGAACTTTGATTCGAGATCCGATTTAGAGGAATTGATTTCATTGAAAAGCAACGTTAATCGACCAGGGACTTGGGAGACCCTATCAATGTCACAATCCATGAAGGATAGGATCCTATCTATAATCGCCGAAGAAGAAGCCCAATTGAGGGCACAATTTGATAATATCCTTTCTATAAACAGTCATATTGTTGGTCTAATGGAAAATTGATAGAGAATAGTTAGATGTACAAGAGGGAACGTGAATTTAGGATCAAACCCGCCATTCCGCCATGAAGACGGCGGATAAAAAATACGGCGGACAGGCCCTCCAGAAACACGGCGGGAAATCCTAAACTATCACCTAAAGGGAACGTGATGCAGAAATTGCATACATTTATTCAATGGAGTGAATAATTACCTCCAAAAACATATACAAGAGGCTACTTTCGGATGGAGTGATCTTGGCATCGTTGATATTTTTCCTATGTTGAAATCCGAAGAGGTAATGAAGCTCATTCCAAAATAATAGAATACATTTAAATGGAAAATTGGAGCTTTAAAAAAGAAACTCATGAGAAAGGATACTTTAAAGATGCCACTATGAAGCCTCCAAGGAGTTGCTATGCCTCTTTGGAGGCTTCATGATTGTAGTATTCACTACAGCTAAACCAGGGAAATTAATTGTTTACCTTTTAAGAAGGAGGTTAAGAATGGCAGAATTCATACCGTGGAATAGTCAGCCACTGGATGAGTGGGCCAAGAAATATGCTAAGGGAAAATTTATCAAGCTTGATGGCTATTCTACCCACTATATCGAGAAGGGAGAGGGAGAACCGGTTATCCTTATTCATGGATTTTTGTATGATTCGTATATGTGGAATAAGAACATAGATGTCCTAGCCGATAGATTTAAGGTTTATGCCGTTGATCTCTGGGGATTTGGCTACAGCACACGAGATCCTATGGACTATGGCTATCAGCTATATACTGACCAACTCCTTAAATTTATGGATGCCCTGGATATTCAGAAGGCTTCTCTGATAGGGCAGTCTATGGGTGGTGGAACCAGTATCTTCTTTTCTGTCAACCATAGAGATAGAGTCAACAAGCTCATTTTGGTGGACCCAGCAGGAATGCCTAACCCTTTGCCTTTATTAGGCAAGATAACTAATTTACCAAAGGTAGGGGAGTTTCTGCTCGGAATGAAAAGCGATTTCTACCGCAAGATGGTCCTGAGCACTACCTTCATCCATGATAAAGGGGTTATTACTGAAAGCTACTTTGAGAATGTAACTCGCTTTCAAAAGATTAAAGGTACCACTGAAATCTTGCTCAAAATCTTACGCAAGCAGTTTTTTCACTCGTTGCCCGATGAAATCCATAGGTTGGGAGAGATGGATGTGCCTATCCTCATCATATTTGGTCGCCAGGATAAAGCTGTTCCCCTTGAGCGTGGAAAAGAGATGCACAATATCTTAAGAGGTTCTCGACTAGAGATCTTTGAGAACGCCGGGCACTGTCCGCATGATGAACAGTCGCAGAAATTCAACCAACTTGCAGTTGATTTTTTGTCCTCAAGTTGAACAGGAAAAAGCCTTCGATTCTACAAGATGTAAAAGTAAAACGTTGGTTCCAAAACGATTTAAATATTTTTTATCTCTTGCAATTAATCGTTAAAAAATATCAAAATTTATATTAAATATTCTATGAAGAAAGGCGCTCGTGCAGAAATTGCTTAACGTTCCTTGAGGCAGTAAATGAAAGGCTTTACCCCGACCGCATAAAGCAACGGCTTTAGTCCCGACCTTCTGTGATCGTAAAGTAGGGGACGTCCATTGGTAAATAAGTAACTTCGCATATCATAATAGATAATAATGAAGGGGGGCATTCATACAGAAAGTGCTTAACGTTCCTTGTGGCAGGAAATGAAAGGCTTTTGACCCGTCCCGACTTTTTCTGGTCGGGATTGTGGACCTTATTAAGGCCGGGATGTCGTGTCATGGGTAAGCCCATAGAACTCCATCGGCATCACGGATAGTAATTGGTTTGCATTTCTCTTCACAGCAACCACTTTTACCGAAAACTGCTTTGAGCAGAAATCGGTAAATCTTTCACACCCTCCTCTATTGTTCCTGAATAAGTGAAATACCAGTCAAAATATCGCCATCCTATTCTTACCGCTTACAAAATTCCGGGATGTCCCTCTTCATCAGAAAAAAAGCAGTTGAGGTTTTGATTACCATGCGTATACTGGAATGTATTCAGATTTGCGTATATAGCACATAGTCATCGCCCAATGAGTGCTGAAAACAAGCACAACATCTGTGTATTTTTGTTGGATGGGGAACCTTATTGAAACAAAAACAAAGAGGAGGAACGTACAATGATAGAGGATCCAAAACAATTTCTAAAAAGTTTGCAAAACGGATTTGAAGGATTTTCCAAGGTCGACAAAGAGACCCTAAAAGCATTTGAAAATCTCAATGAAAATGCCCTCAAGCCAGGAGCTCTGGACCGCAAGACTAAGACATTAATGTGTGTTGCCATCGGCATAGCCACTCATTGCGAATACTGTATTGCTGCCCGTACTGCGCAAGCTTTCCAAGCTGGCGCTACGCGCGAGGAGCTTATAGAAACGGCATCGGTTGGTCTTCTGATGGGAGGTAGCCTGGCAATGGGACCCATCATAACCCTATTCGTAGACACGATCAATATGCTCGCTCCAGAGTCCGGTAAGGAGTAAAGGGACTTTGGGGAGATTGTTGACCCCGGTTAAATAAAATCAACGACAATTTAACTGGGCCCCGATAGTGAATGGGGTCAGGCAATTATAATAAGTAATTGGCTGAGAATCCTATGAGTTGGGGTCAAACCCCAGTTAAATACGCTACGCTTGTTTTCTCCGAAAAATTTAACGGGGTAAACCTGAACTATTAACTAAAATTTGGGATCAGGCCCAAAATATGAAGGGTAAGGTCTTCATTATTCACGTCGCTATAGTGAACTAATCTCACGCCTTTTCAATACTTGGTATTTTGCATCCGTTTTTTCTACCTAATAATTCAGTCTTGCTTTTTGTTTCCTTTGTGGCATTATAAACGATAACAAATTTGAAAATTTCTACTATTTCTTTTTCCTATGGAGAAACCCCTCAAAATGTGCATGCCGTGCTCCTGACAGAACACTGAAAATTCTGTTGGGAGCTTCAACCCTTTTTTTCAAAAACGAAGCAATTCAACGCATACTCTTCAAAATGATAGAGCCCGCAGACAACACTGCTAAAGGCTCAAGGTCGTGAAAATCTTTAGAGTGTATGACATGCAGCGATGTGCGCTCCAAAGCATTGCACCAAATCTTAAAATTTTAGGAGGTAATAAGATGAATGAGGAAAAGATTGCCAGTATCATGCGCGAGTTAATTGAGTCGCTTGAGGCCGCGGACGTGGAGAAGTCGCTTTCTTGTTTTGCCGAAGATGGAGTTTGGATTAACCCTAACGGCACCTTCAAAGGCAAGGAGGAGTTGAGGCGCTACCTGACGAACTCGGCTCAGTCAATGCGAGATATGAAGGTTAGGGAAACCGGGAATAAAATTATTGTACAGGAAAACAAGGGTTTCTTCGAGCACGTCGTAGCAGTTACAATAGAAGGCGAAAGAGCCGAAGCGCTGGCCATTTGTGCATATGAGTTCACCGATGATAAAATTCAGGAAGTCAGGACAGTCTATGATAGGCTGTTGATTGTTAAACAGGTGGCCAAAGGATGGTTAGCAAAGAGGCTTGTGAATTCGATTGTAAAGCAAGCAGAAAAAGGATTGCATTAGTCGTACATTTCAAGGAAGAAGAAAAGAGGTATATATCATCTTTGCCCGTCCAACCATAGTTTAAGTCAAGATCGACAAGCTGGATGAAACCACAAAGCTCTATGAGGAGTGTGTTTTCCTTGAGCCAGATCACAGAAGCGCTATCCGGGAGCCTCTCTCCTCACCGTGAATTTAGGGTCAAACCCGCCAGAGGGACGGCGGGAAATCCTAAACTATTAACTGATGTAAGTTTGGTGTCAGGTGTCGCATCTTGAATTGTCACCTATGTGAATTACGAGGTAATGAACCATGCCACGTATCTCTCAAGTCCCTGAAGCGAAGTGTTACCCCCAAGTATCGATTACTGCCATGATTGGGGAAGATCTCAGGGTTGAAAAACTTATAACTGCTGAATGAAGCTTTGAGCAAAATTTATTCGGCATAGTACGTAAAACTACCGTTATTTTTTCAAACAAAAGGAGGTAAAACCATGATCGGAGCTTTGATAGCAAAGAAAAAGACGGCCTCTACATATAAATCCTTAAATAGTAGAGACATCAACAGTTTTCTTGCAAGCTGGCACGAAGAATCAACATGGATTTATCCGGGTGACATATCTGCCAGTGGCGAGTTTAAAGGTAAAAAATCAATAGAAGCGTGGTTCCAAAAATACTTGGATCAGTTTATCAATGTAAAAATTACTCCGAAAAGAATATGTGTTCAAAACCTTTTTGATCTTGTAGGTACAAATGTAGTTGCAGTGATTTGGGATGAAGAGGTGACAAACCGAGACGGAGATACATTTCAATTCAACGGCGTCACTGTTATCAATCTCAAGTTTGGTAAAGCCACACATGCTCAAGATTATGTATTCAACATAGAAGAACTAAGAAAAGCATGGGGTGAATAATGAATAATCGCCAACGTGACTTTGGGGACGTTGTTGACTAAGTTGAATAAATAAAATCAATGACAATGTAACTGGGCCCCGATAGCGGGATCTACGCGTTGCTCCGACCCCGAGGGTCGGGATCTCCGCTTCGCTTCGACACGCTATATTGAATAATTTTGCAGCTACTTTTACCGAAAACAGCTTTGAGCAGAAATCGGTACATCTGATCTGCGTAAAATAGGGGACGTCCATTGGTAAATAAGTAACTTCGCATATCATAATAGATAATAATGAAGGGGGGCATTCATACAGAAAGTGCTTAACGTTCCTTGTGGCAGGAAATGAAAGGCTTTTGACCCGTCCCGACTTTTTCTGGTCGGGATTGTGGACCTTATTAAGGCCGGGATGTCGTGCTCCATCGGCGTCACGGATAATGATTGCTTTGCCTTTCTCTTCCAGCAGCCACTTTTACCGAAAACAGTCAGCCATAAAAACGGCGGATATGAAAGGGGACGTTGTTTCTGAATGAACTTATGAAAGTGATCATGGCTTAGTTTAACTTTTATAAGATCAGTAAACGTTTCAAAAAATCCGAAATGAAGGCCTTTGACCCCGACTTTTTGTGGAATGGATTAACGTCGGTGTGTCGTATCACAGGCAAATCTGTAGGGCTCCATCGGCGTCACATAGAATGATTGGTTTGCATTCCCCTCCCGCCGCACGGGGATTAATGATGAATTCGATTACAATAAATATTTCTACACGTTCCATGGGAAGAGGCTACATATTCCCGGACACAAACAATATCAGCCCAGCCCCGAATTCCTCACCTGGCACAACGAAAACATCTTTCGGGGATAGTGTAGCTGAGATGTTATGGGAACAATATTTTGAAACGGAGACTTGGCCCCAAAATTATAGGATTTGGAGATGATAGTCGCTCTGACCGGTAGGCCAATAGCCAAGTATTTCATAACCAAGATAAAAGGAGGTATGTCATGCGCGGAGTCGTATTTTTAGGAAACAAGAAAATGGAGTTGGGGGAGATTCCCGATCCGAAAGTAAGAAAAGGGGATGTGTTGGTACGGGTAAAAGCCAGCGCAATATGTGGAAGCGAAATGGAGACCTTTGTTCCCCCAACAGGCCTTCCTTGGAAGGGGAACCCAGGGCATGAGGTAATGGGCATAATCGAGGATCCCAACGGTTCAAAACGCTTTCGAAAGGGAGAGCGAGTTGGCGTTTCAACGCTCCAGGGTTGCGGAAACTGTTTCTGGTGCTTACAGGGAAAACAGATTTTCTGTAAGGAGGTCAGAGGGATCAGAAACGCCCACAGCGAGTACGTGGTGTCCAAAGAGATATGGCTTCACCCCCTCGATGACGATATAAACGATGGTGTAGCAGTGCTTCTTTCCGGTGACGGGATGGGTGTGCCTTATGGCGCCAGTATCAGAAGCGGGGTGGCTCCGGGTGAAATTACCTGCGTGTTTGGGACGGGCCCCGTTGGATTAGGGATGACATTGTTTCAAACCTATTTGGGGGCACGGGTCATAGCGGTTGATATAAACCCACTCGCGCTTGAGCGTGCGAAACAACTGGGCGCATGGAAGACCATAAATCCCAAAGAGACGAAAGACCTAAAGGCCGCAATATTGGACCTGACGTTTGGCCTGGGACCCAACAAAAGTTTCGATGCTATCTCCATGGGCAACCAGGAGCTGTTTCACACAATGTTGGACGTCACAATGCCGGGAGGCACGGTGGTGACTGTCGCACATGGCGATCATGGGATAGACCATGTCCGGGAGCGGCTTTCCTTCCACGTAGACCCAGCCAAAAGGGAGATTTGGGGTAGGAACCTCTCCGTGCTGGGTAACTGGATGTGCAATTTCAGTGAATGGTCAGACATGGTGGCCATGGTCAGAAACGGCTTTCAGATAGAACGCATGATCACCAACCAGTTTCCAATTGAAGAGGCGCATGAGGCATATCGCCGGGTTTCAGAGGGACTGGAGGGAAAGGTGATACTGACTCAGTAGGGACGAACAGACGCCTGCCCCCTTTGCACCTGTGATCCTGGTAAAGGGGTCAGGTCTGCTCTTGACTCATGTTAGTTTATGAAGTCACGCCTGAGGCGGATAAACCACGCCCGAGGCGGGCAAGCCCTCCAAACAGATGGCGGGTAAACGTTTTAGGAAATACAAAATGAAGGGCTTTGTATGCGTCACGGGTAATGACTGGTGTGCATTTCTCTTCACAGCAGCCAGGGATTGATGAAAAAAGGAGAGTCTACTCAATATACACTATTAACGTAAAGAGGATATAAAATGACATTATTGATTCTGATTGGAGCAATAGCTGGTCTCGTTATGGGAGCCGTGGGTGTTGGAGGTGGAGCAATCATAATTTTTTGTCTTTCAATTTTTGCCAAGTTTCCTCAGAAAATTGCGCAGGGGACAACCTTGTTTATAGTTGCTGCACCAATTAGCCTCTTGGCAGCAATGCGGTACTATAAACAAGATTTCGTTGATGTTAAGGCTGGTTTAATAGTTATGGCCAGTTTTCTCCTTTTTAGTTTCATTGGCGCTCATATCGCTGTTCATCTACCAAGCAACATGTTAAAGATTTTCTTGGGAATAATGCTTTTGTTGATGGGAGCAAAACTTATATTTTCTGGCTGGGCATCAATAAGTTAATAAGGCACTCCACCTGACTGCTATTCACCTTCGCCCACATAACGATAGGTGAGTTTGAACCTTTTTCAATGGCTGTCACTCACCTTGTGTCGTGAAAGGGTACATTAGTTTCTGAATGAACTTATGACTTTGGGGATGTGAATTTGGGGTCAAATCAGCCACACTACTGGCTGACAAGCCCGCCAGTCCGACAGAAGGACGGCGGATAAAAATGATGGCGGACAAACCCTCCAAAAACACGGCGGGCAAGCCTAAACTATTAACTAATGTAAGTTTGGTGCCAGGTCTTGAATCGTGTATTTTCACATGAAAGAGGACGTAGTTTCTGAATGAACTTCTTCGAAATGCGTTAAGCTTAAAAACGGCAAGCTATAAGCTTACAGCTTAACCCAATTAGGACTTGCTGCTGACATCTTGCTGTAGGTAAACGTCTTGGTAATCCGCTGCCATGCACCCCGTGAGGCGAGATCATGTATATAAGGCATGCTTAATATAAATAGAGGATTAATTACAATGATGAGAACACATTTAGTAGTAATCAAGGACTCTGATGGTTCAATTACCACACACCCTTTAAAACAATGGCTTCGGGAAAACTCAGAGAACCTGCCTCCCGGAATGCATCCTGATGATAATACTATGCCTATCCGGTTAGCACAGGTTCATCTGATTTCGCGGGATTCGTATG
>CAZSWT010000055.1:0-20224 GCA_964611035.1 uncultured Desulfobacteraceae bacterium
TAGACCGCATGAAGTCGGAATTTATATCCGTGGCTTCTCATGAAATGAGGACCCCTCTCACGTCAATCAAGAACGCGGTCGACATTCTCGTAAAAAGGAAGGCAGGGGAGATAACCGATGCACAGGGAAAATTTCTTTCCATGGCAAAAAGGAATATAGACCGACTCGCCGAGCTCATTAATAACATTCTTGATATCTCAAAAATAGAATCGGGAAGAATGGAGTGGACCTACACTGAATTAGACATAGGCGATTGCATAAAACATGCGCTGGACCTGTGCAAGGATCTAGCCGATAAAAAATCCATATCATTAAAGATGAACATCGACCCCACCCTGCCTACCACGTATGCAGATGTTTCCAGGATAGAGGAAGTCATAATCAATCTTGTTGGTAATGCCATCAAGTTTATCCCTGACCAGGGGACTGTAACGGTAGAGGTGCATGAGGTGGGAGAGGTCCCCGATATGCCTGAAGGTGTAAAAGGTTTTTTGAATATTTCGGTTACAGATACTGGATTCGGGATACCAGAGGAAGATATTGATCATGTTTTTGATAAATTCTATCAGGTGGAATCATCGTTATCGGTGCAGAAGCAATCCGGTTCCGGTTTGGGCCTGCCGATAAGTAAATACACAATCGAGGCCCACGGAGGGAAAATCCAGTGCAAAAGCAAAGAAGGCGAGGGAAGCACGTTTAGCTTTACCCTTCCGGTAATTGATCAAGAGCAACTGTTCTATCGCTGTCTTAGGGAAAAGCTATCCCAAGCACGGCAACAACAGAGGATGCTCTCTATATTGATCTTAAAGATAAAGGACTTTGAGCACTCTGCAGAGGCTTATGGAAACAAAGAGCGCAAAGAGGTTCTCAAAACAATTAAAGATACCATTATAAAAGAGAGAGTCAAGAAAACCGATACGGTAATGCTGTCTTCACTGCACGGTGAAATACTCTTACTGATGCCTGATACTGACGGTGCAGGAGCGGAAACAGCACAAAAGAGGATAGAGGATTATATAACTGGCAATGAAAACTTGATAGAAGGCAAATCATACCGCCCCACTTTCATTTCGGGTATGGCAACCTTCCCTGAGAATGGAACATCAGCAGAGGAATTGGTCGATTGTGCAAGGAAACGCATTGGAATTACAAGATAATATGTGCAGGAGGATATATGAAGGAGAATAAGGTTATTGTTGTCGATGATGATTCGGACATTAGGGAGACAATCTCCTTTGCCCTCGAGCAGGAGGGCTATCGGGTAATCTGTACTGACAATGGGTGGGATGCCCTGGGAGCAGTGAGGGCTACACAACCAAACCTTGTTATCTTAGATGTGATTTTGCCCAGAGAAAATGGCTATCGGGTATCTGGATTAATTAAAGATGATATCAAAAAAGGAGTGTATCAGAAGGATATACCAATCATACTTTTGACTGGTCGACCAATGAATGATCCTGATGCGATGAAGGTGGCCATAGAGTACAGTCAGGCCGACTACATAATGTATAAACCGTTTGATATGGAACAATTAGTAATAAAAGTGAAAGAGCTATTACCATATGAAAGGGAGGAAAAATAATGGCTAACAAACGAGTGCTCATAGTCGATGATGAGCCGGACATCGTGGAGTCCATAAAATTCAATCTAGAGCTTGAAAAAATCGAATGTATAGAGGCGTTCGACGGCGAAGAAGCCCTTTCAAAGGCACGCAAGGAAAATCCGGACCTCATTCTCTTGGATATCATGCTCCCAAAGATAAACGGCTACAAGATTGCCAGGATGCTGAAATTCGATGAAACCTACAAACACATCCCCATAATAATGCTCACTGCCAGGACCCAGCAGACCGATATCAAGATGGGAGAGGAAACCGGTGCAGACGAATATGTTACCAAGCCCTTTGATATGGATGAGCTGGTGGGGTTGGTGAAGAAGTATTTGAGAATGTAAAATTGAATATTGATTATTGGCCATTGAAAATTAGCGTATTTCACGTTGGATTTTTTTCAATCATCAATCAACAATGATAACTATGGTTAATCCATTCCAACAACGACACAAAATTATTAGTATCCAGTATCCAGCATCTAGCATCAAGGAAGGCACATGAATATCAGCTCTATGGACAAACTGAAGCAGGCACTGGTGGATGAAGGTGTGATAACGGCAGGGCAACTTGCCGATGCCGAGGCAACGGCCCAGCGTGAAAATCAAAGTCTGACCAACGTGTTAGTAAAATCAAAGCACATAACAGAAGAACAACTTGCGAGCTTCATAGGGGATAAGGCGCATATCCCCTATGTTAACCTCAGGGATTATGTCATAGACCGAAAAGTATTAGAACTTATACCAGAAGAGGTTGCACGACGCTACAAGGTAATTCCCCTGTTCAAGATAGAAAATGTTGTAACTGTCGCCATGTCGAACCCGCTTGACATCATTGCAATTGACGAAATTTCCGCGCTGTCTCAATGCCTCGTTGAGGATGTCATAGCCTCTGAGGAGAGCATCAATGCAGCGATTGATCAGTGGTACGGCGTTGGAGATTCAAGAAAGGAGCTCATTGAAAACCTTGCCGCGGAATTTAAGGTGCCGGAGACGGAAAAAGAGGAAGCGACGGAGTATGTTCAGCGACTAACTGAATCGCAACTTAAGAAAGAGGCGTCCGAGGCACCAATTATCAAGCTTGTCAATAGCTATATCGCCCAGGCGATTCTGGAAGGTGCCACGGATATCCATTTGCAACCGAAGAAAGATTTTATGGAAATACGGTTCCGAATTGATGGGTTTCTTTATGATAGGGGTCGCCTGCCGGAGGATCTAAGCTCTGCAATTTTATCCAGGATAAAGATCATGTCGAGGCTGGATATTTCCACACGAAGAATTCCGCAGGATGGCAGGATAAGCCTTATCATGAGGGATAGTAGCATCGATATTCGTACCTCTACCTTTCCTTCTATGTATGGAGAAAATATTGTTTTAAGGATCCTTGATAAAAGCAAGGGAATCCCTACCCTTTCAGAGCTTGGTTTATCAGATGAAAATGTAATTGCCTTTAAGGATTTGATTAATGCCCAAAAGGGAATCATCGTGAGCACCGGTCCCACCGGGAGCGGGAAGACAACGACAATTTATTCATTTATCAATGCGTTAAATAAGGAACACAGAAATATCATAACCTTAGAAGATCCCATTGAATATGAAATAGAGGGAATAGTGCAAAGCAATGTTGACCCTAAAGCCGGTCTTACCTTTGCCAGTGCGTTCAGGGCTATCCTACGCCAGGACCCTGATATCATCTACGTTGGTGAAATACGGGATTCAGAGACTGCGGAAATTGCAATACGTGCAGCATTAACAGGTCATTTAGTTATAAGCAGCCTTCATACCAACGATGCGGTGGGTGCCATTATAAGATTTCATGAGATGAGGATCGAGACACCGCTCATGGCATCTGCCCTTAGATGTTCTTTTTCGCAGCGACTCATAAGAAGAATTTGTCCGAGATGTAAGAAGGAATACCAGCCAGATGACTATGTACTGAAAAGCTTGGGGATCTCTCCAGATACCACATTTTACAAAGGAGAAGGGTGTGATTTTTGTGGCGGTATCGGGTACAGAGGTATGATCGGTATCTTTGAGATATTAATGGTTACTGAAGATATTAGGGCTCTGATAGGAAAGGAGGCTTCTGAGGCTGAGATCAGGGAAGCTGCGAGGAAACAGGGCATGAAAACTCTCTTGGAAGATGGACTCATAAAGGCGAAAGAAGGGATTACGACGATAGAGGAGGTAGTGAGGATAACAGGAGAGGAATAATGTGATTGAATATTGAAATTTGAAACTCGAAACTTGAAACTGGCCTCCGGCTCGTAGAGAAACTTGAAATTGGAAACTGGAAACCCTGGCCCAGACCCTACGGGCTGGAAGCGGAGCCGGATGCCAGGGCGAGCTTGAAATTTGATACTAGGAGGGCTGAGAATGAAAGGAATTCATGAGCTGGATGTTTACAAACTGTCGGAAGATATTTCAGATCTCATTTGGTATGGCTTTGATACCTGGCCAAAGAAAGTTCAGCAAACCATTGGTTACCAAATCATCCGATCAGCAGATAGTATTGCTTCTAATATCGCCGAGGGATACGGGCGTTATACCCCTGCTGACAGAAAACTATTCTACCGTTATGCGAGGGGTTCATTTGAGGAAACGAAGGCTTGGCTGCGCAAGCTCATCCGCCGAAAAGTGATACAAGAGAATGAAATTCAAAAATATTCAACTATAATCGATGAACTGGGACCTAAATTAAATGCGTTCATTAAAAGTACAAAATAAGTGGTGTGAATGGAATATCTAGTTTCAAGTTTCAAGTTTCAAATATCAAGTATCTATTTCCCGGAGATCTATAGTGGCGACACAAGACGAAATATCATCCACTGAAAAACTTCTCGAGTTGATCAGAAGTGAAGACAATACGGAAGTTGAGTATCCTGATAGTGTAGCACCGCCTCACCCTCCAAAGAGCCTGAAAACGGCCTTAATGAAGGCCTGGCCACTAAAGAAAAAGGGCATTACGGTTGGTGTTGATTTTGGTTACAAGGAACTGAAATTGGTGAAGGTAAGACAGTCTTCAGACAAACAATGGGTACTTCTGGGTTATACGAGCGTTCCCTTTGATCCTGAAATCCCTAAACAAGACCATGAATTCGCCACCTTCTTGAATGACACCCTGATGGGGTTTTGTAGTTCTTCAAGAAAATCCGAGCTTTGGTGTCTCCTGTCCTCTGCGAAGGTGGAGATTCGGCATACTCGAATACCTAAAGTTCCCAAAAAACAGGTTGCCAATGCTGTTTATTGGACAGCCAAAAAGGAAATCTCCTTTGATGAAAAGCAAAGTGTCTTCGACTTTGAGATCCTTGGTGACGTTACTGAAGAAGGTATTCAAAAGACATCAGTTATGGTGTATACCGCCCCGAGGAATGAGATAGAACAGCTTCAAGAACTCTTCTCCAGGAGCGGATTTCCTTTAACCGGTATATCCATTGCCCCCTTTGCCATACAGAACCTGTTGCGTACCAATTGGTTAGAAACCGGTGAGGACACCGTGCCAAGTCTTCACATAAGCGGAGACTGGTCCCGTATCGATATCTTCTTCTCCGGAAGCCTCGTATTCACACGAGGGATCAAGGTGGGAATAAACAGCCTGATCCAAGGCATCAGGGAAGGATTGGGCCATGCCCAAAAAAGTGACATTCCGGGCACCTTAGAGATAGAAGCACCAATAGAGATGGATTATGCCAGAAAGATACTCTTCAGCCTCATTCCTAATTGCCCACCGTTGACCAAGTCCGACCCAGGATTTGACCTCAAGAAGGAGGAGATATTCAGGATGATCCTCCCGGCCCTCGAGAGATTGGTCAGTCAGATAGAGAGGAGCTTAAAGCATTATTCTTTACAACTGGGCAATGAGAGCATTAGCAAGATTTACCTATCCGGTGAGATTTGTGTCTTTGAGCGGTTGGTTGACTATATTAGCGAGCAGATAGGGCTTTCGAGCGAGATCATCGATCCCTTTGCCACCGGAAGCCGATTTATTGGCGAGGTCTCAACCCCCAGCTCAATGTCTGAGAGGGCCTCCTTTGCCCATTCCGTGGGTATGGCCCTATCCAATAGCTTCCGCACCCTTAATTGCATCTTCACCTATAGAGAGAAAGAACAGCTCGCAAGAATTGCCCATACCAATCGAGGTATCATTGCCGCATTTGTGTTTATGATGATCTTTTGCATAGGCATTGTAGTATGGCAAGGGCGCATCGCAGAGGGGAAAAAGGCTAAGGCAATTGCCCTTAGTCGGCAGGTGGAACAATACAGTCCCTGTATAAATCAAAGTATTATCCTCCAATTGGCAGCCAATGCCAAGCGGAACAGTCAAAGCCTCAAGGAGTATAGCAAGGAATACCTGGGGATGGCAGTTATCGGAGAAATATCACAGATGACCCCATCGAATATTCGTTTGCTTAATATTACGGCAAACCTAGGCCGGATTTCAGGCGAAAAAGACAAGCTTCCCGCAAAAACGGTAGTTCTTGAAGGCTTTGTATTTGGTGATCAACAGACGCTTGGTGCCTCTTTGGCAACCTATCTGGTAAAACTGCAAAACACTCCTCTTTTCAGCCAACCCAGTATTCATAAGAGCACTGTTGACTATCACGATAAAAAAAAGGTGCTCCACTTTACGGTGCACATGAAATTGGTTTGAGGATATGGAACAAAAAGGGTTACCAAGGTTCCCGACGCAGAGTTTGCTGTATCTTTTGATATGTGCCGGGGGGATTATAGGTTTTTTCCTTCTGGCTATCTATCCTTATCAAAAGTACTTATCCGGCCTCGATAGGGAAATAAAAGGGATAGAGACCCAAATAGAAGAACAGAAGATACTTTTTCCCGTTTATAAAGATCTTTTAAAGAAAGTGAGTACCGCAAAACAGGGAATCCTGCCCTTTCCCCAGAAGGGAAAACTTGACCGTGAAAAAATGGATGGGATTTCATTTATCTTTGAGGAGATAGCCAGGAAGAGCAATCTGAGTCTTGTAACTATTGTCCCGGATGTCAAATCATTGGTCAAAGATTCCGGGCTTTTATCCATAGATGTTCGCATGAAGGGAGATTTTTTCAATTTTCGTAATTTCTTGCTCCAGGTAGGTGGAATGCCCTGCCTGCAGCACATTGAGGAGATTCGAATCCAACCGGCAACAGGGGTAAAGGAGTTTTGGCTTAAACTCTGGCTTGCATTGGAAAAATGAGGAGCGTTTCTGTCTCTCACAGAGCACACAGAGGGTCAGAGGTCTTAGTTGAATTTCTGAGAGAGGAATTCAACTAAATTCACATCCCGCTTTTGCGGGATATGGATACAAAATGATTATCAGAACATTATTGTTATGCATTACCAAGAGTTCATAACTAGGCCTATCAATATCTGTGGCGGACTGATTTTTTGGCCTGATTTCCGCCTCAGGCGGATCAGGCCGGAAACTTTATCTCAGTGGGCTCTAGTGACCGAAGTGAGCGGGCGAGAGGGGAAAAGGAGAAGGCCGTAATGTCAAAACAGGAAAAGGTGATTCTGGTCATTGTGTTTTTCGTGGCCGTTTTCGGCATCTATGAAGTCTTTCTGTCCTCCCCATCAAAGACCTCCTCTGTTGATAATGGAGCTGAGCTGAAGGGGCTCAACAATCTGATTGCTGAGGTAATCCAGGGCGTGGCCAGGGAAAACCTGTCAGAAAGCGAAACCTATATTATAACCAAGGCTGAGGCCGAATGGAGCAGCGATCCTTTTTTAGAGATAATAAAACCGGAGAAAAGACCGAAGGCCCCAAAGTGGGCTGACTCATCAACACAAAAGGCAAGCTTCACGTACACAGGATATGTAGAATTGGGTGATACAAAGATAGCCATCATTAATGGAAGAGAATATAAAACAGGCGAAGAATTGGAATTAGGTGGATGTTTTATTGAAAGAATTGAGGCATCGAAGGTGGTTGTTAGGGGTACAGGAAAAAAGGAAACAATCATTGTTCCTATTGTAGAAGAGGTGCTTTAGAGGATACCAGCTATGAAGAACAAAAAATGTCTATGGTTGGTTTTTGCTCTCTTTTTAATACTGATTTTCTCAGGATGTGCCGGTAAGAAGGGCACAAAAAGAGACCCCTTTTTTGAGAAATGGAGGCTTATGGCTGAAAGCTCTAAAGGGCATTCACCATCCGCTACAAAACGAAAAATCGAACTTCCTGAAAGGGTAAGGGAGCTGAAGGCCCTGGAGGAAGAGGCAAAGGCTACGCATGGGAGGTTGTTCCCTACCAAAAAAGTAAGCCTTAAAATGCATAAAGTCAAAATAATAACCCTCATCCGGGCCTTGGCGCGGGCTGCCGATCAGAGCCTACTCATAAGATCCGATGTAGAGGGCGAAATGAGTGTAAACATACAGGACACACCATGGAACCAGGTCTTTAAAGGTATCCTGCGTACACATGGGCTTGCCTATGCCTGGGAAGGCGATATCATCCGTGTGGCGACTATTGAAGATATGGAGAACAACCTGAAGTTAGATGCCATTCAGGAGAAACGTAAGGCACAAGAGTTGGGAATAAAACGTGTTGAGCCATTGCTCACAAGGATTGTAACTATCAATTACGCAGATGCCAGTAAGCTCAAGGAGAATCTAAAAGAATTCCTGACCAAAGACAAAGAGGGGAAACCGAGAGGCTCTATAATGGTGGATGAGCATACGAACTCTCTGGTAATTCAAGCCATCATGGAGGATATTGTGAAGATGATTCCCCTGATTGAAGATCTGGATAGACCTACACCCCAGATCCTGATAGAGGCACATATCGTTGAAACGAACAGGGAAACGGCCCGTAAATTGGGGATTCAGTGGGGTGGGTTATACCATGCGGGAAACTACTGGGTCACACCCGGGGCGAACACAGGAGATATCCTTGGGCAATCGCTGAACCAGGGTATCGATCCTACCTCAGGAATGGCATCCAATTTCCCGGCCAGTCTCGGAGAGGCCGGCCTGACCTTAGGGTATGTGGTTGGGGATATAGGGAGGGGTATCTTAGATGTTCAGCTTTCCGCACTTCAGGAGGATGGCGATCTCAATATCCTCTCAAGCCCCTCCATTACCACCCTTGATAACCAAATGGCCTTCACTGAAAACGGGGAGAAGGTTCCCTATGTATCTACTGACGCTGAGGGCAATAGAGAGGTCAAGTTTGAGGATGCCGTTCTTCGCCTGGAGATCACACCTCACGTGATCGATGGAAGAAATTTGAAGATGAAGATAGCGGTAAAAAAGGATGAGGTTGATACTTCACGGACAGTGGATGGGAATCCCTTTATCATTAAAAAGCAGACGGAAACAACCCTCATCGTTGAGAATAATGAGACAATTGTGATCTCAGGGCTTACCAAGCAGAGAAGGTTCGATTCCGAAAGTGGAATACCAGGACTCAAGGATATCCCTCTTTTGGGATATCTTTTTAAAGCAGAGGATAAGAGCGATAAGATGGAGGAGGTGCTCATATTCATCACACCGCATATCCTGAAAAAACAAATGCTCTCCCAGTTGAAGAGTCCTGAGAAAAACATGGAGGAAACGGCGCCAGCTGAACAATCCCCGGTTTCCCAGGGGACCCCTTTTGAAAAGCCAGGAAATTGATAAGGGAAATGGAATACTTCAAAATCTTAAACCTCAGCAAGGAACCTTTTTCCAACTCACCAGACCCCGAGTTCTTTTACGGGGCACGGCAACACGTGGAATGCCTGCAAAAAATTGAGCTCTCTTGTCGCTTGCGAAGAGGCTTGAATGTAGTAATCGGTGATGTGGGGATAGGAAAAACCACCCTCTGTCGTCAGCTCGTCCGTAAATTCGCCGCTGATGAGAAGCTGGAGACCCATCTCATCCTTGATCCATATTTTAGCAGCTCACTGGAATTCTTGTCCACTGTAGCTACAATGTTTAACGAATGCCGACCCGAAACTGGTACCAGCGAGTGGCAGCTGAAGGAGAGCATAAAGAACTATCTCTTTCGCCGGGGTGTTGATGAGAGGGAGACTGTTGCTTTGATTATTGATGAGGGGCAAAAACTTCCTGACTACTGCCTGGAGATATTGAGGGAATTTCTTAACTACGAAACCAATGAGTATAAGTTGCTACAGATAGTTATCTTTGCACAAAGAGAATTTGAAAAGGCACTAAAAAAATATCCCAATTTTGCCGATCGAATCAATTTCTGTCACTTTTTAGATCCCCTGAATTTCCGGGATACGAGGATGATGATTCAATTTCGCCTTGACCAGGCTGCGAAAGGTAAGAAGAGGCCTTCGCTTTTCAGTTATCCGGCCATATGGTCCGTATATAGGTCCACGCAGGGATATCCGAGAAAGATTATCCATCTGTGCCACAAGATGATTCTATCCTTGATCATTCAAAAACGCTCCAAGGCCGGATGGTTTGTAGCCCGCTCTTGTGCGAAGAGGTCTCTCCAGGAGCAACCAAGAAGATGGCAATGGGCCACAATAGCAGCCCTGACTGGTTTAGCTGCGGCAGCACTCATGCTAGGATTAGCTCCTGAGCAACTGAAGGTCCTTAAAACATGGAAAGGGGAGGACCCAAGCATGGCATTCACTCAAAAAGAGGTTTACCGTGCAAAAATAGCGATTGATCTAATGGGCGCGATTCCTTCATCGGCACCTGAGAGAGCAGCTGTTGCACGCATCCCTAAAACCCTTTCCAGTGAAGTGGTATCCGCTCCCATGGTCACCCTGGACACAATAAGGGGAGGAAGTCACGAAGTTTATTCGAGCATAGTCTTTCAGTTCGAAAAAAAGATCCAATTTGAAAAGCCCATAATAAAGGCGAACGAGGTTGTTATCTGGCTCAAAGGCGTGACAACCAAACTGCCCTCATTTCGCCAATACAAATCATTCGATTCTTGGGTCAAGATAGAAACAATAGGAAAGGACCTGAATGCGAGGATAGGTCTTCCTGAGAATTTTGTGAAGCTCGACTGTTTCTCAATGAATGATCCCCACCGATTGGTTATCAACCTTTACTCGAAGGATCATCAAAAAAAGGATACCTGATACAATGCCCAAATTTGCGTACCAGGCCATAAACGAAAGCGGCAATACCGTATCCAGTGTGATTGAAGCCGATTCTCTTGAAATGGTGACCAGTATATTGACTGAGCGGGGATTAATCCCATCCAAGGTCAAAGAGGAGGGCAAAAACTCACAGGGGGCCACCTGGGCCTCTATCAAGGAGAGATTGACCCCAGTAAAGACCAAGGATCTGATCCTTTTCACCAAACAGTTAAGAACTATGCTCAAGGCAGGAGTGCCCATACTCACTCTCCTCCAGGTGCTCGAAAACCAGACCGAAAATATAAGGCTTAAGAAAATTGTTTCCTACATAGCCCTGGACATCAAGGAAGGCTCCACCATTTATGATGCTTTTAGAAAACACCACACAGTATTCTCGCTTCTATACTGTAGTATGATTCGGGCCGGGGAATCAAGCGGGGCACTGCCGAGTATTATAGACCGGATGATATATATCCTGGAGCATGAGCATAAGATCAAGTCGGATATCAAATCCGCCCTCCAATACCCCGCGATCGTACTTATCTTTCTGGGCATCGCCTTTTTTGTGCTTTTGACCTTTGTCATCCCCAAATTCGTAGGGATATTTCTTCGTGCAGGGCTGAATCTTCCTCTGCCAACGAAAATATGTTTGCTCATGCACCATGCCCTGGTCACCTACTGGTTTCTGATTCTTGGCGCGGCAATCGGCGGCATTGTGTTTCTGATTTATTATTTCAGGACGGATCAAGGCCGGTATGTTAGGGATTCTTTATTTATAAAGATTCCCGTTATCGGCCCCCTTTTTATAAAGGCCGCCATGTCCAGATTTGCCAGCATTTTTGCCATTTTGCACACCAGCGGGGTACCTGTGCTTCACTCCCTGACAATACTGTCCGGCACCATCGGGAATGCCGCCATTTCACGGGAATTTGAACAGATCAGGGAAAAGATTGAGGCAGGGCGCGGCATCTCCGGGCCGCTGAAATCCGCTCGGTATTTTACTCCCATGGTAATCAATATGGTGGCCATTGGAGAAGAATCAGGCAGGCTGGATGAAATGCTCCGCGATATATCGGCGCACTACGATGATGAGGTAGATTATGCCATGAAGAGACTCTCTGAGGCAATCGGTCCCATACTTACGGTTGGGCTTGCTGCGGTGGTGGGTTTCTTTGCCTTGGCTATATTCTTGCCCATGTGGGACCTGACCAAGATGGTGAAGTAAATTGTAAATTGAGGAATTGAGGAATTTAAGCTGAAAGCTGAAGGCTCAAAGCTAAAAGTCTAAACACTAAGGACAACAACTGACCACTATTCTTATGATGAAACAGAAACATTTTCATATCAGGCTTTATATCATAATACCGGTGATCTTTGCCGGGCTCGCTACTCTTTCATCCATTGGGGCCTATCGGATCACTGAATATTGTATGCAACAGAAACTCGATATTACGTGGCCTGTATTTTTTTGGGCATTAATCGTTGGCACTGTGGCCTTTTTCTGTGGCCTTATGATAACCTACCTTATCTTAAGGCCTGTTAAAAAGTTTATGAGAAAGGCAAAGCAGCTCCCTGCTCTTGCGAGATCGAATCATGGCAGAAATAATAGAAAGCCCCGGGACGAACTAGAAGGGATTGCCCATGTCTTTGAGCAGGTCACCAATGTCCTGAGCAAAATAGAGGCCCACCAGCACTTTCCCGAGATCATCGGCCAAAGCAAAGCCATGCGCGGTATATTGAGTCAGATCATGAAGGTTGCACCTACGGATTCCACTGTTCTTATCTTGGGGGATAGCGGCACAGGAAAGGAACTTGTGGCCACAAGTATTTACAGGCATAGCCTTCGTCAAAATAGGCCCTTGGTAAAACTCAACTGCGTGGCCATTCCTGAAGGGCTCCTGGAAAGCGAGCTCTTCGGCCATGAAAAGGGTTCCTTCACCGGGGCCAGCACTAAAAAAGTGGGGAAATTCGAATTGGCCAATGGAGGCACCATCTTTTTGGACGAGATTGGAGATATGCCCCTGAATACCCAGGCCAAGATTCTTCGGGTGCTTCAGGAAAAGGAATTCGAACGGGTGGGTGGCATTCGATCTATAAAAGTTGATGTTCGATTCATTGCCGCCACCAACAAGAATTTTGAAGATATTGTGAAGGAGGGCAGGTTCAGAGAAGATCTTTATTACCGCCTTAATGTCTTCCCAATCCATCTGCCGCCACTAAAAGAGAGGAAAGAGGATATCCCCCTTTTGGTGGATCACTTCCTCAAGAATGGTACAAAGTCAGCACGGGTTTCTTCACAGGCCTTGCAATTGCTTATGAAATATTCATGGCCAGGCAATGTCCGGGAACTCCAGAACAGTCTTGAGAGAGCCGCTGTTATGTGTGAAAACGGGACCATAGAACCATATCACTTGCCTGCGAATAGTATTAGCACACTGAATAGTTTTGATATGAGTGCATCACAAGGATTGTCGTTAGATGAACAGTTGTCTGAAATTGAGCAGGGAATGATTATTGAGGCGCTCCACAGAGCAAATGGCCTTCAGGTGAAGGCCGCTGAGTTCCTGGGGATCAACCAAAGGAGCCTCTGGCACAGGATCAAAAAGTACAGCATTGATACGTAGGTTTTAAAGATCAACAAAAATTGAGGATGAATCTACATCCTTTGGAGGCTTTCGATGAAGGCCATATAAATCAACTGGTATCAAGAGGCAAGTATCCAGTATCATCGTATGAGCAAAATACATCCTAACCATTCGGAATTATTGGATAAAAAAAAGAACTTCGGGTAAAAGAAAAACTTCCTTTCATGACAATGAATTATTGGCACAAAATATGCATAATTAGAAACTAGTTCGCTATATGAACTTAGGGCTTCACCCTAATTGGAATAATGGAATAATGGAGTAATGGAGTAATGGAATAATGAGGTGAGCTTGTCCTGAACGAAGTTGAAGGAAAGGATTTTTTACAATTAAAAAGGTTTATTTCCGCCATTAGTCCCAATATTCCAGCATTCCAGCATTCCATTATTCCATGTGGATGCTATACAAGAGGACTACCTTAAAAGACATTTTATTTCAATGATTTATACAATTTCCGAGACGTTTAATTATTTAAACCAAAGGAGGAATTAAAGATGAAAAAGAAAAAAAATCTATTACGGAGGGAAGAGGGTTTTACACTGATTGAAATTATTGCCGTATTGATTGTGCTTGGGATTATGGCAGCAGTTGCAGTACCCAAATATATAGACCTCACGACAACAGCAAAGAAAAAAGCGGCTGAAGGACAAGTAGCTGAAATGAAATCAACACTGAATCTTGCTTATGCTAACTACTATATTACAAATAGTACGGCGCCTTCTGGAGTGCAGGCTATTGTTGCAGCTGGGTTTGCGCAAGATACAGAAAAAGATGTTGGGGTTACCCCTGATGTATGGACCGTAAAATTAAAGGCGACGATTAACAAAGTAGATATTACTATTTCTAAACGTGGTACTGACACAGGCTATAATGCAACGGGTGCCTGGAACGTACCTTCATAATGATAAGCGAAACCAGTGGGTTCGCTTCGCTCACAATTGGAATGTTGGAATATTGGAATAGTGGGTTATTGATAAAATCTATCTTGACACCGTAGTTACAAAATCAATAACTAACAAAATTCCTTTAGAAACCAACATTCCAGCATGCCATTCGTCCATTCTGACGTCATAAACAAAGCAAAAGGCGTCTTGATACATTGGAGATTCCATGAAAAACGACCGGGGCCTGACACTGATTGAGATTATAGTGGTTTTGCTCGTCATAGGGATTATTGGCGCGGTTATTGTATCCCGCATTTCATCAACATCTGCTTATGATCTGAAATCACAGACCGAGATAATAAAGAGCCATATCAGGTATGCGCAAGCGCGGGCAATGAATTCCACTGTGAGTTGGGGAATTCGTTTCCATGATGCCACCTCATATTTCCTTTACCGGGATGGAAATTACAATAGCAAAGTGATGCTGCCGGGAGAGGATTCATATACGCTAACCCTTCCCGGCGGAATGAGTATAAATAAGAACTCACGAACATTCTCTTTCGATTCCTGGGGTATACCGCATACCAATAAAAAGGCCACAAAACCGCAAACCAATGATGTGAGGACGACCAAAGTCCAATTCGAAGGTCTATCCGAAAAGATCATTATCAGTAAGAACACGGGTTTTATTCAATGAAGACGCCCCTTGAATCCAATGAAAATCAAACGGGATTTACCCTAATTGAAGTGCTCATTACACTCATCGTGGCCTCTATCCTCGGGGCCATACTAATTCAGCTTATGGGAACCAACATTACACGTAGTGGAAAGGCTTTGGTTATGGCTCAGGACAGGGCATCTCTCATAAGTGTAATGGAGAAGATAACTGCCCACTACAAGTTAACCGCAGAAACCGCAGCTCCTCTGGCTAACTTGAGAACTGACGTGAAAAACGGCAATCAACAAGGAAATGACCCCTATTTCGGTGAATATACATGGGAGACCAAATATATTGCATTTGATCCCGGCACCAATAGAGAGAAATCTGAAGGGGAAGGCGATACGATTCTGAAGATTACTATTACCAAGGATGAACAGACGATTGTTGCACTTTTTACCAAATAACATTTTTTAGGAAATAAAGGATTGAGCAGACAGGCCGGCTTTACACTGATTGAGGTTATTGCTTCCTTGGTGCTACTAGGGATTATGGGGGCAGTGGCCGGTATGGCCATTGTAAAAGGAGTGGATGGGTATGTATTCACCAAGACAAACGCCGCACTATCTGAAAAAGCACCACTTGCCATAACTAGGCTAAGGCTCGAATTTCAAAATCTGACCGGTGTGACTAATGCCACATCAAGCTCCATAATCTACTCAGTGAGGCCCGGTTATGACTCCTTACCTTTTTTCCGAGGTATAGCACTGGTTGGTGATGAAATAAAGATAGTTGATGGGTCTTCCCTTCCTGATGAAAACACAGGATCTGTACTTATTGACGAGGTCAATAGCTTTACTCTTGAATACTATAAGGATTCCACGGGAAGTGACAGTTGGGCTGTTTCAGATGGCGTTCTTGATTTGTATGCGGTCAAGGTTGAATTGATCCTCAACCGGACAGGGGTCAGTGGGGGAACTCTCACATTCTTAAACATGATTAACACCCGAAGAAATGGTAGATATAATGGTCCGATCAATTGGAATGAATGATGGGATTGCAGGATCGAGTCAAAAGGGCGGCATTCTTATCAGTCTGATCATCACCATGGTTATTTTTGCCTCTCTCGGCGTGGCGATGTTATCCTTTACTACTACTTCAACTTTCAGCAACCTGGCTACCTATGCCTCAACAGGAGCCAGTTATCTCGCAGAATCGGGCTATAGGTACGCTACCGGCCAATACAAGAATGCCGGTACCGAGGGAGCCAAAAATAGTACACTGGAATCCTTGCATAATAAGTCCCTCGAGCTTCTTGATAACCAAGGAGAGTTCACTCTCGGCATATATCCTTATTATTTTAAAAGCACAACAGCCCGTTTTGTTGGAAACACGAGCCTTGAAGCTGCGTTTCCCGGGTCGCAGCCAGACGGCTTTACCGTGCCTACATCCGGAACTCTGGCCATTTTTGGGGCAGGTGGGTATGAATACTACAACTACGCAAGTGTTATTGAAAGTGGGGGGAATTTCACCTTTCAACTCTCCGGTGGCGGGCTTCAAGCAGATCTGAATCAGGGAACCAATATACTGCCGGTCGGTTACCCTTCAGAAACCAAAACCGTGTCTAATGGGGACAACACGCTAACCATCACCAATGGGAGCAGCATCTTTCCACCTCGTTACGGAACCTTTGAGGTGGAAGGTGATACTACAAATGTTTATGCCTACCGTGATCGCGATACCAATACTTTGAATGGTATCTCTGTATTAGGAAATCCCAGCAAGGCTTTCTCTTTTTCGGTGCAACAGGCCAATACCAAGATCGTAATGCACACCTGCGTTAGAATCATATCCACAGGCACGTTTGCCCCGGGGGGTTCCATGGCGACAAGTACTACCTTTACCCGTATTGCGGTGTTAGGATTTCTACCGGGCGGAAGTAGTGATAATGTGGATGACAGTCAAGGCTTTACAGAACAGGGTGATCCAGATACATTCGCCGAAAATTGGAACGTTGAAGGCAATGAAGCCTCAATTAAAGGTGGAGGCCCTGCTGATCACGAACCCGCTATAAACCTTAAAGGAAAAGAGATTGCTATCAGCCTCAACTGGCAGGACAGTGCAAACATACCCGATCTTGATAGTATATGGTCCGGCGCTAATGGACTTTTAGATTATGAGCTACAGGTAAAGATCAAAATAGATGCAGAGGGAAATAAAGGTGACCACTATATGCTCGGCCAGTCATTCAGATATGTTGATGACAATAACTACTATGGAATTTCCTTTTTCAGATCCATTGGCCGTGATGATAATCAGAGACCTGATTGGATTGACGACCTTCCCTCCTCATTCGATATTCTTATGGATGGGTCTCCTAGTATTGCTCTATGGAAAAAGGTTTCCGGGAACTACACCTTGCTGGATTACAAGAAACTGGATGCTTCCGACGGAGTGATCGACGGAGGTAATTTAAAGGACTGGTCAACAATTATCGTAAAAATAGATGAGCAATTCTCGGGGGCTGGCGGGTCAAGGGAAAACCATATTTCAGGATACATTCAGGGAACAGCCAGTTATCCCAGGAATACGATTAACTGGAATTATGCCGATTTTAATCCGGTGGCATGGAATACAAATACTCAACCTATCGTTGATTCATCAATCACATCTGAGAATTTTGGCACCAATAGACCGGATGAGATCGGGTTGCATGGCTATTATGACAGTAACGCATCAAATGATCAATTTTTTGATGATTTCAGCATAAAATTTGCGGGATCCGGAGGTGCAGGTGGTGGAAGCATTCCAGGAATGTGACGGATTCCGGAGAAAATGGGGGCAAAATCCGAGAAGATTATTAACAACCTTCTTGCCTTTTCTCGGGTAACGAAGGAATTGCCGATTTGCAATTCTCGATTTTAAATGCTTACGTACCGGAGCGAACTAAGCCCTTATTGGCTTTTTTCAAGGGAAACTTGACCATAAAAATATGTAAAGCAAGTTAGGGAATTATCTCCCATCACCGTTCTAGCATTCAATCGAAAGACAGGATGATGAGGGGAATTGAGGGTGTTCGCCTAATAAGGCCATACCGGACGCAGAGGCTACCTGCCCTAACTACAATCGAGGTAATCTGCAAGTATTTGAGATAATGTATAATTTTTGCATACCCTTTTTCTATTTTCTCTTTCCAATTGCAATCCCATTCCACCAAACCACTCTTGAGAGTTTCCTTTTTTTTAAACGTGGCTACTCCCGCGTAATGGCATGATTAATGCTTCATTTAAGAGCAAAGGACTCGAAGTTTGTCCGCTTGAGATCGTATGCGGCATAAGGGCTATTATGAATATATGTATACTTCTGACCACACCCAAGGAAATGGCGTAATCAATTAGACAATTTACAAGAGAAGAGGTACACCCATGAAGACAAAGCAGGTTCTTTCCGATTCTTTTGCTCGTGAGCAACGTATGAGGTATGCGGAAGATTTCCCAAAACTCTCTCGCTCCGAGAGGGAAAGCAGGAAACAGTTGGGGGTCGCCAACCAGCAACTCATACGATCCGCAGATGATATAAACATGACCATCTCGGAGCTCAGGGATGCCAATGAAAAACTACAGAATTCCTTTCTCGACACCATTCACCGGCTCGCACTTGCGGCTGAGTATAAAGAAGAAGAAACCGGCAACCATATTATGCGAATGAGCCGCTACAGTGCGTTAATTGCCGAAAAACTGTGTCTCTCGAAAAAAGAGGTGCAAAATATTCTCTATGCCTCGCCCCTGCACGATCTGGGCAAAATCGGCATACCGGACAGTATCTTGTTGAAGCCCGGTAAATTGACCGACGAGGAATTCACCATCATGAAAACCCACACCATCATAGGAGCAAACATCCTTGCGTATTCCAAGGCAGAGGTCCTCCAAGTTGCGGAACAAATAGCGATTTTCCACCACGAGAAGTGGAACGGCAGTGGATATCCACAGGGACTCTCCAGGGAGAAGATTCCCATGGTTGGCAGGATTGTGGGATTGGCAGATGTCTTCGACGTCCTCACCTCCAAGAGGCCGTATAAAGAACCCTATCCTATTGAGGTGGCGGTAGACATCATCGAGAAGGAGCAGGGTCAGAGTTTTGATCCCAACATAGGAGATACCTTTCTGGAATGTGTCGATGAAATCGTCGCAATCAAGGAAGAGGTAGATAAAACAGAAGTCGTGCGTGCAGCTGATTTCACCTATAGCGAGAGAGATCTCATAAAACACATATATGAATGAGAGATTTGGTTAATGAGGTGCTCACCCATCCGAATACTGAAACGGAGCCAACGGCACGTTCCTTGTAGTAAACCAGATAAGAAACGGCAACCGCGTATATAATAGAAAGATGTATCATTATTCCTACGGATTAATCACGAAGTGAAGCAACGCCTTTCAGTGAACGGCTTCCTGACTTTTTTCATAGAGGTTTTTGAAGGAGAGCGAATGAGCAATACGCAAGAAAAAAGGGATGATAATCATTTTGCCATTGGTTTTGAAGTGGATTTGGTTACCGAAGACCCTGGTGGACTGAGGCGCAGAGAAAGGACTGTGCTGATGAGCATCTCTCGTGAGGATGCCAGGGTTATGAGCTACAATACCGTGAGATATTTTCCAGGTCAATCCCTTGAATTGACCATTTATATGCCCGGAACCGAGGATGTAAAGGCCTGCATGAGGGCAAAGGCAACGGTTGTACGGATAGATCCATTGCACACGCCAGGTATCGGAGAAAAAAGTCCAGAAGAATGCCTGACCCTTTCCTTTGACACTCCCTTGTATTTTGAAAGAACCGGTGAGAGCGCAGGGAACGGCTTAGAAAATCCCACGTAATCTCACCCTGGTGCGTGTTGCCGCATTGGAAATAGGCTTCGAGGTTTACACACACAGGGGAAAACGAAATACATTTGTTGAATGTGGCATGCAGGGTTTGTGTGGGGTTTGAAAATTTAACATTCCTGGCCTTTTTGTGATGCAACTATTTATTCCTTATCTAATATATACGCATGGATTTTTTCTATATAATGGAACTTGCTGTTCCAGTTTCTCAATCAGAGAACATTATTCAAACCGTTGTCTACAAAAACGATGAATAGAGTATGGCACAGCCTGTAAAAGGTATGATAGAGCATTTAGTCAGAAAAGGCATGGAATCTACATCAATACCTGGGTTTATAGGAGATTGAGAAAAATAGGTTCAAAACTCGAATAGATATGATTTATCGAAATATTAGTCCATAGTCGCGGTTTGACCATTATTATATCTGGAACTCGTGCCAGAGTTTTTTGGCAGCAATGCTATACAATGTATTCCCCACTTTATTTTTTCAATCTATCCCCTGCTCAGAT
>CAZSWT010000056.1:0-19553 GCA_964611035.1 uncultured Desulfobacteraceae bacterium
GCGTAGGATCATACCCCAAAACGCCGACCTGTGTCAACCGGATAGGCATGGAATAAACTAAGAAAAGAATCAAAAAATATTGCAAATCAGCTAATATCCCGAGGTACTATTACTAGTCATCCTTACCACACCCTCATTAGAATTAGCTTGGATGAATTCTCTGACCTAGTCAATCAAGTTGATGATCAGACAATAATAGAGAGAAAAATAAAGGAAGCGGAAAAAGTTATTTCCAAAGCGATTCAAGCCTTCCCTGACAGTAGTTTTATATTAGATGCAGAAGCCAAGTTTTCTGAATTGGTTGAAAAACATCCAAAAGCGATTGAATCTTTAGAACGGGCCTTCAAAGCAAACAAGCGAAGCCCATACATTGCTTCAAGGCTCGCAAAAATTTATGAGAACGATGGTAAAACTGACAGAGCTATTGAAGTACTTAAGGAATGTCTTGATGCTAATCCATCAAATAAATATCTAAATTATAGATTATCAATGTTGCTGATGAAACTACCTGTTTCTAACAGCTCAGAAATAAAACATCATTTGAGAAGCTCATTCACTCAAGGTGACAGCAATTATGCTGCTCAATTTTGGTATGCAAGATTACTTTATTTGGAAGGAGAGCATCCTGACGCTATTGAACAATTTCAAAAATTATCTGAAGCAAAAATAGATATAAGAATCAAAAAAGAACCGCGAGGAATAGTAACAGATGGTAAAGATCCTATCAGATTTTCAGGTACAATCACCAATCTGGAAAGTACTTATGGTTTTCTGGAAAGATATGGTATCAATGATAGCTTTTTTACATATTTTAGCTACAGTGATAATTCTGTTTGGACAAGATTAAAGATACAAGACAGAGTTACTTTTGAAATGGGATTTAATTATCGCGGTCCTGTAGCTTTAGCTCTAAGACCAGAGAATTGAGTCACTACTGTGAACATGTGGGGACGGTCTTCTAACATCACATTCAGCCGACAACGGGGCTCTGGCTTTTTGGGCTGTTTCTGGTGGCCTATCGAAGTTTATTTCTAATTCTCAGCTTAGTACCACTGTCAACCCGTTGCAACTGATGTACCCGTTCTCCCCTCGCTCCGCTCGGGGAAAATGCGGCAGTTAAGCCGCATTAGATTTTTGAGATGGAAAATATTATGGAAAAGAATGATAAAAAATCGATAATAAAGAGGCTTGTTAATGAAGCCACTGTGATAGCCCCTTCGATAAGTCATTTTGATAAAGATCGAAATCATGGAAAAGTGACAGACGAAGATTTTGATTTCGAGAGTTTCGGCGCGTGGAAGATTGAATCAAAGGCGCTGCTAAATCAGCTTTCTGCTTCTAACCCATCGGTTTTCTCAGATTTGTTCATGGAATATAATACGATTGAAGAGGAATCAAAAACATATCATAGTAATTCAGTTTTTGTGAATAAAATTAGGCTCCTTCTCGGAAATGCATTAGCTTTGCTTGATTCACCGCTACTTGAGAAAGGATCACATGAATTTTCCAAAACAGCCAAAAGTAATAAAAAGGTGTTTATTGTTCATGGTCACGATGAAGCTGCACGAGAAACAGTTGCGAGATTTATAGAAAAACTTGAACTAACACCAATTATTCTGCATGAGCAGGTAAGCGCTGGCAGAACTATCATTGAGAAACTTGAAGCGTTCGCTGAAGTTGGATATGCGATCGTATTACTGACTCCAGATGATGAAGGAAGGAAGAAAAAAGAAGTTAGCCTCAAGGACAGAGCGAGGCAAAATGTAATTTTAGAATTGGGCTATTTTATAGGTAAACTAAAACGTGAGAACGTGTGTGCATTGCACAAAGGCACTGTAGAAATACCATCAGATTATCTTGGAGTGCTATTTGTTCCATTTGATGAATCAAATGGATGGCAGCTTAAACTTGCAAAAGAGATGAAAGCTGCAGGATTAAAAATTGATATGAATAAAGTCGTCTAAATCTAACCCTTGCTTTCACAGCGACGGCAAAAAGCCGCCGCGCGTGAAGCAGCCGTTCGGCCAATGAAACAATGAGACAGATAGAACACCGAAAAGGCAAATGAAAGGCAATGCAATTGGGTAACTCAAAACGAATAGAAGAAACAATAGGTACAGGGCTACCGACTTTATTGGCAAAAAATCTTAAACTCGTTGATTTCGAACTGCCAGCCATAGGCCAGCGTATTGAAGAAGATACTGAATCACTTTCAAAGCTTCGAGAGCTTTTCGGAAATGGTCGGATTACAGTGACGGCACGAGATGACCAAACATTTTTGGTAAAGGTCCCCGGAGGCAAGATTATACTGAAACCGTAGAACCGCCGATCAAGGCGTTGGTGTGGGCCCGGGAAAAGCAGCGGCTTTTTA
The DNA here is from genome assembly GCA_964611035.1 of uncultured Desulfobacteraceae bacterium. GTDB lineage: Bacteria > Desulfobacterota > DSM-4660 > Desulfatiglandales > B25-G16 > B33-G16. Next base: position 2,372 of record CAZSWT010000056.1, read on the forward strand.
CAAAGCCCTATCTATCAATAGTTTTTTAACTTTTTTTACTGCTTTGGGTTTGCGTTTCCCGGCCCCACAACTCTGCGTTGAGCAGGCGCAAAAACAGGTTAGTTACAGGTGAAACATTTAACGGGATGATATTTTGAGTTTTTTCTCTAAATTTTTTTGCAAAACGATGCTTTCAAAAAAAGAAATAGCACTAGAGATTCTACGTTCCGAAATTCTTGGGTTTGAATAGACCTTACTTTCTCTCAAAGAAATGAAACAATCCCTTGAACAAACCTTATTTTCTCTTGAAGAAGACGAACAATCCCTTTCTCTCAAAGAGGGTATAAAAATAAAAAGTAGTATTACTGAAGTAAAAGAATCGTTGTATAGATTACAGGAATCTATCACTCTTACAAACGCTGCAATAAAGTCGAAAATGTTGGTAATTGACGAGGTGGAGGCTTCTGAAACCGAAATAGTAGCCGAAGCTGTCATTAGGCATTACGTAGGTGTCAAGGATCTTAATTGACGAGTAGAGACTTCCCTCTACACCGGCGATAAGTAGGTACAGATACTATTTTGATAATCTGGGAAAATGAGGTAGGCCATTAACATAGGACAAATTGAATTTCTGGCCTAACAAAATGGATTCACCCTCAAAGCAACGTGGCCAAGACTTGAAACTTTAATTTTGCCAAAGGCAGAAAATGTTCAAATTCTTAAACACATGGTCATTAAGAATGTGCCGCTTACGCCCAACAATTTTCTGCACCGGAACGCAAAAAACCGCGTCCGGTGAGCAATGTGTTACTGCTTACGATTACTATACGTAACATGGACAGGTTGGGTGAATATTTCTAACTGAAGTAAACAATTGCTCGCAGTCCAAATTCTTGCTTATTTGAACTGCTGTTTACCGCCGATCCTAATGAGTGAATAAGAAATGAAATATTGTAAAAAGATATCTATGATTCCAGATGACAGTTGTAAAGCCAAACCTCAGCCATCACAATTTTTCTGGGTATTCCAGGAGCCCTTTTATCCTAAAATTTTCTTCATCAAAGCTATCAGTTCCTCTGGTTCTTCTGGTTTTTCAATATAAGCTTCGGGTTCGGGTACAGATTGACCGGCAAATTCATCTAATACTTTCTGGGATTTGAGGAAGCTTTTTTTGGGTATAGCAGAAAGCACAATCACAGGAATATCTTTTAAAGATTCCTCGGTCTTCAATTCGTGATACATCCTGATTCCACTCTCTTTTGGCATCAACATATCTAAAATAATCAAATCCGGTTTATCCTGCTTTACCTTACCCATGCCCTCAACACCGTTCTTGGCCTCTATTGCTTCATATCCGCTTTTTTCCACAAGTTTTGAGACAACCTTTCTGATATCAACATCATCGTCAACAATAAGAACCTTCTTCATGATGCATCCTCCTTAATTATTTCTTAGCGTTACTAATCAGCCACAAAGACACGAAGTCACCAAGGTTAGACAATTTAAAATCAAAAATTAGCAATTAAAATTAATAATTGATAATCTTTCATTAACCATTTAATACTCTTTGGGTCTTGGTGACTTCGTGGCTAAATAGTTATTCTTAACTTAAAATTAGCTTTAATCCTATTTTCCGGTCGCTCCCAATGTGGCTACATTTTTATATGGCATTCGTATGGTAAACGTTGATCCCTCTCCGGGTTGTGAGTTTACAGTGATGGTTCCACCATGTTCCTGGACTATCTTCTGGGTATTCAGGAGACCAAGACCAGTGCCTCTTCCCTCTTTGGTGGTAAAAACACTGGTAAATAGCTTTTTTTTGACTTCTTCATCCATACCACAACCATTGTCAGATACCTCAAATTTGACCATGCTATCATCTTCAAGGATTGTCCTTACCTGCACTACCCATTTCTTCTCTTCATTAGAGTCATAAATACAGGCATCTATGGCGTTTGAAACCAGATTAAGCAAACAGCGATGAATACCTTTAGGATCCATAACTGCCTCTCCCATGGATGGATCAAAATCTTTAATAATCTCTATACTATATTCCTTTGCGCTCTCTTGCGAAAGTTTACAGACATCATCTGCAATCTCATTGGGGAAACATTTTTCATATTCTGGCTTGCGTTCTCTGGAATACTCAAGCAGATCAAGGACCAGACCAGAAATCCTGCCCATGTTACTTTCTACCAAATCCCAGCCGTCCTTCAGAGAATCTGTATCATCTTCTTTAAGGGCTTCATTTACCAAATAGACCCCACCCTTTAGGCCGAACAAAATATTTTTGACATAATGGGCAAGACTGGCTACGGTTTGCCCAACAGCCGCCAATCTTTCTGATTGAATTAGTTCTTTTTCCAGTTGCCCTATCTTGGTTAACCGTTCCTCCACCTCCACCTTAACGGTAACCCAGTATTTTACCCTTTGAGACAGTTCTCTATAATCAAAGGGCTTAACTATATAGTCATCTGCCCCAAGGTCCAGTCCCTTAATCTTATCAGGTACCCTTGCCTTAGCGCTCAGCATAATGATAGGGATATGTTTGGTGTTATCATAACTTTTTAATCTTTTTGATACCTCATAGCCATCTATTTTGGGCATCATTATATCTAATATTATTATGTCAGGCTGATATTCCTTTACCTGTTGCAGGGCCTGCTCGCCATCATAGGCCTCAGAGGTGCTGTATCCTTCAGCATGTAACCTCTTGGTGAGTAACTCAACAGTATCAATATCATCATCTACTATTAATATCTTGGCCTCATTCGTCATGTGAATTTCTACACATAGTTTATGGATTATGTTTCAGGAAATACTCGACTTTTTTAGGTAATTCCCGAACATCAATGGGCTTAGGAATGTAGCCATCACAACCTGCGGCTAATGCAACTTCCATATCCCCTTTCATTGCATGGGCTGTCAGGGCAATTACCGGTATATGCCTCGAGGCTCTATCACTCTTCAATCTTCTTGTTACCTCATAGCCATCTATTTTTGGGATAAAAAGGTCCATAAGAATCAGATCCGGGTTTTCATTCTTTGTTTTTTCTAAGGCCTCTTCACCATCAACTGCCTCGATTACATTATAGCCCTTGACCTTTAAGACCTTAACCACCAATTCCCGATTATCCTGATTATCCTCAACCACTAAGATTTTCTGTGATGAACCTATCTGAATTCCTTTATTGTCCATAGCTATTCGTGATTAAACGCTGTTTATTAGGCAATGATTTTTATTATTTCTCAATTTAAATAGGCTATTCTTCTTTTAAAGGCAAGGTGAAGTAAAACTTGCTGCCCTCTCCGTATTTGCTCTCTACCCAAATATTTCCACCCTGCATTTCAACCAGTCTTTTGCTGATACTAAGTCCTAAGCCGACGCCTCCGTGTAAACGTGTAGCTGAGGTATCAAGGGGTGTAAACATATCGAATAGTTTATCAAAATCCTCTTCTCTAATACCTATGCCTGTGTCTGAAATACAGACCTCAACAAATTTAGGTGTCTGGGAGGATCTTCTGGCACTTAAGGTAATATGCCCCTCCGAGGTAAACTTAATGGCATTACCCAGGAGATTTGTTATCACTTGTCTTACCCTATCCGGGTCTGCATATGCCAGTGGTAAATTTTCATCAAAATCTGTGTCTATAATCAACTGCTTTTTGTTTATCATTGGTTCAAGGCTGGAGATAGTTGTCTGGATAATATCCTGTACATCGACTGCACTCAAGTCTAATTCCACTCTTCCAGATTCAATCCTGGACATATCTAAGATTTCATTGATTAAGGTGAGCAAATTTTTAGCATTATTATGGACCTTTGTCATGCTGTTCTCTTGGTCTTTGTTAATATTCCCATCGATTCTGTCTAAAAGCAAATCCGTATAGCCAATTATAGAATTTAAGGGAGTCCTGAGTTCATGGGACATATTTGCCAGAAAAGAAGATCTAAGTTCATCAAGCTTTTTTAGCTCTATGTTTGCCTGCTCAAGTTCTGTAGTTTTTTGCTCCAAGTCATCATGGGCGGTTTGCAATGCCTCCTTAGCCTCTCTGCGCTCTGTTGTATCCCAGAAGGTTTCAATTGAGCCAACTGTCTTCCCATCGGCATCTTTAATCGGCGAAGCCGTAAAGAAGAGCCATTTGCCTTTCTCACCTATGTGTGGAAAGAATTCCTCTGCCTCATACGCCCCTTCGATGAGAGCCGACTTCCGCCAACTATGGCCATAGTATTTATCTATCTCCTCCTCCTCCATTTCATCCACTATAACATCAGCCATTATGGGCCTTTTTTCCGGCCTGAAGGGTAGCCACTGCTTATTCGTTCCCACTATCTCCCCAGCCTTATAGCCAAAAAATTTTTCGCAGGCCCTGTTCCAGTGGGTTACAATGTGGTCCCTGTTTATCACAAAGGTTGGTATAGTATTTCCGTCGATTATCTGCGACAGGGCCCTCTCCCTTTCAACGATTTCTCTCTCTACGGCCTGCAGGTGCCTGGTCCTTTCCTCCACGATTCTGGCAAGCTGATGGGAGAATAAGGCAAATTCCTTCTCGATCTTATCTGGCTCGCATATATGTTCCCTTAGCTCCCTTTGACTCCTCACGCTTTGTTCTTCGATCTGAAGGAAATCCCAGACTGACATAGCCTCGAGGTGGTCTATAAGCCTTACATTTCTTGGTTTCGTCGACTTGATTTCCTCCAGTAACCGATCATCTCCCGTTACCTCTATGATCAGATCCAGCCCTTCGATGTTATAGAGGTCCCTGTAGTTCAGGGTTGTAAATATCCCTTTCTCTCTGGCATATACCAGGCCCTCAGCCCGCTCATTTATATCCGCTACGCCGTGGATGGCCATTTTCTGATGGAAATTCTTTCCCATGACGATCTTAAGCATAGCCTTGCAGACCCTGCCTCCTCCGACGACAGCGATGTTGGAATTATTTAAAATATCTCTCATCTTATCCCTTCTTGCGATCAATAGGACAGGATTTTATCTACATTGAGCATCATGTTTATCCTTACAACTTCCTGGACTACAATTCCTCTGAAAAATTGAAATATCCTGGCATTTCAATATATTCCTGAATTTCAATACCTTTGGCCGCCTTCTCTTCCTTGTTTAAGGAACTAATAATGTAGGCAACTCTGATACCTCTGCCACCTGCTGAGAAACACTTCCCAACCACCTCGCCTGCCAGGAACTCTTTCCACTTGTACCTGTGGCAATGAGAGTGGCATCGCGTTCCCGGGCTGCATTCTCAATCTGGGTGAAATCGCCTATGTAGAGGTGATATTCTGCTTCTATTCCCTCACTTTCAAGGGCTTCACATAATTCATCGAGTTTTTTTCTATTCTCCCTTTCCTTTTTCTGAAGCCCCCTTTTCCCCAGACCCTCCATAGCCTTCTCAGTTTCAACATAGATTACCTGTAGCTTTTTGATAACATTTTTAATACCGACTAAAAACTCCAGTGCCCTATTAGCTGGAGCAGAAAAATCCGTTGCCAAAAGTGGCCTCTCAAACAGCCTGTCATTCACCTTGCCGGAGTCTAACTTGTATTTATGTACCAGGACCGGTGTTGTAGCTTTTCTAATTAGTTCTATTGTCTTAGAATCAATATAGAGCTTTTGCAGTTTAGTCCTCTTCTGACGACTTATTACAATAAGGTCTGCCTCTTCCTCTTTCTCGGTTTCAAGAACCTTAGAAACCGTATCTCCAACGACAATATATGATCCACATTCCATGCCCTCCTCATATAGACTTTGCGCCCAATCCACAAAACGGACTTCAGCCATTGCTGTAAGCCTCTTTTTTTCATCCGTAGTATAATAGCCTATACTACGGTCTATCACATGCATGAGCACCACATGATCAAGGCCTGATTCTCTAAGAACCATTAATGATCGTAAGGCATCAAACCACAATTCTTCAAAATCTGTTACAAACAGCATCTTTTTAATTTCCATAACTGGCTCTCCTTTTTTAACATATTTTGGATATCTCTACTTAGCCACAAATTATCACTAATTATCACGAACAATTCTTTAACAATTTTCTTATATTCAAGTTTTTCTCTCAAAAATTCAAGATAATTGCTAAACGCAGGCGAGTTGCCTTCAACTAATTAAGAGTTTGAGCTATATGAGCACCAATAATACTATCTACAGACCCGCCTGCCGGTTGGCGGGCAGGTTCATTTGTGTGCATTCGTGTGCATTCGTGGCTGAATAGTTACCGAGTTTTTAAAAAATAAAATAAATCAAAGCAAACGCAAAAAGGAATATAATTGCCAAAAGAACTCCCACACCTATGGGTCTTCTATATAAGTCTTCGTCATACGTCTCACCAGAAGAAAACCCGCTTACATATCTCACACCCTTTGTGATTCTTAAATAAACATATGCTGTGATTATCTCGAGAATCGGGATGGGATTTTTGGCTAATCGGGCAATGATATATACTGCCCTGGAAAAGCGCACCTGCAATGTAGACCTGAAGCTGCTCATAGGCACAGTGGATAACCATATTAGACCCCTTCCTCCCATTCGATAGAAATAGTCAAAATCTAAGATAGTTGCTCTGTGAGGCACAACCATGGCCTTTGCTAAAATAAATGCTACTCCTGCTAACATAAAGAGTTGAATAACGCCAAATATGTGGGAAAGGGTAAAAGGGTGATAATGAACCACGCTATAAGGAAGTATGTCAAAGAGAATTTTAGGGTAAAGACCAATAAATACACATAAAAAAGCAGTCAAGGCCATTGCCAGTTGCATATTGATATGAGGATCTTTTGACTTTATCTCGGGGTTTTTAGCAAAGAAGGCAAAATAACCAAGTTTCACAAAGGAGAGAAATGTTCCCACGGATGCCAGGATCAACATGAGCTGCAATACTGGCATGTGCGCCTCTACCGCAGAGGCTATAACCATTCCTTTACTTACAAACCCATTAAATCCTGGTGCCCCAGAAATTGAAAGGGCGGCTATAAGAAAGACAACACAGGTAACAGGCATAAACTTTGCCAGTCCTCCCATGTCGGTTAATTTTCTTTTTCCGGTCATATATATAACAGATCCCATACTCATAAAGAGTAATGCCTTATACAAAATGTGATTAAAGACATGGGCTATCCCACCATTTACACCAAGTGCGGTTCCTATTCCAACCCCTGCCACCATGTATCCCACCTGGCTGACAATATGGTAGGCAAGGAGTCTTCGAGCATCATTTTGTAGTAATGCAAATATAACACCGTATACTGCCATGATCCCGCCCATATAGGCTATAAAATCAGTGCCTGCAAAACATCTGGCTAATGCATAAACACCTGTTTTTGTAGTGAAAACAGAAAGAAATACACTCCCTGTAATAGTCCCCTCGGGATATGCATCTGGTAACCATGTATGAATAGGAATAAAGGCGGTGTTGAGTCCAAACCCAATAAGTATGAGCCAATATGCGAAACCAGGTTGCATTTGAACTACACTGATAGATCCTTCGCTGACAGTATAAATAATAATACCAGCTAACAGGCTACAGCCACCAAATATGTGCATTAGAATATACCTGAAGCCGGCATTAAGGGATTCCTTGTCTTTTTGAAACCATATGAGAAAAACAGATGTCACGGCCATAATTTCCCAGAAGGCAAATAGGCTAAACAAATCTCCAGCAAAGACTACTCCTAAAGAGCTTCCAACATACAGGAAGGCTGCTATATGTTGCCCATCCTGTTTTACATGTAGACTATAGAGTATGGCCAAAAACCCTATAATGACAAATATATATCCCACTACCAGACTCAGTCTATCAACCTGGCAAAAGATGAGGTCATAACCCAAAAAGTTATATACCCAGCTTGTGCCTGGAGTTAGATATAAGATATCTAAAAATGCCACCGCAGGAACCACAAGAATGTATACCTGCTTTAATTTTCCCTTCAAAAAGGGTATCAGCATTGCCCCAAGGATAAAGAAAAAGGCAGGTGGGATGGCCTTAATCATAGAAATCCTCCTTCTTTTGTGCAAAGGAAGTCAGTATCGCTGTGGCCAATATCAATAGAAAGGCCCCGATAACCCCAAAAATCGCCTCAATTGACGGTATTTTGTCCCAAAAAAAGACGGCGTGCTCGTGTTTGATGAAAAAGCCAACAGGGATAGATAACACAGCCAATAGGATAAATAACCCTTTAAGCATCTTTCTCATATTAGACTCCCTTTATTTAAAGTAACCAACATCAAGGGCAAACTCAGGGCTTCTTCCCGCTTGGATTACCTGCCCTGCATCTTCCCGCCCTGCGGGACTTAAGCGAGCTGGGCGGGTTGGAGTGATGGGATACTGGGGTAATGGGTGCATCTGCCCAGCATCGTGAGCGTTAAGGGGAGGCGTGCAGGGAAGATAAGAAACTACCATAATTGATAGTATCCGTTTTCACCAACAATATGCCATTATTCCAGTTTTTCAATTACAGACAAAGAGCGTAGGAGAGCTCAGTTCTGCCTTTGTTATGTCTTAACGCAATCTTATAAAATAGATCAAACCATAAAGAAATAGAAGGATTATGGCTATAAGGACACCAAGGCCTATAGGCCTTCTATAGACATTTTCATCGTATCTCATTTCTTTTACTGCAGCAAGTCTGGATTCCAATTCCTTCAGTTCATCTGCTTTATCCTCATATATTTCAGAGGCATGGTAAAGCCTATTGATAATTTTTAGGTGAAAATACCTTACTGTTATCTCAGGGAGTAAGATAGGATTTTTGCTTAGACTTGCAACGTTTGCCACCATTCTGGTGAAAAAACTCTGCAATCTAAGCCTGAGGTCTTGCATGGGATTACTGACGAACCAGAGGAGAAGCACACCTGGTTTTCTATAGAACCAATCCGTGTCAACGCTAACCTTAGGTTCACCGCCAAGTTTGTCTATATAGAGCCAAAATGCGCCAGCCGTGAGCAGCAATAGCTGCATCATCCCAACTACATGATTTAATGTGTAGGGATGATAATGGACAGCATAAGGAAGAATGTTATAGAGGAGCTTAGGGTAAACGCCTGTTAAAATGCACAAAAATGCAGCTATGCCCATAGCTATTAGCATATTTAAGGGGGGCTCCTTGGCCTCTATCTCTTCCTCTTCAATTGTTTCTCCCTCAGGAACCCTGCCAAACCAGATGCCATAGGGGAGCTTCAGGCCTGTATGAAGGAATGTCCCTATGGAGGCCAGGTGCAACAATAGATATATAATAGGCCGCTCGAGTTCGGCTGATGATGCAATAATCATGGTTTTGCTTATAAAACCATTAAAGAGTGGCACTGCCGAGATGGAAAAACCGCCTATCATGTAAAGGGAGAGAGTGATGGGCATTTTCTTGTATAAATTTCTGCCTTGCAGGTCTGTGAGCTTTCTCCTCCCAGTTACATAAATTACTGCTCCAGCGCCCATAAAAAGCAGGGCTTTATACAAAATGTGGCAAAATGCATGAGCAGTTGATCCATTCATGGACATCTCAATTCCCAATCCCACTCCAGCTACCATATATCCAACCTGGCTGATGATATGGTATGCAAGGAGTCTTCGGATATCGTTTTCAAGTACCGCATAGGCCACTCCATATACCGCCATAATAGCCCCAAGCCAAACAAGGATCTCAACTCCTGGGAAGGTCCTCAAAAGCACATACACAGCGCTTTTGGTAGTAAATGCGGTCAAGAAAACACTGCCAGTGACAGTTGCCTCTGGGTAGGCATCAGAAAGCCAGGCATGAAAAGGGGGAACAGCGGCATTGATTATAAAACCAAGCAGTATGAGTTGGGAGGCAAGCCCACCATATTCTATAAAACCGAATTGTGTGGATCCTGTATTTGACACATGTATGATAATGCCGGCCAAAAGAGCACAACCACCAAATATGTGAACCATGATATATCTGAATCCAGCATCAAGGGCAGCTTTATCTCTTTGATACCAGATGAGGAAAACAGAGGATACTGCCATGATTTCCCAAAAAACGTACAGGGTAAAAATATCTCCGGCAAATACAACCCCCAGGGCGCTCCCTATATAAAGAAAGGCTGCCGTATGCTGCCCGACTTCCCTGACATGTAATGCGTAAACCATACCCACAAAGGCAACAATGACAAACACATATCCAAAACACATACTGAGCTTATCGACCCTGCCAAGAATAAGATCAAATCCCAGAAAATTATAGACCCAATAGGTACCTTTCGGCATATACAGGAGATCTATGAAGGCTATCACAGGAATAATGATTTGAAATACCTGTCTCAGCCTTCTTTCTCGGAGAAGAGGAAGGAGGATGGCACCAAGAATAAATATAAAGGCCGGGGGTACTATATCAATCATAGTAATCCTCATCCTTCTGGATCCCATGATGACCCAGCGCCTTTGCTCCCAGAACAATCACAATACATCCTAAGAATCCAAATATTGCATCAAAGGCAGGGATCTTCTCCCACCAAAAATGCACATGTTCATGTGGAATAAATAGTCCAACCAATATACTCACGCCAATACTAATAAAGAATATATATTTTAATTTCCTTCCCATTTACATCCCTCCAAGTATCTTCCAGGGTAACGTCAAAGTAGATTTTAACTTAATAAAATATAAGGGTTCTCAAGATGCTTAAATCCGAAATTCGAATATCGAAATCCGAAACAATCTCAAAATCCGAATACCAAATAACCAAAACATTTCTGACATTGGTGTAATAATTATGCGAAACTTTTGAGTATATTTTTCGTTTCGAATTTAGGATTTAGAACATTCGAATTTGTTTCGGATTTCGTGTTTAGAGTTTCGAATTTACAAAACATTTATTAAGCAAATAATCTTGACATTACACCACGTTACCTCTTTGAATGACTTAGCCCTGAAGTATCTTCCCGGCTGCCATAAATGCTAAATTAAAGAAATTAAAAAAGGCATTCGGAAATATTCCCAGTATAAGTGAAATAATTGCCGTTATCATCAATGGAACAACCATTCTCATAGGGGCCTCATCAAAATGTGGGTTTACAGGTTCTTTGGGACTCTTAAAAAACGCATTAAATATTATAGGAAAAAAGTATGCTACGTCCAACAGGGCGCTTATAAGCAAAACGAAAAGGAAAACTACCTGTTTGGCTTCAAGCGTGCCTATTGCGAGATACCATTTGCTAATGAATCCACAAACAGGAGGTGTCCCTGCAACCCCCATTGCGGCAATGGCAAAGGCACCAAACGTTAATGGCATTTGTCTGCCAAGGCCATCGAGTTCACTTATATTTTCTTTATGCGTCTTTACATAAATAGCCCCAGCAACAAAAAACAGGGTAATCTTCATAAATCCATGACTGCCAATATGAAATATGGCCCCTGTTATAGAGCTTGGGCTTAATAAGGCAGCCCCCATGACTATTATGGCAAGGTTATTTATAGTAGAAAAGGCAAGTCTTCTTTTCAGGTTATCCTGTGCAAGGGCGTACAGCCCGGAAACAATAACGGTGAATGCAGCAAAATAGGCCAATATAAACCACAGATCAAGCTCGTGGAGAAGAACCGGGCCAAAAACGTAGAGGATAACCCTTAAACACCCAAATACTCCTGCCTTAACAACGGCCACAGCATGGAGAAGTGCGCTTACAGGGGTTGGGGCTACCATCGCAGTTGGCAGCCATTCATGCATGGGCATAAGCGCTGCCTTTACGCCAAACCCTAATATAAGGATAACAAATAAGAAGGTAAGTGTAGCTGACGAACCCTTGCCTAAAAGAAAACCGCCGGCCTTAAAATCAAGAGATCCGGTAAGGCTATAGATAAAAATGGTGGCAAATAAAATAACTACCCCGGCTGTAAGGGTATAAACAAGATATTTCCTTCCCCCAATTATTGCCTCTTCGGTCTCTTTATGGGCCACCAATGGATAGGTTGCCACTGTAAGAATTTCATAAAAAATAAAAAGAGTCAGGAGGTTACCTGCAAAGGCAATACCCATGGTTGCAGACAGGCACAGGGCAAAATTGAAAAAGTATCTGGTCTGGGCATGTTCATTGAGTCCCCTCACATACCCTATGGAATATACTGAGGTAAGAATCCACAAGGCAGAGGCAAGCACTCCGAAGAACATGCCAAATTGATCTACCCTGAACTGAAGAGATACCCCTGGAGTAAGGGCAATAATAGTATATTTCAGTATTTTCCCATCTAAAACAAAGGGTACCATGGAGATAACAATAGAAAACTTAAGAAGGGAAGCGAGAATAGTCCAGAATTCCCGTATGTTTCTATGTTTTTCCCCTGTAAATATGATAAGGAGCGCTGCTACAAGGGTCACGAGAACAGCCAAAAGCGGCCTTATAGAAACTATTGTCTCCATTAGAACGTAGCTCCGCTCTGCTCCGTCCCGCAGTATTGCGGGACAAGGGTAAAAGAATGGAATAGTGGTAAGAAGAAAGATAACAATCTTAAAAACACTTTTAATCTCAAAAAGTTGTATAATTCCCAATACATTGTATTATCCTTCACCAAATCCTCAAAAACCTGCAGGAATAGCAAACTGAATTATAGTAGAAATAATTTTCCCGCTCAAGACTCCCAATGATAGTAGCCCAGCGCCTGTAATTAGTATTGGCACAAGCATAGTTAAAGGAGCTTCTTCAACGCTTACAACCATGTCGTGATTTTCAACGATATCCACGTCGTGTGGCTCGAGGTAAACATTTTCTATGACCCTGAAAAAGAGTATGGCATTTAAAAGGCTGCTTACCAGCAACACAGCCACAAATACCCATCCATGTGCGTTGATTGCGCCAAGTATAAGATACCATTTGCTAAAAAAACCACAAGTGGGTGGAATGCCTATCACTGATAGGGCTGCGACTACAAAAACTGCTATGGTAAACGGCATTTTTTTATGCAGATATCTAAGTTGAGAAATCCTTCTCCCTCCATATCTGTAAATGATAGCCCCCACAACCATGAAAAGGGCGAGCATCATAAAGGCGTCATTAAGTATATGCAGTATCGCACCGGTCAGTCCGTTTCTGTTTCCAAGTCCTATCCCCAATGCTAAATATCCGACCTCACTGACAAGGATATAGGTAAGCATTCTCTTTAAATCTGTCTGGGCTAATGCCATTGCTGCGCCAAAAATTATTGCTGCCGCAGCTGTCCAGGAGAGGATAGTGGTAGCAGGGAGCATTTCGATAGAGAAATAGGGCTTAAATACCGTATAAATAACTCTGATCAGCACATATGCTCCTACCTTTGTCATCAAAGGAGCAAGCAGTGCACTTACTGACGATGGGGCATGTGTATATGCATCTGGAAGCCATACATGGAGGGGAAATAATGCCATCTTTAGAGCCAGCCCCACCATAAAGAAGCTAAAACCAACAAGTATCACCTTGGAACCATAAAGATTTGGCAAAAGTTTTGCCAGATCAGCCATGTTAAGCGAGCCAGTCGCAGCATAAAGATAACCTACGCCAAGCAAATAGAAGCAGGCCCCAATGGTCCCAAAAATTAAATAATTAAAACTAGCAAATGGTGCGCCATCTTCTCCCACGGTAATAAGGGCATATCCTGAAAGGGATGCAATCTCTAAAAATACATAGAGATTAAACATATCCCCAGTTACTACTATTCCCAAAAAACCAGTCACCTGTAAGAGAAAAATGCAATAGAAATAAACAACCTTATCAGGCAGCTCTTTCTCAATGCTTTTCTTTGAATAGATTGCCACCATAATGGCAACAAAGGAAATAATAGGCAAAACAAAGGCATTCAGATAATCAATAACATACTCTATACCCCACGGGGGACTCCAATTTCCAAGACGATAGTGGATGGTTCCACTGGTAATAACTATATTTAATGTCTGAAGTGTTGCAAGGAAAGATAAGGAGAGCGCAATTAAAACGATTGGATAGCAGAGGCCTTTCTTCCACAGCCCTAAAATAAAGGCAATAAAGGCAAACATCAACGGGATAACAACAATAAGAACTGGGGCTTGTAGCATCATTTGTTGAACTTTAAGATATCGTCTTCCTCTAATGTATGGTATTTTCTGTAAATAGCGATCAATATTGCCAGGGCCACTCCCAGGGTGCTGACCATAACGACAATAGCCGTAAGCATAAGTACATGTGGAAGTGGGTTTATGTAAGAGGCAGCGTTAACAGCATGTGCTCCATGGCCATGCATAATAATGGGCAAGGTTCCACCTTTTTTTGATGCAGTAGATACAAAAAAAAGGATAATCGCCGTTTGAAATATATTCATCCCGATTACCTTCTTGATCAGATTTTTTTTACCAACCATGGCATAAAAGCCAATCATCATAAGGGTAATATAAATCCAGTAATTGTATTTACTAACTATTAGATCAAACATTTTAGGTTAATCGAGTCTATAGAGTTTAATGGGTTTATTGGGTTAACTTTTCTTTTTTTTACGCCTTCTTCTTTCTCTTAAAATTAAAATGCAGGAGATACCTGCTGTGAAGATAACAGTAGTCTCGCCAAGGGTGTCGTAACCCCTGTAGTCTGCCAGAACAGATGTAACCATATTCGGTGTAGCCGTCTCCTCCATAGTCTTCTCTATATACCTGGGTGAAACATGAAGACTTGCTGGAGAATTGGGATCCCCCCAGTCGGGCATGTCCACGGTACCATAAATAAGTATTATTCCGGTTATAATTACAGTAATAAGGGCTAAGACCCTCAATCCTTACTCCTCCTTTTTGTCTTACTCACCGCAGCTATAAACAGCACTGTTCCAATTCCGGCGCTAACAGATGCCTCGGTAAAGGCTACATCAACTGCGCCCATTTCTGACCATAAAAGGCACATAAAGAAACTATATGCCCCAAGGATTATCACAGCGCTTAGCAAATCCTTTACAGAAATAGCGGCAATGGCACATATCAAAACAAAGGCCAAAATCATAATATCAAAGGTTACTATCATTCTTTTTCTCCATTTTTTTTAGTCCATGGCTCCAAATGGCATCTCATGGCTGCCCTGGAGATGGCATGAGTGGATGTAGGCTGGGCAAGAAACATGAATACTGCGATAAACATTATCTTTAAACTTGTAAGGGAAAATCCCTCATAGATACTCAGGCCAATAAGGGATAATAGAACCGCAAGGGTATCGCCTTTCCCTGTTGCATGGAGGCGGCAGAAAAAATCAGGAAAGCGTAAAAGCCCAATAGTTGCTGCAAAAAAGAAAAAGAAACCCGAAAGAAGAAATAGAATAGAAATTAAATGTAGAATGTGCATCAGATCTCTCCTCCCTTCTCTAAGTATTTGGCTGCGGTGATTGTGCCAATAAAATTAAGCAGGGCATAGACCATACTGATATCGATAAACATATCCACCCTATTATAGATAAAGCCCATAATTAAAAGAATAACCAGGGTCTTGGTACCAATAGCAGAGATAGCTGCTATTCTATTTAGTACACCCGGGCCAAATACACCTCTGTATAGACACAGAAATACAAGAGTAAAAAGACCCATTCCAAGATATAATAAAAAGTTACTCATCGCTTTCCTCTAAACCCTCCTCATCCTCAGGAACCACTCCTCCTGTGGATATATCAAAAAAGATGGAAAACATAACCGCCATTACAGTGATTCCAACGCCAATCTCAACCCCAAGGATGCCAAGAGATCGTGCCTGGGCAGGGATTACCTTTAAGAGAGTAGACAGCCTTCCATAATCCAGATAATTGCTTCCCATAATGAGACAAAGCAATCCAATTCCCGAATAAATTAATAAACCAAAGGAACTAAAGAGGCCAGCCTTGAGCTCAGACATCCTTTTTTTTGCATCTTCAACGCCATGGGTTATAAGATACAAAATAAAACTGGCGCCCAGGATAACGCCCCCCTGAAAGCCTCCTCCTGGACTGTGATGACCGTGCATAATAACATAGAGGGCATAAATCTGAATAAATGGCATAAATACCCTTGCCACTGTTCTTATAATAATATCATCTGTAACTCTTGTCATACTCGCAATTCGTTATTTGTTATTAGTTATTTGTTACTGGCTTGTGTTTCTCATTTCTCGTTGCTTGTTGGTTCCTTAACAAACGATTAACGGATAACCTTTAACGAGTAACTAAAAATCGATCACTTCAGTGCTCCAAATATCCGGGAAACATCTAAAACATCCTGAATATATACGTGGTCTGCCTCCATAAGGACATGGGCAATCTTATCTTCCATTTCCCCTGTATTCAGATCATAGGCAACCTTTCTATCCAGGGCATGTACAAAAAACTCCTCTTCCCTGATATCTATGGTAATGGTCCCTGGAGTGAGGGTAATGGAATTGGCTAAAGCAACCCATGCGATGTCACTCTCCAATTTTGTCTTAAACCGTATTATCTGAGGATCTATCGGCATCTTTGGGGATAATGCCAGATAGGCCACATGCAGGTTTGCCGAAAAGATCTGGCCCAGGAACCAGGGGCCAGCCTGAAAGAACCTTCGGGCCTTCGTCCTGAAGTCTCCAAGCCTGATGTTAAAAAATAGAAGATCCTGAGATAAGTAGGCGACGAGCACAGAACAGATAACACCAAGGGTAAGATGAAAGGAGTCAAAGAATCCTGAGAGTAAGATCCAGAAGGCAAAGAGAATAAAGAAGGTAAGAATAAAATTTCGTAGCGCTAATCGTCGTGATTTCTTAGCACTCAACAGGAGATCCCTGGCCGCTCGTTTCTCTGTGAGGGATTTTGTTTCACTGGTGAACTTTGCAGACGTGTATAATAATTCCCTGGCCTCTTCTCTGGCCTTTTCGCTATTTTTACCCTTCTCAAGAATCTCAAAGGCCTTATAGACTGCCTGCACCAATACTGTAACTTCCATATCTAATCCTTTTTCAACTATTCAGCTACAAACCCGCCTGTCCCGATATAATCGGGTTGGGCGGGTTATCACGAATTATCACGAACAATTACTTTATATGAAAGTTGTCAGTTGTCAGTTGTTTTTTGCAATCCCGATCTATCGGGACAGACAACTGATTTTTGACTTTTCATCCTGAGTTGTCACCGATAGGTCATGATAGTTCATTTCCATTTGTGTCCATTCGTGGCTGAATTTACATCCTTTTTACCTTAAGGAACAATCAAAACAGGCACAGAAGACTCCTCTGCTACCCGATAGCAGGCACTCCCTGAG
>CAZSWT010000057.1:0-18854 GCA_964611035.1 uncultured Desulfobacteraceae bacterium
TGCGTAGGATCATACCCCAAAACGCCGACCTGTGTCAACCGGATAGGCATGGTTCCCTTGTCTGTTAAAAATCTTATTAAAGATCTTCTCATCTTCCTTCTGGCAATCCTTTTTTAGCCGAGTGTAATTCATTAAAAGTTTTTTCCCATCCTCGGTTAAACGAGACCCATGTCTCCTTTCAGTTAGTACTACTTTTTTTTTCAAATGCTCCTCTGTTGCCTTAATCTTTCCCCATACACCCCTGTATGACATCTTCATTAATTTGGCTGCCTGATTTATTGAACCTGTTTGTTCAACGAGCTCAAAAATTCTCTGCCGTCCCTCTCCAATGATGATATTACCCTGAGTATCTTCCAGCCATTGTCTTGACTTTAATCTGACGCTTTGCATGACTCCCTCCAAAATCAGATTATTTTCCATAAATCTCCACTCTTTGCTGGATTATAGCCTCCCAATCCTTTAACTCTTTTTCTGAACTCTTTCGATCTCGTAATATCGATAAGTAATTGTATCTTGGGATCATCCACCAAAGCAGATGGAATTACCAAATCATATTGCTCTTTTACAATAGGAATAAAATCACAATTGAGGGCTTTTGCTGCTGCCATAATCCCCATACCAACATCTGCCGTCCCGTTTAAAACAGCAACAGCTACATTCATATGGGTATACTCTTCGTTTTCATAACCATTTATGCGGGAAGGATCTATACCCATCTCGTGTAACTTATAGTCAAAAAGCACCCTGGTGCCTGATCCTGGCTGCCTGTTTACAAAGGCAACATCATGTGTAAGGTCTTCTATTCCCTTTACTGCTTTAGGGTTTCCTTTTTGAATGATCAGGCCCTGCTCCCTTGTTACCAAGTGAAATACATGCACTGGAAAACCTTTTAAATATTTACTGATATAGGAGGTATTGTATTCACCTGTTTGGGTATCTAAAAGATGAGAGCCAGCAATGTGTGCGGTTCCTTTTTTCAGTGCCAACAATCCTCCAAGACTCCCTACATTCCCTGAGGAAATCCTTATGCCATCAGTATTTTTTCTGATCTCATCAGACAGGATATCTAAGGTGATATCATGGCTTCCAATAATAACAATTGTATTAAAAATATCTTCAAGATCTACGAGAAGTTCCGCATCTGTTTCCTCACCTGCCACAATACCTTCTAAAAAAGAAGGGATCCTAATGATACCCTCTGCCTTACTCATGGTTGTAACAGATCCAGCTCCCCTGGGCAGAGGTATGGCCACCACTCTTTCTCCCACCTTGCCAATATTAACCCTGATAAATTCTTCTAACCCAAGCTTTGAAGGGATATCCCTTGAGGCAACTACCTTGGATAATTTTTTTAACGGCGTAATTGAGCCCTGTAACCGATAAAGGAAAGGTCTCACAAACTCATTGAAGGCAATATAGGCAGAAACAGGGTATCCTGGGATACCAATAACAGGTTTTTCTTTTACATTACCAAGAATGGTGGGCTTCCCAGGCATTATAGTGACACCATGAACAAGAAGCTCTCCTTTATCTTCAATTATCTGTGCGGTATAATCCTTTCTTCCTGCAGATGAGCCCGCGATGATAATCACAAGATCAGGTGCAGAATCTATTGCCCTGAAAAGGGCATCAGTAATCTTTTCGCTTTTATCTTCGACTATATCCTCTACTATAGGATCAGCCCCACATTCCTTGATAAGACTGGAAAGTATAGAGGAATTAGATTCAATGACCTCGCCCTTCTTTAAATGTAGAGAACCTGAAAGGGTGTTGAAATTTACCAGTTCGCTACCTGTGGGAATTATAACTACCCTTGGTTTTCGTCTAACCTTTAAATGAAAAGCGCCGCCCCCAATCAAGGTCCCAAGATCAAATGGTCGTATCTGGTGGTTTTGAGGAAAAAGTAATTCTGTTGTAACAAAATCCTCTCCAACCTTTCTGACATTCTGCCAAGGAAAGGAGGAAGAAGAAATTTCAATTGACTCCTCATCAATCTGATTGAGCTTTTCAGCCATAATAACAGCATTTTTTCCCTCTGGCATTACATGCCCCGTATTTATCCAGGCAGCCTCTTGCCCTATTTTTAATATCTTAGGATTCCTTTCCGTAGCCCCATATGTGTCTTCTGCAAGGACTGCTATCCCATCCATTGCTGCAGAATGGGAAGAAGGCGATGAGACCTTTGCAAAAACAGGCTCTGCAGTAATTCTTTTAGGAGACTCAAGAACAGGAATCTCTTCTGCTTCTAAAATTGGCTTGGGGTCAAATTTATTAAAGAAGATCTCGAGAGCCTCCTTAGGATCCTTCATTTTTAGATATATCTTTTGCCTTTGCATAATTTTTACAGCATCTCCTTAAAACAACCTCACTTTCACCGTTTCTCCCTTATAGAGGCCCTCGGTATTCATATCAATCGCGACAATACCCTCTGCCTCTACCATGGTGGAAATAAGTCCACTTTTTCCCAAAATAGGTGTTGCCAGCCACTTACCTTCTACATTGGTAAGTTTTACCCTTATGTAATCCTCTCGACCAGTTGCCGACTCTATATTTCTATCAAGCTCTGCCTCTATCGCGTGACTATTATATTCTCTAAGATTTGTAAGGCCCAGGAGCTTACCAAATAAATATCTAAGAAAAATATCAAATATTATCATAGCAGATACAGGGTGCCCAGGAAGACCCCACAAAGTCTTGTTTTCTTTTCTTGCAATAATAGTCGGTTTACCAGGGCTAATGGATACGCCATGAGCCACTACCTCTACACCATCCAAGGAAAGAAATGCATCTAAGGTAAAATCCTTTACACCAACCGAGCTTCCACCGGAAAGCAAGACAACATCTGCCTGAGATAATCCTTTCTTAATGAATAACGTAATATCCTCAAACCTATCCCTAATTATACCAAGATAGATGGGTTCCACACCTAATTTAATGCAGAGGCCACCAAGGGTGTAGCTATTTATGTCTCTCATCTGCCCTGCTTCTGGTTTTTTACTAATATCGACTATCTCTTCCCCAGTCGATATAATAGCTGCCTTTGGTCTGGTAAATACATCTACCATGCTTATACCAAGGCCTGCCAAAATACCAAGATCCTGTGGCCTTAACAGGCTCCCTTTATGCAAAACTATCTGCCCTCTTTTAACATCATCATCAGGAAGAATCACATTTTCTAATGGGGAAACAGGCCTGCAGATTTCCACTACCCCATCTTCAACCTTCTGGGTGTACTCTACCATAACAACAGCATCAGCACCTTCTGGAAGCATACCGCCTGTTGATATCTGGGCACACTCTCCTCTATGAAGTGCACATCGAGGTATCTCGCCCATCTTGACCTCTTCAACAATATTGAGAGGAGTTGGCAGATTCTCGCTGGCACCAAAGGAATCCTTTGCAGCAAGGGCATACCCATCCATAGTAGATCTTTGAAATCCTGGGAGATCTTCACCAGAGATAATATCTCTTGCCAAAACCCTCTTGAACGCACCTGTTATGGGGACAGATTCTGTTCCCACCGTCTTGATATCTCTTAGAGATTCAAAGATATCCTCTGCTGTTTTTACTTTAAAGAATGAACGCATGAATGATATATGTCATAATTGACATGAATAATCAACTAAAATTTTGGTGACGAAAAGAAGGAGTAATGGGATTTATAGGAGTGATTTTTCTTCGGCCAGCTTTTCTCTACATCTCGCTATGTAGATGAGTGCTTTTCCATGTTGGCCAAGATCAGGATAATGTGTGATGAGATATTCAAAGCGCTTCAGCGCTGCCATATAATAGCCAGACTTGAAATAGAAATAACCAACATAAAATTCATACTCGGCCAGGGTGCTATAACATTTCCTCATATTTCTCTGGGCCAGCAAAGAAAATGGGTTTTCAGGGAATTCTTTGCGCAGTCTCTTAAACTCTTTTAAGGCGTTTTTTGTGCTTGTCTGATCCCGATCAATAGTGTTTATCCTGAGAAAGTTACACATACCCTGCTGGTAAATTACATAAGGAATAGATTTGTTTTTCGGATGAAGCCTTTCAAATTCTATGTATGCGTCCAAGGCCTCTTCAAATTCTTTCTTTTTAAAAAGAGCATCAGCCATTTTTAATTCAGCTTGAATAGCCAATTTACTGTAAGGGTATCTATCTTTTAATTTTTGAAAGGCCTCTACTGCATAACTATAATTGCCATCTTCAAACTCTGACATTCCCTGATTCATCAGTTCTTCCGGGGACTTTTCAGGCTTCTTTCCTCCAATACCGAAAAGAGAGCAACCACTCAATAAAAAAATCAACACCTGAAGAAAAATAAATCTCTTGAGTATATAAGACATACTATAGGTCATATAAAATTATTTGCAAATTGTCTATACTAGCTTGAGCATGGCCTTTTCGATATTTGCCTTTCCTACCGCACCCACGATAGTATCCATCAACTCACCACCTTTAAAAAGGAGTATTGTTGGAATTGCCCTTACGCCAAACTGATTAGGGACCATAGGATTTTCATCAACATTCATCTTAGCTACCTTAAACTTCCCATCATGTTTCTGGGCAAGTTCCTCTACCCAAGGCCCGGTAATAAGGCATGGCTGACACCATGGGGCCCAAAGGTCAATCATGGAAGGTAACTCAGATTTAATTATTTCATCGTTAAAATTATTGTCATTTACCTGTAAAAGTTCACCCACTTTTATTCCTCCTTTTTCTATTATATTTTTATCAAACCTAATCTTCACACCCCACTTTGTCAACCCAGAAGGTCTTTTAATTTTTCTTCCTCGGAGTTAGAGAACTAAAAATGCAGGGACTGTTTTATATTGACTAATGAAGACTGATAAAAGAAAATAACAATTGTCCGTTGATGGTTGCCTACCCGCCATCGCTCTCGCCCGTCCGCCATCGGCTTCGCCTCAGGCGAATGCCGGGCGGGCTCAGGCGAGGCAGGCGGGTCAGTTGTCCGTAGCTGTGTGTGTTGCGTTCAGATCAACTCAATAAACTCAATAAACATAAGAAACATAAGAAACATAAAACGTAATAGTTCAGCCACAAAGACACTAAGTCCCTGGCCCAGACCTGATTTTCAAAGAGTTGGTTTATATCTACGGATATCGTAATCTTTACAAAGTATGATAATGTTCCTGCGATGTCGCGCCAGGGCGGGCACCAAGATTATTATATAATTCTTTAAATATCATTTTTAATAAGATACAGAATCATTTCTTCGTGCCTTTGAGACTTGGTGGCTGAACTTATACCATAAAACTATATGGAGACATTAAATTGGCCAGGCAAAAAACTATATTTGTGTGTCAAAATTGTGGGTATAAGGCCCCAAAATGGTTAGGCAGGTGCCCTGATTGTGGTAGCTGGAACTCATTTGTAGAGGAACTGACTGAAATAGGCCCCCAGGAGAAGGGGAAAAGACAAAATCTCGCTGATAGGCCTCAAAGGATTGATACCGTTACTTTAGATAAAAATGCAAGAAATAAGACAGGGTTGAGTGAGTTCGATAGAATCTTGGGGGGAGGTGTTGTGCCGGGGTCCCTCGTTCTAATCGGAGGAGATCCTGGTATTGGGAAATCTACCCTAATCTTGCAAGTTGTTCATAAATTGGCCCAAAAAGGGCTTAAAACCCTCTATATCTCAAGTGAGGAATCGATTCAACAAATGAAGATGAGGGCACAGAGGATTGGAGCTGACTCATCTGAGCTTTATTTATTAAGTGGAACATGCTTGGAAGATGTTATTGAGAGGCTTGATGAACTTGCCCCGCAGATTATAGTTATTGACTCAATCCAGACAATCTTTACCGAATCTCTCAGTTCTGCTCCAGGTTCTATCGGGCAGGTAAGAGAGGTTACAACCAGGCTTATGAACCTGGCAAAAACCTCTGGAAGAGCAATATTTTTAATCGGACATGTAACAAAAGATGGGGCAATAGCAGGGCCAAAGGTTTTGGAGCACTTAGTGGATACTGTGCTTTATTTCGAAGGAGATGGGTCCCATATGTATAGAATTTTACGATCTGTAAAAAACAGATATGGTCCCACTAACGAGATAGGCGTATTTGAGATGATGGATAATGGATTGAAAGAGGTTGGCAATCCATCAGAGATCTTTTTAGAGGAGAGGTCAAACGATGTTAGTGGCTCTGTCGTTATTTCCTGTATGGAAGGATCTAGACCATTACTGGTAGAAATGCAGGCACTTGTTTGTTCCAGTTCACTGGCCATACCACGGAGGACCACCATTGGTGTTGATCCAAACAGGGTGAGCCTGCTTGTTGCAGTTTTATCTAAAAGAGGAGGAGTGAATCTTTCTAATAAAGATATATTCATAAATGTGGCTGGTGGGATAAGGGTTGACGAACCTGCTATCGATCTTGGAATTATCTCAACCACTGCCTCAAGTTTTCTTAATAAGCCGATCCCGAGAAATACTGTCACCTTTGGCGAGGTTGGCCTTTCCGGGGAGGTCAGAGGTGTAAGCCAGACCGAGCTCAGATTGAAAGAAGCTCTAAAGTTAGGCTTTTCGCGATGTTTGATCTCAAAAAAAAGCATAAAAGCATTAAAGGGTAAGATAGATATGGAGATCATTGGTGTTTCATCAGTCATGGATCTCTTGGAAGTTCTCTTTTAGTTATTGTCCGTTGATAATTGTCAGTTGCCTGCCCGCCATCGTCCCGCTCTGCGGGACTCAGGCGAGGCGGGCGGGTCCGTTGTTTATTTGAAAAATATAACTTTTGCTATTTAAATTTTGGGATTGTGGATTTGGGAATTGCTGGATCATGAATAATTTTAAGCATTTTAGGCACTTACGATGTTAAGAGTAAATGAAATCTTTTACAGCATACAGGGGGAAAGCACATTCGCCGGCTTTCCTTGTATATTTATCAGACTGACAGGGTGTAACCTAAGGTGTACGTATTGTGATACCAAATATGCATATGAAGAAGGGGATGACATTCCACTTGACAGTATTCTTGCCACGGTTAAGAAATTTGCCTGCAGCCTGATAGAAGTGACAGGAGGCGAACCCCTTATCCAGGATGAAACACCCGATTTGATAGCAGCCCTTATTAAAAAAGGCTACACTGTACTGCTTGAGACAAATGGCAGCCAGGATATAAGTACGGTAGATACAAGATGTACGCGGATCGTTGATATTAAATGCCCATCAAGTGGGATGGATAACAACAATTATTGGAAAAATTTGGATTATATGACCCCCAATGATCAGCTAAAATTCGTTATTGCTCACCGGCAAGATTATCTTTATGCAAAAAAAGTATTAGATGCTGCAGCCATAAAAAGAAGAAAAAAACTACTCATTAATTTTTCCCCTGTATTTAACAAGATAGACCTCAAAGACTTAGCCGGATGGATACTGGCGGATAATTTGCCGGTCAGGCTTCAAATCCAATTACACAAATATATCTGGGGAGAGCATACAAAAGGGGTTTGAGATGAAAAAAAAAGCTATTATCCTTGCAAGTGGCGGTCTGGATAGTACAACGATTATGGCCCTAATAAAACATAAGGGATATGATATATATGCCCTCACCTTTGATTATGGGCAGAGACACAAGATTGAGCTTAAGGCAGCTCAGAAAGTTGCAAAATATTTTGGGGCAAAAAAACATCTCATCCTTCACATTGAACTGGACATCATTGGTGGCTCTGCACTTACAGAAGACATTCCGATACCTCAAGGGAGAAAACTAAAAGAAATAAGTTCAAGTGGTGTACCTATTACCTATGTTCCAGCAAGAAATACTATCTTTTTGGCCTATGCCCTTTCCTGGGCCGAGGTTCTCGAGGCAACAGATATATTTATTGGTGTTAACACCATTGATTTTTCTAACTATCCTGATTGCAGACCAGAATTTATAGAATCCTTTCAAAGAACAGCTAATCTTGCAACAAAGGCAGGCATGGATGGAAAAGGAATAAGGATTAATGTACCCTTAATAGATATGACAAAGGGGGAGATCATAAAAAAGGGGATTTCTTTAGGTGTGGACTATTCAATGACCCATAGCTGTTATAACCCTGGAAAAGACGGTCTCCCATGCGGTAAGTGCGATAGCTGCCTTTTAAGAAAAAAGGGCTTTGAAGAGGCAGGGGTCAAAGATCCTCTGTTGACTAGAACTAATTTTTATTCTAAAAGCTGATTGGGCGTAACTATTCAGCCAGCAAAACATAAAGAGATATTTTACAATTGTTAATTTCCAATTTCAAAAACTGAATCAAATATGGTGTAAACATTTTAGTTAATTGAAAAGGTTTCAACACAATGTTTTATAAATCTGCACAAGAACTCACAAAACTTATCAGGTCTAAAGACATCTCGCCCGTTGAACTGATGAAGAAAACATTACAAAGAATAGAGGCAGTTAATCCTGTTCTTAATGCATTTGTCTCGGTGAGGGCTGAGCAAGCAATGGATGAGGCAAAGTCTTTAGCAAAGCGCATGGCTTCAAATGAAGTGATTGGACCTCTCATTGGCATACCAATAGGTGTTAAAGACCTCGAAGATGTGAAAGGAATGGTAACCAGTTTTGGGTCAGTTCCTTACAAAAACAATATTGCTCGAAGGGATTCAATCCAGGTGGCAAGGCTTAAGGCAGCCGGTGCCATTGTTGTGGGAAAAACCAATACCCCTGAATTTGGGTTCACCGGTTTTACAAAAAATATGCTCTATGGTGTGACCAGAAATCCCTGGAATACAGAACGCACACCTGGTGGATCCAGCGGGGGCTCTGCCGCAGCAGTGGCAGGAGGAATGGTTCCTATAGCTACAGGTTCTGACGCAGGCGGTTCTATACGCATTCCAGCCTCATATTCCGGGTGTTTTGGATTAAAAACATCCTTTGGGAGAATCCCCAGAGGTCCCTTCCCTCTTCTCCAAACACATTCGATCTGGTGCATGGGTCCCCTTACCAGGACTGTCAAAGATGCCGCCCTCTATCTGGACTGTGTTTCTGGATATCATCCATCTGATCCTGACTCGCTTCCCTCTCCAGAATATTCTTTTTTAAAATGTATAGAAGATATTCCTATTAATCTCAGGATAGCCTTCAGCCCTACTTTGGGATATGCCAGGGTGCAAAAAGATGTGATGAGCTTATTAGAAAAAGCAGTCACGTCCTTTGAAGAAATGGGGCACAAAATTGAGCTCTGGCAGGGCTCATTACCAGATACAGGTGAAACCTGGTCCAAACTCATCAATTGTGAGTTATATGGTCAACTATACCACGATCTTGACAAAAATCGTGAGGAGATGGGAAAAATCCTGGTGAACTCCCTTGATCAGATTAAATCCTTTTCCATAGAGGACCATATTGAAGCGCAGAAAGTAAGGACAGAGCTGAACCAAATTTTAGGAGACCTTTTTGAGAGGTTTGATCTCCTCATCACCCCCACCATGCCGACAGAGGCCTTTGCTGCGAAAGGCCCTCCTCCAGCTGAGATTGATGGACACCCTATCCCACTTCTTGGGGCTGTCGCCTTCACATATCCCTTCAATCTGTCCGGTCACCCTGCTGCCACTGTTCCTGCTGGTCTTACAAAAAATGGTCTTCCAGCGGGCCTTCAGATCATTGGTCCGCGCCAAAGAGATGATTTAGTGCTCCAGGCATCTTATGCCTATGAACAGATGAGACCATGGGACGATCACTGGCCAAGTATCGGATAGATTATTATGTATTCTTCAAAGTGAGGTTTTAATGGATTTAAAGTTACTTCTAACGGTATTTTCGACTATATTCATCGCTGAACTGGGAGATAAAACTCAAATTGCAACGCTCCTTTATGCATCGGGATCAACGAACAGCAAGCTTACAGTATTTCTTGGATCGGCTTGTGCCCTTGTCACAGCATCAGGGATCGCCGTTCTCGTAGGTTCATTTCTCGCCCAGTATATAAACCCCAAGTATCTCTCGTGGGTAGCTGGTCTTGGGTTTATTTGCGTAGGCATCTGGACAATGATAAAGGCATAGGGCGCTGAGGAAAGTCGAAATAGCTGAGCATCTCTCAACTTGATCTATATTTGAAGTAAAGAGAATGAGGATTTTCCCTTTGTACTATAGTACAATATCCCAAACTACCCAGGTTGTCAGGTTCAATATCCTATCATTCATTGTATCGGAACGGTTAGATGAAATTATTATTTTGCCTTTTGGGGCTTGTCTTAATTGTTGAGGGGTTACCGTATCTGGCATTTCCCGATAAGATGAAAAAGTGGCTACAACAAATCCAACAGGTACCTGATAATCAATTACGGATAATTGGTTTTCTGGCCATGTGTTTCGGACTTCTCTTGACTTATATCTTTAGGTAGTTAATATCTTAAAAATTTCCTTATTACATATATTCAATATTTGGTTGAGAAGTTTAGAAAAGCAAGTATGAAAAGAGTAAACAATATACAAATATATCGCTTGGAAAATTATGCCTATGACCTCCCTACTGAATTAATTGCCCAGAAGCCAGCCCGGGAAAGGGATGGATCACGTCTTCTCAGTGTAAAAAGGGCTACAGGAGACATCTCCGACTCTTATTTTTTTGATCTCCCTTCATTGCTCAGAGAGGGCGACCTGTTGGTTGTAAATGACGCCAGGGTGACACCAGCCAGATTATATGGCCAAAAGGAAACTGGGGGAAGAGTAGAAATTCTGGTTCTTGATCACCCTGCCAGGCCACCAAAAAATGACCAGGAAACCCGCTGGTGCCTGGCGAAGGCATCAAAAAGGCCAAAAACAGGAGGTACTCTACTGTTTCCAGACGGCCTGATAGCTGTTGTGAAAAGACTCGGTGAACATGGAATGGTCCAGCTCAGATTTGAGGGCAAACACAGCCTTAATTATGTATTGAAAAAAAGAGGTTGCCTTCCACTGCCTCCTTATATTAAAAGAGACAACAATGATAGACAATCAGATGAAGATAGGGAAAGATACCAGACTATATTCTCCCGTTTTTCAGGAGCAATTGCAGCACCTACAGCCGGTCTTCATTTTACCCATGAGCTGCTTGAGTCTCTTCAATCCCGGGGTGTAGATATAGTCAGCATAACCCTACTGGTTGGGCATGATACCTTTAAACCTGTAAGAGTAAGGGACATTAGGGATCATCGATTAGGGAAAGAAGCATATTTTGTAGGGCATCATTCTGCAAACTCTATTGATAGAGCAAAAAAAGAGGGAAGAAGAATTATTGCTGTGGGTACCACAGTTGTGAGGACCTTGGAGACGATATTTAAAAGAAAAGGAAAAATAGTAACTGATTCTGGAACTACTGATCTGTTGATCTATCCGGGATTTAAATTTCAGGTCATTGATACCCTTATAACAAACTTTCATTTACCCCGTTCTTCACTTTTTTTTATGGTCGCGGCCTTTGCAGGACTTGATTTGACTACGAGGGCCTATCACTGGGCAGTAGAAAGCAAGTACAGATTTTACAGCTACGGGGATGCAATGCTAATAAGTTAAGTCAAAAAGGGACTCAATTCTTTGGAATTCAGAGTTTTAAAAAGGTGTAAATCAAACAATGCCAGGTTTGGAGAAATAGTAACAGATCATGGCAGACTTGAAACCCCAGTATTTATGCCTGTTGGAACTTCAGGAGCTATTAAAGGGATTTCACCTGGGGAGGCAAAAGATATAGGGGTTGAAATAGTTCTGGCCAATACATATCATCTGTATCTTAGGCCAGGCCATAAACTAATAGAAAACATCGGTGGTCTTCACCGCTTTATGAACTGGTCAGGGCCAATTCTGACTGATAGTGGAGGATTTCAGGTATACAGCCTTTCAAAACTGAGGACAATATCACCTGAGGGGGTTACGTTTAGGTCACATTTAGATGGTTCAACCCATTTTCTTGGTCCTGAGAAGGTTATGGAAATCCAGAGATCCCTTGGAGCAGACATCATCATGACCTTTGATGAATGCACACCCTCTGGTGCTGAGCATGATTATGTTCGTGCCTCAGTTAAACTTACTGAACAATGGGCCCGGCAATGTCTTGAGGAAGGAAAAAAAAACGGGCAAGCCCTTTTTGGAATTGTTCAGGGTGGAGTGTATCCCGAACTGCGCGAAATGAGTGCCAAGGGCCTTGTAAGTATGGGATTTGACGGCTATGCCTTAGGCGGTTTATCCGTCGGAGAAGATAAACATACAAGAGAGCGAGTGATTAAGGCAACAATGGAATTTCTTCCAGAGGAAAAACCAATATACCTTATGGGAGTAGGAACACCTGAGGACATAATTGAATCAGTTAAAATGGGTGTGGATATGTTTGATTGTGTATTGCCTACTCGCAATGCCAGAAATGGTATGCTATTTACTAATAAGGGAAAGCTTGTAATAAAGAATGCACGTTATGCACAAGACAGCTCCCCTATTGAAGAGGGGTGTGGATGTTATACCTGCTCTCATTACTCACGGGCCTATTTAAGACACCTCTTTCTTTCAAAGGAAATACTTTCCTTTAGATTAAATACAATTCATAATCTCTATTATTACACTCATTTCATGAAAGAGATCCGGCAGGCCATACGAGATGACAGACTGGCTGAGTTTAGCCACGGTTTTTATAGAAGGGAAATAAAATCTTTATAAATCTTAAAGAGAAATGGAGGGAAATACATGTTTAATTTAGTTTACGCTATGGGTACTGGAGGAGGAGGAGGAACAGGAGGTAGTGGCGGTCTGGGTGCATTTTTACCTCTGATCATTATATTTGCCATTTTTTACTTTCTCTTAATCAGACCCCAGCAAAAAAAGTCAAAACAGCATAAGCAGCTTCTTACCGACCTGAAAAAAGGGGATAAAATAGTGAGCTCCGGGGGTTTACACGGTGTTATAACTGGTTTGGGTGACGATGTCCTTACAGTCGAAATATCCCCAAAAGTCAGGGTTAAGATTACAAGAGGCTCTATAGCAGGGGTAATCGGAAAGTCACAGACTGCGAGCTAAGGAGTAAATTGTGTCGAAAAAATTACAGTGGCGTGGATTATTTATTCTTATTGTTGTTGCTGTTGCATTGATCTATCTGACTCCATCTCTGAGCAAAACCCTACCCTCCTGGTGGCCTAATATACTACCTGAGGAAAAGATCCATCTCGGACTTGATCTGAAAGGTGGTATACATCTTGTCTTAGAGGTTCAGACCCAGAGGGCCGTGGAAAGCCACCTTGAGAGGATGATTGAGGATATAAAATACAGCCTCAGAAAGGCCAAGATCAGGTATCAGGCGCTAGAAAGAATCGGCTCTGACAGGATTGGGCTTACCTTAATTAGAGCCGAGGACAGAAAGACCGTAGAAGAGATGGTTGAAAAGGATTTTTCAGACCTTTCTGTTGAACCTGGATCTTTTAGCAACATCGATCTTAATCTGGAATTAATCCTTTCTCAAAATGCCCAGCAGCATATCAAGAAGATGGCAGTAGATCAGGCAGTAGAAACAATAACCAATAGGATCGATCAGTTTGGAGTAGCAGAACCTGATATCCGGCCCCAAGGGAGGGACAGAATTTTAGTTCAACTTCCCGGGATAAAGGATCCTAAAAGGGCTATTGATATTATAGGAAAGACCGCACTCCTGGAATTCAAACTGGTGGATGAGGATAATAGCCTTGAAGAGGCATTAAAGGGAAATATACCATCAGGGGATGAGATCCTCTACCAGACAAAGGGAGAGGCTGGCTCTAAAAGAAAGATCCCCTTTCTTTTAAAAAAGCGGGCTGTTATAACCGGAGAGTATCTAACCGATGCAAGGGTTCAGATAGACAGTCGATACAATGAACCGTATGTCTCGCTTTCATTTGATTCCCGGGGGGCAAGGCTCTTTGGGCAAATTACAGGGGCCAATATTAAAAAGAGGTTGGCTATTGTACTGGATGGCGTTGTAAATAGTGCACCGGTTATACAGGATAAAATTACCGGCGGCAGGGCCCAGATCACCGGCAGATTTACTATGGAAGAGTCCAGGGATCTGGCCATTGTCCTGAGGGCAGGTGCCCTACCAGCTCCAGTAAAGATCATTGAAGAGAGAACAGTAGGACCCTCTCTTGGAAAGGACTCCATCACTAAGGGTCTTAAATCAATGATAATCGGAGGTATTGTTGTTATCCTGTTTATGTTTTTCTACTATAAATTTGCTGGTCTTCTGGCAGATTTGGCCCTTCTTTTAAATATACTCTTCATCGCAGCAGGCCTGGCATTTTTCGGTGCCACCTTAACACTGCCTGGTATAGCGGGCATCATCCTGATTATAGGTATGGCTGTAGATGCCAATGTGCTTATATTCGAACGGATCAGGGAAGAGATAAGATTAGGGAAAACCCCACGGGCAGCAGTTGACAGTGGCTATAGCAAGGCCCTCGTAACCATCCTTGATGCTAATATTACCACCTTAATCGCTGCCCTGGTTCTATTTCAATTTGGAACAGGGCCTGTGAAGGGATTTGCTGTGACCCTGAGCATTGGTATTATTGCCAGCCTTTTCACAGCTATATTCATTACGAGGGTAATCTTCGATTACTTCATTATTGAACGGGGCATGAAAAAGGTAAGCATCTAATGTTTATTGAGTTGCTTGGGTTTGTTGGGTTAGAACTCCATGAACTCTATGAACATGATAAACCCAACAAACATCATTATTGAGAGACAAGAATATGCAATTTATAAAACCGGATATTAATATCAATTTTATTGGGCAGCGAAAGATTGCCCTTTTTCTATCTGGCGCTTTGATACTGTTAACCATCCTTCTGTTATTGTTTCGCGGTGGACCTAATTATGGTGTCGATTTCGCTGGCGGTGTACTTATTCAAGTGCGATTCAACCACCAAGTAACACCAGGTGAAATCAGAGAGGCCTTAAGACCTATCGGTATGCAAGATAGCATCGTCCAGGCATTTGGAGAAAAGGGGAAGTCTGAATACCTGATAAGGGTAAGTAAAAGTAATATTGAGCTTAGCGGCTTATCTGAGGAGGTTAAAAAATCTTTAAATAGCATGTTTGGGGAGGCGAATGTAGAAATCAGGAGGGTGGAGATGGTTGGGCCAAAGGTCGGGAAAGATTTAAGGGAAAAGGCCCTCTTTGCCATCTTTTATGCGCTCCTCTTTATGGTCATATACATATCTGGAAGGTTTGAATACAAATGGACTATGAGTATAATTATGGCAGCCTCCCTTGCCTTTGGAGTCTATATTATCTCAGCCATAGGAATGAGTATTATCTGGCTCATTGCTGCTGCCCTTCTCATTACTATTGGCCTATGCTGGTCCCTGCGTCTTGAATACGCCCTCGGTGCCATTGTTGCACTCTTTCATGATGTAATCATCACAATGGGCGCATTTGCTCTCACAAACCGGGAAATAACATTACCTATTGTAGCCGCACTCCTGACTATAGTGGGCTACTCCCTAAATGATACAATCGTTGTCTTTGACAGGATCAGGGAAAACTACCGGCGCCAACGGAATCGCGATTTTGCAGAGGTAATAAATCATAGCATAAATGAAACCCTAAGCCGTACCTTGCTAACATCAGCGACCACCCTTACTGTCGTTGCATTCCTTTTTATCTTAGGCGGAGGAGTGATCCACGATTTTGCCTTTGCCCTCTTAGTCGGTATACTGGTTGGCACGTATTCTTCTATTTATATAGCAAGCCCTGTTCTTCTAATATGGAGCGGTCAGGTATCAAAAGGAGGTGGCGTCAGGACTAATAGACGAAAGAAGGGAAGCTAATTGTTTAAAGAGGAGACCATTCGCTGGAAAAAGAGAAGAAAGAAAAGGGCTATCTTCATAGTGGTAGCTCTTTTTTTATCCGGACTTCTTTATCTACTCATTGGTGGCCCTGGTAGCAATTATTTTAAAATATCATTAAACAGGCTGCTCCATCCAGTTCCCGCATTCAAACACATAATAATTGAACATAACGGTGAAAAAAAAAGACTCACGCCTGGTCAGATTCTCCACATTCATCCCTCTGATAGCCTTAGGATAGTGAAGATATCAACATCTATTCCTTTTAACCAGGGAATAAGGCTTTACTCTCAAGGTTTTGATGTTAATGCCCTTCAAACGCAGACAGTGGTAGCAAAACTCCTTCCTGACCAAGATATGTTTCACCACTATAACTATACGATAAATATAATGCACAAAAATAATAAAATAGGTGAGGTAGGCCTTGTAATCTCCCCTTCTTTAGAAGATTGGCTAACAAAGGCAAATAGGATAATAGATCCTAAAAAAAGGATAAATTTCTTGCTAACAGCAACTAAAGAAGAAAAGGGTAATTTTCAGATAAAGATGAGGCTTGCAGATGAATATCTGGCCCAAAAGAGGTGGAAAGAGGGAGCCCATATCATCGAGATCATACTTAAAGAAAAAGAAGACCTGCCCGCCAGACGGCAGGCGGGCCTGAACCTTATGAAAAAAGTGTTAGATGCCTATGAACATCTACACTACTATAATAAGGTTATCGCTACATTAAAGAAAATTCTTATCAATTCACCTGAAGATCTGGACCTCAGGCTTCGCCTTGCAGAGCTTCTTGAAAAAAAAGGGAGAATAAAAGAGGCTGTAGAACAATATACCATCATTCTTCCACAATTAACCACAGGTGAAAAAATAACATGCATGAAAAATGTAGGCTATCTATTATTTCAAGCTGGTCAAAAAAACAAGGCCCTCCAGTGGTATCTCAAGGCAGCCAAATATGACAAAAAAGACCCAAACCTCTATTACAATATAGGATCAATATATGATGATCTTAAGAAGCCAAAATTGGCCGAAAAATACCTGCGTTTTGCATTAGAGTTAAAAAAGGATGATATTGAGGGCAGGTTACGGCTTGGACAATCTCTTTTTAATAAGAATAAATTAAAGGAGGCAAAAAAGTATGTAAAAGAGATCCTTAAAAGAAAGCCCAATCATTTAGAGGCCCTTATACTGTTAGCTAATATAGTAGAAAAAGGAGATGATAAGGAAGCCTTAAGGAATATCTATAAAAAGATCTTATCTCATGATCCGAAAAATAAAATTATCCTATTTAATCTTGGGGTATTGGAGACAGAGCAAGGAAATCTGAAAAAAGGTCTCCACTACTTTGAGAAATTGGTTACAATTGACCCAAAAGATGCACAGGCCAGGGAGGCACTCTTTGATATCTATCAACGACAAAAAAGGAATGATCTTGCCTTCAATCAAGCCATACAGCTGATCAAATTTTTCCCAAAGAAGGTTGCTTATTATAGCTACATTTTTAACCATCTTACAGCCCTGGACGAATTTGAACAATTAGCACAATACATGATTATGGGCGTGAAGGAAAATCCCAATAATTTTGAGTTACGACAGTATTTGATCCTCGCCTACCTCAAATTGAAAAAAAATGAATTAGCTGTAACGGAAATTATGGAAGCTCTAAAATTGAGGCCAAATAATACCAATCTACTTCACCAGCTCGCTAAGATACATGAAGGGACAGGTAACCTTGATCAAGCCTTACAGGTATATAAAAAGATCCTTGATATCTCACCAGACGACGAAAAGGCCGGCAAGGAATATCTAAGGCTAAGACTTAAACTATTAAATAAAAGGGAAGAAAGCGTTCAGTAGTCAGTCCATCGCGGGCCTACTCTTAGTTTCCCTATTGACCCACAAGGTTCTTTATCCTATAGTACCATCATCCAAAAGAGATTTTGTCATTTCTTTGCCAAAAG
Source organism: uncultured Desulfobacteraceae bacterium (assembly GCA_964611035.1). Classification (GTDB taxonomy): domain Bacteria; phylum Desulfobacterota; class DSM-4660; order Desulfatiglandales; family B25-G16; genus B33-G16. The sequence goes on from CAZSWT010000057.1 coordinate 17,745, forward strand.
GTAGCTAACCGGAAAGGAGAAACGTCATGAACAGTCTACATGACCTTGTTTTACGCAATCGGAGCTGTCGCCGCTTTGAAGAGTCCTACTCTATCCCTCGAGATACCTTGGTAGAGCTGGTGGCACTTGCGAGATGCACTGCCTCAGCTGCCAACCGTCAGCCCCTTAAGTACATCCTTTCTGCTGACCCCGAAACAAATGACCGCATTTTTCCAAGCCTGACCTGGGCTGCCTCTCTCAAGGATTGGGCTGGCCCTGCTCCCGGGCAGCGTCCATCGGCCTACATCGTCATCCTTATAGACAAGACAATCACCGAGGACTGGTGGTGCGATGACGGCATTTCCGCTCAGACAATTCTACTGGGAGCTGTAGAAAAGGGTCTCGCAGGGTGCATGATGGGGGCAATTCAAAAGGAAAGACTTCGGAACGAACTGGATATCCCTGATCACCTAAGGATAAGGCTCGTCCTGGCCCTGGGTAAACCCGCAGAGACTATAGTTCTTGAAGACTTTGAGCCTGGAGGTGATATTCAGTACTGGCGTGACCAAAAAGATATCCACCATGTGCCCAAGCGAAAGCTAGAAGAACTCATCCTCAAGTAAGATGGGATAGCACAAACAGTTATTATTCATCTCTTTCCTCTTACATCAAGGATAATTCAATACCTCTAGAACTTTTAGAGTTTTGCGATGAAGATTAATGTAAAGGTATATTTTACCCTTAGAAAAGCAATGAAGGGGATAAAATTAGATCTCCCCTTTTTCTTTCATTCTTTTAATCTCTTCCTCTCTTAAGGCGCGCTTAAATATTTTCTCAGCTACGGTTAATGGTAAATCATCTTTAAATTCAATAAATTTGGGAACAGCGTAAGCGGCCATTTTTTCCTTACAGTAATCAATAATTTCTTGGGCCTCTATCTTTCCTTTAAAATTATATCTCAATTTGACAAATGCCTTTATTCTTTCGCTGCCCGGTCTCTCGGGATCAGGAATGCCAATGGTTACAACTCCTTCTACTGCAGGATGTTTAAATAAAATTTCGTCGACTTCTATAGAATAAACCATGCCTATCCGGTTGACACAGGTCGGCGTTTTGGGGTATGATCCTACG
>CAZSWT010000058.1:0-18581 GCA_964611035.1 uncultured Desulfobacteraceae bacterium
ATCCGTTCATAATGGCCGAATAAGGGATGCCTGACTTTTTACGGGACCATCAATAGTAGATAATGCACTAAAGAGAATTTTCTTTTTTTCCATTTTTTGGTGTAAAATATAATTGATTCATTTATTTTTTAAACACCTAACATATCACCTATAATTCATTACATAGCGAATGGATACCACTACTAAAGGTGCAATAACTGCTGTCAGTGCATTTTTTCTTTGGGGAATTTTCCCTATATACTGGAAGGCCTTACATCATGTACCTTCAACTCAGATTCTGGCACATCGGGTGGTTTGGTCGTTTGTATTTATACTATTTTTGGTCTCTGTTCAACGGCGATGGAAGGAGGTCAACTCCATTATATCCTTCTCTCGGGATGTACCAAGATTTCTATTCACATCCTTTTTGCTTGCTACTAATTGGTTAATATATATTTGGGCTGTTAATACAAACCAGATTGTTGAAGCAAGTCTTGGGTATTTCATTAATCCGCTTGTGAATGTTTGTCTGGGTATGATTTTTTTGCGAGAACGCTTATACCGATGGCAGATTCTTTCAGTAGTGCTTGCGTTTATTGGAGTGCTCTTTTTAACTTTGCATTATGGTCGAGTACCATGGATTGCCTTTACCCTTGCATTTACATTTGGGGCTTATGGGTTGCTCCGAAAAACAGCCAAGGCTGGATCAATGGTCGGTTTGTTATTCGAGACTGCTATTCTAACACCTATTGCACTTGTCTATGTTATTGCTTTGAGTATCCAAGGATCAGGAGCTTTTTTGTCTATTGGTCTGCACACGGATGTACTGCTCACAGGAGCAGGTTTGGTAACTGCAATACCCTTACTTCTCTTTGCCCATGGTGCACGGAGGATTCAATATTCGACGGTTGGCTTTTTACAATATATTGCCCCTACCGGTCAATTGCTCGTGGGCGTGCTTCTTTACAAAGAACTGTTTACCAGAACACATGCAATTTCATTTGGTCTTGTTTGGGTAGCGATAGTTATATACTCGGTTTCGAGCTTTATAAGTTATAAAAAGCGATTAAACTTATAATTATATTACCTGCCACCATTCCATTGCGAACAGGCTACATTAACAAGTGACTTGTTATTACCTAAAGTGAGCGGTTCCAGGTTTCCCGATGAAATCGGGATTCAAGCCCGCCCTGCCTGCCCTGGCGCGACTTCCTTGGCAAATATTGCAATTTCTATATTATTTATAAGTCCTGGCAATACAGCCTAATCCCGATTGTATCGGGACAGGCCTGCCTGCCCCGCTGGGGAGGTAGGCAGGTCTGGGCCAGGGGCGCGACACGATTGAAACATAGTAAAACCCATGCCGGATTCCCAAATTTGAGTCTCTATAATTGACCAGTACAAATTCAGGTCTGGGCCAGGGGTTCAAAGGTTATCCCGATCACATCGGGACTGATATTCTTAGCTTTATTGATGCTGCATGAGGCGTGACTCAGATTATCGTCTTTCACCCACGTGCCCGCCATACCAGTCTTTGGCAGGCGGGTTGGGTGAAACATGAGATTTGTATTTATCAATTTATTTTCTTTTTCTTAATCCCGCTTTGCAGCGGGATTAGGGAGTTTCAACCGGGAACCCCGCCTGCCGTCCGGCGGGCAGGCGTGAACGGTGAACCGCTCAACCTAGGTATTACAATGAGCCGCCCTTTTTTAGATAGATCATAATGATTGAGATTGCAGCAGGTGTAATACCTGCTATCCTTGATGCCTGGCCTAATGAGATAGGTTTTATAAGGAGAAGTTTTTCTTTTAATTCATTAGAAAGACCATGGACCTTGATATAGTCAAACTCTTGTGGAATCTTTATCTTTTCCAGATTCTTGAATTTCTCAACCTCTTTTAGTTGCCGCTGAATGTATCCTTCATATTTTATCTCAATTTCAACTTTATGTGCAATGCTTTCGTCTATCTTTTTAGTGTGTTCATCTAAGATGGCAATATTTTGATAACTTAACTCCGGCCTTTTGAGGATTTGACCCAGGGAGGTTGCATTCTTTATTGGACTTGATCCTGACTTCACCAGATAATCATTTACCTTCTTTGAGGGAGCTATTACGGCACTTTTTATCCTATGAGCCTCTGCGAAGATCTCCCTCTGTCTTTCTTTCATCTCAATCACTGTTTCATCATTAATGAGACCTAATTCATTACCTTTTTCTATTAATCTCTCGTCCACATTATCTTCTCTGAGCAGCAGCCTGTATTCTGCTCTGGAAGTAAACATCCTGTAAGGCTCCTGCGTTCCTCTGGTAACAAGATCATCTACCATAACGGCAATATATGTCTCTGATCGATCAAGAAGAAAGGGTGGTCGTTTTTGAATTTTTGATGCTGCATTAATACCTGCCCACATCCCTTGTCCGGCTGCCTCCTCATATCCACTGGTTCCGTTGATCTGACCAGCCATATATAATCCTTTGGTACGTTTTGTTTCAAGGGTAGGAAATAGCTGCAAAGGGTCTACATAATCATATTCAATTGCATACGCTGGTCTCATGATCTCAGCCTCTTCCAGTCCCTCAACAGATCTCACAAAAGGAATCTGTATATCCATAGGTAGGCTATTTCCCAAACCGCTTGCATAAATTTCCTCTGTATCTAACCCCTCAGGTTCGAGTATGATTTGATGTTTGTCCCTGTCAGAAAACCGCACTATCTTATCTTCTATAGAGGGGCAATACCGTGCAGGAACCCCAGTAATTTTTCCTCCGTAAAGGGCCGAGCGCTCTAAATTGTCTCTTACGATCTGATGGCTTTTTTTATTGGTATGACCAATGTAGCATGGGACCTGGTTGATTTTGATCTCTTTTGTAAAAAGGGAAAATGGTCTGGGATTCGCGTCTCCTTCTTGTCTTTCAAATCTGGTAAAGTCTATGGTTGATTTTTTTAATCGTGCAGGAGTACCTGTCTTCATCCTTCCAAGTGTAAAACCTAATTCTTTCAAATTATCGGGCAGTCCATAGGATGCAAACTCACCCGCTCTCCCTGCCCTTATAGAGGTAAAACCGATATGTACCAAACCCTTTAAAAATGTTCCTGTAGCCAGGATTACTGCCTGGGCCTGATAACCAAATCCTGTTTGATCCTCAATCCCTACTATATGATTATTTTCCACTACAAGTCTTTCAACCATGGCCTGTTTAATATCTATGTTAGGCTCCTTTTCAAGTACTTCCTTCATGGCGATATGATACCTGATTTTATCATTCTGGGTGCGTGAGGATTGAACAGCCGGGCCCTTTTTGGTATTTAAAAGCCGGTACTGTATTGCAGTTTTATCTGTTACCTTGGCCATCTCACCGCCTAAGGCATCGATCTCTTTTACCAACTGTCCCTTGGCTACTCCTCCAATAGAAGGGCTGCAGGGCATTTTTGCTATTCCATCCAGGTCTATAGTCATAATCAAGACCCTACACCCCATTCGGGCAGCTGCCAGGGCTGCTTCACATCCGGCATGACCTGCCCCAACAACGATAATGTCATATTTTTTTTGATAATAATTCATGTCATTGACTCTATGAAAAAAATTTTACTATCTATAAGTTTTAATACACTCTCTTCACAATTAAAATACAACGAAACAATACTACTATACTACTTTTGCAGATAAGGTTAAAGTTCTAAAAAAATCCCAATACATACACATGGTTTGCAAGCGAAGCATGGATTTCGTAGTAACAATCAGTGACTTTTCATTTCGCCTTTTTCCTATTTCTCCAGCTAAAAATGGGTAAATTATTAGCACAGAAATGGAATTTTATTTCCCATAAATGGGTATTTTCTCGCCATTCTTTCAATATATATTTTTTAAGATTAATGTAACTATTTGAAATTTAAGGTTATTTTGAAAGTACAAAACTTTGCATGATTTTTGCTGTATATATTGAAATACGAAGAAGGATCATTATGGCAACAAATTTTCGGATCTCTATTCACAGAAACAGTGAAAACCTGCACCTGAGATTGATGGGCGATTTCGATGGGATTTCTGCACACGAACTTCTCGGGAATCTAAAAAGGTATTCGCATCGAACTTCAAAAGTCTTCATACATACCAGTTGTCTGGGAGATATACATCCTTTTGGATTGAATGTATTCCATAATCGTCTTGATGTCCTAAAAGGCAGATCATTAGAACTTGTATTCACAGGAGAGCATGCTTCTCAATTAGCACCAGAAAAATCTATGCTTTTCGATCTTATCATCTCTACCATACCGCCGGTCGCTGTCCCTGAGGCAACTATTTCTTCTTTATCATCCATGAGATTGGAGTAGAAGATGGAAGAGCTTATAATGATTTTAATAAATCGATTGGAAGAAAAGGGGATAGAGCCAATTATGATTTATGGCTTTATCAGGGACTTGGCAAATACCATTGTAGCTAATCCCTATATGAACCTTTTATAGGTAAACAAACAACTGCATTTTTTGGGCTGGGATAGTTTTGAACTGGACTATCACACTCTGGAGTTGGCTACCGCATGTTTTGGAGCCAAGGGCTTAGAACGTTTAGAAAATAAACCAATCTGCTATGAGATCAATTTAAGGATGGTCCTGATATAATCAAATTGGTAGAATTCAGGAAGAGCTAATCTAACTCACCAGTAAGAGATTCAGGGCAGGATCATTTTACAGAAAGTTAGCTGAGGAGAATACAGCATGTTAGACATGAGGCATTTCATTATTGATCGGCGCTTTGGAGAAGATAGGCGCAGGTTATATTATCTTGATTACTTAATAAACGGCGGGATTGAGAGAAGGAGCTGGAAAGAGCGAAGAGAGCAGGACGAGCGTAGAGAGGCTTGGATGAGGGTGAGCAAATGGGCTAGCATTTCTCCGTAGTTAATTTCGAGAACAAAGAGCCTTTAACTTATCTAATCCCCTATACAATCATCGACTATCTAAGGGAGGGTCAGAAGTGACCCTGCCTTTTTGGTTGTAATGTCTACATATTGCATATGCGCTTCTTCACCTAAATTGCATGGTGCTGCTATGCTTGTTGAAAATTTGAAAGCCGAAAAACTTATGACTACCAAATCAAGTCTTTAATAAAATCTTGATTATCGTGAATTTCAACTATGGCACGCTGAATTTTTTGCTTACCTTTTCCTCCCACAATATATTGTTACAACCCCATGAGTAACTTTGGCCTATAAAGCAATACAGTACCTCTTAAAACAGAAAAGTAGAAAAGAACCCTTATCAGATCCCATCTGTTTGTTTTCCGATACTTGGTATTTTGCATCCGTTTTTTCTACCTAATAATTCAGGCTTGACTTTTGTTTCCCTTGTGGCATCCTAATTAATAAGAATCCCCAAATTGTTAATAGGTATCTTTCATAATCTAAACCTTTAGGAGTAATCATGAGAAGAGGTCCTCTGAAGATGCCGATGTGAAGCCTCCAAGGGGTTCTATACCTCTTTTGAGGCGATTATTTTGTAACCAAAAAAGGGGAAATCTTAGACCATTAAACTGCGCCATGCCCCATTGAAATATTTCACACTTTAAAACCTTTAGCGAAAGGAGGTTGTGATGCCAACATACGTCACCTTATACAACTACACAGGGCCCATTCAGGGTGGTGGACCTGAACGATTTGAAAAGGTCAAGCAGGTTGTAGCCGAAGAGAAAGGTGAAATCTTGCATGTCTACGGTCTTCTGGGTGCTTACGATATATTGTCGGTATCGGAATTTCCCGACAATCGAGCAGCTATGAAGGCTGCAGCCAGAGTAGGCGCCCTGATCAGCGCTAAAACCAATACTATGCCGGCTGTAGAACGAGATGATTTCCTTAAATTGCTGAGTGAGTTGTAGCTCACACTTGTGTAGCCACCGAGTTAACTGGCCAACTTGAGGAGTTTATTTGCCGCATATTGCAACACGCCCACGTAACACACTTAATAAAGTTTCCGGCCTACCTATCCCCCGAGCGGACGCTGCACAGACGGCTTGCAGCGGTGCCGCTCGGGGCTCGTTATCTTATTCGCAGATACTGCTATTTAGTGATAAGTCAGGTCGTCACTCGAGAACTTTCCAATACAGTTTGTAATCTTCTTTGCAAACCGCGTACTGAGGATCGCTATCATGCAGCTTTATAAAGGCCGGGATTGTTACATTTTGGTCAGTTTCCCTATCTGCCTTTACAAGCCACCCCATTTCACCACAAAAAATTTAATCGTTATGAGATAAAAATAAGGGCTATTTGATCAGGACTTTAATTCTGCAGTCATTTTAACAACAACATGTCCCCATCCACCACACATGGGGCAAGTATCAAAACATCCAGTGGTGTTAAACATCACCTCATTTGGATTTCGACCATTCATGAAATTTTCAAAAAAGGCATTGATCAAAACCGTTAGGTTAGGCATCAAAAAGGAGCAGATGCGATCAGGGCTTTCTTTTGTGAGGAGATTACCTGAACTGTCAAAGAAAAGCTTTTGGCCAACGACATGTCCTGAATGACATCCTTTTGACTCAATTACTTCAGCAACCAATCGGTATCTGGCTGCCTCAATGGCATTTTGAAACAGTTGCTGGAACTTGGGATTCTTTTCAATAATTGACCACTCTTGATCTTCCAGGTTTAATCTCTTCCGAATTATGTCGGCAATCTGATGCTTGTCCATATTCACCTCTTTAATAACTTAGTTCATTTTTTAGAAATCCTGTAAACCCTATTAGATAATTTGGAAGGGGATGTAAAGTAGTTGTAAAGGTATTGGTTACCTAACGCCATTTTAAACAGCGAAGCTTTATCTCACAGGGTAAATATTTAGCATTAAGTCTTTTATTTAACATTTTACAATTTTACGGTTAAAATGTATATAACAGGATTTTTTAAAATGTCAGTTGATGGTTGCCAGTTGTCCGTTGAAATGACTATATAAATAGACTAATTCGACTTTATTACAACAAAGATGTTATAATTATTGTGTTTTGTATAAGTGTATAGAAATACAAGTATAATTGCCTGCTGACATTATCATATTTTTATGTTTGTGAATAATACAAGACAGATAAAAATGAAAAATCGTTATTATGATCTTAATTCCTATCTTAGAAACATCTTTGGCTGCAGGGTACAAAAAATATCTCTGGATGCAGGGTTGACCTGCCCAAATAGAGATGGAAGCATCTCAACAGGTGGATGTATATATTGTAACTCCCGTGGATCTGGTACAGGTGCCTTCAAAGAAGGAATATCCATTACAGAACAGATAATGAGAGGCAAAGAGTTTTTGAGGAAGAGATATAAGGCAAAGAAGTTTATTGCGTATTTTCAGTCTTTTTCAAATACATATGGGCCCTATGAGAGGCTAAAAGCCCTCTATGAAGAGGCGCTTGCAATAGATGATATTGTTGGATTGTCTATAGGCACCAGGCCGGATTGTATAGATGAATCCATACTTACCCTTCTTGAAGGTTATACAAAGGAACATCTTATCTGGATCGAATACGGGATCCAGTCTATTCACGACAGAACACTTAGATTTATAAACAGGGGTCATGATGTCAACTGCTTTAAAAGGGCCGTAGAGTCAACCAGAAATAGGGGGATAAAGATCTGCACCCATGTGATACTTGGGCTTCCCTTTGAAGATAGGGCTGATATGCTTGCCACAGCAGAGGCTGTAGCAGCAATGAAAATTGATGGAATTAAGATCCACCTGCTCTATGTTATTAAAGGGACAGGGATGGAGAAATTATACTTAGAAGGGAAATATACATGTCTGGGCCAAGAGGAATATGTAAATCTTGTTTGTGATTTTTTGGAACTCCTTCCCCCTGATATGGTTATTCAGAGGCTTACCGGAGACCCCCATCCCACTGAATTGGTGGCACCTGAATGGTCACTTAGAAAAAATGAGACCCTTTTACGGATTAAGCAAGTTCTCATCGATAGAGACTCGTGGCAAGGTAAGAAGTTTAGAAGTTAAACATTTAGTTATTGCGAATTACGAATTTTGAAATAGGGATTGGATATAGTATAGGCAGCAGGAAATAGGGTAAAATGAGCTGCATACTGCTTACTTACAGAAAACTTTAAACCCTGGCCCAGACCGATTACAATCACTGTATACCTAAAAAAGCAAGGCTAAGAATTATGCAGTGCCCATTGCGATATTATAACAACTCGCACCCCTGGCCCAGACCCGCCTGCCGGATGGCGGGCAGGCCTGGCATGCAATGCTTAGGCTGTATTGCCAGGACTTATAAACAAGATAGAAATTGGTATATTTGCCAGGGAAGTCGCGCCAGGGCAGGCTTTAGGCACTTATGATTTTACATATGGATATTTATCTTTAGCCTTCGTTTGTCTAAAAATATATCCTATGAACCTTATCATAAATATAGTCAAAAAGAATATCAAAAGCCCACACAAAATAGGCATCCAAAATCCAGACCTCTCTATATTAATCAGGCCGATGGAAATAGATGTAATTGAAAGAAAGATAAGATAAAGGGTAAAAATAGAAAGGAAAAATAGCAGAAATAAAAGGGCAAGTTTTTTTATCATGCAATCCTATCTTCGATTTGTCGACAGAGAAATTCTACCTCCCTTCTAAGGCCATCGTCAATTTTAATATTCTTTTTAATTTTTTCCTCATCATATAACACTGTTGAATGATTTCGGTTGAAGGAATGACCGATAGATTCCAGGGATTTATCAGTATATCTACGGCATAGATAAATGGCTATACTTCGTGGATAGGTGATAATTTTTTTTCTACTCTTTGATTTAAGCGCATCTCTGTCAATCTTAAAATATTTACAAACTACTTTCTGAATATCCTCGACTCTTGCAAGATGTTTGGCAGGAATGAGTTGTTTAACTATCTCTTTTGCCAAATCCACTTTTATCTCCTTTTTTAGGAAAAAGGAGATGGCCTTAAGAGAGTCAAGACTTCCTTCAAGTTGCCTTACATCTTGCGTTAAATTTTCAGCCATGAAAAGGGCTACATCTTCTGGGAGGGAAATTTCCCGCTCGAGGGCCTTTTGTTTTAAGATATTGAGCCGTGTGTGAAAGCCAGGCTTTTCAATGCTTGTTATCACACCAGAGGTGAACCTGGAGATAAGCATCTTTTTCATATTCGGGATTTCTTCTGGCATTAGGGGGCTAGTAAATATAACCATTTTCTCATCATTAAACAAAGAATCAAGTGTATAGCCGATTTCAGTCTGTGTTTTTTCTTTCCCACTGAGGAAATGTAATCCTTCCAAAAGAAGCACATCGCACACCTTACGGTATTTATTTTTAAATTGAGTGATTAGATTATTCCTTAATGCATATATCATCTCATTGGTAAAATCTTCTGTAGTAATATAAAGAACTTTTGCCGAGGGTTTTTTCTGGAGAATAGTATTACCAATGGCCTGGATTAGGTGGCTTTTTCCCAAACCGGTTTGGGCCATTAAATAGAGCGAACTGTAAGGAGAATGAGAGCCATTGGCTAATGCCTTTGATACTGAGTAGGCAAATTCATTGCTCTCCCCAACGACAAATCTATTGAAGGTAAAGCGTGCATTTAAATATTTCTCACCAGCCCTTATTTTTTTAGGCATATTTGGAAGGATTAATTGTCTTCCATTGCCATTGCCTCCATTATGATTGCACTCGATTGATTCTTTATGTGGTAAGACCTTAAAGATTATTTTATGGCCGTTACGACCAACAGTAGAAAGTTGACTCTGAAAGAGTGAAGAATAATTTTCTTGCACCCAGTTTCGAGAAAATTTGTTAGGACATCCAAGATATATTGTGCCTTCATCTGCATCGAGAAACTGCAATGGTTTCACCCACAGGGAAAAGTTCTTTTTATCCATTACATCTTTGAGGACTGTTTTCATATTATTCCAAACTGTTTCCATATGGTACCTTTATGTGGGCAGGTTATTTATATGCTAAAAAGATGATGATTAGTTTTCGCGTTTATTAGTTCAGATATCTTTAAAATCTACAATTCGATGATGTTCTTTGGGCGTAGGTATATGAAAATTGGCCATAAAACAGGATCATCCCTGAGAAAGTCCGCATGAACAATATAAGCTGTTCTTGGGTTATGCAAAAAAGACTAAATAAAAATTATGGAATCCAAAGGAAAGATTTCCCTAGGAATATTCAATATGTAGGCAAATTATCGCGCTCGTTTTGTTCAAAATTATTTGCTGGATCTCGGACCAGATTATTTGTAATTAGTTTAAAGGATTTCTAAGTTTTTTAAACAAAACGAACATGCTTGTCAAAGGCGATTATATGAGAAATTATTTTAGCCCTACTTTTAGTTTTCAACAGAGGTAATGCATTGATTCAATGGGAATAATATTTTGTATCCTTGTTAAACTCTTACTGGACATGAAAATAAATATAATCAATAAATTATCATTGAATTCAGGGACTTTGAATTTTATTTGACAGTAGTTGTCTATTTATTCAATTTTTCAAGCTTCAATTTCCTTCAAAAAGCTTCATTTTTTAAACCCTCACGTTTTTTTTCATTGCATTTTTTCCTTTTACAAATGGAAGGGTTAATGGCTTTTTAAGTAGGTAAGAATTTTGCTTACCGTTGGATAATTACACTGGAAAAAGCTAAGCAAGAATAAGAAATCTTTTTTTATTCAGAGGATGGATGATAATGAGTTTTTTATCTCATTTTTTTATTTTATTTTTTTTTATTTTTTTTGATATTTTAAAAAAAATCTATTATACATATTTTAGATGAGGATTGATAATGGGTAAACTTAGACTTGCGCTTATTGCTGGAGGGTGGTCACTGGAAAGAGAGATATCCTTGAAAAGTGGACAATACGTATATGATAACCTCGATAAAGATAAATACGAGGTGAAAAGATATGATCCTAGCAAGGATCTTCTCAGATTAATAAAGGAAGCTAAAAATATTGATCTGGCGTTGATATTTCTCCATGGAAAGAAAGGAGAGGATGGATCTATTCAAGGGCTTCTTGATCTTTTGCATCTTCCCTATGTCGGTTCAGGTCTCTTAGCAAGCGCTTTGGCTATGAATAAGGCAGTAAGCAAGGAATTGTTTAGGTGCACCGGACTGAATGTCCCTAAAGAAATGGTATTTTTCAGGAATCAGGATATTGATCCAGTTCGTATATTGTCTGTTTTGGGCAAACCTGTGGTAATTAAACCAGTAGAAGAGGGATCGAGTATTGGCTTAAGCATATGCTCTACAAAAGAGGAAATTGTTGGGGCTATAAAAGATGCCTTTGCTATTAGTTCAGACGTAATGCTTGAGGAATACATAAAAGGCAGGGAGGTAAGCTGTGCAGTTCTCGGCAACAGAGAACCGGAGGCCTTACCGGTTGTTGAGATTATTCCTCAGGAAAAATATCATTTTTTTAGTTATACGGCAAAATACGAGACTGGGGCATCCCAAGAGATATGTCCGGCCCAGATCTCCAGCGATGCTTATAAAAAGGTTCAAAGCTTTGCCATAAAGGCTCATTGTTTACTTGGTTGCAGGGGTTTTTCCAGATCAGATATGATAGTAACTGCTAAAGATGTGTATATCCTGGAGACAAATACAATACCAGGGATGACAGAAAATTCTATCTTTCCATTGGCAGCAAGGAGAGCTGGGTTATCTTTTTCTAAATTATTAGATAGATTGATTGATCTCGCATTGGAGGATTAGATGAAGGGATAGTTGACATTCACTATAGGAGATCTCATAATAATAACTATGAGCGGAAGATATGGAAAATATGGTGAGATAAAAAGATTTGAGCGGTTACGGAAAAACAGAAGAAATTTATCTTGTGGCCAAGGAAGACCTCGTTTTTTAAAAGCTCACACCGGAAAGGTAAGGCCATTAAAGAAACATTTTCATAATCCAGGCATGAAGGATTAAATGGAAGGAATTTTTTCATCATGGAGACTATAACTATAGATGGCGTGATCTTACATCTCAGTCAGCCAGATGAGTTGCCAATGAATTGGGTGGGGAATAAGGAGTTAGTAACCCAGATCAAGGCAGCATGGCTGGTAATGGGTTCTGGTGATTTCCCCCTAAACCCACGCCTTATAGGAAAGCCCGGGGTGGGGAAAACTACCCTTGCCTATCATGCGGCCAGGCAACTAAATCAACCTGTCTATCTCTTTCAGGCCACAATAGATACAAGACCAGAGGATCTGATTGTCACCCCAGTTATAAGCGACCAGGGAAAGATAAAATATATGGCGAGCTCTATTGTTACTGCCATGATCAAGGGAGGAGTAGCAGTTATTGATGAGGGAAACAGGATGAGTGAGAAAAGCTGGGCATCTTTGGCACCCCTGATGGACAATCGTCGTTATGTGGAATCAATCGTAGCTGGTATAAAGATTAAGGCCCATCCTGATTTTCGGCTATGCACTACCATGAACGATGATGCCAGTACCTTTGATCTTCCCGAATATATTCATTCAAGGTTGCAGCCTCAAATTCTCATTGATTTTCCTGATAGGGAAGAAGAGAGATTAATTTTGTCCACAAATCTTCCTTTTGCAGACGAACAGATCCTGGAGTATGTAGTTAATTTTTTGCAGGTAGCCCATGAAGCTCAGGAAAGATACACTGTCAGGGATGGTATTAATATTGCCAGATATGCATTGAAAAAAATGAGTATTGATATATCTAAGGAAGGCGAAGGGATGTCAGAGGAAAGAGTTATGCGCGCACTTAAAGAAGCGGCATCCATGATCCTGGACGACAACGCCGCTGAATATTTTGCTAACATGTTAGAGATGTATGGAGACAAAAGAAGTATTTGAATGGAGAAATGTCAGGCTTGTTCCTATTTGTCATAATAGGGTTGAGTTTGCACTTGAGGTAAGAGATCAGTTTGCTTCCTTTAAGCCAGAGATTGTGGCGATTGAATATCCTACAACCATTGCTGAGAAACTATTAGAAGGTGTTAAAAGATTACCCCTGCTTTCAGTTGTTTACTACGAAGAAAATAATCACACCTTTATTTACCTCCCATTGGAGCCAACCGATGGACAGATAGAGGCAGTTCGGTTGGCACTTTCGAAAAATCTCCCTATCTATTTCATAGACAGGGATACAGAGGGATACCCTATAGATCGGACACCCATGCCAGATCCTTACTCTATAAAAAGGATAGGATACTGGAAATATTGTCAGAGCTATCTCAAGGCTTACCCGGAAGGGCTTCCTGGCAGAGAGGATCAATTGAGAGAGCGAACCATGGCCTACCATCTTCAGAAACTGGATGGAGAGGAAAAGAGAATTTTATTTGTAGGTGGACTTTCCCATCTTCCGGGTCTCTTAGGCTACCTTGATACACCCCAGGTACCGGTCATAGGCAGGAAGAGCAGAGAGGGTGTCATGCTTGCGCATTTACATAGGGATTCAAGCATGGAAATCATGACAGAGATGCCCTTTTTTGCTGCACGCTATGAGAAATTCAGGGGAAATCCTGCCATGGCTGAACCAGATAGATTGCATGTCATTGATCAATTGATAGGGAAAGCAACTAAAGATTATGTTAAGAACAATAAAGAAGAGGTGACTGTAAGCCAGCTAAGGATTTTTAACAGGTTTGTCAGGAACTATGCCCTGTTAAGCGGGTATTTAACGCCGGATTTATATCAAACCCTTATAGCTGCCAGAGGAGCAGTGGATGATAATTTTGCATATGAGGTTTGGGATAAGGCGACAGAGTATCCCTGGCAGACAGAGACGCCTGGATTGCCGGTCCTTCGTATCAGGGGTGAGGACCTCTTTCTTGATCAAAAAAAGATCAAATTTCATAGGCATTTTAAAAGTTTACGCAGAAGACTGGTATCTGTACCTGTAAAGAAAAGGCAAAAAGAGCGCTTCCCAGGGGAGTGGAAAAGGGACTTCAAGGGTTATTCCATCTGCTCATACCAACCAGAGGATATAGTAATAGAGGGATTCGGAAACTATCTTAAAAAAAGGGGCCTAAAAGAGAAATCAGAGGAAAACTCCCGCGTTGTTCCCTTTATGAGTTCAATGATGGATGGAATTGATATCAGGGAGACATTAAGGAATTTGAAAGAGGGCGTTATATATGTAAGGGAGAATATTCCTCTAAAGGGAAAGGTGGGATCTGTAGTATTTATTTTTGACCCAGATCTTCCTGATGCTGAAGGTAAGGAAACGTTTCCATGGCGGATTACATGGTTGGGTGAAAACAACCAGGAATCAGATATGGCCTTTTACGGTACCACAGCCGGTGAGATGGTTATTGGGCCCGGGATATCCAGGTGTCAGTATGGTGGATTTATGCTGACATTTCCTCCGCTGAGGGTGTATGACATCTGGAAGGATTCATTTTTTGATATTGCACGAAATAAGCCGGAAAGGCTTCTTCTTGCAGCTCTTGATTATTCCCTTGAACGGCATGTGGTTTATGTAGCCTCTTCACCACCATCTTCTCTGTGTGGATCATTTGCTTCCAGGACAGGAAAAAAGATAATATACCTTCCTATTGGAATGTTTTCACCTGTTACCCTTAAAAAAATCAGGCAATTTCATGTATTAGATGGCCATCCGGTTAGACAATATGCAGACAGGTATATATGAGGCTAAAGTGCCTAAAGTGAGCTAAAGTGCCTAAAGTGCCTAAAGCCCGCCCTGGCGCGACTTCCTTGGCAAATATTGCAATTTCTATATTATTTATAAGTCCTGGCAATACAGACTAAGCATTGCATGCCAGGTCCGGGCCAGGGTGAACTAAAATTATTCACGGCAAAAACCATAACGAATTGAGGAATTGCGGATTTAGGAATTTAAACTCAAAAAACACAATAAACCCAAAAAACACAACAAACCCAAATGCCCAAGGATCACACATCTATTATCCTGGACAGTATCGCAGATGGTGTCTTTACTATTGATCTTGACTGGCGAATTACATCCTTTAACAGAGCTGCTGAACAAATTACTGGTATAGGCAAAGAAGAGGCGATTGGCAGACAATGTTGGGAGGTTTTCAGGGCAAATATATGCGAGAAACAATGTGCCTTGAGACAAACAATAGAAACAGGAAAGCAGATTCTCAATAAATCTATTTATATTGTTGTCTCTGATGGAAATAGGATTCCGGTCAGCATATCTACTGCCATCCTTAAAGATGAAGATGACAAGATAATAGGTGGCGTTGAAACGTTCAGGGATCTTAGCCTGTTGGAGGAGCTCAGGAAAGAACTCGCTGGCAGGCACACCTTTTTTGATATCGTCAGTAAAAGCAAGGAAATGCATCGGCTCTTTGTTGTCCTGGAGCAGGTGGCACAGAGTGATAGCACCGTACTTTTACAAGGGGAGAGCGGAACTGGAAAGGAGCTCTTTGCAAGGGCTATTCATTCTCTCAGCGCACGAAGTAAAGGACCACTTGTTATTATTAATCTGGGTGCACTACCAGATACTTTGGTAGAGTCAGAACTTTTTGGTCACAAGGCAGGTGCATTTACAGATGCAAGGGCAGATAGGATAGGCAGAATTGCTGCAGCCGAAAAAGGAACTCTTTTTTTAGACGAGATAGGTGATCTTTCATCCCATCTTCAGGTAAGGTTACTCAGGGTGCTGCAGGAGAAAACCTATGAACCGTTAGGTTCAAACAAGACCGTTCATGCCGATATCCGGATTGTCGCAGCCACAAACAAAGACTTAACTGAGCTGGTTAAAAAAGGGCTTTTCAGGGAAGATCTTTACTACAGGATCAATGTTGTTAAATTAACGCTGCCCCCTCTGAGAGAGAGGCGAGAGGATGTACCGCTCCTTGTTGATCATTTCCTGGAGAGATTCAACCGGTTGAGCGGAAAAGAGATAGCGGGTGTATCACAGGAAGTACTCTCTATCTTGATGGCATATGATTTTCCAGGTAATGTCAGGGAATTAGAAAATATTATTGAACACGGTACTGTTCTTTGTCAAGGAGAACTTATTGAGGGCCAACACCTGCCAGATTATCTTCAACCAGCCCACTCATTTAAAGAAACCGGGAATCATAAGTCTGTTTCTTCAAAGAGAGTGAAGTGGGTTGATATGGAGAGGGGATTCATTTTGCAGGTACTAAGGGAAAACAATTGGAATCGGCAGGCAGCTGCCAGAGAATTAGGTATTGGCAGGCAGACTCTTTGGAGAAGGGTTAAGCGCCTTAATATTCAGGTACCAAAAGAAGATGGCAGGGTTTCCAAATCCAGGAATGATAAGGTTAGTGTTTGACAGAGTTTTACCCAAAGACATTATAAAAGATACATCAGTCATGTTATCCTATATGGGCATGATAAATACTATGGCGCATCTTCAGGTAGGCCGTGCGGTCATCCAATCGCATCCAAAGCCCATTAGACAGGTTGGATTATATAGATAAGGCGGGCGGAAATAAAAACCGAGTCTAACCTTCTGACAGAGCAGAAAATAAACAAAGTAGTTCTGATTAAGTCCCATATTGGAATCTTATTAAAACTATTTCTTATATGCGCAAGTTATATGAAATGGCGGTATTGAAGTTAAAGAGGGGATAAATATGGCAGATAACAAAAAATATGTGGAACTGCTCTGGGAAGAGAAATATGACAAATACGAGAAAGGGGAGAAGATACCAATAGAAAAGCCAAATCTTCCATTTCAGGTAGTGGAAACTGTAAATAAACCAAGGCTGAAGGATCTGGAAGGAGGGCTTTTTGACCCTTCGCAATTTTATCCTGAAAACGAATATCCTGAGAACTATTCAAAGGACTGGAAAAACAAACTAATCTGGGGCGATAACAAGCTGGTGATGTCGTCACTAATAAAACAAGGCTGGGCTGGAAAGATAAATCTCATTTACATTGACCCACCGTTTTTTACCGGTGCTGATTTTACGATAAGAACAAAACTCGGAGATGAAAGCATAGAAAAAGAGCCATCCATAATAGAAGAGAGGGCCTAAAGATACATGGAGCGGTGGAATTGCCTCCTCCAACCCTGGCGATATCGTAGCTGACTTCTTCGCTGGCTCTGGAACAACTTTAGCAGTGGCAGAGAAACTCGGCAGGCGTTGGATAGGATCTGATTTGTCCAAGTTTGCGATTCAAGTTACAAGGAAAAGATTGTTGGATATTCATAATTCTAAGGATTTGAGTGATGAGGGCTGAAAATTTTTTAGTCTGCTAAATCAGACTTACAGAAAAAAATCCATTCTAAGTCAGGAAAAGCGGACTTACAATAGATTCTTCCAATTTAAGTTCGCAAAATCGGACTTAAAAATACTGGAGGCATCTAAATTCGGGAGTGCGGACTTATGAATACGAAAAGAGCGGGCAAGTATGTAAAACAACCTTCAGGATACAGAGCTTTTATTCCTAATTCTCTTCCTCCTGACCCGCCCGTCAAATATGATGGAGAGTTGAGAAATCTCCTTTCACAAGCGGATAGAGCACTGGCAAGGCTTGATGGGATTACAACTGTTCTTCCCAATCCTGAGCTCTTTGTTGCTGTGTATGTTAAAAAAGAGGCGCTTCTCAGTTCTCAAATTGAGGGGACTCAGGCATCCCTTGAAGGAGTATTGAAATTTGAGGCAAATCTTACCCCTTCTGAAGATATAAATGAAATAAGGGAGGTAATAAACTACATAAAGGCGCTTGACTACGGCATTAACAAATTGAAGGAACTCCCTATGTCAAACAGGCTTATAAAGGAAATCCATAGGACTCTCATAACAGGCACAAGGGGAACCCATAAAACGCCAGGCGATTTTAGAAAAACCCAGAACTGGATAGGACCTGTGGGGGCGAATCTAAATGAAGCCACTTTTGTTCCTCCCCCACCTAATATTATCTCTGAATCTATGTCAGACCTGGAGAAATTTATTCACAGGAAAGATGATATTCCACCATTGATTAAAATTGCACTCATACACGCACAGTCTGAGACAATACATCCTTTTCTTGATGGGAATGGCAGGGTTGGAAGATTGCTTATTACCTTTTACCTATACTGGAAAGGAATATTATCCAGCCCCTTGCTGTACTTGAGTTTCTATCTCAAGAAGCATCGAAATGAGTATTATGATTGGTTGATGAAGGTAAGGTTGAAGGGAGATTGGGAAGGATGGCTGAAATTTTTCCTTAAGGGAGTTATAGAGGTTTCTCAAGAAGCAGCAAAAACAGCAAAGGAAATTATAGAATTGAAAGAAAAGCTCATAAAAAAGCTTATAAAAAAAAGGATAGCAAGTAATTATGGAGTAGGGTTAATTGAGCTGATATTTTCTCTGCCTATTGTTAGTTCTATGGATGTGCAGGATAAATTGTCGATAAGGAGTAAAGAGACAGTAAATAAACTGCTTAAGAAATTTCTTGAGGCGGGGATACTGAAAGAAATTTCAGGTAAGAAGAGGTATAAAAAATACCTGTTTTCAGATTATCTGGAAATTATAAAGAGAGGAACAGAGCTATGAGCAAAAAAAGAAGTTATGGTAAGCCAGCAAGACCGTTTGAGCGGGAAAGAGGTAGCGGGTGTATCACAAGAGGTGCTCTCTATCTTGATGGCATATGATTTTCCAGG
>CAZSWT010000059.1:0-18535 GCA_964611035.1 uncultured Desulfobacteraceae bacterium
AGGACCGCAGTCAATAATCTCCATGCCATATGTGGCAAGGAATTTTGCCACTGTTCCACCACCACCTTCATCTATCTTTCCAAGCTCTCCTGTCTGCCACACCACCTTCTTTTTATTAAATAGGTTTCGAAGCCATCCAACATACTCGGCATTCGCATCACTTGCACCATATTTGCCTCCTGCCCCTGTAAATTTTGTCATGCATATACCATAGCCGAGTCGTGCAGCATTTCTCTTTTCATGGACATCCTGAAAATCTGGATCAAGGGCGCCATTTACATCTCCTGAAAGGGCTCTTGAATTCATAAGAATTTTGTGAATTTCGTGGTAAAGGGGTTCTTTGCCGTGAGCGACCATAAGGTCGGCGAGGACGCTTTCTAAAAACCTGGATTTGGCCCCTGTTGCTCCGTCACTTCCAATCTCTTCTTTATCAACGAATAGAACCAGGGCTGTTTTCTGCGGATTCTTAATATCAATTATTGCCTTGAGACTGGTAAACACGCAGGAGCGATCATCATGGCCATATGCGCCAGTCAGACCCCTGTCCCAGCCAACATCTCGCGCCACTCCAGCAGGAACAACCTCAAGTTCAGCGCTTATCAAATCCTCTTCAACAAGGCCAAATTTCTGGTTCAAAAGGTTTAGGATTGCCAGCTTGAATCTATCTTTCGTGTCTTTATCCCCAAAAGGGATAGAACCGACCATCAGGTTAAGCTTTTCTCCAACAAAGGCATCAGAAACCTTTTTGTCAGTCTGCACCTTTTTTGCTAAGTGGGGAAGGATATCAGATACAGTAAATACAGGGTCGGAATCATCCTCACCAACAACAATATCTAAGGAACTACCGTCGGAACGGATTACTTTTCCATGAATTGCAAGGGGCCTGGTGAGCCATTGGAATTTTTTTATACCCCCATAGTAATGGGTTTTCATAAATGCGAGATCAACGTCCTCGTAAAGTGGATTTTGTTTAAGGTCGAGCCGAGGAGAATCAAGATGGCTGACAATAAGGTTAATGCCTTCATTTATAGGTTTCTTACCAGATATAGAGAGGGCAATTAATTTTTCCTGAAATGTCTTCATTAGCTTTATAGGGTGTCTGCTTGGAGGATTTGGAGAGAAACCATTTTCAAGGGCGATCTCAGAAATTATTTTAACCGCCTCCCTTTCTGTCTTTGCCTTGTTTAAGAAGTTTTGATACTCTTTATCAAAACCGAAAACCTGCTCTTTTTCTTTCGTATCTGCTACATCCCAAAAAAGCTTGGGTTTAGAGATTAATTTTTCCGTTATTTTTTTTATCTCTGTTTTTTTCATAATCTTCTCCGTTTGTTTTAAACCTAAATTGATCGGTTCTGGGTTCACAGTTCAAGCCCGCCCTGGCGCGACTTGTTTCTTATAATCTGCTGCCATTGGAGTATTTGACTAACTGTTTATGTTGCGCAATAGCCTGTCAAATCAGCCTGCCCTGGCGCGACATGATTGTAACAAGCTAATGCCGCTTTATTAATTATAAGTTGGACCTCTTAAACTCAGTCATTGCATGCCAGGTCTGGGCCAGGGGTCTGGGCCAGGGGTTGAAAAGGCATTGTGCCACAGTTCATTGCGGCCTGTTTCCAGACAGTTGTAACAACCTGCCCGCCATCGGCTTCGCCTTCAGGCGGGGCGGGCGGGTCACCCAATGGGTGGATATGTGTTGCTGAATACCCTATAACTCCTTGTAAGTTGGGAGCTTGATATTGCTTAACCCTGAACCCTGAACCGTGAACTGCTTAACCTAAGGGCTCCCGCAAAAATAACTTCACATTTTTGCATCCCATTTTCAGGACATCTTCGGCCGCACCTCAATCGCAAAGTCCTCGAAATAGTACGACTATTCCTGTGGTTTTGTTCAATCGGCGCAACCAAATCTGACCCAAATCTGGACGCCAATTCTGGGAACTTATTTTTGTGCGAGCCCTAAGTTAAGGCTACCTATAATCTGATTGATATTGCTTATCTTTTCTCTTACACAGTAATCAGTAATGTCTTGCACTATTTCGATTGCTGCCTTTGGATTAATGAAATTTGCTGTGCCTACTTGGATGGCACTTGCCCCAACAATAATAAATTCGAGGGCATCCTGGTAGTCCATAATGCCACCCACGCCGATCACAGGAATTGTTACATTTGTAACAACCTTATGAACGAGATAGAGGGCCATCGGTTTAATGGCAGGTCCAGAAAGTCCTCCTATTATATTTGTTAGTTTGGGTTGTCTGGTAGCTACATCTATAGCCATACCCAGAAATGTATTTGTGACTGATATGGCCTGTGCACCGGCAGATTCTACTGCCCTGGCTATACTGGCTATATCTGTTACATTGGGTGTTAATTTGACTATAACAGGTTTGGTTGTATTTTTTACTACCTGATCAGTTACCCTCGCTGCAGCATCTGGATCTGTTCCAAAGGCCATTCCACCTTTCTCGACATTAGGGCAGGATATATTTATCTCTATAGCAGCAATTCTGTCAACACTTTCTATCCTTTTGGCTATCTCAGCATATTCCTTAATGGAATGGCCGTATATATTGGTGATGATAGGGGTTTTAATGTTAACAAGGGATGGGAGTTTTTCCGCTATAAAGGTCTCTATCCCAATATTAGCGAGCCCGATTGAATTCAGGAGACCACACGGTGTCTCTATAATCCTCGGAGGTGGATTGCCAGGCATTGGTTGCAGGGATAGACCCTTGACAATTATGGCACCCAGAAGGGAGGGATCATAAAAAGGGATCAATTCATTACCATATCCAAAGGTTCCAGAGGCGGTAATAACTGGATTCTTTATCTTTAAGCCACCTATAGTTACTGATAAGTCGGGCTGAGAAACCATTTACATAACCTGCCAGTCAATCATTTCGGATGAAAACACAGGTCCGTCCTGACACACATAATAATATGGTTTGTTTTTGTTATTATTTGCTTTAACAGCGCAACCCTGGCATATTCCGAGACCACAGGCCATTTGACCTTCCATAGAGACATAGCACCTTAGATTGGAGGCAATAGCCATTTGAGCAACTTTTTTTAGCATGAGAGTTGGGCCACACGCATACATTACTGGTTTTTTAGTAAATTCTTGACGCAGATACTCATCCAGTAGGTCAGTGACAAGCCCTTTGGTACCCAATGATCCGTCCTCTGTTGCAAGAGAAAGATCGATATTCAAATCTTTTAGTTCATTAATAAGAATAACTTCCTGAGATGTGCTAAAACCAAGAAACATTGTAATTTTCTGTTTCTGAACTTTATGTAAAGACTGAGCTAAGAAAAATAGGGGCGCTACCCCCATACCACCAGCTATAAGCAAGGTTTTTTCATGTGGCTTGGAAACAGTGAAACCGTTTCCCAGTGGCCCGATTGCTGAAATAGGATCATCTTTTTTTAAACAAGATAGAAGCAGTGTTCCCTTTCCAACTACCTTATAAAGGAGCATCAACTGATTTTTATCCTGAATTCTGTGTATTGAAAGGGGCCTTCGTAAAAGTGGGTCTTTTGTGGTTCTGTCTAAATGGACCATCAAAAATTGACCCGGCTTAGCAAGTGAGGCCAGATTTGCGGATCGAAATCCCATAAGCCAGGTGTCTTTTCCTATCTGACGATTAAATTTTATGGATACTATTTCTTCTAACACCTCGTTCATAAAAAACTCGAAACTTGAAAAAATGTTGATTTGAGGGAAATAAGGAATACTCAACCTATAATAACATATTTGTAATGATTTGTTAGACTTGCATTTCTTTGAATTCGCGGAAAAGGGAATCGTTGGATGGGCCAAGGAAAAATACCCTGGTCGTGCATCCTCCTTTGAACAAAAAGAGTGATAATCTTAGGGTAAAAAAAGATAATTAGGCCAGATTGCTTCGTGATGCAGATTGAATTATTTACCGCTGCTTCCTCCCGGACCTGACGGGGTTCATAATCATCTGTCACACGAGGTCCGACCTCCTCTCTTACAAAAAGAATTAACCGCAATTCTTGTTTCTCAGGAAGGATCTTCGACCCCGCATGAGCGGATTTCGGGCTACAGGGCACCGCTAACTCCCCGTCTAGCACGACCAAGGGATATTTATGGTATGAAAATATTAGGGATAATCGACTCTTTCCTTTAACTCTCGTCCAACCTTGAAAAATGGGAGTTTTTTGCCCTCAACACTTATAATTTTGCCTGTCTTCGGGTTTCTTCCATTGTAACCGTCATATTTTTTGATCTTGAAGCTTCCCAATCCTCGAATTTCTATTCTACTATTGCGTACGAGTGACTTTTCCATTTCTTTGAAAATAGTATTTACTACATCTTCTGCTGTTTTAATTGTAAGATTCTCTATCTTTGCCAATTTTTCTATCAACTGGGATTTATTCATGATACCCCTTTCACTACCAAGGATGAAAGTCAAAAGAATAGGGCCTTTATTTTGTTATATTCTATACTTAATACATATAATCAAGTCAAGATAAAATACCCTACCTACTCTTTTAAAGAATAATTTTAAATTGCAAGGTCTTTAGCAATTCACCCTCTGGACCAAGTACATCCACATGCCAGTCTCCAATCTCATGTCCTTGAATCCTTTTCGAACTATAGGTACGCCAGCTGTAGGCCTTTATTGCCAGATTTACCCTGGCCCTCTCGATATCGCCAAAATACCAGACATGAGTGACCTCAGTAGGGCTATGGGCACCAACGATAGTTGTAAAACAGTATACCTTACCCAAGGAGACCTCGAAAGCATTTCCAGCACCTACAGGCTCCCGATCAACCACATCGGTACAGATAGTAGCTACTGCCACTTCTAAAGAGGCAGTCTCTTGTGCCTTGCTAGTCACTACCTGGGATAATGGAATTGTGATTAGGATGGCCAGAACAAGAAGAAAATAGTATAGTTTTTTCATGATAATTCTCCTCTCCCTGAAAAATTAAATACACACAAA
This sequence comes from uncultured Desulfobacteraceae bacterium, assembly GCA_964611035.1. Classification (GTDB taxonomy): domain Bacteria; phylum Desulfobacterota; class DSM-4660; order Desulfatiglandales; family B25-G16; genus B33-G16. Next base: position 4,975 of record CAZSWT010000059.1, read on the forward strand.
GGATTCTCTTTAGTAAAGTTCATACAGTAATCTAAAGGAAATACTTACTTTATATTATATATACCAATATAAATACTCTTTAAATGGAAGTATTTCAACATAATTAAAAAAATGATAGAATTTCCAAAGAGTCGCTATTAATAGACAGATAAACTTTTTATTCATTTTTGAATGGATTCTTTATGTAATCCTTCCTTTTCCAGTGGAATAAAGGCCGAGGGTCCTGCAATCAGGTTAAGGCCGTTTTTTAGTTTCAGGATGTATAATTCAAATCGGGATTCAGTTTTTTTAGTAACTATGCCTTCTATTCCCCTATAACTCTTGGTCATTTTAACTAAGGTCCCTTGTGTGAACATTTTTCTTCCTCTTTAAATCAGGATATTTGCTTTTATTTACGATTGTATGCGTGGTTATCGATTAAGGCGGTTTGGCAAGTCTATAAACATATACTATTAAAATAATAGATTTTATACTATATTTTTTTCTCTCTCATTTTGATCCGAATTTTACGTAACATTGATAGATAATACTTTCAGCTTTTTTACGCAACTCAAGTGCAAAGCTGTCGCCATTCTTGAGTGCATCTTGGACTGCCGAAAGGATGTCATAGTAAAGGTTCCAGCTAAGGCGTTCTTTTTCATAAAGTTGTCTGAGCATACTGTTTTCACCATGTACAAAATCAAGAGCGTTGGTGATACGTTTGGCACCTATTTTGATGAATTCAAGTCCGTGCTCTTCTTCCCCAGAAGCAAAGAACGATGCTGCCTTAAGCCCGAATCGTAAATAGGTAACAGATGCAGGAATCTTTGATATGAAGCAGCCTGTGAATGGATCGATTGCATCCTTTAACTTTGCGACATCGTTGGTGAGTGCCCTGGCATATGCAGAAAAGTAAAGTATGCGTATATAATCACCAATGATTTTGCTTACATACGCAGATTGGATTCCTTCCTGAGAAAATACCTCCTTGTCGTGACGCATGATAAGACCATCTTTGTGCGCATACCCCAGTTTTGTGCCCGAATTCGTTAATACAGAGAGGATGTAGGCTTGGTCCTCTGCTCGGCCAATAAAAGAGGGGGTAAAGGGCCGATAGCGGCGCAAGCTATCAATAAGGATACCGTTTGTTCCTCCAGTTACGTGAATACGCTGAATGCATGTTCTTTTGCCATATAGCTTGTTCTTAGCATAGCGTGTCATCATTTCCGCCTCGGTTGAGAGCGCTTGCGGTAACGTGCTGAAGAAAATATATTCATCTGGTGAAAGGCCAAAGTTTGGAAATGGAACATCTGGAGTGAATAAGGATTTTTCGATGTCTTGCTGGTTAACTAGTGCTCCTGCTATCATACCGAGATCTAAAGGTTGTCCATTAGAATCCATGCAATGTGCTCCCCAAAGGGGTGTTTTTAAATGTTCGAAAGCAGAATTGCCTGTCTGTTTCACAAGCTCCTTTTGTGGAAAGACCTGGTCAAGGTCGATTTTGAATGTAGCCTTTATATCTGTACGGATAAAGATGCTCCAAAAAGCGGCAACAGCCTTTAGGAAGCTGTAATGCCTGCCATATTCGCCGTCCACACCAAAGACACTGAGGAGTTCTTTCGCATCATTACGCCGCAGGTAATGCATGGCAGCAGGGGCGAGAATTTCATCAATTATTCGTTGTGTGTCTATTTCTGTGAACACATAGACATCAATATTTTTCAGGCTCTCTGAGTGAAAGAATAATTCTTCGAGGTAGCTTTTTGCGATGTTTCGGATACCACGGTGGGTTACAGAAACGGATAATACACAAATAGGTTTTACATCACATGACATAGTGCCACGATCACGCTCAAACTCAAAGGCTGTCTCCAGGCCTCGAAGGCCATATAGTACTTCGGTTTTCTCTGGATCGATCCCAAACTGGACAGGGTGATCATAGCTAAAAACCTGGGGCTCGCTGATAATCTTAAGAAGCTTTTCTTTCAGGTGGTTGCTGAGAGGAAGATCATTTGGAGATTCCGATTCTGAGGGGATGGTAAGGAGCACATTTGAGGTGAAGAGTATCTGTTGAGCTGGATAGGTGATTGGGGTGGAATTGAGTTCTGTAATGGTGACAGTTCGTTTCGCTCGTAATGCTTTTATACGTTCTTGTTTATTTGTGAGTATGTCATTTCCTTCCGGGAAAAATACAGACCATATCTTTTCTATTGTTTCTTCAGTGTTATTCAGGTTTCCGTTATTTGACATCCACTCTGAGAGGTTTTTTAGACGTTCCGAAAAACTTGGGTCATCCTTACATACGTCTTCAATTTCCCTATGAACCAAGCATATTCCATTTAGGTAAAATGTAGCTATGTTTGCCCATTCGGATGAGTCTCTCATACGAGTCAGAAAACGTTTTGCCCGTTTTGATTCCGGGTGTTTACGGTCTGCGAGAGCTATGAGGAAAGCGGCGTTAAGTGACTGAGCAATACCTGCTTTGTCAGTACGCCTTTCGTCAAGTTGCTGGGTAGTGTCGAAAATAGAAAAGGTATCTTTTTCCCTTTTTGGTTGAATGAATGTGTAGATAATGGATGTGAAACGTTCTTTCATTATTTATCTTAAGAGTTTTAAAGACCTTTCGCCTTTTTCTCTGTCACACAGTATATGCCTTTTCCGGCCATGGCTGGAGAGAAGCACTTGTTCACTGAAATGCATGCGGCCTTCCGTAGGTCGCCTGCTTTCCAGCGGTTGATCAAATCGGGCTCCCGAATAAAGGGGCGGGACATAGAAATATAATCGGCCACTCCCTCGTCAATGAGTTGATCGGCTACATTGTATGATCTTATTCCGCCCACCAGGATTAGAGGCACGTTTATTCCATCCTTAAAGGATTGTGCCTCATTACGAAAATATGCCTCCTTGTTTTTTGAGGTAATCCCTCTTCTGCTGGGACTAAACTTAGAGGAAGTCAGTAGTCCCCCGCTTAACTCTATACCATCGATCCCTCCCTCTGAAAGCATGGTGCCGACTCTGATTGAATCCTCCAATTTGAGCCCATTTTCAATGAAATCCTGGGAATTCAGTTTCACGAGAATAGGATAATCCCAGCCCACGACATTTCGGATAGTCTCAAGTACTTCAAGAAGGATTTTGGCACGATTTTGGATTTTACCGCCATATTCGTCGGTCCGACGATTAAAAAATGGAGAGAGAAACTGGCTAAGAAGGTATCCGTGGGCCGAATGGATTTCAACACCGTCAAATCCCGCCTTTTTGGCACGTCTGGCTGCCTCCCCAAAGGAGTTGACCATTTCCTTGATATCCTGAACACTCATCTCCTTTCGGGGGTTTTTTGAAAGTCCATCTATGTTTGATGGGGCCAGAGGAGTTTGGCGTGTGAGTGCAGATTGGGCGTAAAAACCGGCATGTGCCAGTTGCAAGATGATTTTCCCGCCGCTTTCGTGTACTGCTTGGGTAATGGTCTTAAGGCCTGGGATAAGCTCATCTTTATAAATGCCCAGCTGCCGTGGTCCTGCCTGCCCATCTTGTTGAACATAAGCGTGACCGGTGATAATGAGGCCGACACCCCCTTTTGCAAGATCGCTTATCAAATCAACCAGCTGATGAGTGCTCGCACCATCATCAGTTGCCATTCCCGACCAGGTGGCGGATCGCACAAAACGGTTCGAAATTGTCATACCGTTAATTTCACTTGGTGTAAACAGTGTGGTCATTTTATACTCCTTTTAATAATTTTTTAAGTAACTTCTCAATAAGTACAGGTAATAGCTATGGATTCCCGCCTCCGCGGGAATGACTTTTGAGTGTAAGTATCTGTCATTCCTGCCCCTGCTTCCGCAAGAGTAAACTTATCCCCGCAAAAGCGGGGAGCAGGAATCCAGTCTTTAGTCACAAATATAATCTACCCCAATTTATTGAGAAGTTACTTTTTTAACGAGTAAATCTTTCTTTTAAACCGATAAGCGTAAAGAGCATAATCCTTTACTAACCTTCAAGTGTTGAGGCATTGATGGTTAATATGGTAATGACTGTTTCTGAAAGGCGATGTCTTAAAAAAAATTCCACCGTGTTTCGCAGTGGTCAAATATTTGGGGTTTGCTCCATAAATCTCCTTGAAATCTGCACATGCTCTGTTAAAGCCCAAATATTTGACCACCTTCATCTGAACCCTATAGATATCGCCTTGAAGAAATTGTCATTACCATAAATAGCATGGAATGTTTATCATGTGGCCTAAAGGATAATTATGCCTCAACATATGAACGTTATTAATCATTTATGTTGCAAGCAGTTAATCTATTCTAAGCTTGTTTTCATTCAGAGGGTGAAGCTGGCCGTCGCATACGTTTTGCCTTGCTTCGGTGGCGTTTCGCCTCTAACCGGCGCCTTTTCGATTCGAGCGTAGGTTTTGTTTTGCGGCGAACTTTGGGTCTTTCTGACGCCTTGCGGATTAATGTGATCAGCCGATCAAATGCATCCTGGCGGTTTCGTTCCTGAGTACGGAACCGCCGTGCATGTATAATTAGTATGCCATCTTCGGTAATTCTTTTACCAGCAAGGTTGACTAAACGTTTGCGAATATCATCTGGAAGAGAAGGAGAGCTGGCCACATTGAACCGAAGCTGAACAGCAGTGGAGACTTTATTTACATTTTGCCCTCCGGGACCCGATGCGCGTATAAATTCCTGTTTAATTTCGCTCTCGTCAATTGCGATGGTTGGAGTGATATATATCATGCCTTTCGTTGCCATTCGCAAGCCTTAACCTTATGCGCCATCTTCCCTTTCCCATTGCTCAAATTTCAATCTATTTGCCTTTTTCTTTTTGATATAAGCAAGGATAAAGACGATAGTGACCAAAAACCACAGGGTTGTGGCGCTGGTAACTATAGGAAGCCAGCTAAATCTCACTTTGAGATAATTATTCCACTTTTCCTCAAGCTCTTCCCACTTAATACCGTAAACGTCTATAAATACATCCTTCAGTCCTTTGCCTCCACTATATTCTTTTAAAAATCTATGGAAATTATCTTTACCGTATTCGCTTATCAGGAAAGAAATGAGGTAAAAACTCTGTGAGTAGGCGAGCTCTGCCTTATCCGCCTCAAATGGAAACCAGTGAGTGATCTCCGAGAGTGGTATAAGTGAATCTGTAAGGACGGCCCGTGTCATGGTAGAAACTCTGGAGAGGTCCCATTCCCTGGATTCGTACATGGCCAATCCCTCATTCAACCATCTGGGGATTTCCTCTCTTTTGCTAAAGGCTTTTCCCAGGGCGATGTGAGTGAACTCATGTTTAAAGACCTTTCTTAAATCAATACTTTTGCTTTTAGTTGCCCTGGGGGATTGTATGATTATCAGGTTTAAGCTGGGGTACGCTACCGCTGCAGACCAGGAGGGGACTTCTCCCCCTGGTTGAATTTCTTGATATTTTCTGAATGAGGGAGCCAGATAGACCTTGGTTTTTTCCTTGAAGTCAAAGCCCAGATCCTTCATAACTTCTCCTCTCAATACCTCAGCATCATCAATCAAGTATTTCATTAATTGTTTATCCTGGGGATGAAAATAGAAGAGAAAATGAGTGGTACCCATCCTCATATAATCGGAAGCAGAACTCACCAAAGGGGTAACAAGGTACAAGACGATTATGGCAAACCAGAATCTAACCCATGGTAAAGAAGTGAGTGACATTTTCACTTTTCCCTCTATGAAACAGGGGTCTCTCATTAAGATATATCGTGCTTAGATATGTACTGCTTTTTAATGAGTTCTCCGTCACGGCGTAATTTTTTCAAGTACCTTACCTGCACCATTTAAAATAAAAAGCATAAATCCATGTTCAGCTGCATCACGCGCCAATTCTTCATACAGAATAGCCTGGACCTCATATTTTTTCTCCTCATCGCGTGTCAGATGGTCAAGGCATTCCAGGGCTTCTTCTTTTTTCAGAAATGTTGGTATAAACGATATATCTTCTTCTTTGTAATGTTGTCCTAAAAACTGCTCATTTTTACCAGGATCCAGCACAACTACCCAGACCCACGGGTTTCCTTGAATCAAAGTGCTCATTTAATGCTCCTTTCTATGGGTTTGATGTATTGGAATTGGTTTAGAATTATGATTATATGTATACTCAACACCATTGTTTTGAAGGGGCTATCTCTCTTATTTTTGGGCTTCCAGCATTCTCTTTACACTTAATTCTATCAGTATCTCATAGATCTTCAAGAAGAAAAAGCCAAATACTCAGCTGTATTGAGATTACCATAAATGATGTTTCACCAATTTATTACATAGCCCGGGTGTATTGTCTTTAATACTATTGTTCTGACTGGCTAATTAGTGCCTGAACGAAAACCAAGCACGAATGTCATTTCGAGGAGCGTAGCGACGAGAAATCTTGTTCCAAAACAGAAGGTTAAATATTTCTCCCTTTGGTCGAAATGACAAAAAAAAAGACTTTTCTTTCAGACACTAATTAGCTACATTTTGCTATCAAAAATACTATTTTTTACTATACACTATTTATCACTCTTGGTATTGATTGACTCATTAAATTTGTGATCGTTCTCGAATCCGGTTGAATTTTGACAAAATACGATGAGGTGAAAAATGATTAAAGAAAACAAAGTGTATATAATGGAGTCAGCAGAAATTGTTGGCAATGTTAAGATAGGTGAGAATTCATCAGTGTGGAATAAGGCTGTGATACGAGGTGATGAGTCCTCTATTAGAATAGGAAAGGGAACAAATATTCAAGATATGTGCGTAATGCACGCAGAGCGTCACATTCCAATAGAAATAGGAGATAATGTAACGATAGGACACAGCGCTGTAATACATTGCCGGAGAGTCGGATCGAACTGTCTCATTGGCATGGGAGCGATGCTACTTGATAATGTGGAGATAGGGGAATATTCTATTATAGCGGCTGGAACAGTGGTTGCGGAAAACACGAAAATAGCATCTCGGTCGGTTGTTATGGGTATTCCAGGTAAAGTCGTGAGAGAAGCAAATGATGAGGATGTAAAGAGAATAGAAAGTGCGGCACAGGATTACCTGCGTCTTTCAGAATCACACCATGAGGGCAAGTATAAAAAAATACATTAAGGTTTTTTGCTTTTCATCTGAGCCTTGTTAAACGCTATTAACAATCTGTTTTATTGAGGGCTCAAGACAAGGGTAGTCTTAGAATGTTCCTGTATCGCCGTATCGCTAAACCACCAGTATACCTTGTTGCCATGCATGAAAGCCTTGATCTGATCCTTTGTGTGAGGATCGAATAAACGTCCAGAGACACCCCCTGGAAGAACTGCCAGAACCTTGTCATCATCGCCAAGGTCGGCTACCATACGCAAGGATGCAGAAACAGTAACACCAAAGGGAGCATTAAAATCATAAATGCCGCGGCAAAGGGTTTCTCCAGAGCCAGGGAAGGGATGAGATCCTCCACCCAACAAACCCTTTCCAAACCCTTTTCTCCTTATGGGGCTTACGAATTCTAACTGGTGTACCTTCCCCCACATCCATTTCGTGGGATCTTGGCCAAGGCGGGAACCAAGATTCTCAGCCACATCCAGGGCTGCCTGGTGGAAGAGTTCATCCATAGTTTCCTTGATATCTTTGGTATTGACATTGTCAAACCAAGGCGATGTCCCATTTAGCACCATATTTTCAAGCCTTTCCTCCCAGAAGGCCCATTTATCCAGCATGGTCCTTGCAAGTTCTTCTCCTAACTCGTCCTGAAATACCAAGAGGGCAAATTTTCGGTATATGGCCTGGAATATGGTGGGGGCTGCTTTATCAATATTATCCAGGTAATCCCATTGGGAGAGGATATGGCCCATCTGTTTGGTGTCATCATGGGCAATGAGCACCTTTGCCATAAGGGGGGCAATCTTCTTTGCCATAAGATTGATGCTGTCTCTTTGAAATTGCCAGTGCTCATCATCAGACTTTTTACCGGGGTTGTTAAGAAGTTGTTTGAGCCTTCGATACCGGTAGGATGGTGCTGAGTAGGAGGAGTAGTAATAGGGATAATCCATTCCTACGGTTTTATGATTACAGGTGCCAACCCAGCCCTTTTGAGGGTTATAGAGTTGGGGCATGTCATCAAATGGAATCCAGTCAGCCCAGTTGTCATGGCTGTTCTTTACCACGCAGGGTATCGTTCCATCGCCTTGTGATCGTATAGGGAGCTTGCTTGACACTTGCCACCCGATGTTCCCCTCTGTGTCGGCAAAAATAAAGTTGAGCATGATAAAATTCACATCGTTTATTGCTTCACGGATATCTTTTACAGATTTTGCGGTCAGAACTCGATCAAGACCTATTGAAGGCTCCATACTCTCAAAAGCTGACCATAGTACGGTAATTACCTTGTCAGTCTTAAGCCCAGGTAACACCCCGGATATAACAGGCCCTCTCCTGGTGAGCCTGATCTTAATTTTTTCTTTTCTTAATCCCTGCGGTGCATCCTTGTCTTTGATGGTAAGCGCCTCTTCAATCACCTCAAACGGTAGAGACTTTTTGCCCTCTATATATCTATCAGGGTTTTTTGGATCTATGGTCTCAACATAAAGATCCTGCGCATCGCCATAGGCATTGGTTATGCCTATGGCGATATGGTCGGTCCTGCCTACTACCATCCCCGGAGTGCCTGGTATGATTACCCCAACTGCCCTGAAATTCGGGGTAATAATACCAATTGGATACCATGGACCTGGTAGGATCCTGGCATCGAGATGAGGATCATTTGCCACAATAGGCTTTCCGTTTGCTGAGAGCAGAGGTCCCACAGCCCAGTTGTTGCTCCCTACACGGAGAGTGCCATCTTTAACATAAGACATGATTTTTTTATCAGTTTCGAGATTTAGCTGTGCAAATTCCTGAACTGTGCCTTTGGAAGCATTGCTTTCTGTAGGAAAATCATCCGGGTTAATATTAAGGGGAAAAATCTCTCTGGCACGCTTCAGTCCCACCTTCTTTAGCAGCATCTGAGCAATAATTTCGCTATGAAGGTTAGCCGCAGAGTCCCAACCCATATAATATCCAATGGCAAGGGAGTCTGCAATTGTCCATGGTTTTGGCTTGATGCCGGCAAGCCTGAATTCAAGATGATGGGTGTCTGAGCGCGTCTTTATGTACGCATTGACCCCATCCAGATATTTCTGAAAAAAAAGTCTATTCTCTTTGTCCAGTATCTTTGCATGCTTTTTCGCATTGCGATAAAGACCAATTGTCCTCATCCTGATGTCAATGGCCTTTCCTTTCTCTCCGGCCAGCTCAGAGATCCTTCCTGTTGCAAAAAGTCTGGTAAGCTCCATCTGAAACAACCTGTCCTGGGCTGTTACGAAGCCCTGTGCCATGAGGGCATCATCGATATTTTGTGCATAGATGTAAGCCATGCCTTTATTGTCACGTAAAACGGTAACCGGTTCCTTTAATCCAGAAAGATTTAGGTTTCCTTCCTTTTGAAACCTGTTCAGAAAAGAACAGTTTGTAAGATGGATAGTAAGGATGATTAGAAGTAAAAAAATCCATTTTTTTAATGCCTTCATCATAGATCTCCCTGTTTCAATTGTTCCGCAGAGTAGATTGGATTAATCCCAAGCATTCTTGAAATTACGAAAAGAAAAACTTAAAATTTCTGAAGCAAAGATAGAAACTGAGGAAAAGAGAGTCCTTTGCGATCGTGTCAGAAAATACTTACGATATTTATAAGGGAAACACTATAAAAAATTTTCTAAAATTTTCTTCCAGAATCCCTGAGCTTTCAGTATTGCTTCGCAGACCTCTCTTACAGCTCCGGCTCCACCTTTTGCAGAGGTAGTCATGTCTACATTCTCGATGATGGTTTCATGGGCATCGGCTACAGCAATGGAGAGCCCAACCCTTCTCAGAAGTGGAAGATCAAGTAAATCATCGCCAACAAACGCAATTTCTTCAGCCTGTAGTCCTGTCTTTTCCAAGATGAGTTCCAACACAGAAGTCTTTTCATGGAACCCATCGAATATAAGGGAAATACCAAGATTCTTACACCGGTGATAAAGAGCCTTTGAAGATCTACCGGTAACAATTCCAACTTTTATCCCTGCTTCCATAAGCAGCCTTATACCCAGACCATCCTTTACATTAAATATTTTAGTTTCCGCACCGTTATCGTTGTATATGATGGAGCCATCCGTAAGGACACCATCAACATCAAGAAGTAGTAGCTTTATGCGCTTAAGCTTATTTATATCCATCCGTTCATCCTTTCTATTTCATCGTTAGTGTAATTGTCATTTATAAAAAACTCTTGAGAGACAAGAAGTGTTTTTTAACCCTGTTCTTTATGGCTCATCTCCATAATCAGGGCGTCATCGCTCCCGTAATAATTGGGAATCTTTCCAGTTATTTTCATGCCCAGACTCTTATAAAAAGCTATTGCTCCACTGTTTTTGGATCTAACCTCGAGCCATAATCTTTTCCGAGCATATTTTACGGCATGCATGAACAACATCCTACCAAAACCCTTCATTCGGTATGTGCGTTTAACCGCAGTGGAATGGATATGGCCAGCTCTATCAAATATTATGTATCCCACAATATCGTCTCCTGTTTCTATAACAATAAATGTGTCTGGGAAACTGTTTCCATAATTTAGAAAAGTTTGTTTTGAATAAGCTGTCTTTGGAAATGCCTGTTCCTCAATCTCAAGTATTTTATTGATATCCTCTGTCTTGAATTTTCTAATCGTGGCAAAGGGTTTTTTATCCATTTGATAGTAGTGTGAGTTATTAGTTGAGGCTTTTTGTTATGTATCTAAATGCGAGAGTTTATACCTTATCCTTAACACACCATTGTCAAAACTGGCTGACGCTATTTGAAAATTACCAATTTCTTTTGTTGAATTGACATGAATACCATTACAAGGACAGGCGTCATAATTCCCAATTTTGACAATTCTGATGTCATCACCTACATTGTGCGGCAAACGTTCAAGATTGTAATGTTTTTGCGATTCATCTTTAGTTATAAACTCTTGGGTAATTATCATATCAGCCTGAATAACATCATTGATAGCTTTTTCGATTTGTCTAATTTCTTGCTCAGTTAAAGGACGATTAAAGTGGTAATCACATTTTGATTTTTTCTTTTCAATGTGGGCCCTAAAACAGCGACCACAACGAAACATTCTAACCATTGTTTGGTTCAGAATATGCTCTGCTGAGTGCATTCTTGGATCGATTTCTTTTTTCATGAAGAAGGGAGCAAAAGTAAAATAGACGCTTCGCTACCGAATTCAGGCACAGAGATAAAAATTTAAAGATTGAGTGAATTTCCAACGAATTGTTTATTTTCCGCTCATGAATTTCTTTATTTCCTCAAGGTGCGGAATTCCTTTACGTGCCCCTATGTGCCTGCATTTAATGGCAGAGGCAGCCGAGGCAAAATGCATGCATTTCTGCATATCCCATCCCTGAAGCAGTCCATAGATATATGCTCCATGATATACATCACCAGCTCCAGTTGTATCTACTGCATCAATGGGAAAGGCCTTTTGAAAGTTGATCTTTTTACCACTCAATCCAATACTTCCCTTTGAACCAAGTGTTATGATTACCTCTTTTGGACCTAAGGCATGAAGCACTTCAAGGGCTTTTTCAGGAGGTGCAATGTCTCCCACCAGAGGTTCCGTAAACCTTTCAGAAGCGATCAGGACATCCACCATTGATATGAGTTCCTGAGAACCTTCCCTCATTGTTCCGGCATCCATTACTATTGTAAGCCCCATATTTTTGGCCTGCTGGGCTGCCTCTTGAGCCGCTTCGATCATCAGGCTGTCCAGGTGTAGAATTTTGGCATTGGAAAAAGGGCTCAGATTCACATCACTTGGTTTTAGGTGGGGAACGCTTCCCCTATGCCAGAAGATTGTTCTGTTTCCACTTTCTGTTATTGCAATAAAGGCAAACTGAGACGTATATCCAGGGGTAATCTTTAAAAAGGTAGAATCCACTTTTTCATTATTAAGCCCCTTTACTATTTCGATGCCACGTGAATCGTCAGATATAGAGCCTAAAAAGGATGTTCGGATGCCCATGCGGGAAAGGGTAACAAGGCTGGTAGAGGCAGGCCCTCCGCATTGGATATGAAGGTCCACGAGTTCGTACTTGCCATCTTCCTCAGGATAGACACTGAGTCTTCCCAAGTAATCAAGGCATGCCTGTCCAAGACCGATTACCTGAATATCTTCAGTGATGAGAACCCCCGCTTTTTTTGTTAATGAAGTGAGACTTTTGCATAAACCATATTTTTGTAACGAGGATGGACTTTTCTTTAGTTCCAAGGCTCCCGGGCTGGTCTTTTCAGCAACCTATCTACGGGGGAGTTTTGCCCCCTCCGCATTGCCCCCGCTCTATCGAGCGGGAGGCCTGCGGCTTCCCCCATAGATATGTCACGAAAAGACAGCGCCCTTCCACCAGTTACTTCATAAAAGCCCATCCTCATTTGTATGGTGATAAATATTCTCAAGTTTTACAAAGCTTTCGAAGGATAAAATAAAAACTGCTTACATTTTCTATATGTTAGCATGCCAAAAGACTGATAAAAAAACAAGACTGAATTATTGCGGGAAAAAAGATAGGAGGTACCATTCGAACAGCCCCGCCTTAATCAAAGTGCAAAAGCAGTAAGTAAAATAAACTTATAGCTCATATATATACGATAACGTGAGATATTGAATAGCAAAAATGATGTTGAGATTTCACTATTCATGTAATATCGTAATACATAAACTTAAGAGGCTTTTTTTCTTTTAGGTTACATGGAGGATTTGTTCATGGCCAAGAAACCGACCTATGATGAATTGGAACAAAAGGTCAGGGATTTGCAAAAAGAGGCTGCCAAGCACAGGAAGGTAGAGGGGGCTCTTCAAAAATTCACAAGGCGCCTTGGAACCCTCATTGATTTTGTACCATACCCCATAGAGGTACTTACTGTTGATGGACGGGTGTACTACCTAAATCATGCATTCACCGAAATGTTTGGGTGGACCCTCAAGGAAATGGAAGGGAAATTTATTCCATTCATTCCTTTAGAACTTAAGCAAGAGACTGCTGATTATTTTAGACGGCTTTTAAAGGAAAAGGTGTTACAGCGTCACGAAACCAGGCGTCTCACTAAGGATGGTCGGATTCTTGATGTATCTATGAGGGCGGTTTGCCATTCTGAATCTGAGGAAGAGCAAGCCAGGCAACTTGTAATTTTTAGGGATATTACACAGGAAAAAAGGACAGCTCGCATCAATGATGCACTACTTCGGATAAGCATGGCTCTCCCCGCATATCCTGATTTAGAGGATATCCTGGATTACATCAGCAGTGAGATTAAACTTCTCCTGAACGTTGACGGAGCAATTGTTATATTGCTGGATGAGGAAAAGAATGAACTCTTTTTTTTAGGAACAGCCTATGAGGATAGGGCTACCCAGAAAAGGGCAAAAGAGATTCGTTTTCCTGCAGATAAAGGTGTGGCAGGCAAAGTCATTAAAACCGGTGAACCAGTCATTGTTCCAGATACCTCCAAAGATCCGA
>CAZSWT010000060.1:0-17787 GCA_964611035.1 uncultured Desulfobacteraceae bacterium
GCCGCTCAATATCATCTTCTCCAAAGTAGTCTCCTTGTTGTATTTCAATAAAGACAAGCTCTTCTAATCCCGTGTTTTTGATCCTATGGGCTGCACCAGCAGGAATATCAACAGACATCCCCTTTTTGAGGGGGATCTGTTTGTCATCAAGTGTAACAAGGGCCTTTCCATTGACCATATGCCAGTGTTCAGACCTGAGCTTGTGTCTTTGAAGGCTCAATCTTTTGTCAGGATATACAACAATTCTTTTTACCTTATGGTCGGGCTCATCGGAAAGTACCGTATAAAATCCCCAGGGGCGATGGTCTTCTTCGAGTTTATTTTCGATTGTATTTTCCATATTTAGGTGCCTCTCAGATTTAAGATTTGGGGCCTAGTGGGATTATAGCTTAAAGGAATGTAATGTCAAATAAGACAAATTTTTGGCTTGATATTTTTTTGTTTTTAAAATAGTCTCATATATATAATATTAAATATCATATATGATACTAAATATTTTACGGAATATTCCATCACTCTCTGTTCTGTTGGCGAAAGAGATTGTTAACAGTAACTATGATTCTAAATCATGACCACTAAAATATATCATGTTCCTGCCCTTGAAAGGGCCCTTGACGTTATAGACCTTATCGCATCGCATGAAAGTGATCTCTCCTTTTCAGAAATTCTAAATTCCCTCAATATACCAAGACCATCATTGGCCAGAATACTGAAAATATTGATAGACAGAGGATTAATCACCAAGACAGGAGACCGAGGCCTATACCGGCTGGGAATGAAGCTTATATATCTCGGCAACAGACTTGAAAGTAAGCTCAAGCTTAAGTCTGTAGCATTGCCATTTATGCAGGAATTGGCTTTGAAGACTGGAAAGACCATAGAGCTCTCTACCCTTGACAGGGATCAGCTTATCTTAATTGATCAGATAGAAGGAAATGAAGGGGTTCGCCTTTTTTCTCGAATTGGCTCTGCCTATCCTTACTTCCATACGCTTGCAGCTGGCAAGATATATTTGGCCCATATGGAGAAGGAAAAGAGGAAGGATGTCTTGCAAAAAATTGGTCTACCTATGGTCACCAAATACACCATAACGGACATGGATCAGCTAGAGGCTGAATTATCAATTGTTGTAAAAAATGGTTATGCATTTGAGGACCAGGAATTACGTGAAGGGGTGAGAAGGGTTGTGGCTCCAATTTATGATTGCCATGGAGGTCTTGCAGGCTGTATTGGAATAGCATCTCCAATTTTTAGCTTTGAACTCAAAACCAAGAAGTATTTAGGCGAAGTGGTAAAGGATGTCGCCGAAAAGATATCATCAGAAATGGGCGCAGAATAGGGACTGAAATTTTCCAAAAGTGGCCAAAATTGCTCGCAAAAGACTTTTTACGAGTTAGTCACGTTTGAGAGTAACGAAAAATGCAAAAATTATTTTATCCTGAAAGCATTATGGTAGTCGGTGTCTCTAACACACCGACTAATTTAGGCAAAAACATTGTTGAAAATCTGGAACGGTTTCATTTCGACGGTCCTATATACCTTGTAGGTAAGCAGGGTGGTCGTTTGAATGGTCGAAAGATTTACACGAGGATTGAGGAGATAGATGCGTGCCCTGATATGGTTGTTTTTTTGATACCTGCCTTGTATATACCTGAGGCACTCGATCTCTGTGGACAAAAGGGTATCCATTACGCAGTGATAGAGTCGGGAGGATTCAGTGAATTTGCTGATGAAAATAAAAGGCTGGAAAGGGATATTCTTTCCATTGCGAGAAAGCAACATATTCGGTTAGTAGGGCCAAACTGTATTAGCATTATCAATTTGGAAAATGGTCTGGTCCTCCCCTTTGTACCTCTCGATCAGAAAAGGATAAAATCTGGCCCCATATCATTTGTGGCGCAGAGTGGAGGGGTGGTAAACTACAGTGTCCGGCTTTCTTCCTGTGAAAACATAGGCTTTACAAAGCTCGTCAGCATGGGGAATAAGCTCGATTTAAACGAGAATGATTACCTTGAATTCCTGATATCTGATCCAGGAACAAAGACAATAGGCCTGTACCTTGAGAGTGTCTCTAACGGGCGACGCTTAATGGATCTGGCACGTTCAACCAAGAAACCAGTTATTGTTTTAAAATCAAACACCAATACGGCAAGCAATCAGATTGCCAGATTTCATACCGCAGCCCTCGCCGGGAATGATGAGGTTGCATCATCGGCCTTGAGCCAGGCTGGCATACATAGAGTTTTTACTCTTCAAGAGCTGATGAACGCCTTTAAGATATTTAATCTCCCATTAATGAAAGGAGCAAATTTAGCAATTCTGTCCCGTTCAGGCGGAAGTGCGGTAATGGCAGCGGATGCAGCTCAAAGATATGGCTTTAGGATTATCCCGTTTTCTAAAAGTTTTCTTAGCCATGTGAGACAAGGTGCAAGGGCTGGGGTGATACGAATGACCAATCCCCTTGATCTCGGGGATGTTTTCGATCTTGATTTCTACAGAGACGTTCTGGAGCGAGCATTACAGGAAAAGGAGATTGACGGAGTCTTGTTTTCACATTCCTACCTCCCTGGCATCGATGAGATGGCGACTAAAAATCTTATACTCTCTGCAAAGGAATTGTCGATACGTTACGAAAAACCGGTTGCTCTGTGCATAATATCAGATTCATATGAGTGGTTTACAATAAAAAAGTCGGCTGACTTTCCCATATTTACAGAACCAGATGATGCATTGAAGGCCTTGGCTCTCTCCTTAAGGCATTATACGAATAAGCTTGATTCTGATCTTCATTAGTGTTTTTTTACCGATAGCTGATGGCTGATAGCTGTAGAGCTTTGCAAAACCTGACAATTTTTGTTACCCCAATGAAGAGGGTGGACTTTTCTGGGCTGGTGTAAGGGCTGAAGAAAAGCCCATCCTCTTTAAGGAAATAGTAGTTATGCAAAGCTCTCAACTGAAGACTTAATTCATAAGAGAGGTTTTTAATGAAAAAATTTATGGAACCTGAAAGTGTAGCCCTTATTGGGATCAGTCGAAAGAGCGGTCCCGGATCCTTCAATGTCATGGAAAATATGATCAAATTTGGCTTTTCCGGTAAGATCTTTCCTGTTAATCCTAATGCCAGGGAGATCCTTGGAAAGAAGGCTTACCCTAACGTAAGATCAGTGAAGGAGAGGATAGATTTGGCTGTTATAAGTGCTCCCCGGGAAGATACGGTAAGCATTCTTAAGGATTGTGTTGCATCAAAGATTAAAGCAGTAATTGTAGTAAATCAAGGTTTTGCCGATGCAGATGGGCAAGGGAAAGAGATACAAAAGGAAATGACAGAGATTGCACAAAAAGACGGCATCAGGATTCTTGGACCAAATACTCTTGGGGTTCTTAATAACTTCAATAATTTCACTACCTCTTTTATGCCTATAACTAAAGAGATGACCCCTGTTGGTCTAATATGTCAATCTGGTATCTTTTTTGTGGGGGCAATGGAATTTAGTGGAACAATAGGTAAGGGCATCGACGTTGGTAATGCCTGTGATATTGGTTTTTGTGAGGCACTGTCCTACTTAGGGGAAGATCCTGATATAAAGATCATTGCCATCCATATGGAAGGCTTAAACAAGGGAAAGGAATTTTTTTCCCTGGCCAGAAGAATAGTCAAAAAAAAGCCAATCATTATCCTGAAAACTGGTAGCACCGAGACTGGGGCCAAAGCAGCTATATCCCATAGTGGTACCATGGCAGGTGATTATCAGATATATAAGGCTGCTTTAAAAGGGGCAGGAGTGACATTTCTGGAAGAGGATGGACAGATGACGTATGCGGTTAAAACCCTACTTAACCTTCCTGCCATGAAAGGGAATAATATTGCAGTAATTACCTATAGCGGAGCGGCAGGTATTATGGTCATTGATGCGTTGGAGAGATATGGTCTTGAACTTTCTTCCCTTTCCCCTGAAACCATTCATATGGTGGCTGAACTTTCCCCTGCCTGGATGCCTATTGGAAACCCCCTGGACATATGGCCAGCAGTTATGAAGCACGGTACGCAAAAGGCATATTCGGTAGCGCTCAAGGCAGTCATGAATGACCCCCAGGTGGATGGCGTTATATGTATAGCAATTGCTCCCAAGCTGCCAGAGCTTTCATTTCTCGAGGTTTCCAAGTCCCTGAATAGGGCAATAGAGGGATTACCTCCTAAGCCGGTAGTAGCATGGCTTTATGGGCCGAATCCTGAAGAGATCAGCATACGGTTTGAGTCCAAAAAGAGGATAATGATATATCCGACCCTTGAGCTGGCCGCATGGTCATTGTCACTACTGAGACAAGTGCCTAAAGTGCCTAAAGTGAACTAAAGTACTTAAAGTTAACATCATAAACAGAAACAAATTGAGGGATTTAGGTATGTGTGCCCTATGCAATAATGAAGCTCCCCGCAGCACACGCGGCGCGAGCTGCGGGGTATCAAAGCGGAATTGCGTCGAAGCTAACCCGTCTTCGCCCTAGTGGGCTTCGACGCGGTTCGCCCTGCCATTCATCCCTGCAGTCCCGCTTTCAGCGGGACAGAGTATTCTGGCGAAGGCGAATAAATCATTTTTGTGTTTCTTCGGCAATTGAGTTTGTCCCTCCTGGTGTCCTTGGGAGTGTGTCAAAAAAAACGCCCATTTTTGAAGCGCAGTTGTGAGCCCTGCCTGCCGGATGGTGGGCAAGCATTGAACCTGTGAACGGATACAGTTATGTATATAAAAAAAAGTAGCATGAATATCCTCTTTAACCCGAAGTCAGTTGCAGTTATAGGTGCATCTGAAAGGGAAACCAAACTCGGGTTTCATGTAATGAAAAGTCTGACTAAAGGGGGCTTTCCAGGTAAGATTATACCCATTAATCCTCGCTCAAAAGAGATTATGGGTCTGAAGACTTTTCCCTCCATATCGGAACTTCCCTATGAGATAGATCTGGCCATAGTAGTGCTTCCAGCAAAGATGGTTCCGGCTATCTTTGAAGAATGCTTAACCAAAGGTGTTAAGGGTATAGTTCTTATTACAGCAGGGTTTAAGGAGATTGATGATCCAAGGGGCGCAGAGCTTCATCAACAGCTTGCAAAGATTGTAAATAAACCTCATGTACCAGTCATCGGCCCTAATACCTTTGGTATGATAAATTTACATGGTCACCTCAATGCCTCATTCACACCTGAGTTTTCCTTGTTACAAAAAGGTGGTATCGGGCTTATAAGCCAGAGTGGGGGAATGTGCCACCTCATCTCTTTTTTGGCTCTAAGGGATGGTATAGGCTTTAGTAAGATAGTAGGGGTTGGGAACCGGCTCAATGTAGGTTTTGCCCAGATGGTTGATTATTTGATGCAGGATCCAGATACGAATGTGATAGCTATTTATATGGAGGGTGTTGATAATCCAAAAGAACTGATAAATACCACCAAAAGCTATGGCGGTAAAAAACCGATTATTGCCTATAAAACAGGATTAGGAGACATAGGAAATAGGGCGTCTCATTCACATACAGGATCTATAGCCGGAAGAGGGGAAATTTATTCAGGAGCATTTAGCCAGGCAGGCATACTGACAGTGAATAGCGTTGAAGACCTGTTAGATACAGCGAAGGCTTTGGATGTATCGCCTATACCAAAGGCGTCTTCTGTGGCTATACTTTCCTCTCAAGCTGGTCCTGGTATAGCTGCCGCTGATATATGTCAGATGAGTGATCTTGATATAGTTTCCTTTAGTGAGGAAACTCAGAATAAGATAAATGAAATTTTGCCCCCGCTGGCTTTAAGAACAAACCCAGTAGATATGGGCCCAGCTTGGTATAACTCAGAGGCACTTGCTGGCATTTTAGATGCGGTCATGCGAGATGATAATGTAGAAAGTATACTTTTGTTTATGATGTTTGCCTCTGCCAATGTTGATTCTATTAAAAGTCTGTCGTTTTTATTGAAAGATATGAAGCAGAAAAAACCTCTTGTCACCTGCCTTTCCGCCCCACCTGGAATATGGGATGAGCAAGTAGAACAGTTTGAAAAAGCTAACATTCTTGTAAATTTCCCCACGCCTGGAAGGGCAGCCAGAGTCATAGTAAATCTCAATAGATGTCGAAGTTTAATAAATGCCTAAAGCCCTCCCTGCCAGCCCTGGCGCGACTTCCTTGGCAAATATTGCAATTTCTAGTAACTACTTAGGTTGTCGGGTTCACCGTTCAAGGTTCACGGTTGAAATCCATGCAATACGGCGTGGCTTGTGGCAAGAATCGGATGAACTCCTTATTTATCTTTAAATCGAAACAAAATACTTTAGATTGATGATTCGTCAGTATTTTATCTCTCTAACCCCTGGCCCAGACCCGCCTGCCAGATGGCGGGCAGGCCTGGTTTAGCATTTCTTTTAATAGAATCTCTGGGAGCAGTGTTCAGAAGAACCGTTTTAAAGCGCAGGTCACGTCGCACCAGGGCAGGCTTGAACCCCGCCTGCTGTCCGGCGGGCAGGTGTGAACCTTGGAACTTTGAACCTGAATAGTAACAATTTTTATATTATTTATAAGTCCTGGCAATACAGCCTAAAACCTTACTCAGCAAAGATAAACAAGGATTGGTGATACATTAGAAGCAAGCGTATATTCAAATCACGTCGCACCCCTGGCCCAGACCCGCCTGCCAGATGGCGGGCAGGCCTGGCATTGGAAATTTGATGTTTGGTATTGGTTTCTTGGAAAAACTAATAGCCCTTAGTTAATAAATCATCACGTCGCGCCAGGGCGGGCAGGGCGGGCTTACTTTAGGCACTTCTTTTTAGAGGAATTCTTATTATTATTTATCTTCATTATTCTGCTTTTTTACTAGTTCGATAAATTCTTCGAGGCTTTGCTCAGAGCCAAAAACAGTATTATATTGTTTTTCACTCCATATACTGAGACCCAACTTAAATATATGGTGTATAATGCTGTCAGCATTTTTGGCTCCCTTCAATTTTAATGTCTGGTAAATCAACTCATCAGGAACTCTGATAGGAAATACAGCAGTATGGTCATTATCATCTGACTTTAAATATTCCTGGATGCTTTTAAGTATTTTTAAGTTTAAATACTTTTTCTTATATTCTTCTTTTTCCATTCCTTAAACTGTTTTATGACCATAAAGAATTTGTATTTTTATAATGCAACTATCCAGGTTGTTAGGTTCAAGCCTGCCTGCCCCGATTGTATCCGGACAGGCGGGGTTTACAATTTCCCGATGAAATCGGGATTAATGGCTCAACAAATAACCATTGAACCCCGAACCCGGAACTTTGAACCTGTGTTTTTATGTTATAATTACTTAAATTTATATAAATGTCAAGAATCGAATAGGTAATCGAATATGTAATAGTATAATTTAAAAAAAGAGTAATTTGTATAATTTTTGGCAATGTCAGTCGTCAGTCGTCCGTTGTCAGTCCTGATAAATCGGGATTGTGAGGATATTTTCAAGCAGTTAGGCGAGATGGCAGATACCTACATTATTTTCTGCTATATACAGGAATTAAGTGCATTTTACTTTTTATACAATCAACAACTAACAACTATCAACGGACTCTACCTAATTTTTCAGAGGTATATAAAATTAGATTTGAAATATTTGGGAGATATGCTATATAGGTTAAAAAAATCGTAAAAATAAGGTAAATTGATGGTCACAATACTCGTAATTCTTCACGTGCTTATTTGCTTTGGTCTGGTATTAGGTATACTTTTGCAATCTGGTAAGGGAGCTGATTTAGGAGCTGCATTTGGGGGTAGTAGCCAGACATTATTCGGTAGTGCTGGTGCTGTCCCTTTTCTTAACAAGCTAACAACAGGTGTGGCTATTGCCTTTATGATAACTTCCCTTTCGTTGGCCTTTTTAGCATCCAGGGCACCAAGATCTTCGGTTATGGAAGGAAAGGCAAAAACTCAGCAAGAAGCGCCAATTGAAGCCGGTGAGCAAACTAATATCCCTTCGGATGCAGGAACTGAGAAGCAATGATATGGTATGCCGAAGTGGTGGAATTTGGTAGACACGCTACCTTGAGGGGGTAGTGGGTTATGCCCGTGCGGGTTCAAGTCCCGCCTTCGGCACCATGACAAAATTCAATAAATTCAGCATGTTAAATGCTGGGGGCGATCCAGATTTTGACCATTGTGCCTAAAATTGTGCCTATTCTGGATCGCCTTTTTTGTTCAAGGTCTCGGTGAACAGTTCCTCTAGGGCCGAACCGTCTTGCCTCGTCAGATTGGGTATATAGCGGCTATAAGTCCTGTAGACCATTGATGTGTCTACATGCCCAAGGATCCTGGCCACCCACTCAGGTGTCTCACCTTTAGAGAGAGCCCAAGACGCGAATGTGTGTCGAGTTTCATACATTCGCCTGAAAGGGAGCCCGCTCTTTTCCATGGCCTTCACCCAATGCCAACGAAGAGAGTCTTGCACACAAGGCCTGCCCTTAGTGTTCACAAAGACGTATGAACTTTCAAAACAGGCTGTCTGGGCCTCTTGAATATCAAGGACTTCCCTCATGGACGGTCTGATCTCGATCCTCCGGTTGCTTTCAGGCGTTTTGAGATCCTCCTTTTCACTATTTCGCACTCTGCTCAACTCGATGTGGATGAACTCATTATCAATGGCTCCCCATTTGAGCGCAACCTGTTCAGAGGGTCTAAGGCCTGTCTGCACAGCAATCTCAAAATAGGGCCTGTACCAGGCCAGCATGAGATTCATGAAAACCTGCCATTCTTCAAAGCTGAAGGGGTAAATCCTGATTTTTCTGACCTTGGGGAGCTTGAGCCCGGCAAATGGGTCAGGCAGGTCGTTCCAGCCATACTCATCGAAGGCATCCCTTACTATCACCCTCAACGGAATCATAACATTCTGGATACGCTTGGCCGAAAGCGGCTGTCCATAACGATTATTTTTACTCTTAAGACTGGCAACGAATTTTTTCATGCCCACCTTTGAGCAAATTTCGCTAAAAGGCATCTCTGCAAAATAGGGAAGATGGTGCGTTTTGAGAATTGTGTTGTAGTCCTTAATTTGACTGAAACTCATTTCTGGTTGCATCTCCTTCCACCATTTCTTCACATATTCCCCGAATAGCACCTCCTCAGGGTCCCTTATTAAGGTTTTTCCCTCCAGCAAGGTGAAATAGTCTTTCTTTTTGCTGTGAGGGAACCTTTTCGTGAACTCAAACACGCCGTTTTCAATTTCGGCTACCACAAGGTCCAGCTGTTTTCGGACAATGTGCTGATTAGAGGATACGTCTTTCAGACCGGAAGGCTCACGCACACGCTCACCCAGGTAGTAGAAATCCACCCATAATTTCCCACCACGGCTGTAGACCCTTCCTTTTTTACCGGCGTTCAGCCCATCACTTTCTCTTCTTTCGCGGAATTGGGTAATTTCAATTACTTTATGTTGTTTCATATTAATCCCTTTCCGCTTTTCCAACCACCTCCCTTCCTTCCAGATGTCACCATAGTTTTCCTACCATAAACTGGGAGGTGAGGTCAATACAATAGAATCTAGATATTTATCAGGCTGTTAATCTGCTTGCTCGATTTGGAGGAATCCCGAGAAGAATGGCGGTACAGCCACTCTTTAACTTGACTCCAGACGAACAGAAGTTTCCTGCGTGTAGGCTTAAGATAGTGGATGTTTTCCTTAAACTCATTCCTCCACACGAGGTTTCGTATGGTACCAGGTGCCATCTTTATCCTCTCGCTTAGCTCAGTTGTTGTGAGATATTCTTCCATAGGAGATGACCTTTTAGAGAAATCGTGATTATGACTCCTAGATTGATTAACTCTGTGACCAAAAACCCTTGTCAGAATTTGCAAACTGTGGTTTGCCTTTGTTTGATTTTCCTTCTTTATAACCTACTTCCTCAGATGAAATCGTATCTTTGCCTTTCCTCCATTCTTTTACAGGGCACGATAGCTCACAAAAGGGTGCTATGGCGGGACTATCGCAGCCATATCCCATGTAAGAGTTATCATAAGCGTGGGAAGTTTGGGAAAGGATCTCTGACTCCCGTATCATCGCCTTGCCATTTATGGGTCTGTTTTTCAGGGCCCAGGTCTTCAGAGCGGCTACTGCTACGTCGTATGGCAGCCCAATTCTTTTGAGGTGAACGGCCAACCGGAAGCAACTAACTCGTTGGTATTGGGATACACCGTTTCGGAGCATCTTCTGAGCGCAAGGTGGAAGGCTGAACCGGCTCAAGCCATCATTGGCCGAATCGCCTGGAGAAGGCCGGGGCTCGGTTTGAGGTATGGATAGGTTATTTAGCTCAATGATTTCATTCAGGACATGTTCGTCCACCCGCTGAATTGATTCAAGCAATGCCCACTGGTCAGGGTATGGATTGAGTGTATTGGGTTCAACAAAAACCGTCTTTCCCACGGGAACTAGGCTACCGAAAAGGGGAGCATTAATGAAATTTCCGTAGGGGGCCTTGGTGTGCAATGCATCCTGTTTGGGAAAAATCTCGGTATCAAGTTTTCCGAGATCATCGAGGATGTGATACGCTACCAGCCGTGCCTTGAGCGCAGGGACTCCCCGCTCCTCAAAGAAGATCCAGACATGGTATCCCTTAGACTTACTCCGCTCGATGTAGGCAGGGGTACCGTAGTGTTTCGCCCTAGCCACAAACTCCATAGGTGGCAGCGGATCATTCGTATCGAAGTCAACAGCAATGGCGCGGGTCCGGTCTTTGATCAGAAGGTAGACTCCATAAGGTTGTCTGCCCTTTAGGTGGTCGAGCAACACTTTGTCGGTAACCAGCGCTTTTACCTGTCTAGCGCATCCAGAGGCGAGATCATAGGTCCCGTATACGCTGGTCAGCCCAGAGAAATAGGATCTAAAAAGCGCAACCTTGTCTGCGGTAGTTTTTTCATTCTTGTTGGCTATTTTCATTTTTCATCCGCCTAGGTTTCGCCCTGAACCTCCATGAAAGGAAGGTTCAGGGCCTTTCCCCTATTTGCGGATGAAAACAAGGTCCCGTTTCACTTAAAGTGAGTATTCAGGCACACCATGCAGCGACACTAAGAGAAATCATCTTTCACCGCTAAAGATATGCCTTATCAGGCTATCTGTTGATAGGTGGTTCATAATCAGGTCGTGTAAATGGTTAACAAATCGGGCAGGGTCTGAATCGTGAAGGTCAGCCGAAAGGAATTCTTCATTTCGCTTTAGATGAACCGCGATGATACGGTACCGTGTCTTCCAATCCAGGTGGTAAATATTGTTTGCGAAGACCCATTCCACATATTTTACCCGCTCAGCCACCTTTATTGATTCTGCCAACCGAGACAGTACCAGTTCAAGGCCCTCCAGGTTACTACCAGTAGCATCTAGCAATGCCCCATCATAGCCCTTGGTGTAGCCCCCTTCGTAATAGCTTTCAAGAAGAAAGACAGCCTCAGTAAAGGCCTCCTGCTCAGAAAGGTATCTTTGAAGTCGCAGAGCCCGCCGGTAGATGTTTTGTACAAATGTGGCCATTACTTGGTTGAAACCGGCATGAGAGATAGGCGTAGTCACTTCCAAGCGAAAGCTCCGTGCCGCGTAATCAATTGGCTCATCGACTTCACTTGAAATCCGTTCCTCATTGAGGAGGTCCATTATGGTATCAAGGACTTTCTCGGGTAAGATTTCACGTTCAGAATTCGTCATAGACAAACTCCTTCGGATCTTCATTTGTGTAAGCCGGTAACGGAGTAAATGGCTGATCCCAACGCCTGCCTTTTTGGCGTATGAGATTGCGGACAACATGCACAGGCTTATAGTAGAGCCTATGGGACCGTTGGATAATCTCATCTTTGAAGTGTTGTTTAGGGATCTCAAGGCGGCCAGGTGTTTTAAACCTGACGATGTCTGTCCCGATGCGGGCTATGGCCTCTCCTCTTTTAAGAGTGATCAAGTCTTTGTAATGAACAAGTTTTTGGAGATCCTTGGTCAGGTACCGAGCGTCTTTTGTGTCCACATTCATAATGATGGTTGTGCCTACGCTGGATAGGGCATCGACCTTTTTGGTGCCGAACTGGCTTAAGTAATGATGGGCCAGTGTGAGGCTGACTCGAAATTTTCTGGTCTCGGCAATGAGGTCTTCTAGTGTCTCTGTTAAAAAGCGGTGGGCCTCGTCCACGTGAATATGGAATTGTTTGCGCTTCTCTATCGATATATTGCTCCTGCCCAAAGCGGAAAGGTGTAAGAGCGATAGCATAAAGCACCCAAGTATCTCCCTCACCTCTGGGCCTATGGTGGAGAGGTTTACCAGGAGTATCATACCTTCGTCCATGATCTTACGGAAATCGATCAGGTTTTCGGGTTGTGAGAGCATGAGCGAGATTGTTGTGTCGGAGAGCAGGAGCTTGCTCAACTTGTGCTTTGGGGGGTCAAGGGCCTCGTTGGAGTATTTGTCAAAATCATTCATCCAGAACTGGTACGCCGTCTCGTTATCCACTATCTCAAGTATGGCCTTGCGGAGACGATTACTCTCATTGGTTTTTCTTCGAAGGAGATTTGATAAATCCAGCAGGGTACTGTTTGGTAGCTGGAGCAGTGCATAAAGACCATGCCTGAGGAGGTGCTCCAGGCGATCTCCCCAGCCTATAACAATGCTTTTGATGGCGGCAACGAGGTCATCTGCCGTACGGCTTAAGCTCTGCCCGGAATCTCTCTTCAGAGGGTTCCATAGCGGGATATAATCTCCTTGACCAGGATTAAGGTATATTGTCCTTTCAACGTGTTCCTCCTTCATCAGGTAGAGGAGTGCCTCAACAAGGTCGCCATGGGGATCAAGCACTGCAACTCCCATATCCTTGTCGATGTCGTCCAGTACCATTCGGGCCATGGTTGTTGACTTCGTTTGTCCAGGTTTGCCGATGATATGAGTGGAACGGGAGCGGGGCTCAGGGGGGATGCAGACCGGGTAGGTAATCCCTGCGTACTCGCTCGTTCCTATGGGCGTGCCACTGTGCAGGTCAGAGTTTTTAACAGGCAGGGTCTCAAGGATAGCGACCGGTGGTTGTCGGTATTCTAGAATCTGGGCTGGAGGGATATGCACAAATCCAGCCAACTCCGCTGAGTTGACCAAAAATCCTGATCGATAGGTGACTCCAAGAACAAACATCTCTACGATCCTCTCAGCAGGGATCAAGCCCCTATATCCTTTTTCGGTGATATAACTAAGCGGGCGCCCACCATGCTGAAAAAGGTTGAGAAATGTTGACATTGCCTTGAGATAAGCTGGCCCATCTTCTCCGGCAGATATAAGACCCAACCTTATCGCAGCGGCATAGAAGGGCTTGTCGTTGTGGGCCTTGGTTTCCACCTCCCAGGCCATCTGGCGCAAATCCCCAGAGGGTGCCTGCTGAAGGTATCTTTGTGGGGCCTGGATGCCACCTACCAGTTTAATTGTGTACTCTAAATCCAGCAGCATCTGAACGTTCTGGTGCCAGTTGTGCTCCGGTTTAACGGGCTGAAAGAGTGCCTGGTACATGCCTATTGCTGGAGGCTCGATCCCCATCAGTGCTGCCACCAGTGACCTATAGGTAGTGACCTTAAGCTCATCAGGACGTGTCAAGAGGTGGGAGTACGGGGAGGGTGGAAAGTAATCCATGAACGTAACATCAGCCCATAAATTCAGGCTCAAGTGGTTATCCAATGTACCCGAAAGCTCACAACGCTCGAATTGGCCTCGGAATGCTGTTTGGATAATTGGCAGGTCGTTGCGATGGGTAAGGAGCTGCATCTGGATCTTAGCACTGTTCCCTACAATCTCAAAGGCCACGCGATGGGATAGATCACGGAGTTGTTTCAAGAAAAGCTCAGAGTCGAGCCAGCTGAATTTTTCTTCAGGCGAAAGCCAGAGTTGGAGCCGTATAAGATCTCCGGCAAATGGAATGGATTCAGGAATATGATCGCTTTGATTCTGTTCCGCCAGTAACTCAGGGGTATAGGAGATTGGATGATAGGCAGGCTCAAGGGCTACTGGATGAGGGGTTATATCGGGTCTACAATCCTTACTGACTTCCCTTTCAATAATGCCCTGTACCCTGGCGGCCAGCATGTGGGGCCTTGCCTGGGCAATGAGGGTCTTTTCTATGGACATGGGATTGCTCCTTTCCCTCAGTATGCGGCAGAAAGGAGATCCCGCTTTCAGTTATGGCCTAATAATCGTAAAAATTACCTGCCGACCCGCCTCATTCGGCGTATTATCTTGGGGTGTTCTTCTAACACCTTGGGAAAGTTTGCCTTAAGCCTGGCAGCGCTTCCCTCAGTTAGTTCTGCAGGTAGCAGGTGTCCGTACTTATTAATGTATTCATCTGTTGCGGCCACCTGCTCATCTGTTGTCAGGCGATTCCAATAGTCGTATATGCGTCCTGATATTTCATTCTGCGCATACTCTTCAGCCATTAGGTCTGCAACGGTCTTGAGAACTCGATAGAGACCGCCCTCTTTTCCGGTTCTAACCATCTCGAAAGCTGCCTTGTATCCGCTAGGGCCAAATGCATTTTTAAGAAGGTTAGAGCATCGTGTCCAGTAGAATTCCCTGTCATCAGGAGCTCCTGGGCCCATTCTAAATATAGCCGTTTCAACATGTCGGTAAAAATCCGCCAAGAAACTCTCATACTCATCCCAGTCCTCTATTGTTGCCCGCTCTTTTGCAAAAGAGTTGAAAGCCCGGTCTACATCGGCTGACACTTCATCAAAGGTGCAGGAGGGATCGATAGCCTCCAGAAGCCTATCCAGCTTGGCGGACATTAGGACTCCTCACTTATTATCACAACCGCCTGAAGACGGATGAGGTCTTTTTAAGTGATTCCACGTATGCCCTTACAAGCTCTTCATAATTATGGGCATATCTTTCCGGCTGGTCGGTACGGATGGAGGATGAGAGTTGATGGCCGTAGCTGGCAATAAACTGGCGCATGATGTCTACCTTCTGCTCCCACGAGGTTGGCTCAACATATCTGTCAAAGGCATCCCGGATATACCGTTCAACCGACTCCGCTTTGAGCTGCTCTGCTATTCTATCCAGAATAACCCTCAAGCCACCGTTAGTCCCGTCGTGGGCATCGTTGTAGGCCGTATTTATATCTCCTCCCTGGCGCTTGTATTCCTGCACCAGGATTTCCTTGGCCCGCCCAGAGGCCTCGGTGCGGGACAGAGATCCGCCATGAAGTACACACTGGCTGACGTGGTAGTTGTAATAATCAGCAATAACGTCGGTAAACTCTCCAAAACTTCCGACGGTGTTTCTGTTGAGAGAGTAGTTCATGCGTGCCTCGTCGTGTGGGATTCCGACGTCTCTGGCGATGGCTAGCTCATCCATTGCTGTCAATAGACTTTCTAGTGAACCCTTTGCTCTCTGCCCTATGCGCTTTGCGCCCTATATTCCTTGACAAATATCAACCACAGGCGTAAGCTTGCCACAACATAAATTCAGCCCTTTAAGGAGGGATTTTGCCTGCCCCGTGGAACGAAATTCGCCCGAAAAAGTACCTTTCCCCAGTCATACCTGTTGTTCCATTATGGCAAAATTCCCGCAACCTGAGCTGTGCTATTCCACTGGGGATCTGCAATTCCAACATGAGGTTTTTCAAAAAAGCTCCACCAACGCAGTGTTAGTGGAGCTTTTTTATGTCTATTCTGATGAATGACACTTACTGGTAAGCAAGAAAACGGAACATGAGTCAAACGAAGATTTGGCCCCTTTATAAGGAATATTAGGAATTGACTAATATATCGCGCCAAATGGCAACAATCGATTTGTCAGAAATGGTCAAAAAAGGTATGTTCGAGAGGATAGGCAAAGCCGGCAAAGGAATTGCCTATCGATTGCCTTAATTGACCAATAATTGACTAATGTTTGACCAATGACAAATGACAAAGGACTTGTCCTCAAAAACTCAGAGGTATAATGTAGTCGTGAAGTATGAAAGGAAAAGTGGCAAAGGGCTAAAAATTTTGTCGATTTTAAAGAAACAAGAAAGGGTGAGGCAATAAATGAGTACTATGTTGTCGGACCAGGATGTTGCTCTGTTATTAAGAGAACGGAAAGTTATTCCTACTGATTATCGAAAAAAGATACAAGTGCATCCCAAAAGAGGACACAAGGAACGTGAGTTAGATGTTAAAGGTTCTGATGGCAACGACTTTCGCTTAATTGTGCGGCAGAGCCTTTTCAATCCTCTCGATTTCTCGATCATTCTTGGTTACAGACCTGCAAATCTGAACCAATTCCTCCGCTTACGACGATATAATGGAAAAAGTCACGAACATACAAATCCCATAGAGGGAGACCTATTTTACGATTTTCACATCCATCAGGCCACCGAACGATATCAAGAGCTTGGCGCGAGGGAGGATACATACGCCGAACCAACGGAAAGGTTTTCTGACTTTAACCAGGCAGTTTCGTGTATGATTAATGAGTGTGGATTCGAGACTCCTTTTAATCCTCAGACGAGCCTATTTGAGGAGGTATGAGCCATGGACAAAGAAATGATTGAAGGTAACTTCCGCGAAAAGGTGTGCGAAAAAGTTACAATATCGACAGAGGGTATAAACCGTTTCCGAGTTTTTACCCCATTTATGTTTGAAGATGGCGATCATCTGGCGATTACCCTGAAAAGAGAAAATGGTGCATGGATTCTCTCGGACGAGGGGCACACATACATGCACCTGACATATGATCTGGACGAAAAAGACCTTCAGCGAGGAACCAGACAAAAAATCATCACAAATGCGCTTTCGGTATTCAGCGTCCATGACCGTGAAGGCGAATTAATTATACCAATTCAAGAAGAACAATATGGCGATGCCCTTTATAGCTTTATTCAAGCGCTTCTCAGAATAACCGATGTTGCTTATCTTTCACGTGAACGGGTTCGTTCGACTTTTATGGAAGACTTCAGGGTGTTTATGGAAGAAACAGTGCCTGAAAATCGCCGTGAGTTTGACTGGCACGACCCCCTGCACGATCCGGGAGGTAAGTATTTGATTGATTGCCGTATAAACGGGACGCCCAAACCGATTTTTATCCAGGCGTTGCCAACAGATGATAAAACAAGAGATGCGACTATTACTTTGCTCCAGTTTGAAAAGTGGGGATCGACTTTCCGTTCTCTTGCCGTCTTTGAGGATCAGGAACAGATCAATCGCAAGGTACTTGCACGTTTCAGCGATGTCTGCGAAAAACAGTTTTCAAGTCTTATAGCAAACCGGGAACGAATCAAGCGCTATTTGGAAGAAACAATGTCATAAAGGTTACAATTCGTTGAAACATCTGATCTAATTGTGGCTTGAAATACATTTTTTACATTAAGAAAGGAAAAAATCTGCGATACGGTTATCCGATCTGTTTTTAGAGCATTGAATGGTGGGCAAGTCGAAGAGGAGGAAGTGCTCAGTCGATGCACGTAAAATAGTACGCAGCTTTAATTTCATTACTGAAGGGAGCGAAACATGAAGATCTCGTCTCTCAAGGTTCAAAACTTCAAGACGTTTGGTCCAGAGGGAATTTTTTTGAGCATGACTGATCTGTGTACTCTTATTGGAGAGAATAACACAGGAAAGTCAAATATCCTGGAAGCGCTTGATCTTTTTTTTAATTTTAGTAAGGCTAAAATGTCAAAGGCATGTTTCCATCATGATAACTTGTCGAAGGACATTATCCTTGAAGTTAGTTTTTGTGGTCTATCAAAAAATGATGGTCCCGTAAAAAGTCAGGCATCCCTTATTCGGCCATTATGAACGGATAT
>CAZSWT010000061.1:0-17518 GCA_964611035.1 uncultured Desulfobacteraceae bacterium
TTTCGCTATCTTTTTTTCAAATTCACTCACTGCCTGGCTAACCGATCCCTCAGAATAAAAAGGTTCAGACATTAAACTTACTCTAAGCTGTTCTTTTGCTACAGGGCTATCAAGAAATTCCTCAATCCTATCCAGGTTTCCTTCAGAGGGAAATTTTTCCATTATCACCTTGATAATTGCAATGATCTCTGGATCAGACACAATCAATTCCCATTCCTGATCCCTGAAGGTATCAATCTTTTCTGGGTAATGGAGTAAAAGGTTGAAAAATTGTAAATCAGAGCCGTATTTTCTTGGATCTTGAGTCTCAGAAAATCTGCTTTTAAGCTGAGAGGCGTTGGAATGATGCCTTAATTCCTCCCAGACAATAGCCTCATTTATACCTGACTTTTCTGCAAACCTATGCACATATAAAAACCTGGTAGCTCCCTGTCCTAAGTCCATAAATACAGGCAAAACCTCACTCAATGCCTTAATCTGTTCATCAACCCCATGACCCATATTTGCCAATGTCTGGTCCAGATAAAAATCAAAAATAGGTGCTGCTCTCTTCAAAAGTTTTTTAAAGGCATCTGAACCATGTTTATTTACAAAGCTATCCGGATCTTCACCTTCAGGAAGGACAACAACCTTTGCGGAAATTCCTTCATTTAAAAATAAGGGGAAACTTTTTAAGGCAGCCTCTCTTCCCGCATCATCAGGGTCAAACAAAACGACAACATTTTTTGTATATCCTTTTAATCTTCGTATCTGATCGCTTGTAAGCGCAGTCCCCAATGAAGCAACTACATTTGAAATGCCATGCTGTCTAAGAACCAGCATATCCATATACCCTTCTACAATTATTGCCAGATCCCTTTTCCTGATATCCTCAAATGCAGAATCAAGACCATATAAGTAATATCCTTTATGGTATATCGGTGTCTCAGGTGTATTAATATACTTAGGCAGGGAATCATCTAAAATTCTGCCGCCAAAACCGATACTATGCTGATTAAGATCAAAGATAGAAAACATTATCCTGCCCCTGAAACGATCATAATATTCTTTATTGTTTTTAGGTACAAGAAGACCGGCTTTTGCTGCTCTATCCAGCGAACAATTTTTCGATTTTAGGTAATTGAGCAGTCCGTCCCATCTTTTCACTGCATATCCGAGTCTAAACTGTGAAATCGTTTCTTGAGATATATGGCGCCTGGAAAAATAATCCCTGCCTGGTTTTCCATCAGTAGACTTTAAAAGAATATCATGAAAATACCTTCCTGCCAGGTCATTTATCTTAAATAATTCTTCCTTTAATTCAGCCTTTTTTCTATCAGCGTATAAATCCCTTTTCTGAGGTAATGGAATATTATAACGCTCGGCCAGATCTTTTAGAGACTGGAGAAAATCAAGGTTGTGATACTCCATCCAAAAGGTAAAAACATCACCTCCCCTGCCACACCCAAAACAATGATATATCTGTTTGCTTTGGTTAACCGTAAATGAAGGTGATCTTTCAGAATGAAATGGACAAAGGCCAATATAGTTCTGCCCCCTCTTTTTAAGCTCCACATACTGCCCGATCACCTCAACAATATCTGCAGCCTTTTTTACCTCTTCTTTTGCCTCTGATGAGTCCATAAGTTAAGTGCCTAAAGTGACATAATTTACTTAAAGTGTTATTTGAAATTATTTGCGTAATTATTTTATTTAATTAAAACTTAGCTCACTTACAGTTCAACCACAGTTATGCCATCATTTCCCCCATCTCTACCTCCAGGGATAAAATCTTTCACATAACAATTTCCCTTTAAATGTTCTCTAACAGCCTTCTTTAAGGCCCCTGAACCCATGCCATGGATAATCTTTACTTTAGTATATCCATGAACCAGTGCCTGATCTATGATTCTGTCCACAAGGGGAAGGGCGTCAGCAATAGTGTAGCCAATAAGGTTCAGTTCTTTTTTAGTCATAATTGGACTGGACACAGACCATTGTTTTTCACGTATTGTATCTTTTTTCTTTTGAGGAGATATACCTGATTCTGGAATTAACTCAGATGAATCAACCGTAAGCTTTACATTGCCTATCATAATCTGGGTCCTTGAGGAGCCTTCATCAATACCAACAACCCAGCCTCTCTTTCCAGATTTCTTATGAAAAACTCTCTGACCAATAGTAATGGAAACGGGATTAGTTGTTTTATTTTGGTATGTTATTTCAGATATTGCATTCATCAGATCATGTTTTGCATGTGTGTATCGTTGGGTTGCCTCAAACTGACCTTCTGCTCCTTTTTTCTTTAGGTGTTCTATAGCCTCACCAAAATTTCTTTTTGCCTCTGCTAATAGGCTTTCTGCCTTATGTTCTTTTTTAGTAAGCATCTCATCTAACTGCGCAACTAATTTTTCTCTTTCTTCCTCTAACCTCTTTTTTGATACCTCATATTGTTCTCTTGCCAGTGTAAGGTCTTCTTTCTCTGCCTTTACCTCTTCGATCATCTTAACAAGATCTTCCATTACTGAATCAGACCTTCCTTTTTCCTTGCCCAGATACGTAACAGCCTTGTCAATTATCTCACCTTTTATCCCTAAATCTTGCGCTATCTCGATGGCATGACTTACACCTGGCATGCCCGTTAGTAATCGAAAGGTAGGTCGCCCCTTTTCGTAATCAAACTCCACCGATGCATTTTGGGCCTTTTTGTTAATCAGGCCATATCTCTTTAATCTTTGATAGTGTGTAGAGATTGCACTCAGGGAACCATTTTGTGAGAAATAGTCTAAAATGGCCATGGCGAGTGATGTGCCCTCATCCGGATCAGTACCTGTTCCCAACTCATCCAAAATTACCAGAGAATTTTCGTCTGCCTGATCTATAATCTCTTTTAAATGCTCCAAACGGGCAGAAAATGTGCTTAACCCTGCTGATATATCCTGATCATCTCCAATCTCAGCCAGTATGTTATTAAAAACACTCACAGTACTACCCTCCTTAGCAGGAATATGCATCCCTGACTGAGTCATAAGGGTGAGAAGACCAATCGTCTTTAATGCCACAGTCTTTCCACCCCTGTTAGGGCCTGAAATGATAAGAATATTTTTCTTGGAATCTATTTTAATCTCTATAGGCACTACAGCTTCTAAACTTCCTGCTTTATCCCCTTTGATGGATTCAAGATAAAGAGAAAGAAGTATAGGATTCAGAGCCTCTAAAAAATAAATAATCTTATTTGTGCTAATGATAGGGCTTATTCCGTTTATAGCCTTACTAAATTCTGCCCTGGCAAAAAGCCCATCAACCCTTCCCACAATCTCTAAACAACTCACAAGCTCAGATGAAAAATCAGACACAAAAGCTGTAAGCCTTTTTAGAACCTTTTTTTCCTCCTCCTTTTCCCTATCTGTTAATTCAACTAAATAGTTATTTTCCTCCACGACTGCCAGTGGCTCTATAAAGCATGTAGAGTGGGTGCTGGAATAACCGTGGACAATTCCCTTAATAAAACCTTTCTTATCGGTTCTAATAGAAATAACATAGCGACCATCTCTCACAGAAATAATGTTATCATCGCTAGACTCAAGGCTGCTTAAAATATCATTAAGCCTTTTCTCTATTACCCTTCTTTGGGTTACCCTCTGGGATCTTAGAGAAGAAAGTAATGGGCTTGCCCGATCTGATATTCCTCCATCTTCAGTTACGGATTTACCAATCTCCTTTGCGAGGATGTCACATGTTGGAATATCCTTAACCGCATCCCACAAGGAAGGGGATAACTCCCTTGCCCCACGTATCCAATTTTTTACCTGATGAGATATCTTTATAAGATTATGAATAGATAAAAGTTCTTTTCCTTCAAGAAAAGTCCCCTTTTTAGAAGCCTTTCGTAACATTGGCCTGAGATCAAACAAGCTCAATAAAGGAACAAATCCTTTAGTACACAGGAGTTCTTTCATCTCTGTGACAAGCCTTTGCTCAGACTCAATAGATTCCAGTTCTTGTAATGGCTTAAGTGAAAGACAATTTGAACGACCTAATGGAGAAGCAGCGTAATGTGATACGATATTGAGTAACCGGTAATATTCGAGTACCCTAAGTGAATTTTCTGTCATGGGGGTTTTATAAGCCTTTGGCTTATTAAAAGGACTAAATTTTTTCTCGTATAAATTCAGCCACCAAGTCCCTGGCCCAGACCTGGGATGCAGTGACTTATTTTTATAGCACCGCCTCTTTAAGATTAAAGGATTAATAGATTATTACAATCATATCGCACCAGGGCGGGCTCAAAGGCACGAAGAAATAATTTTGTCTCTTATTAAAAATGATATTTAAAGAATTATATAATAATCTTGGTGGCTTGGTGTCTTTGTGGCTTAACTATTACGATTTCTCTAACTCAATAATTCTCGAGCTATCCTGTTAACTTCACGGCCATCAGCCCTGCCAGCCATTTTTGCCATAGCTGATTTCATAACACTTCCTAAATCTTTTGGGCCACTGGCCGAAATTTCCTCAATCACCTGAGTTACTATCTCTTTGATATCTTCAGTTGATAACTGGGGCGGCAAATATTCGGATAATATTTTTATCTCCGCCTCCTCTTTCTCTACGAGATCTTGGCGGGAACCCTGGCCAAATTTCTCTATTGCCTCCTTGCCTTTTTTTATCTCTGATGATATTACCCCCATAATCTGTTCATCGGTGAGTTCCTGACGTAATGCAACCTGCTTATTTTTGATCGCAGACTTTAGCCCCCTTAATACAGAAAGTTTTTGCTTATCTTGCTCTTTAAGCGCATTTTTTAAATCAATAATAATATCATCATATAAGCTCATTCAGATATTCCTTTTGAGGTTAACTATTAAATGTAAAGCTATATATTAAAATGTCAATAAAAATAACGCAAATTCTTTAATACCTTCCTTTATCAATCATATCAATAGCTTCTTTTAATTTAATCGATCCATCATAAAGTGCCCTTCCTGTTATTATTCCGCTTACTCCATCATTCTCTAATGACAATAAATCCTCTATATCTTTCATTGATGATATTCCACCTGCTGCGATAACTCCTACATTTACACCTTTTGCAAATTCTCTTATGCCATCTATGTTAGGACCGTTTCTCATTCCATCCCTTTGTATATCCGTATAAATAAAGGCTGCAATTCCCATGTCCTCAAACTTTTTTGCCAGATCAATTGCAGTAATACTGGTAGGCTCTGTCCAACCTTCAACAGATACATAGTTATTCCTTGCATCAATAGATACAATAATTTTACCAGGATACCTCTTACATGCCATCGCTACCAAGGGTGAGTTTTTATAGGCAATTGTGCCGATAATAATTT
This sequence comes from uncultured Desulfobacteraceae bacterium, assembly GCA_964611035.1. Lineage (GTDB taxonomy): Bacteria > Desulfobacterota > DSM-4660 > Desulfatiglandales > B25-G16 > B33-G16. Next base: position 5,334 of record CAZSWT010000061.1, read on the forward strand.
GGCCAATACCCAGATCAATATACTCCTCTATGGTATCTAAATCTCGAATCCCACCACCTAATTCCACCGGCACTGAGACTGTATCGAGTATTTTTTTTATGTCTTTTTTATTGAAAGGTTTCCCATACAGAGCCCCATCCAGATCAACAATATGTAATCTCCTTGCGCCTTTCCTTTCCCATTGAAGGGCAATCTCTTCCGGATGATCAGAAAATATGGTCTCCTTATTCATCAAACCCTGCTCTAATCGTACACATTTACCGCCCTTAATATCTACTGCTGGAATAATGAGCATTTACATCCATCCCTTCCTTATATCACCTTAAAAAGAATTAGCTTCCCTGTGTCTGGGTGGCTCCAGGTTCCCACCCTGATGAAATCTTTTGAGCCCTGAGCGCTCATGGATTCAAGGCTTCCCTTGGGCCAATGCCTCTCATCCCAGAGAACGTATTGTATTCCCCTGCCCTTCAGTTTCCCCACGAATGTATCATAACCACTATTAAGGCTATCAACGAGGTCATAGTTTCTCTCAGGACAGGGAGCGCCTCTGTAGCCGAGATTGGCATAAAAGGAAATCCATCTGATGAGGGGTAAAGAGGTCGACACCTTTATCTCTTGCGCATTCCCTTCCCTCTCGGCAATGAATTCCCCGATCTCCTTGAACACGAGCTTATCGGTTTCCCTTGGGTTCAGGCTTTTTGGCAGTGCAAAGGCCAACATCAGCAAACATACGATAGTAATGGCAACATATTCTCTCAATTTAAACTTTGATTGGAGGAAACCAATCGTTCTCTCAAGCCCAAATCCAACAAGGATGAACGAGGGCAAGATAAACAGCGCGAACACTCGGTTAAACATCATCCAGACCTGGAGCAATGTGAAATAGAGCAGGATCAAAGCCGATGCAGAGAGAACAACGAGGTAGAGTATGCGCTGATCTTGCTTTATCTTCGCCCAGATTCCCGCCAAACCGATCATAACTAACAGAAAAAACGGATAAAAATATGCAGTGATAGCATATTTTACAATAGTGCCGAGCGCAACGAGCCATACCATGTTCCGTGTCTTGTGGAAAAAATTATGCACGGTGCTGCCCGGCAGTTGATTCATCAATTCTGATAATTCTGCCCGTAAATTACTATACTGGAAGAGTGGGGCTGATACTCTAGCCTTGATCATATTGATACGGAACGGATCATCACCAGCTATGTTGAAGATAATCGATACGGCTATGCACAATAGTATGGCCGCCGTGATTGGGATGGCGAATAATGATAATCTCTCCGCTTTTCGCTCTTCCCTTGAAAAAATGAGGTAGATAAAGGTTACAGCAATGAGAAGAACTGCCTCAATCCTTGCCCAGGCTGCCATAAGCAGCGAAATGCTGCTTAAGATGAGATAGAGACGGTTTCTCTTGCCAATCTGTGCCGTGAAGAAATAAAGACCAAAGACCAAGAAAAACCAGTATACGGGATCTCGCACCACATCCACGCTTTTGTCCACAAATACGGGAATGAGGGCAAATGCAAGACACGCCGAAAAAACAATCTGCTTTCTGAAAAATTCTCTCAAAAGAAGATAGAGGGGGGCCAACGTGAGCGTGCCAAAGAGAAGCGACACCGACTTCGCCGCAATGACCCAATCCCTTACGACAGCGTATGCGCCCACGATAAAGATGGGGTAATTCGATAAATATCCCATTCCACAGCCGAGAATAGAGTCCCACAGGCCATAGTAGATTGCCCTCGCCTGGTGGATGTACAATACCCCGTCTTGATTAATAACAGCGGTGAACAGAAATGAAAACAACCTGAGGGCAAAGGCCAAACAGAGAACAAAAATAGCGAACTTACCCATCACTCGCTTTTAACCCCCCAGAAAATGGTCAGCCCCAAAAGGCCACATAAGATATTGAACAAGATGTCGTACCAAACAAAATGTCGTAAGGGTAACACCCTCTGGTAAATTTCATCTAAAGCACCAAACGCACCGTTAATCGCTGCTGATCTAAAGTAAACCCTGTTAGAGATTTTGGGAAGGGTCTTAAACCTATTCCAAACCCATGATTCTCTTTTATACCATCTCTGATCTGAAGAACTGATCCTTCTGACAGGGTAAATGTAGGTATCATTTAGTTTTTCTTTTCCTTGATGCTCCTTAAAGGGCTGTATTATTAATATGCTCAAAATGGCATATTCCGTTAAATGCGTTAATTCATAAGGGTTTGGAATAATAAGATAGAATAGAATTGCAGAAATTATTATTCTACCTATTATGAAAACAAAGGAAGGGAATTTTCTTCTTTTGGAAAAAAGACACCGCCTGCTAAAAATAGCAGGAGTGCCCAGATAAATCCTTCACACCTAATACAAAACTAGAAATCAATCCTGCCTGCCACCTGAAAGAAGTATATCGAATCAATAACGGAAGGTATGGTGTTATAAACAGTAGTACCAGAAGATATCCATATAACCCTAACCGTATAGGCCAAAAATATTGTGAATTATGACTCAACAAGTATTAAATTATAAACTTATTAAAATTTCGAAATATTTAGATTTTATCCTGGTTTTAGACTTGTAACGGCGGGTATCTGTCTGATCTTTGAAGGGTGTAATTTTGTCTTTTAATCCTCCTTTTGACTGTCTTTTAATGAATTTTTTATGTATTCGATAAAAAAGGCAAGAAACAAAGATAAAAAAAGCCCCACAACACCAGCCAGTAGAATATTTAATTTTATTTTTGGTTTTACCGGTCTTAACGAGGATATTGGATTTTGAATAATTTTTACTGGTCCTTCTTCTTCGTAAGACAGTCTTAATTTTTCCAACCTTTTTTCAGCTTCAAGGAGCAGATGCTCCTGTTGCAGGAGCGAATCGCTTAATGAACCTCTTAGTAGGATTAATCCACTCAAATCTTTTACCCCAAACCTTTTATTATCTTTTTCTTTATTAATAGCATTATCAATCAATTTAATCTGATTAGATATAGCATCGATCCGAGTCTTAAGGTTATTCTTGCTTTCCTTTTCCAATAAAAAAATTTTCTTAACCGTATCAACCTTTTTTTGATACATCTCAATAATAGCTTTGTTCAAAAACTCAAGAATAGTTTCTCCCATTTTAATATCTGCTACCTCATAGGTAATTCTTATCATATTTGAGCTTTTTGGGTTAGAGGCCTTAAAAGAGAAATTCGGGAAAGTATATGTTTTTAAGTTTTCTTTTAGTTTGTCTCGTAGCTGGCCATTAAACATACCTCCGTTTATATTTGCTGCAATAGTAGAGGGAGAATCTATCACAACAGCTGAGGGAAAATCTATCTTAGCCCTGGTCAACGCAAGAATAGTGGACACTTTATACAGCTTTTGAAGGTTAAAACTCCAAATACCCACCACAGCAGAACAAAAAATAATACCAATAATAATAAAATACCTATATTTCCACACAATCTTAAGGTAATCGATAAGTTCTATTGAATCCTCTTCTTCCATCTCCTTCTCCTGAACTATGTAATCCTTTTTCCTGTCTAAAATGTTACTCCCTTTCATTCGGTGCTTCGTTTTGATACGTAGGAACAAGTTCTTGTAAAAGCGATAAGGTCTGTCCACTGTCCTTATCTTCACTCGCTAAAGATATCATTTTATCGGTTTTTTTTAGATACTTTTTATCGAGTTTCTGGCCAATTTTTGCTGAAAAAATCTTTTCATGACGGGTTTTTGTTGTTCCCTCCTCAGCTGTGAGCAATTCTTCAAAAATCTTTTCCCCTGGCCTTTTTCCAGAGATAACAATAGGAATATCTTTATCCGGTTCCAACCCCGAAAGCCTGATCAATTCCTCTGCCATCTGATAAATGGATACCGGCTCGCCCATATCCAATACAAAAACATCACTACCGTTGCCCATAGCCCCAGCCTGCATTACCAGCTGAACTGACTCAGGTATGGTCATGAAATATCTCTTCATCTCATAATCAGTTATGGTAATTGGGCCACCCTTTTTTATCTGTTCCTGAAAAATAGGTACCACACTTCCTCTACTTCCAAGCACATTGCCAAATCGAACAGAAATAAATGAGGTTGAATTACTGGCCAACCCAAGGATCAGATTTTCCGCAATCCTCTTTGTTTTCCCCATCACACTGGTAGGGTTAACTGCCTTATCTGTAGAGATATTAATAAACCTTTCTACGCCAGATTCGGCTGAGATCTTTGCTAACACCTTTGTTCCATAGATGTTATTTAATATTGCCTCCCTCGGATTTTCCTCCATCAGGGGAACATGTTTATAGGCAGCGGCATGAAATACGATAGTAATATTGTTTTCTCTAAATACCCTTTTAATCTTATGTTCATCCTTTATATCTCCAACGATAGACAGTGCCTGAAGGTTTGGATATCCCGCTTTAATCTCTCTATCTATATTAAAAAGCTCAGTTTCCCCTATATCCAGCATAATAAGTTTTCTCGGATCAAACCTCGCTATTTGTCGACATAGCTCAGAGCCTATTGAACCCCCCGCACCAGTCACTAATACGATATTATTCTTGAGATAAGAAGCAACCTGTTTTAGATCAATCTTTACTGGCTCACGCCCAAGTAGATCCTCAATAGAAATATCCCGGATATCATTGAGGGTAACCTTTCCATTTATCAAATCAGAAAGCCCGGGGAGTACCTTGACATCTTTTATGTTCGCTCCTTTTACATGTTCCATTATCCCCCTGATGTCTTTTGACGTGGCAGAAGGAATGGCAATGATAATCTCTTTAATATCAAACTTTTTTACAACTTTAGGTATATCCTCTCTCACTCCTAATACCTTTGTACCATGTATTAAGGTATGTTTTTCTTTGGATTATCGTCTATGAACCCAACTGGTAAAAAACTGGATCGCTCTGATCTCACCATGTCTCTCACCAGCTGTTCCCCAGCAGAACCAGCCCCTACGATCAATATATCTTTTCTTTTTTTACTGTTTGGGCCTGAATAATAAAGACGGAAAAAGGCCCGCATGCCAGTAATAAAAAACACGGTTAAAAAAAAGTCGATAAAGATAACCGATCTGGGGAAGCCTGAAAAAATTACCCAATCCCGAAAAATTAGGGCGATAAAGGCAATCATGGGAGACGTTATGGCCGAGGCCTTAATGACAGATAAAACTTCCTCAAACGATATGTAGCGGAAGGAGATATGATAGAGATTAAAAATCCAGAACATTAGGATCTTAAAGGGAACAAGTATAAGTGCGATTACAAATATTTGATTAATATATCTTATGGCTATTTCATCAATTGAACCTAATCGGATCAAATAAGCCAAACTAAGTGATAAAAAGAGTAATATGGTATCTATAACAATAGTTAGTAATATTTTATGGGCGCGGACAGAATTGAAAATCCTGTCTAATTTCATTTTCACATTTCTCATATGTTTTATTAATTACCTTGAGCTAGATATATTTCACCTTTTAGTTGTTCATTTAGAATATTTATGCTGGGTTTGCTATTGATATTTCAAAATTAGCATCCATCATTATATAAATCCTTATTTCCTACAACTCAAAATTACCGAGATCACTCTATCTAAATCTTTTTCCGTCATCGCTGTCCCCGACGGCAGGCAGAGACCACGATTAAATAAATCTTCAGCTACTTCACCACCGACAATCCTCGCCTTATACCTCTTTTTGTTTTGTCCTGCTTTTAATCCCTGAACCCCGTCTGCCTTCCGGCGGGCAACCCTGAACCCCGAATTCTTTTGGTGTAATCAGAATCACAGTCAGCCAACGATTTGATCTGCCATAAGGCGCCTCAGGCATAAATTCAATCCCTGGAATACTGCCGAGCTTTTCCTGATAATAAGCAAAAATTCTGCGCTTGGCCTCAACTCGATCATCCAAAACCCTAAGCTGTCCCCTTCCAATCGCCGCCAGGATATTACTTATGCGGTAGTTATAGCCAAAGGTCGAATGTTCATAGTGAGGTGCTGAATCTCGTGCCTGCTGAGATAAAAACCGAGGTTGGTCGATCATTTCCTTATCCTCAGATGCCAACATTCCCCCACCTGAGGTAGTAATAATTTTATTCCCGTTAAATGAAAAAACAGCCGCCTTTGCTCCCACCCCTGCATGCCTATATTCACCAAGCTCATTTTCTCGCGTAAGCGATGACAGTTTTACCTCTGCAAAGTCCGCAGAGGAAAAATTTATATCTGTCTGTGTGTGTCTGCGGCTAATTTGTATTTTGCTCCTAGAGGGGCAATATAGTTGCTCTCAAAGGCCTCCTTTATAAAATTCATCTCTTCTCCACCCATGTGGGGCGGGGAAAGGAATATTCGCTCCAGGTTCTTCATTCTAATCTGTTATCAGTGCTCGAGCCGCATTCAAGAATCTATCAGCAGCTGCAATGGCTTTCTCAGCATCCGTTTGGGGTACATGTATGCTGACGCCATAGTCACCAACGCCTCGCAATTCGAACAGCCAGTTCAAATCCTTACCCAGATTTTTCTCCAGGCGTCCCGTCCTGACGAACAGTTGGTGAATTGAAGCTATTACGCCGCTGTGTTTACCAAATTCCAAGCCATCATTCAGAAGAAGAGCTGTGGCAGCGTAAAATGCTCCGTAGTAAGCGCGTGAAGCGGCGAAATCGAAATAGCCCTCTAACGCCAATTTTCTGGCAGCGGCAATGGATTGCTCTGCCCTCTCCATATTAGCCTCGATTTCTACAGCATGTTTTTCTTTGCTCACAAGGTAAGTCCCTCACGTTTGGCAGTTCGATATAGTCCGATTTGGCCGGCTTCGAATTCGTCCACAGCTGCTGGCTTGGCGGAGATAAGGATATCGGCTTCAAGTTGAACCGGATATAGGATGTCAATAATCTTTCGCAATTCTTGAAAATAATTAAGTGGCTGTGACAGGAGGACAAGTAAATCTATATCGCTTGAGTCATCAGCTTCCCCTCTTGCCATGGAGCCATATAGAATCAGTCCTTGAAATCTCTCTCCATAATGATATTTTATTCTTTTCTCAATTTCTTGGATCAAAGTTCTCATCATTTTCATAACCTTCGCTCCTTTGTTTACCCTGGGAGATTCCGTAGCGACATCATGGCACCGGGGTCTATCAGTTGAATTAGTCTTGCTTATTTAATTAGGTTGTAAGACCATAAATGCGTAGCAATGTCCACCATTCCCAATGTATTGTAACAGGGGGGGGGTGAGACCGGTTATTTCCGGTAACCTCCCCCTTCTTTCGCTTGCATCAAGCTTCCTTTCCAGGATTGATGGGACTATACACCGCGAAGCCCTTAATCCACAAAAACTGGCATCGCATCCTGAAATAGGATGGGGGTAACGCCGCAAATAAACGTAAGTGTTGAAGCAATCACTTCCTCCCCCTGCCCTATTCCCAGCGCCCTGAGCGCAAGGTGTTTACCCCGTGAAATGCCTGCCCCGTGCGATGAGGCATATTTCACAAGGGCATAGCCGCTGTTCCGCTCGAAACAGCCACCGCGTGAGCAATCCCTACCTTTTTAGAAAATTCCTGCTCAAAGGCGTCCACCATAGGCCCAAGAGGGGCGATGTAATTGCTTTCAAAGGCCTCCTGAATAAATTTAAGTCTCCCCACCCATGTGGGGTGGGGAAAGAAAAGTACGTTTAAATTTTGACTTAATTCTACTCATAGTCGTTGATGTTTAGTAGAAGCATTTTCCTGTTGTAGTCTCTCGTGTAACCATATCTTGATTAAGGCCCCCCGATCTACACCGATACTTTCTCTGATGCGATCAATCTCTTTTATAAGTCCTTCTGCTACATCAAGAGTGATGCGTACTTTTTTACCAGGACGGGTAATTCTGGCCTTAGACATGTCAATTAAATCATGTATGTCTTCCCCATTGTCGAATCGACGATCAAAATCCTTAGTATTTTTAACCATTTTTTTGATCATATAATTTTGTCTCCCGTTTTCTGGCGCGTCTTACGGATATTATGCGGATAGTATCTTCACGTTGTGTGAAAATCGCTGTCCACAGCTTATTTTTTACCTTGCCTATCAAAATTGTTCTTTCTTCAATCGGGTATGAAGTCTCAATTTCAACACGATTGCTATCGTTCCATAAATCCTTAGCTGTATCAAAAGCAATACCATGCTTAGTTTTGTTAGAACTACTTTTTTTATCATCCCATTCAAATTGTATGTTTATACTATACATATATTGTTCAAATATGCAACATAATTTACAGTGGAATAGGTTTATTCATTATTTTTTAAGCGTACTTTTTATTTGTACGCAAGATGTTTACCCCGCCTGCCCAATGAAATCTTTACCGAGTGAAATGCGAAGCCTATTTCACTGGGGCCTGCCCTTTAATGAGTGACCCCTCTGTTTTAGTTTAATTCACCTGCCCCATTTTCTCTCCATCTTTTTAATTGATTTTTTTCTATTAAATTATTATATTGATTTAAATGTATACAAATGAATTACATGCTAAAGGAGGCATCTATGGGAAATGCAAATGTAACTGCCCGGTTAGATCCAGAAACAAAGGAAAAGCTGGATCTGCTTGCTAAATCCACAGCTCGTTCCAAGTCTTTTCTCATTTCTGAAGCTGTACGCGCCTATGTGAAAGAACAGGCTTGGCAAATCGATGCAATCAAGGAGGGAATAAAGCAGGCCGATGCAGGCAATTTCGCATCACAGGCCGAGATCGGATCGGCTTTCACAAAATGGGGGGTAAATGTCCAAAAAGATTAGGTGGTTGCGCCTGGCTCTTGCCGACTTAGACGAACTTATGGCCTATATCGCCGAGGACGACCCCGAAGCGGCGACCAAAGTTGCCGGGAAAATTTGGGAAACAACCCGAATGCTTTCAAATCATCCGGCCATAGGAAAACCTGGCCGTATTTTTGGTACCAGGGAGATCGTCGCAACTGGCACATCTTATATTATTCCCTACCGTGTAGTAGGCAATGAGGTACAAATCCTCAGGATCCTGCATGGTGCCAGAAAATGGCCGGAGAACTTATAATTATCTCCGCGCTACCTTGCTAAAGAGAACATCTTTGATTCAGGACGAAAATTCATCCCGCCATAGCCCGCTACCGCTCTTGGTCCATCCCATAATTTCTGTTTATCTCTTACAACCCAAAATCACCGAGACAACTCGATCCAAATCTTTTTCTGTCATTGCAGTTCCAGATGGCAGGCAGAGACCACGATTGAATAAATCCTCTGCCACTTTACCACCGACAATCCTCGCCTTATACCTCTTTTTGTTTTGTCCTGCTTTTAATCCCTGAACCCCGTCTGCCTTCCGGCGGGCAACCCTGAACCCCGAATTCTTTTGGTGTAATCAGAATCACAGTCAGCCAACGATTTGATCTGCCATAAGGCGCCTCAGGCATAAATTCAATCCCTGGAATACTGCCGAGCTTTTCCTGATAATAAGCAAAAATTCTGCGCTTGGCCTCAACTCGATCATCCAAAACCCTAAGCTGTCCCCTTCCAATCGCCGCCAGGATATTACTTATGCGGTAGTTATAGCCAAAGGTCGAATGTTCATAATGAGGGGCCGGATCTCGTGCCTGCTGAGATAAAAACCGAACTTGGTCGATGAGGTCTTCATCATCAGAAACCAACATCCCACCACCAGAAGTGGTAATGATTTTATTTCCATTAAATGAGAAAACAGCCGCTTTCGCTCCCGCACCAGCATGGCGGTCCTTATAGGTCGCTCCAAGAGCCTCGGCTGAATCCGTCACAACCGGTATATCATATTGAGCGCAAATTCCCACAATCCTATCTAAATCCGCACATGAACCATAAATATCAGTAGGCACTACTGCTTTAGGGAGTTTTCTACGTCTTTTACAGGTTTCTATTTCATCCGCTAATAAGTCAGGGTCCATATTCCATGTGGTCTTATCCGAATCAATGAATACAGGCGTTGCATCTTGAAAAAGAATCGGTGTCACGCCACCAATGAATGTGAGTGTTGAGGCAATTACCTCATCACCTGACTCTATGCCGAGTGTGCGTAAGGCCAGATGCATTGCAGCTGTCCCGCTCGACACAGCCACGGCATAAGGAATCCCTACCTTTTCGGCAAATTCGCTCTCAAAGGCATCCACCATAGGACCAAGAGGGGCGATGTAATTGCTTTCAAAGGCCTCCTGAATAAATTCAAGTTCCTTCCCACTCATGTGGGGCGGGGAAAGAAAAATTCGAGATTTTTTTGAATGTTTACTCATATCAGGGTTCAATTTTCTTGATTACTTTAGCTGGTACACCAACAGCAATAACATTATCTGGAATATCATCGATGACCACAGCCCCTGCACCAACAACCACATTTTTTCCAACAACTTTTTTATTTATTATTTTTGCTCCGGTACCCCAAAAATTATCCTCTCCAATTTTAGTCTCCCCAGAGATGTTACATGTCGGCATAAATGATGAGAAATCTCCAATTTCGGTTTCGTGCCCTACAGTACACGAAAGATTCAGTATTACATGTTTCCCTACTGTAATATTAGTTGTAATTATAGTTCCCGCACATATAATACTTCCCTCACCAATGATCAAATAATCTTTATTTCCCATAATAACAGAGGGATGAATTAACACGGGATATGAAATGTTTTTATTGCGGATTTTAGTTAAGATACTTTTTTTAGTTTTTGGTTTTCCGAGAGCTAAAATCAAGAATAGCTGAGAATTCCATCCATTTAATTTATCAATTCCACCTAATACGCGATAGCCATTGATATTTTTTCCCTCAGGTTTTCCATCGTCAAAGAAACCAATAAGTTCCCACTCGTGTGAAACTTCATTGATTTGCTCAATAAGCATAGCAACTTCAAGCCCAAAACCACCCGCACCAAATACAGCAATCTTTTTCAAATTATTATATAATTCAGAATTCGGTATCATCCAAAGCCTTTCAAGCTTCCCCAATCTTTCTAGGATTACTCTCCATGAACTCCTGCATAGTTGCCTGGCCCTGTTGATTAATTCCTTCGCGCTTTAGGATTTTCCATATGGTTAATCCAATGATTTTCAAGTCTAACCAAAGTGACTGATTATCCACATACCAAACATCCAGCTTAAATTTATCTTCCCATGTGATAGCATTACGTCCATTCACCTGAGCCCAGCCGGTAATTCCTGGCTTGACTTCATGGCGACGTCCCTGCTCAGGGGTGTAGCGATCAAGATATTGCATAAGCAACGGTCGGGGGCCGATTATACTCATATCGCCTTTTAAAACATTAACTAATTCGGGTAATTCATCTAGGCTTGTTCTACGTAGAAAAGCACCAAATGGGGTCAATCGCTCTCCGTCAGTCAGCAGATTCCCATTTTTGTCCCGGGCATTAGACATTGTTCTAAATTTATAAATTATAAAAGGTTTGCCATATAATCCAGGGCGTTCCTGACAAAAAAGGACCGGCGAGCCGATTCTCTTTCTCGCCAGAACGGCAATGATCAATAAAATAGGTGTAAGAAGAAAAAGGGCGAAAATACTCAGCGCAAGATCGAAAAGACGCTTCATCAGGTGAACCTTCTATATATTTCCTTACGATGACCTATTCTGACGATTTCTATCGTCACTATATCAGAATACACTGAATAGATTATCGTAACCGTTCACGGAACGTTGAAATTGGAAATTGGAAATTTGGTCTTCATGCTTTTGTGCTGTTGATAAACCCATTCAATTTTGGGCCGAGTTTTTCAACTATTGCTTTGTATTCTGTTGCGCTTGACTCAGATAAAACTTTTCTTCTGATGAGTTTTCGCAACCATGATTTGGTTTCTTCAAGTGAACCTCTTGAATATAGATAGAACTTTTTCCTGTCAGCGGGAGTATACCGACCATATCCTTCGGCTATATTTGCGGCTATACTGTCGGATGATCGTATTATCTGATAGCCCACAGTGTTCTGAACCTTTTTGTTCCACTTATCAAAGTCGTTCCAAACCATATCTGATAACTCTTCCGCCAGTTTGTAAACATCCAACTCGTAAACTCGTTTCATCTCTCCCTAATTTCTACTTTCCAATTTCAAGTTTCAAGCCGTGAACGGCTACAGATTATCCTATAGTCACCGGCCCGAAGGCGATATGTATATTCTATGCCTATCCGGTTAGCACAGGTTCATCTGATTTCGCGGGATTCGTAT
>CAZSWT010000062.1:0-17321 GCA_964611035.1 uncultured Desulfobacteraceae bacterium
GCGAAACCTTCCTAGTGGTACATTAGCAAAATTAAAGAGATTATTGAAAGAGATTTCCCACTTTTGCTCCAAAACTTGGTGAAATCTTGCTCCTGTTTGGGGCTGAGAGGAAGGCAGAAATGCCCCTGCAAAATATCCCTCCCTTGTAAGCATTTCATGACGTGGATGGAATAAATCTCCTTCTTTCCATGCCTTTTATTCCTGCTATTTATTCAATTAAATCCATTATATCTAAATGAGCAATTCTAATGCCAAGAATTTTAGTTTTAATGTTAGAGCAGAGGAGTTATATGCTAAAAGCCTAATAAAAAAGCCACTTAAGGGTCTGCCTTAAGTGGCTTTAAGAAAGGATTCTGACTGATTTGTAGCCGGTTAATTAACCGATAGGAAAAGGAGCATGTCTAAATTTAGACATAGCAGTCAATCCTTTTTCAGGGAAATACTCCCACATTCTCTCCATTTTCCTGCTTATCGGGGCAGGAAAAAAACTTAGAAGCATAACAACTTCCAGATCATCCTTTGTTTATCCATAAGAGGGTTGCCCTTCCCCTTTGTATGCAGAAAGAATCGTATTGTAAGCCCTTATTAATCGATCGCCGATAACTCCAGACAGACGTTTGAAGAATATTAGCCCGATGGCTGGATATTTCTCAAATATCTTATTCAGCTTGTCTGTTTCGATTTTGATCACTTTACTGGGTAGTTTGCATTCTGCGGTAGCCGTGTACACATCACGATCGGCCAAGCTGGACCAGCCAAAAGCATCCCCCGGACTCATAGTAAAGTTTATGTGCCCCTCCTCTCCAATGGACAATCTTATTTCCCCTTGCTCAAGGAGATAAAAGTTATGTGCAGGGTCTCCCTGTTTAAACAAAATATCGCCCTCACTATAAGATTCCGCCACCGATATTTTAAAAATTTCGTCAATAACCTCTACGCCCATTCCCTTGAAAAGATCGATTTCTTTAATAAACATGGCCACTCCTTTCTATTTAAAGATTAGAATAAAAAAAGGTTTCAACACTTTTATATCAGCCCCTGATCTACCCAATCTTTTCCATTACTCTGAAAATAATATCTATACTCAGGATAAGTATTATAAAATTCAGCACTATCAAAAAGGCAGTTGCAAGAAGGATTATCCTTTGGTTTTGATTCAGCCTCGTAAACCTTTCACGGATATTTTTTATAAAACCCCTCACCCCATCCTCTGCTTAATAAGCCTTTTTACAAAAATTTCTTCTCTCTCCATTTCTTCCAATCGGTCGGTGATATATTTTCTGGCCTCCTCATTCTGAGGTATAAAGATTTTCTCGAGGGCATTAACCCGACGCTGTACCTTTTTTAGTTCCCGTGAAAGCATAAAGATGGATTTAGTAACAGTGGCATAGTTGGCAAGCAGTGTAAGCGTTTTAATGCATGTTTTCTTTGCAGTGTCATAGCTGCTGGTGGTTCCTAGAAAACCTGACAGCTTCTTCATCTTCTTGGGCTTAAGAATGAGCACAGGCATTCTCAGCCCCATCAGTTTCGAAAAATCCACAGACATGAAATAGCTTCGTTTTTCGGAACAGCTCTTTAAGGAAAGCATATCTGACCCCATCTCAATTGCAGCAACTTTGTAATCGCTGTACAGTTCATCCAGTGCCCCCTGGAACTGCTCCTCAATCTTTTTTATAATGTTTATATTTTTAACTATTTCCATCACAAGAATCTCTCTTTTCTGATTTAAAAGATCAAAACCTTCATAGCCAAAGGACAGGTCCTCTTTTATTTTTCTTAAACTTGATTTAGTAAGTGGAACATCTATTTTCGGCATTTTTTAAACATCCCCCTTTTGGGGTATATAATATCTTTGAATATCCTCTTTTGAAATCCTGTAAAGCTCTTCCTCGGGCAGTATTGATAACATCTCCCAGCCAATGTCAAGGGTTGTCTCTATTGATCTGTTCTCATTGTATCCCTGGCTCAAAAACCTTTCTTCAAAGACATTTCCAAACCGCAGGTATATTTTATCCAGATCTGACAGCTCTTCTTCTCCTACTATTGCAGCAAGTGCTCTGATACGCTTCACCTTTGCATACGAGGCAAACAGTTGGGCAGCCACCTGAGCATGGTCTTTCCGTGTTCGGCCCTCACCAATACCGTCCTTCATCAGACGTGAAAGTGAGGGCAGGCCAGCAATAGGAGGATACACTCCCTTGTTGAACAATTCCCGCTCCAGCACTATCTGTCCCTCGGTTATATATCCGGTAAGATCCGGAACCGGATGGGAGATATCATCACTGGGCATTGTGAGAATGGGAACCTGGGTGATAGACCCCTTAGCTGCTTGAATGCGACCGGCACGCTCATATATGGAGGCGAGATCACTGTAAAGATATCCCGGATATCCCTTTCGTGAAGGGATTTCACCCCTCGAACTTGAGAGTTCCCTGAGGGATTCGCAATAGTTGGTCATATCTGTCAGAATAACCAAGACATGCATCCCCTCAGTGAAGGCAAGATATTCTGCAAGAGTTAATGCGACCCTCGGTGTTATCAGGCGCTCAATGGATGGTGCATCAGCAAGACTGAGAAAAATGGCAGAGCGAGGAAGAACACCACTTTCCTCAAGTGAATCTATAAAAAATCTGGCTATATCAAACTTTACACCCATTGCAACAAAAATGACGGTAAATTCCTCATGGGCGCTAAGGAGTCGTGCCTGCCGGGCTATCTGTGCAGCAATTCGATTATGCGGCATTCCGCTTCCAGAAAATATAGGAAGCTTCTGTCCACGTATAAGCGTATTCATACCATCAATAGCAGAAATTCCAGTCTGAATGAAATCTCTCGGATATTCTCTGGTATAGGGGTTTATAGGAAGACCATTTATATTCATCATCAAATCAGATATAACCTGCGGAGCCCCGTCTATTGGTCTGCCCAATCCATCAAAAACCCGCCCCAACATCTCACGATGCGTAGGTATTTCGAGAGGCTTTCCGATAAAGGTAGTCCTGGTACCTTTAATGGAAAGACCGGTGGTTCCTTCAAAAACCTGTACAACCGCCATTTCCTCATCTACTTCCAGGGTCTGCCCGGTCCTTACCTCTCCCGAACCGTTCCTTATCTCAACTAAATCGCCGTAGCCGACACCCTTTACTCCCTGCACAAAGAGGAGCGGCCCGCTGATGCCTGACAGGTTAGTGTATTCCAGTTCAGATTTCATATTTATATGTTTTTCTTTACAGATTCCCCCTTTGAAAAATCAGGTGTGTAGGGGATATTAACCTCTTCCTTTAGCGAATTAAGCCTGGACTCAAGCCTTTGAATAAATGCATCAATCTTCTCTGTTTCATCGTTATCTATCTCTGATTTTAACCTGACCATTTCCGACACAGCATCAAGGGACTGCAGTTTACTTAGCTCAAGTCCACATGACAACAGCTCCTTGCCCTTTCTAAAAAAACATATAATTGCTTTTAGAAGCTTTATCTGCTTGTCAGGACTGCAATACATATCCTTGGGATCAAAAGAATTCTGTTGCAGGAATGCATTCTTAATGATTTCAGCGCAGAAAAGGATGAATCGCTGACTCACAGGCAATGCATCAGGACCAACAAGCTTAACTATCTGTTGAAGCCTGGTATCCTCCAGCAATATATTCATTGCATCGTTTCGCAGTGTCATCCACTCACTGTCAAGTTCACTCCACCATTCTTGAATATCATTGAGATATTCTGTATAGCTATCTATCCAGCTTATTGAAGGATAGTGCCGTGCATCTGCAAGAATCTTGTCAAGGGCCCATAAACATCGTATAAATCTGGTGGTGTGCTGTGTAACAGGTTCAGAGAAATCACCACCAGGTGGAGACACCGCTCCGATAATTGTTATACTGCCTTCCTCATTCGATAGTGTTTCTACCAGACCGGCCCTTTCATAAAATTCTGCAAGCCTGGTTGCAAGATACGGTGGAAATCCCTCCTCTGCAGGCATATCTCCTAATCTACTTGATAGCTCTCGAAGCGCTTCAGCCCAGCGTGAGGTAGAATCCGCCATGACCGCTACGCTGTAGCCCATATCTCTGTAATATTCTGCAATAGTAACGCCGGTATAAATACTTACTTCTCGTGCAGGAACAGGCATATTCGATGTATTGCCAATCATGACCGTTCTTTCCATGAGTGGCCTTCCGGTCCTTTCATCAACAAGTCGCGGAAAATCGTTTAACACCTCTGTCATCTCGTTACCTCTCTCGCCGCATCCAATATACACAATAATATCTGCGTTGCACCACTTTGCAAGAGCATGCTGTGTCATGGTTTTACCGGTCCCAAACCCTCCGGGGATAGCAGCGGTGCCGCCTCTGGCAATAGGGAAAAAGGTATCGAGTATCCTTTGTCCGGTAATGAGAGGTGTTATTGGATTTTTTTTGTTTTTAAATGGACGTGGCTTTCGAACAGGCCAGTAATCGGCAAGTTTTCCATTATAGATCTTTTTGCCCTGATCAATTGTGTATATAGGATCTTCTATTGAATATCCTCCGGCCTCAGCAATAAATTCAACCTTTCCTGCGATTCCCGGTGGCACAATTGTTTTATGGAGGACTAATTCAGTTTCTTGTAGCATTCCAATTACAGATCCTTCTTTTACGACATCCCCTTCCTTGACAGTAGGTTTAAAATCCCACTTCTTTTCAGGATCCAGGGGGGATATCTTTATCCCTTTTTTAATATAACATTTGTCTGCAATTCCCATGAGGATGTGGTTTTCACAGCGCTCTGCAATTCCCATGAGAGGGCGCTGGATACCATCATAAATGTTTGCAATCAGTCCAGGACCTAACAAAACAGATAATGGTCTTCCAAAAGATAGTACTTCATCTCCTGGCTTCAGACCTGTATTATCCTCGTATACCTGTATAATGGCGAGATCCTCCTCAAGCCTTATAACCTCCCCAATAAGCCTGTCAGGTCCAACCTCTGCAATATCAAACATGCTGATTTCTGCTAAGCCCTTAGCTTTAACAATAGGACCATTAACGCTTGTAATTCTTCCTGTTATAGCTGACTCTTCCACCCTTGCCTCTTTATCTTCTTGCGCTGTATCTACTTAAAGTTGTGTTCACACTTTCCTATCCTCGAACTTAGGGGCTTCGCCCCAATTGGACTCCGGCCTGTAGGGCCTACGGCCCGGAGGGAGTATTGGATGGCATAAATCGGTTGTCATTAAAACCTCTAATTTCAGTAAGTTGTAAAAATGCGGGTATATTAAATTATTGGGTTTTCTATTTCACTTTATCGGTTGATTGTTAATAAGGTTCTTTTCAGAGAGAATGTTTAAGACTTTTTTGCGTATCTCATCGAATTTTCTGTATACAATTCTCTCAATGGTGCTGTTGTAATAGAGACCTCTTTCTTTATCAAAAACAATAGCCCCCCCTTGAGTTATACCTTTATCCACAGCTATGCTGATGTCCGGTGAATGTCCTGCTTTCTGCATAATAGTTTCTTTAATATTTGTTTCCTCCAGCATCACATCCTCTTCTGAGATGTAAACCAGCGCCTCCCCTCCCTTGATTTGTGAAAGCGATTCATCAACTGAATCCAGCAAAAATTCTTTATATCTATCTTTGCCACTACTTCTCAGTTCCCTGATCGCCTCCTTAATCATGGTTGCAATAAAATTTTCTACAATACGCAACTGCAGTTTCTTTTTTTCAATAAGTGCCCTGTTTCTTATCTTTGAAAGCTCTTGATCAATTTTACTGGTGGTTTCACCATCGATCTTCTTTTTTAATTCTTCTATATCTGAGATATAGCTCTTCTCCAGCTTCCTAATCTCATCGTCGGCCTGTTGCATAATAACAGTTTTTTTGTGGGCAGAAGACTCTCTGAGAGAGTTTATCAGTCCTGCCTCATCCCTATTTGTTTTCATAGGAGTATCTTCCATTTTTCAGTTACTCAAATGGATATTCCCAATGCCTCAGTAATATAATCAAGTATTGACGTACTAAAGCCCCTGGGGTCATCGATACCGGGTATTTCAACGATCACCGGTATGGTGGAGTTTAAATTGACATTGTAAATCTTTTCCGGTATCTCTTCAGCCAGCTCTCTGGTAATGACTATTACCCCTGCATCCCCTCTTTCCAGAAGTTCATTAAGGTGTAGAGCTACACTTTCCCTATCCGAAACTCTTCCTTCGACCCCTGCAAGACGAAGGGCAGTAACTGTATGGATATCTCCCAGGATATATATTTTTTCCATAAACCTTAAATCTTGGTCAGTATCATAATTGCAACAATCAGCCCATAAATGGCTATTCCCTCTGCCAGCCCGAGAAAGATCAGGGCCCTGCCCCCGAGCTCCGGTTTCTCACTCATAGCGCCAAGAGCTGCGGAACCTATCCTTCCAAGTGCATAACTACTCGCCAAACAGGATAAACCAACCGCTCCCATTGCCGCAATAAAGGCGAAGGCCAGGCCATCCCCGCTTAACACCGCCTCGGAAGCAATTTTTTCTTTTTCTGTTGTTGATGGCCTGTCTTCTGCCTGCATCTCAACCTGTGAAAGCACGAAAAAGGCTGCGGTAAGACCCACAATAAAAAGCAATACCCCGGATGATGCCATTTTTTTAGCCATGATATTCCTCCCTTATAGACCTACTTTTTTTAGTGAAAAGGGGGTAAAGGCATAACCGTCACCCTTAAAAAACTTTCCAAAAAATTCATAGTATTCCAATCTCATTGACTGAATCCCGCAGATAAGCCCTTCAAGTAAAATAATAAATATATTCCCCACTATAAGCACCATCAACGCAGCAATTGTTGTGATATCGGGATTTATCATACGTGCAAGTGTATAGATTGCGATACTGAGCCCCGCATGACTGAGTGCAAAAGCACCAGCCCTGATAAATGAAATGGTATTTCCAAGAAAACCTGAAAACATCTCCATTATCTCTATAAGTGTTTCTACAACATATTCTACAACGCCATGGGGGAAGGGCTGCGTATTACCCAGAAAAAAGAATCCCAGTATATTTCTCATCGAAAAGATGCATAGTGGAACAATTATAAAGGCAATCAGCTCTGACGTTACAGGGTATACTCCTGTTTTAATATAACGAACGAACAGGAAGATTAATCCTGCATAGATCATAAGTCCGACCAGTCCCCGTGCTCCAAAAAGGGCATCGCTATAGTCTCTCATTAAGAGACTGTTTATGACGTTTAACAGAATACCTACAGTTATAAAGGCCGCTCCCATCATTATTACAGCAAAAAAGAGGGACATGATGTTTTCCATAGGATGAAACCACAGCGCGGGCAATATGTGTTCATTGCTGAAGAGGCTTCCATAGAAAAACCCGAAAACTGCAGCAGAAACTCCACAAAGTTGCAGAATACTGCCTGCATCAGCAATAAAACTTTCTTGCCTCTTTCTCTTCCTGGCAATCAGTTTCATAACAAGTCCTGCAAGTGCAAGTACAAACCCCTGCCCAACGTCTCCGAACATTACCCCAAACATAAGGACATAGGTGATGGCTGCAAATGGTGTGGGGTCCAGTTCTGTATTTCCAGGCAGCCCGGCATTTTTAACCAGAAGTTCAAAGGGTTTGAACAGGCGATTGTTTTTCAGAACTACCGGTGCATTCCTTTCGGCTTTAGTTGAGACTACAAGAAAAAAGTTATCTCCACATACCCTCCGTAAGACTGAAGCCAGTCTGTCAGTGTCTTTTTTATCCATCCAGCCGCTTAGAAACATGGCTTCCCGGGAAAAGAGAAACATCTTCTCTGCATCAATGATGGTCTCTCGTTCCAGGTAACCATCATGAATCCCTGATAATTTTGTTAACCATCCATCCTTCATCCTATCGAAACAGTCTTCAATCCTTTTCAGGCGGTTCATCAGGATATGAATCCTCCTTCGCATATGGTCGGTTGATGCAGCCCGCAGCTCTACCGAGTTAATCTTCTCGGTTTCATCTTCGAAACCGTATTTTTCTAAAAATTCCAGCATTTCTTTTTTTTTCTCAGACATTGTAATACCGATAATATATCTGCCGTGTTGTCTTATAATATATGAATCATGTGCATCTGACAGCTCTTCATAAAAATCAGCATGTACTTTCCCAAAAACAAAGCTGCACAACCTCATTCTTTTAATCATATCTGCACTGATACCCATCGAGACTAACTCTTCAAGGATTGAAATCAGCTCCTGGGTCTGTTCAATTTTTCTTAAAAGCTCTATATGTAATGTTTCAAATTGCTGTGTCTTTTTTCTGACAGAACTTAGATAGGTCTCATCACTCGTTATATCACCCTTATAAGCTACCTGAGAAACAGCTCTATCAGCACTATCGCTTCTACCATCACTTTCGAGGTTCAGGGCTGAAAGGAGTGATTCGGTCACCGTGATCATTTCCCTGACCTTTGTCTCCTCCTCGTTCAGTTCAGCCTCCATTTCTGCATCAGTCGACATTTCTTCAAAATCCTGCTTAGTCAGATGAATCAGTCCCTCCTTCCCTAGCTCATAGATCAATTCATCGTATAGCTTCCTTTGAAGTCCTAAACTAACCTTTCTGATGACAGCCTTGGAAAACATGTCAAACCTCACAGATAATTTTCTTAGAAATTATGTCTGGGGGAACATTAAATCGAAGACCTTCAATTATCCGGAACAGATTGTGTATTTGGTAAAAGAGCAGCCAGAGGTATGAAATAACACAGTATATGGAATGGAAATCTCTTGAAAAATTTTTCCAGATATAGGCCCAGAAATCCCTCTCCAGTTCATTTTCAATATCTGAAACTTCAGGTATTCCGTCTGAGGTTTGGTGAAATTTTTTATTCAGCTGCCTTTCTATTTTGGTGATCAGTTCAGCCTTACCATTGAATTCATCGATAACATCATAGAGAGAGGTCAGATGGCCCGAAATCGTATCATCATCCCACCCGTAGTTTTGTCTGAGCCGAAAGCCCCAGACAATCTTAAGTAAAACAATCTTCCTGAGCATAACCTCCTGAAAGATGCTCCTCTGAGGAAACAAAATCTCTTTCGAGAAATCAAAGAAACATCTGGCAGCATAAAAATCGATCCTGCTCTCAAGTTCTTCATACTTGGAAGGGAAGTCACCTGCGATCACATTATTAAGATAGGTATCGCCAAGCAGGGACTTAAACTCATCCAGTGATATATCTCTTTGTAACAAATCCTTGTCAAATGCATTATATGGGCTTATATTATTCCACTGCTCGATAACCATGGTTCTACCAAAAGCCTTTGCCAGAAGCAGCTTAACATTGCCTGCCTCAAAAAAACGTAAAAAGGATTTAAAGAGATCTTTGTAACAATCACTTGATTCTATAAAAAGCAGTAATTTCTTTATTTGATTGCGAAATATTTTTTCCTTGACCTTACTATAGTCTTCTGCGTCAGTTTCTGATATAAGGATGGGGAAGGCGAGATGGGGTTTTTGCGCATTGATTATTTTTATATAATCATTCCGCTTTAGCAGCTGATAGCGCAAGGCGTGAATCTTTGCATGCAGGTAGTTTTTGTCTGCATACGGGTTCATTCTTCAAACCAGAATTTTAGGTTCCTAAGACAATTAAAACTATCCTTTCCTTTATTACCTTACAGAGATCCCTATCCTGAACCAGCAGGTCCTTTTCCTTGTGCATTTCATTCAATTCCTTTGTAACATGTTCATTGGCTTCTTCAACTGCTGACTTAAATCTCTTTTTATTGCTTTCAAGAATTTCAGCCTTGGCCTGAGCCTTTTTGTTTTCAAGCTCATATCTCAAGGTTTCAATTTTCTTTTTATATTCAAGTCCTGCACTTTCGATATCTTCTGAACATACTTTCTCAACCTCTATGATCTTTTTTATTATGTCATCCATGGCCACTCAACTGGCTTATTGAGACCTTTGCATAACTCATATTTTCTTACCGAGGCTGGGCTTTTCTTCAGTTCCGAGGCTCTCGGGCTGGTCTTTTCAGCAACTTATCTATGGGGGAGTTTTACCCCCTCCGCATTGCCCCGACACGTCGGGGCCTGCGGTTTCCCCCACTGATAAGTTGCGAAAAAACAGCGCCCTTACGCCAGTCACTTCAGAAAAGTCCACCCTCTTTTCTTGGGTTACAAAGATTGTCAGGTTGTGCAAAGGTATCTTATATTAATAGAGAACCAAAAAATCTCAAATCTTAAAAAGACGAGTTTTACTGTAAACGGATTGATAGAAAAATATTTCTTTAGTGTCAGTTTCTGTAGGATTCCAGAGATCTCTCATTTTTTTAAAGCATCCGTTATAATTTCCAGTTGGAGTTTGAAGTATGTATCAAGACTGAGACGATTCTTGAAATGCCATCTCTTTAGGGCCCACATGTGAGCCAGCATCATGATATCGTAGGCCATTAAGTCAACATCAACGTTTTTAAATACACCCTGCTCGATGCCTTCATTGATTATTTGTGCGAAAATACTGCTCACATCTACCTCGAGTTGCATCACCCGTGACTTGGAAGCTCTGTCAAGAGAACTGGATTTCTGATAGATCAAAAGCGCCTTCTCTTTTTGCTGATCGACTATTTTTAAATAAATGTAGAGCGCATCGTTTAACTTCTCCTTAGGATCATCAATGCCTTTAATTATCTTGATGAGGTTTTCCTGAAAGGAGGTAAGGATATCTTCCATAATCATTCTCATGATTTCTGACTTTGTCTTCACATGGTATCGCGTGACCGTCCTGCTCACACCTGCCTTTTCGGAAACCTCTTGAAGGGAGGTGTCTGCAAAGCCTTTTCTGGCATAGAGGATACTGGCCGCATCTATGATTTTCTTTCTCACTTTATCTGGATTGGTGACCCAATCAAGCCCATCGAGTTTGCCTGTTAAATTATCCATGTCTACTCTCCTCTAAAAGATTCAATTTCTTGTTAAGCTTATTTCCCATACTTAAAGGAAACAATTACCCTTACCGATAAGAGATTCACCTTGACATCGTATATGGTAAATCCAATATTAGGGTTTTATCAGAGTGTATGCATATGAACACATGGGACCGAGAGTACCAGTAGTAAGCACATCTACCTCTATGGCCGCCCTTTTAATACCCTTCTGTTTAACAACATCTATTGTCTCTTTGGCAGTAACTCCTATTGTTTCATTTTTCATCTTTTCTTATTTCCTAAATTGCTTTTGGCGTATCTTTTCCTTTTTACGCTCGACCAGATTCTCAAAGGTGGTAGATTCCAAAACTCGGTCCATTGCCTTTTTTACCTCAGCCCAGATATCATGAGTGACGCAAATGTCTGAGCGAGGATACAACTCAGGATTATCCACACAGGCGACTGGAGTAGTCGAGCCCTCAAGGATCTGGACTACCTCGCTGAGTCTAACCTCCTTTGGAAGCTTAAGCAGCGATATCCCACCCCGAGCTCCCCTGGTGGTTTTTATTATTCCTTCTTTTACGAGAGGTCCGATTAGCTGCTGCAGATAGGGCAGGGGAATTTGTTGTCTTTTGGAAATGTCTTTCAGAAGCACTGGGCCCTCACCCCAGTGGAGTGCTAACTCCAACAATACCCTGGTTCCATATCGCGCCCTTGTAGAAAGCTTCATAAATATCAATCCTTTTTGTTGACTAAAAAGGTCAACAATTATAAAATAAAAGAAAATAGGGTAGGTGTCAACAAAAATAAAGGGCTTGCACAAAGGCAAAGATGAAGAGAGATAGTATTTAAAATAAGATGTCTAGATCTATTGACAGAATCTTTCAGGTTGCATTTCTATTCGGCCTTGCATTATGCCTGGCTGGTCTCCTTTCAGGAGTGGGGTGTTCGAAGGGAATCGATGTTAAAAAGTCTGTTTCTGAGAAAACATGGACGTGCGACAAAGAGGCCGATGAGGCCATGAAGCAGCATGATTATGGGGTTGCTATTCTTCTTCATCAAAGCTTTCTGGATAAGGAACCCGCGAATGGGCTTGCGTTGTACCACCTTGGATATGCCTATGGGCGGACAGGAGATCATCCGAAAGAGGCATTGTATTACGAGCAAGCAATTGACCTCGGATTTAAAGAAGACCATATCTTCTTTAACTTAGGGATGGCATACGGAGAGTTGAATCAGATAGAAAACTCTATTTATGCCTTAAAGAAGGCCTTGAATATCAATCCAAGCAGTGCTGATAACCACTTTGGACTGGCCCTTGCCTATCAAAGAAGTGTTGCTGACAAACTGGCAGAAGAGGAGTTTTTGAAGGCCATTGAGATCGATCCAGCGCACGTGGATTCCCGATTATACCTGAGTATGCTCTATGCAGATATGGGTGAATTGCAAAGGGCCTGTAAGCAGCTTCGAAAAATCCTGGAAATTGACCCGGCTCATAGAGGGGCACACGAATTCCTAAAAAGAATTGAGAAGGAATAGGAGGAACTCAAGATACGAATAATCGAGATTTTTGACACATTTCGAGAGCTTTGCATAACTCATATTTCCTTAAAGAGGATGGGCTTTTCTTCAATTCCAAGGCTCCCGGGCTGGTCTTTTCAGCAACTTATCTATGGGGGAGTTTTGCCCTTCTTCCCGCTTTTGGCGGGATTTCCCCCACTGATAAGTTGCGAAAAGACAGCGCCCTTACACCAGTCACTTCAGAAAAGTCCACCCTCTTCATTGGGGTGACAAAAATTGTCAGGTTTTACAAAGCTCTAATTTCATCTTGCTTTACAAAGGTATGTTATTAAATTTTACGTAATAAAAATACTTAATTGAAAAGGGGGAGTCCCATGAAATACAGAAATGTTGTTTTATTTTTTGTAATTGCAAGCCTTTTTATACTATTTGCACCCCACAAGGCTGTTTCGGAAACAGCTGGCACAACAGTTAAATTACGCGTCCCTAATCTTCCGAGTGGTGGCTGAGGGGAGCCACAAGATAGGATAAGGTCTATCCTAACAAGTATTGAAGGGGTATTGAAATACAATCTGCACGCAAAATCTTTCACGGTAACTATAATATTCGATGATAAGAAAACCAGCGTTGATAAGATTATAGAAAGACTTTCAAGGGGAGGGTATCCAGTTTCAGGAGACCCTCAGTGGGTTAAGTGATTTATTTAGGTTGATTAAAAATTACATTTCATTAACGAGGAGTGGGGAGAAGACCGTATTAATTTCGATAGTATCGTTAAAAATGAATGTATTATTGCTTTTTTCAGGAAGTTACGCCATAGTCTGATTTTAGACATATACATATCATTTTTATGCAGAATACATTAATCATTGTATGGTGCCATGACCCCATGTTTTCTCAATTTTCCATAGAGGGTGCTACGGGTGATCCCCAGTTTCTTTGCAGCCTGGTACTTGTTCCCCTCAGTTTCCTTTAATACTTTCAGGATTAGGTTTTTCTCGGTGTCTTTAAGGGAAGAGATGTCTGCTTGAAATTGGGGATACGTTTCTTTCAGGTTATGAGGAAGATCAATTCCTCGAATTATACCCTCTTTGGCCAGAATGACTGCATGTTCTACTACATTTTGCAGCTCTCGAACATTGCCTGGCCAATCATAATCCAGAAAAATTTGCATAACCTCTTCAGAAAAGCCTTTGATATGTTTTTTATTGGCATTGGAATAGATTTCAAGAAAATGTTTAGCCAGAAGAGGAATATCATCCTTTCTCTCCCTTAGAGGGGGGACCGTTATAGGGATTACATTGAGCCGATAATAGAGATCTTCTCTAAATTTACCATCCATCATCTCTTGGTTCAGGTTTCGGTTGGTGGCGGCAATCACCCGAACATCCACTTTGAGTGTGTCTTCTGCTCCTACCCGTTCAAATTTTTTCTCCTGCAACACCCTGAGAAATAAGAGCTGCGTGGTAGAAGGAATCTCGCCAATCTCATCTAAAAAAATTGTTCCTCCATCTGCCAGCTCGAATCGGCCCCTCTTTCTTTTAATAGCACCGGTAAAGGCCCCTTTTTCATGGCCAAAGAGTTCACTCTCAAGTAAATTTTGGGCGTACGCAGAGCAATTGGCTATGATAAACGGTTTTTCGTTGCGAGGGCTTAAAAGATGAATAGCCCGGGCAATGAGTTCCTTTCCGGTGCCACTCTCCCCCTGTATGAGAATAGTTGAATCACTCTGAGAGATATCTTCTACTAAATCATAGATGGCTTGCATTTTCGGGGTTTTGCCCACAATATTGCCCAGGCCAAATTTATCCGCAAGGGCCTTCTTCAGGGTCTTTGTCTTCTCCTTTTCTAACTTTAGATCCTCATATAAAGATTTTACTTCCTGCAAGCTTTTTTGAAGCCTTTCGGTCTTGTTTTCGAGCTCATAATTCTGGTACAAAAGGGAAAAGTGAGCCTCGACAAGTTCTTTGAACTGCAACATTAACATCTCATACTTTTCCCCATAATCGTTTTCCTTAGTGTCAGATACACAGATAGTGCCAAAGACTTCACCATTAGGCCAAACAAGTGGATATCCAAGATAAGAAACCATCCCGTACTCAAGGTCAGGATTTGAGTCCCACGCTTTATCTTTAAGTGCGTTGGGGACTAGAAGTTTTTTCTTTGTCTCTATCACTTTTTCGCAATAAACACCTGCTAGCTCATATCTGTCACCTGCTCTGAAAGGGTTATCTCTCGATTCACTTGCACAAAAGACATCGATGTATGGCGGTTCGACTTTCATAATTAAGGCGGCAGGCACTTGAAAGATATCAGCTATAATATTTACAATACTCTGAAACTTTCTTATGGTCTGATCAGGTAGGGTTATATTTTTTGTGTTGATCGGTAATTCCATTACATTAAATATTATATAACATTTCTTTTAGTTTCAATTTTTTTCTCAAGATCCTCTGTAGGATATAATATAGATTACAATAAACTCTTTTCGCTGATTTCTACTGCTTTATCCATTTCTGCCTTGAGTTCAGGTGGCAAACCCTCTATCTCCACGTTTAAAAATCCCCTGACGATGGTGGCAGTAGCCTCTTCCTGGCTTAAGCCCCGGGCCATGAGGTATTCTATTTCCTCTTGGGCGATTTTCCCCACTGCCGCCTCATGAGAAAGGTCTACATCCTTCTTGTGTCCTTCCAGTTCCGGAATAGCATGGATTATCCCTTCATCGCTTAAGATTAGCCCTTTACACTCAAGATGGGCCTTTATTTCCGGAACTTCTCCTATTATATGACCTCTGGCAATGATCTTCCCTCCGGTGGTAATAGCTCGGGAGATAATCTCTGCCCGGGTGCCCTTAGCCTTCAAAAATACCCGAGCACCCACATCCATATCCGATCCAGGTGGAGCGACCAGGATTGAATTGAACCGGGCAGTTGCTTTTTCACCTATTAGATGGGCCACCGGATACGTCTGTAAGGTGCCTACCGGCTGCATGCACATGTAATTGGAAAGAAAAACTCCCCCTTCTTCAACGATGGTTGCGCTGCGGGGACGCACCGCTACCTTCTCTGCCCAGTTATGTATCATGGTAAAAGTTAGTTTCGCCCCTTTTTTGACATAGAATTCAGAAACCCCTACATGGAGGCCGGATTTTACATGAGGCCCAGTAGCGCAACCAGTAATAATATGGAGTTCTGATCCCTCCTCTGCAATGACGATATTGTGAACATCCTGTTCAAGGTTATCCTCTTCTAAGTAAAGACAGGCCTGAAGGGGGTAAATAGACTTGGCCCCTGGCAAGGATCTTATAAAATAACCGTGCTCTTGATGTAGCTCTGCCCGTGCTGTATATTTATCCATATTTACTGGCATGGCCTTCCACCAGTAATCATGGAGCCAATCGTATTTTTCCCGAGCCTGGTCAATATCCATTATCTCCATACCCTCCTGGGAAACAGAGCAATGCACTACAGATAGGTCTTTCTGAACGAAGGTGCCAGATCTGTTTTTCGCAGATAGATCCACCCCTGCCTTGAGCATCTGTTCACGCTCAATTTTGGAAAATGCAGATGGATCCTCCTGATAAGCATGTTCCTCTGTTTCAGAAGAAAAGGTATCCAGATCAATATCAGTGCCGTAGGTAGCCAGCTTATCTTTAGCCTCTTTTGCCAGGGTCTTTTTCTCTTCCTGATTTGTTCCCATCTTACTCACTCCCTATTTTTTGTTTGCTCAACACACTGTTATTAAGACCGCAACACCTAACGCATTCATGGTATCCTTCTTCCTTGATGATTTTTAACATTTCACGGGGATTACCGTCGCAGCATTTCTCTCCTGCTATAATCACATGCCCGACATCCGCATCCAAATAGTCGAGGATATATCCAGTATGGGTAATAATTAGACCGGCCTTTTTTCTTTCTCTTTTTAGTTCTTTATGAGATTTTCCTTTCCCAAATTCTATCCCTCTTTCAAGCATTTTTTCTATTGCCTTTCCTATTAAGGCAATATTTTCCAGATCAACTCCAGATTCAGGTTCATCCAGCAATAAAAAGGTTGGATCCTGGGCTATAAGCTGTAAAAGTTCGGATCTTTTGATCTCTCCACCGGAAAAACCGTCATTTAAGTCTCGATCCAGGAATTCATCAAAATCCAGGCTCTGGGCCATAGATTCAACGTTTTTATCTCCCTTACCGCAG
Source organism: uncultured Desulfobacteraceae bacterium (assembly GCA_964611035.1). GTDB lineage: Bacteria > Desulfobacterota > DSM-4660 > Desulfatiglandales > B25-G16 > B33-G16. The sequence goes on from CAZSWT010000062.1 coordinate 16,600, forward strand.
ATCTCTAACATCTGCCTCATCTTAACGCCTTTGATGGTTGGCGGCCTCTGAAAGGAAAGTCCAAGACCCAGAGCGGCTCTTTCATTCAAAGGCATATTAGTAATGTCTTTCCCTTTGAAACGTATCTTGCCCCCGGTGATTTGATAAGCAGGAAATCCCATAGTCGCCATAAGTAAGGTGGTCTTTCCAGAGCCATTTGGTCCGAAAAGGACATGGGTTTCCCCTTGATTTATTTCTAAATCTATATGGTGTATAATTTCTCTTCCTTCCACCTCTACTCTCAGATCTTCAATACTTAACATTTTTTGATCTCCTTTATTTCCTTTTTTGGCTATCCCATTTCTTTTTATATTCCCTGAGTCTGATTTTTTGTAACACTAATATCATAAACATATCTCGTAAGCGTTCACAGGTTCAGACCTGCCCGCCGGATGGCAGGCGGGGTTCACCGTTCAGGGTTGATGGCCTTTTATTCATTTCTTCATTTTTAATTTCAGTGCAAGCTCACATGATATATCCAAAGAATCTAATTAATTCCTTATTGGACACAGAATCGAAGCCTTCCCTCATCACTCTAATCTTGAACCTTGAACCATTGAACCCGATAACAGTTACCATATCTCTTCCGCTGTTCTTTTTCCAGTAGTAGTAAAAAAGTCTTCATTTATGGTTCTTCTCCAATTTAGTTGAAGAAAGCTTGATAAATTTTCAGCTCAAAATAT
>CAZSWT010000063.1:0-17059 GCA_964611035.1 uncultured Desulfobacteraceae bacterium
CTTGATCTCTGGAATAACCAGTAATGCCATAAATGAAAGGGTCATAAAAGGTGCCTTTAGTTTTGAGCCCAATTCTTTGGCAAACCTGTCCATCTCTATATATTTTTTAGATACTTCGAAATAATTCAAATCACTCATAATTCCAGCTATCGGTAAGGCCAAAACTTTTTCCGTATCCCCCACACGGCCACTCTTGCAAACTCGGTTGGGATAAGCATGCTACTTTCAATATGAACATGGGAGTCAATAAATCCAGGGATGAAATACGTTGAATAGTCAGTATGCTCTGCAATAATTCTTGCTATTCTTTCGCCTGAAATTTCAATGGTCCCTGGATAGACCTTTCTTTCAACAACATCCACAATATTCCCAGATATTTGACTGATGGTCTCTGTCATTCCTCCCTCCACAATAAACGTCATTCTTACGATCCATAATCTGTTCCCCCGCCTGTCTGATGGCGGGAGCGAAGCGAACTAAGTTCCTTCATGTCAAATTTACGTTATTGCTCTTATGTCACAAAGAAAAGCATTTGAAATGCAATAGCAGGTTGTTCACCTTAGTTTTTGTTTTTTTAACAAACCTGAATTATCTACTGGAAATTGGGATTAATTTACCATATAATTATATTTGAAACTATTTACTACATAGAAAAGGAGAATGGCCCATGAACGAAGAAAAGACAGAAGAAAAAACGGCCCAAGAAACTGAAGAAAAATCTGAAACCATTGAAACAAAGGCCAATGATGTCGCATTAACAAAGGCTGATCCTGTCAAGCGGATAATAGCATTTATCATCGATGCTGTAGCTTCAATGATAGTAGGGTTTATCCCTCTTGTCGGGGGCATTATTGGTGCCCTTTACATGCTCCTACGAGATGCTCTGCCTATCGAGGCCCTTGAGTATAAAAGTATTGGGAAGAAATTGATGAAAATATCTGTAGTTAATACTCAAGACCCTACATCTAAAGTAGATTATGGTATGTCTGCAAAGAGAAATTGGATGTTTGCACTTGGTCCCATTATGTTGTTTTTCTTATTTATACCAATTATCGGCTGGATCATTGATATCCTGCTCGGAATTGCTGTTCTTATCATTGTTATCATTGAAATTGTCAAGCTCTTCACCAATGAGAAAGGATTACGATGGGGCGATAAGATGGCAGGCACAATGGTGATTGAGAAATAGACTCAAGGGTAGTATCAGAGGGATAGATACCAATTCTTTAGTGACCTGCAAGTTTCATCCCCTTGTTGAAGGCTGCCATAGTGGCATGGAATTTTTTGAGTATCAGGGGATATATACATATTATTGCCCTTTTTCTTCGGGAAATAGGTCTATTGTTCCTGGAATCTTTGGAATTCTTTTCAAATAATTCATCTCAGAACTTGATCTATTGCTAATCGCCCTGAAAATTGACTCTAATAAAACAATGCATTTTGGAAGTCTCTAAAAATCAAAATATAATGGACTATGCAGAAATTCTTCTGCATGCTCATTTTTCTTCGGCGGGATGAAATAAGAATATAGAATACGATAATTATATCAATACGTTAAATAACAGGCAGGATAACACCCCCTGAGGGAATGATGTGTACTTCAGGATTGGGAGTGCAAATAGACTCACTCAGCTCAAATGCCTGTTCAAGGCCATCAGCATAAAGGAAGCCCATTTTTTCACCAGTTACTCTCGGAATGTCCTTTGACACCAGGATTATCTTAAACCAGTGCTGAAGTGCAAGAGTAAATCCTAATGCCATATTGAAATCAATGGCGCCACCTTCCATAATCAAACGATTGTTCTCAAAATGGTCAAGCACCGCTCCTAAGAGATTATTACCATATTTTGAGTGAAAGCTTTCAAAACTGTCAATAAAATCATCGGGAAGGTTCCCTGTACAATCAGCAGCTAAAATTATGCAACCACCTTCTTTTGTCACCATTGAGGCAGGGACAAGAGGTTTTACAATCTGTGGGCCTTCAACGTAGGGGAAAGACGTGATGAGGGTCAGGTCAGCCTTTTTTGAAAACTCCTGAGAAATGATTTTCTTGCTCTTCTCAATCCCAGCAAGATGAGCATGAACAGAATCTCCTGAGACCAGATCATAGACCTGATCTTTTTGATCAAGGATACTATTAATTACAAAATTAAGCTTGGCGGATCTGGCTATAGAGCAGACCTCATCATAGAAAAGATTTCCCTTAATTTTTCCAAGGCCGGTCCCCTCATGAAAGGTATATTTCAAATGATGCTCACGGATAGCATCGAAGTCCGCAACCCCGGGAAAAACTATCTTTCCTCCGCCTCCAAACCCGTTCATGGGGTGCGGGAATACGGAGCCAATCCCTATCCTGAATGTTGCCTCATAAACAGCACGGTTGATCTTGACATCCCGGCCTGTCTTTAGTCTGCCCACACGCACAAGGTCCGGGGCATGACAATCGTGATTAATAAACTCGTATGTTTGTATAAGCTCTCTTCCAAAGGTGGTTTCAAGCTCGTCAGATGTCAGGCAACGATGTGTGCCAAGAGAAATGACCACCAAAATGTTATTTCTGTGAATGCCAGCACCATCCAGCTCCTCAAGCAAGGATTCAAGGATAATCCTCTTGGGAGATGGGCGGGTTAGATCCTCAATGATAATAGCTATTCTGTCAGAGGAAGAAAGACTATCTTTTAAGCTAGGCGACTGTACTGGGTTTTTCAGAGCACCCCGGGTAAGTTCTCTTACATTTTTTTTTAAAGAATAATCGTTAAATTGAGCAAATGTGAGTACCTTCCATTTAGGTGGGATTTCGAAAGATATTTTATGATGTTGGTAAAAAATGAAGGCCTTTTCCATTTGTTTTGGAATAGAAGAAAGGTTTAAACAAGCAGATATTTTTTTCTTACTTCTTCATTCTCTCTTAGATCCTCAATGCTGCCGTGATATCTAATAACTCCATTATCGATAATGTAACCACGATTGCTAAGCTTTAAAGCAGATCTCAGGTTCTGCTCCGCTAATAGTACCGTTAGACCTTTATCTTTTAACTTACTGATCTGTTCCTCTAAAACATTAACCAGTATCGGTGCCAGACCTTCGCTCGGCTCATCAAGTAGTAAAAACTCTGGGTTCGTCATCAGTGCTCGAGCAATGGTCAACATTTGTTGCTCACCCCCACTCAAAAATCCTGCCTTGCGAGAGTCTATATCTTTTAATGGTTGGAACAGCTCATAGATGGCCTCTTTAGTCCATCCTTCGCCCTCTTTAGCCTTCCTCTCTGAGATCTCCAGGTTCTCTCCCACATTCAAATCAGCAAAAACCCTCCGATCATCAGGCACATAGCCCATCCCCTGCCTGGCAAGCAGATAGGGCTTTTCCCCGGTGACAATCTTTCCCTTAAACTTTATGGTACCCTTCCGAGGAGGAGTCAGGCCCATAATACTTCTCATAGTGGTGCTTTTCCCTGCCCCGTTTCTGCCCAAAAGGCAGACGATTTCACCCTCAGACACATTGAGGGTAACCCCAAATAAAATATGGCTCAGTCCATAATAGGTATGAATATCTTTAACTTTTAGCATCAAGCCGAATCTCCCAGGTAGGCCTCTTGAACCTCTTTGTTATCCCTCACCTGATCCGGTTTTGCCTGGATAATGGATCTTCCTTGTCGCATCACCATGATCTTGTGCGCAATAGCAAATACCAACTCCATATCATGTTCACAAAATAAAATGGTCAAACCCAGATCAGTGGTCAAACGCTTAATCAGGTCTATTGTGGCTGATGTCTCTTCAGGAGACATGCCAGCAGTAGGTTCATCCAGGATTAATAGCTCTGGCTGATTACCCAAGGCAATGGCTATCTCCAAGACCTTCTGATCTCCATGGGACAATGAACCGCTAATGTTGTTTGCCTTATCACTAAGGCCTACATTATCTAAGATGTCCTTAGTCTCCTGAACAACCTGACCTTTCGTGGGTGAAAAAAGTTTAAAGGTCTTCTTTTGATGAGACAGCATAGCAACCTGGACATTCTCAAAGACAGTCAACCGACTAAATATATTAACGACTTGAAAGGATCGGCTGATTCCTTTTTTGCAAATTTCATATGGAGGTACACCAGATATATCGTCATCCTTAAAGATGACTCTACCTGTATCTGGCTTTAGCTGGCCAGTTATCAGGTTAAACAGGGTGGTTTTCCCGGCGCCATTAGGCCCTATAACAGCAATAATTTCTCCCTTTTCAACTACAAGGTCGGCCTCATTTACAGCCAAAAAACCGTCAAACGATTTTTTAACGGCCTCTACATGCAACATTTATTATTCCTCTCGTATAGAAGAAGTGATCGGCCCTTTTAACTTTTCTGTAATATAGCCCATTACCCCCTCCGGCAGAAAGAAGATAAGCAATATCAGAATAATTCCTAAAATCAATGTCCAGTATTCAGTATAAATGCCAACAAAAGTCCTCAGTGCCATGGTTATTGCGGCCCCTAACATGGGGCCCAGAAAGGTAAACCATCCCCCTAAAAGACACATGATAAATATCTCGAGTGAGAGAACCCAGAATAATAAATCAGGAAAAACAGACTTCTCCAGCATAACAAACAGAACGCCCGCAACGCCTGCAAAAAATGTTGCTATTACTATAGCGACAAGCTGGTGGCGTCTGACATTAACACCTACTGCCTCACATCTCTGGGGATTGTCCCTTATAGCCTGAAGTGTGGTCCCAAAGGGAGATTTAAAAATTAAATACATGCCTACTAAACAAATAGTAAGTACCATAAGGATAAAGTAATATGAGCTGTTTAAAGAAGAAAGGATTGATGGCATCGGAATGCCATGGATTCCATCATCACCGCTGGTAAGGCTATACCAACGGAAAACGATCGCCCAGATTAAAGATCCTAATGAGATCTGGAGCATGCCAAAGTATAACCGGCTTAATCTCACGCAAAACCAACCAATAACCAGGCCTACAAAAGCTGCCGCTATAGGCCCAGCAGCAAAACCGACCCACATTGGTAGTGTTGTTTTGGTCAAAATCAGTGCAAAGGTATAGGCTCCCACTCCATAAAAAGCAGCATGATGAAATTGAAACATCCCACCATGCCCCACTACCATGTTAAGGCTCATGGCCAAAAGACCTGTCACAAACATTAATGCTATTATATATGTGTAAAATCGAGGAATTATCGGTGGAAGAATCAATAGAACAATAAAGAGAGCAACAATAGGCACAGATGATTTCAGATGAAAGATATTTCTAAACAATGTTTGCTCCTTCTGGACTGTATACCTGTAAGTTTACAGGATGAGTTCTTGCTATATTTACCACACAGATTTTAGCATGCCTGTGGGTTTCCAGATCAAAATAATTGTTACCGCTATGTATGGAAAAACTATAGCAAATTGAGGCCAGAACAATACCCCAAAGGCATGTGTAAGCCCAAAGATAAGAGAGCCAACAAGAGCGCCCCACATATTACCCAGTCCCCCAATGGTGACTATGAGGAAGGCCTCGATAATTATTGTGTGATCCATCCCTAATGTAATGCTCACCGTAGGGGCAACGAGGGCTCCACCCAATCCGGCAAGATAACAGCCGATAACGAATGCAGCCGCAAACACCCAGCTTACATTTATACCTACTGCTCCTACCATTTCCCTATCAACCGCCGCTGCCCTGGATATTTTTCCAATCTTTGTTTTATTCGTAAAAATCCATAAACCGATGGCAACCAGTGGGCCTATGATAAGGAGAAACAGGTTATAGCGCGGAAACGGTGAGTCAAATATCGTAATCGAGCCCCTCAGGAAAGGAGGTGCTACAATCGACTTGTATTCGGAGCCCCATGTCAGCTTTACCAGATCTCCGAGTATGAGCATTAAGGCAAAGGTAAATAGAAGCAGCATGAGGTGTTCTCTCTCGTAAAGATGACAAAACAGGGCCCTCTCCACTATCAAGCTTACAAAGGCTACCACCAATGGTGCAAAAATTAATGCCAGCCAAAAACCAGTGGGGCTGCCACCAAAGAGGCTCGCAATACTAAATGCAGAGAAAGCCCCTATCATATAAAGGGAGCCATGTGCAACATTTGGGACCCTGAGTACTCCAAGAACAAAACTCATCCCTGAGCACACAATAAACAGGATCATCGACCGGCTAAGACCAACCAGGAATTGAGAACCCAATGCAGAAAAGGTAAATACCTGCCCTATATCCATTATTATTACTTTCCTCTAAAAAAAGGGGCCAGATCACTGACCCCTTTTAAGCCTAACAGACTATTTCCCTCGTGCCTTCTTAATCTCATCACATGTGGGCATAACGTCAGGTCCTGGAATGGTTGTTATGTCTGTGGCAATGAAGAAGGGATATTCTGAAGATCTCTCGGTCTTGCCAAGAAACATGGGTAGCACGGCTTGATGATCGCAGGCTCGGAGCTGTATCTCACCTACAGGGCTGCCTACTTTCATTCCCTCAATGGCATCGATAAACATCTCTGTATCTAACTTGCCCGCTTTTTTGAAACCTTTTATAATGAACTGGGCGGTGATATAGCCATAAAGTGCGCCGACCTTGGGGTATCTCCCATATGTCTTTTTAAAAACCTTAACAAATTTATTATTCTCAGGGGTTTTCGGGAAATAGAAGTGATAGTTAGAAGTGCCAAGAACTCCCTCAGGTGCTTGCTGGCCAAGCGGCATAAGGGTACTGAGTTCGGTAGCGGTGTGTACAAACATGGGAATCTTTTTCGCAAACCCAGTTGCCTTGGCCACTTTCATAATGTTCACCATGCTGGCGCCACCAGTGGCGAAAATGACTGCATCAGGCTTTGCAGACAAAATAGCGGTAAGGTACGGTGTCAACTCAGGCTCACCAACTTTCCACCATGACTGTCCCACCATCTTTACATCGGCCCTTTTTTTCCGCAAATTGCCCCACACGCCATCTGCGAGTGCATGACCATACTCATAGTCATCACCGGCGATCCAGTATTTTACGTAGGGCTTTTTGGCCAGACCCACTGCTGCCGCCTTGCCAATCATTGATGTGTTTTCGGTAATACCGAAAACATAGCGATGCCCTTTCTCCCCAGTTATCTTTGCGCTTTTGGAAAAGGTGCAAAAGAAGGGTGTCTTTTCACGTTTTACTATCTCAGACAGTGCAAGGGCAACAGAGCTACTGATTGTGCCCATAAGTATATCTACATTCTGACGCATTATCAATTCCTTGGCCACGCTGATACCGAGATCAACCTTAAACTTGGTGTCCCTTGTGGTAAACTCTAGTTTCCTTCCTAAAACTCCACCCTTAGCATTAACTTCATCAACAGCCATTTTGAAAGCATCACGAACATCATATGTAAATGTTGTGGCCGGACCACTATAACAGTCTATAATACCCACTTTAATTGGCCTTGCAGCAGAAGATAATGGGAAGATAATAAAGAAAGTGGAAAAACAAAATAAAGCAATAACTACCCAGAATACTTTTTTCATAATAAACCCCCTCTTTTAATGTTAAAAACTAAGAACTTCCCTTGCCATCCCTAATTGAAAACCTAAAATCCTGTCCTTTAATATCTCTACCATAACGTTTATTAAAGTCAATATTAAACTGGGCAAGAATTGTCTATATTACTTCTCCCAGTTTCCTGGATTCATAATTCCATTTGGATCTAAAAGTCCCTTAACCTTCTTTATGAGACCAGCGGTATTTGGATCCATTCTCTCCATTGCTAATTTTTGTGCTCCTACCTCACCCTTCCAAACTATCCCCCCCAATTCAAAGGTCAGCCTGTTTGACTCATCAAGGGCCTTTCTGGTTTTTTCTACATCCTCCTCATCAGCCCTGTTAAAGGAATAATTAAACCCGAACATAATGGTGTTGCCCATTAAGACCTGGTGCACATAGGAGACTATCATGCCATATTTATGCGCAATCTCTATTCCCTTTCTCCATGCCTCCGGAACCTTATCTATGGGCAATATTGCACCGGTATATTCAAATCCCCCACCCTTTCTAAAGTCTGCAGCCAGTGCAGCCAGCGGTGGCACATCCAGGAACCTTTTTTCAAGTGCCGGATGCAGATCTTCAACAAATTCTACCTTATCTCCTCCCTTAAATTCCCTAAATAATTTTTTATACATATCTTTTTTAAGCTCAAGTTCCTCTTTAGCATGAGCGGATACAATGATGACAAAAAAGATATGATTCATCCAATCTGGCTTTTCCTGGGTTATAAGAAAGAAATCCTCCAATAAATCGAGATGCATAACATCATGAATGGCATCTGTTATTGAATCTATGTCATCTGTGGAAAAGGCCATTACCTCCCTGTATGGTGGTTTGGGATAGAGCTTTATAGAAAGCTTTGTTACAATGCCTGTTGTTCCAAACCACCCAATAAACAGCCCTGATAAATCTGGCAGTGGCCCTCTTGTAAACCAATATGGGCTAACAGAGCACGATCCTATCTTACATACCTCACCTGTTGGGAGCACTACTTCCATCCCATTTATCATATCTGAGTTAACCCCGTATCGTGGTGATATATGCCCGTGCCCCTGAATAAGGGCATTTCCCACGACCGTAACAGTGGGAGGTGCCTCTGGGGTAGAGTGTTGAAGAGTAGGGGAATTTTTCTCAAGATACGTCTTTAATGCAGCCTGCGATACCCCTGCTTCAACTACAACATACCTGCCTATGTCATTTACTTCGATAATTTTGTCCATTCTTTTCATATCCAGAACCATCCCGGCTTTATTAGGCACAACCAGAGCCGACAGCGTAAAACCCCCACCGAGTGGGGTAATAGGGATCTTCTCCTTGTTGGCTAAAATTACTATCTGCTGTACTTCATCAACAGTTTTGGGCATGACCACATAGTCTACCTTTCGGGGAGCTTGTGCACCTGAATCTTGAGAATAGATAAAAAGCTCCTCTTGATTATTTGATACCCTATCTTCCCCTACAATATTAATTAATGAGCTCAATAAATCCATAGAGCCTCCTCAATCTCTGATAAAGTGTCTAAAGTGAGCTAAAGTTATCTAACCAAGTAGTCGTAAGCGTTTTACGAGTTTCGTTACACTCTCGGTCAGCGATTAATACCTTTTTTTTATTTCACAATCCCTAAATTCCTAAATCCCTAAATCTATCTTTCTTTTACCGTTCTAATAATCCACTGCGCCGCCTGATCAATTCCAGCCTCGGTAGTGGGCCTCCCAAGGCTCAATCTAATCGCTCCCATGCCCACCTCTTCTTTGACATCCATGGCCTCAAGCACATGAGATAATTTTACAGACTGATCATGACAGGCAGACCCTGTAGAGGCACACAGTTCAGGGGTCTCCTTAAGAATTTCTTCTCCAATCACTCCCGGAAAGGATAGATATAGGGTATTGGGGAGCCTATGTTCCGGATGACCGTTCAATACAACCTCCGAAATTTCTGTCCGTATCTGATTATACAAACTATCCCTCAGCCTTCTTAAACGTGACATATCATCATAGAGATTATCCATGATCAGCTCACATGCCTTGCCCAAACCTACATTAAGGATCACATTTTCTGTGCCAGACCGCAATCCCATCTCCTGGCCGCCACCATGGATAAATGGCTCAATCTCTACCCCATTTCTGATATAAAGTGCGCCCACACCTTTAGGGGCATAGATCTTATGGCCGGCAATGGTTAAAAAATCAACGCCGAGATCATGTACCTTAGTTTCTATTTTACCAACAGATTGAGCTGCATCTGTATGAAAAAGGACTCCATGTTCTCTGGCAATAGAGCTAATTTCAGTGAGAGGCTGGATTGTGCCTGTTTCATTGTTTGCATGCATCACTGTTATAAGGATGGTATCTTTTCGTAGTGCCTTTTTTACCTCATCTGGGTCGAGTGAACCATATGTATCGACAGGAAGGAATGTCACATCACACCCGCCTTTCATAAGAAAGTGAGCAGTATTAATTATGGCAGGATGCTCAATTTTTGTAGTAATTATGTGGCCACCTTTTTTCTGCAAACTCCATGCCACACACTTTAAAACCATATTGTTCGATTCGGTTCCACCGCTCGTAAAAATAATCTCATTACTATCACACCCCAACACTCTGGATATCTGGCCTCGAGCTTTCTCCAGTGCCTCCTTTGCAGTTCTTCCCATAGGGTGGGCACTGCTTGGGTTCCCAAAATCCTTTAGGATATAGGGCATCATTGCTTCAGCTACTTCCTTAGCTATGGGTGTTGTCGCATTAAAATCAAGATAAATCATTTTGAGCTAAGAGTTTTATTGGTTTTATTAGTTTCATTAGTTTATCAGACTATCTTCGCAGTGTTGCCCTTAACCGATGCGGTTTTAATAAAAGATCAAGAGCATCATTAATAGTAGGAACTACGAGATCAGAGGCCATCATCGCCTCAGCCGATGCCCCCTCCCCTCCTATTATACAGATTCCAATAACAGATTCCTTAAGCATAGAAATATCATTGCAGCCATTTCCTATACTAACAGTGTTATTCTTTCCTTTTTTTAAAACCACTCTGAGCTTTTGGTCATTTTCTTCGGCTTCTTTTATTTTATGTAGTGTAATAGGTAAATCTCTTGCCAATAGGCCTGCATTTTTATTCGTATCAGCAGTTACCATAATGACATCCACCTTCTGACTCAACATGGCCACCCTTTCTTTTACACCTTGTATCATTTTTCCATCTAAGGCAACGGTTCCATTTAGGTCTAAGACTAAATTCTTAATTGTATAATCGCCCCTTCCAGGGATAGTTATCTCTATCATATTATTCCTTACTTTACTAAAATCTTCCCCTTAAGTTCCTTTACTACCTCTCCAATAATAGCAGCTTTCTTTATTCCTTTTTGATGAAGCTTTTTTAATAATATGTCAGCCTTTTGCGGATTCACAGAGAATACCAGACCTCCAGAGGTTTGGGCATCAAAAAGAATCGACCGCTTCCACTCTGGTAAATCTGATATGACTTCTAACACGACCTCACGGAATTTTCTGTTTCGCTTACTTCCAGGAGGAGCAATTCCCATCTTTGCAAATTCTTCTGTCCTTGAGAATAATGGAACTGAAGCGTAATCAATTTCTATACCAACATTTCCTGCTTCGATCATTTCTGCAAGATGCCCTACAAGTCCAAATCCGGTTATATCTGTACAGGCATGCACACCCACTGTCAGTGCGACTTCAGAGGATTTGTTATTTAATGTTGCCATGGCCCGAATGATTTCTTCTTCTGTTTTCCTGTCCAACATCTCTCTTTTAAAACAGTTGCTAAGGATACCAGTGCCAATAGGCTTAGTGAGTATCAACTTATCCCCTGCTTTAACCTTTGCATTTGTCAATATTTTTTTAGGATGCACCACTCCAGTGACAGCAAGGCCATATTTTACCTCTGTCTTATCAATGAGACTATGTCCACCCAACAGCGGTACTCCGGCTTCTTTAAGTTTATCCATTCCTCCTCTTAAAATATCACTCAGAATAGATAAATCCATGGAAGCAGCAGGAAAACTTATTATATTCATAGCAGTAATCGGCCTTCCCCCCATGGCATAGACATCACTTAAGGCATTAGCTGCAGCAATTTGCCCAAATATATAGGGATCTTTTACAATAGGAGTGAAATAATCAAGTGTTTGAACCAACGCTAGCTCTTCAGAAATTTTGTAAACTCCAGCATCGTCAAGTTTCTCTGCTCCTACAATAACATTAGGATCAAATAAGGGTTCTAATCCCAGAAGTGCCTTAGTTAGGTCACCCGGACCTATTTTAGCACCTCAGCCAGCCCCCAACGCTGCTTTATCAAAGAAAAGTCTCTTTTTGGTCATAATTGTTGCCGCCTCTTCTGCATCTTCTAATAAATCTGAATTATTTATTGCCTTTAAATGTCTCAAATTTGTATGCTACCGTTTACAATATGTCAAATAGTAAATTCCTGTTGCATTACCTTTCCTTTTTGAATTTCGAGTATGATAAGCAAATAATATCATCGAAAATGAACGATAGAAATTTATCTAATACCCACACGACCTTAGGGAGCTCCATGTAATCATATTAGAATCTGATTAGCTTAATTTTCACATATCAGGCTCAAAATCTTGACATATAAATGGATACCATATAAAGGTGCATAAACAGCATTCAATGGCATGAGCATACATAAGAAAAAACTGCCGGAAAGAGCGAAAAGGGGGAAATATGTATGAGCTAAAATTCAATAACAACCTCTGTAAAAACTGCCCAACAGTAGACTGCCTCGTCAAGTGTCAGTATATAGATCTGGATAAAGATAAGGCGAAAGAAGAAATTTTGAAGATAAGTGAAGGAAAGGACTCTTTTGTCCTACACGATTGTGTTACCTGTTATGGGTGTGAGGAATATTGCAAAAGGGGAAATCATCCTTTCTATCTAATCACCGAAATGAGACAGGAAAAGGGTATACTTACTGCACCCAGAGCCATTACGAAACAGTGGATCAATATAGGCGAACCTCGGGGAAAATTTAAGATAGGAGACATTAAGAAAAAGATCCTGTCTTTCGGTTTCATGCCTGAATTCATCCAATTAGTTCAGGGTAGGCTCTTTGATGATGTTATGCCCTCCTACATTTTTGGTCAGGAATTCTTCTGTAACGTTGTCTACATACATTTTGCCAATACCTCGATAATAAAGGAAAGGCTCCCTATGGTGATAGATAATTTCAGGAAACTGGGCGTCGAAGAGGTTGTATTTATGCATGATGAGTGTTATGGCGCATTCGCCTCACTTGCACCAGCATATGGTATGGAGGTCCCCTTCAAGCCCATTCATTACTTTGAATATTTATACAACAGATTAAAAGAATTAAGTAATGAAATAAGGCCATTGAATATTAAGGTGGCCTATCAGAGGCCATGCTCATCTCGGCTTTCCTCTGACAAACATCATTTTGTAGCCGATATCATGCAGTTAATAGGCGCTGAACTTGTTGACAGGAAATATCAAAACGAAAATGCCCTTTGCTGTGGAGATATGTTTGGTATGCTTTCTGGTTATGACCTGCGCCATGATGTGCAGACACGGAATATAGATGATATGGTTGATAGTGGCGCTGAATACTGTTTTTTTAATTGCCCGGCATGTCAAAATGCCTTATCAACAAAGGTCGCGAAAAGAGGCATAAAGCCAATCCACATAATTGACCTTTGCAGAATGGCCATAAGCGAAAAATAAGAAACGGAGGTATAATGATATGAGCGATATCCGTCTTTCACTGGCTGAGATAGTGGGGGAAGATTATGTCTCAGATAGAGAGGAAGAAGCCTACTTCTATGCACGAGACCCTGGCTTGATGCCTGCCCATAAGCCAGACTATGTGGTTGTACCAAAAACTACAGAGGAGATACAAAAGATAGTGAGGCTTGCAAACAAGGAAAAAATACCCCTCGTCCCTATGGGAGCAGGCATGGCTTTAACTGGCCTGATTATTCCCTTAAAAGGGGGAATAGTGATCGATATGAAAAGGGTGAATAAGATACTTGAGGTGAATGAAAAGGCAAGATATGTGATAGTTGAGGGAGGAACCTCACATGGGGTATTGAAGTCATACTTAGAAAAAAACTATTCCAGGTTGCGGCACAGTATTCCTGACGCTCCTGCAACAGCAACAATAGCGGCAAACGTAATGATACACGGCCAGGGAAGGCTAACGCAACAGTATGGCTTCAATTCCGATATGGTTAGCGGTTTAGAGGTTGTGCTGCCATCCGGAGAGATCTGTCATATTGGTTCATCTTCCATGTCTTCAGATTGGTTTTCAAAGGGTGCCCCGCTTCCAGATCTATCTGGATTATTTTTGGGATGGTTTGGGGCTACCGGTATCATTACCAAGGTGGCAATTAAGCTCTATCCAAAAAAAAGGATGAGAGATGTAGAAATATTTATTACAGATAAAGAAGATCTTATCCCAGATATTATCTATGAGATCACCCATACTGAAATGGTAGAAGATATAAACATTTTTGCCCAGCCTCTGCCTATGATATTCAAAGATAACCACCATATAACTATATTTCTAACTGGTGATACAGATGAAGAACTTGAGTTTAAAAGAAAGATGATCTGGGATGCACTTGATGGATTTATAAAGAGTAAGGACGGTGGATTTATGTCTGTTCCACCAGTCATGAAGCCAACACTATTAGAGATGCCCCAACAGAGTGTCAGTAGATTTGCAGATGTAAAAAAGGGTGGCGGATTTGAATATTCTGGGCCAATTATACTGGTTGAAAGGTATCCGGAGTGTAGCAGAAAAGTAATGGAGTTGGCCGCCAAATATGATCTTTCATATTCTGCTATGGCAAGGATTATAGGCAGAGGTCACTCTATGATGTTTGGTTTTGCCTTTACATTCAACCGTGCAGACCCTGACATGATGGAAAGAGTTAGAAAGGCACTGCATGAGGTCAGCGAGTATGCCCTGTCAGCCGGTGGAATTTTTTGGAAACCAACTGTAAATGAACAGAGGATGGCGCTTGAGCGGATGGATCCCAACACACGTAATCTCATGAAAATGATAAAAGACAATTTAGATCCAAATGGAATTATGAATCCTGGAAACTGGGAGGTGAATTAGATGAAATATGAAGAAATAGTACATAGATGCTTTAGGTGTGGTTATTGCAAATTTACCAGTGATTATGCCGATTTTAACTGCCCATCGTACCGTAAGTTTTCCTTTGAGACATACTCTCCTGGAGGCAGGATGTGGTTAATACGGGCATGGCTCAATGGTGAGATAAAAAACAGCGAGCACCTCCAGGAAATACTTTTCTCCTGCGCCACATGTGCCAACTGTGTCGAACATTGCGTATTTACATTCAGTGATGATCTGGTTAATATCTTTATTGCGGCCAGGGAAGAAATGGTAAACAAAGGGATCATACCTCCACCTGTCAGGGATTACCTTAAAAACATCAACATCAGCGGTAATCCCTACAAGGAGCCAGCCGAGGAGAGGGGAAAATGGGCAGATGGTACAGCTATAGAAACCTATGATGCACAGGAGTATCTCTTTTATATTGGCTGTGTCGGCTCATATGATGAACGGGCTAAAAAGATTTCCAGGGCAGTGGGAAATATGCTTGTTAAGGCTGGACTCTCTATCGGAATCCTGGGTAACAGGGAAATTTGTGACGGAAATGAGGTGAGAAGCCTTGGTGAAATGGGCTTATTTCAACATCTGGCAGAACAGAATATCAGCCTATTTAAAGAGCTTAGTATAAAAAAGATCATCACCCTCGATCCCCATGCCTTTAATGCATTTAAAAAGGATTATCCAGGTCTTGAGGAAAAATGTGAAATATATCATTATACCCAAATACTTGCACCCTTGATGCAGTCCAAAAAGATACCATTAAAAGAATATAAAGCCACAATAACCTATCACGACCCCTGTTACCTGGGAAGACATAATGGTGAATATGAAGCCCCAAGAACAATCCTGGAATCCATTCCCGGAGTCGAGCTGATTGAGATGGATCAAAACAGGGAAAATGCCTTCTGCTGTGGAGGTGGAGGAGGAAATTTCTTTACCGATATCCTTGGTGGAGGTGAGGACAGTCCCAATAGAATCAGGGCAAGGCAAGCGCTTGATACCGGTGCGCAGATTATAGCTGTTGCCTGTCCACAATGCGCCAAGATGCTGGACGATGCGGTTAAAATAGAAGAACTGGAGGATAAATTAGAGGTTTTAGATATAGCAGAGATAGTTACCAGGGCCCTGGCATGATCTGCGAAGTCCATACCCGAGGGCTCAAGCTGCGACTCTGTCCTTGATAGAAGCCTCCCAAACTTTTCCTTAGCAAATTGAAATAAAAAAGCCACCAGAGGGTGGTTTTTTTATTTGTTAATATAATGGAAGATCAAAAAACTACTGATATAAAAGTAATATTTGCATTGACACTTGTTCATTTTATTGGTGATTTTTACTCTTCTTTTATCAATCCTCTCCTTCCTGTATTTGTCGAGAAGTTTGCTCTTACCTTGGCACAGGTCGGTCTCATCGTAGGAATAAGCCGTTTTCTCGCTTTTATTATTCAACCTTCCGTGGGATACCTTGCCGACCACTACCGAACGCGTTTCTTTGTGCTTGGTGGTCCCCTTCTTGCCATCGTTTTTATTCCTCTTGTGGGAGTAGCGCCATGTTTTCTGGTGCTGCTTCTTGTTATATCCCTTGGATCCATCGGTTCGGCTATGTTTCATCCTTCGGTTGCAGGTATGATCTCTACATACTCGGGCCGGAATTTTGGATTTTCCATGTCAATTTTCAATGTGGGTGGGACATTTGCCTTTGGAGTGGCTCCGCTATTTATCACCTATTTAGTGGGTTCCTACGGCCTAAAAATATCCCCATTCACAATGATCTTTGGCCTGGCAGTAATGATTCCTCTGTTCAGGATCGTGCCCTCACCCCAGAGTGAGGGACTCAAAGATCTGGGCTTTCTTCATTCAATCAAAGAAGTATTGGGAGAAGTATGGAAATCGATTATCCTGCTTTGGGTGGTGATGGTTTTGCGAGCTTTTGTTGGTGTGTCTTTCAGAAGCTTTATACCAGTGCTTTACGCACAGGAAGGATATTCCCTCATTTCTATCGGAGCAATAGTGTCTATCTTCACAGTGGCTGGAGCAATGAGCGGGCTTCTTGCCGGTCACCTATCGGATAGAATTGGATATAAACCCATTTTTTATTGCGCTCATGGCCTGGCGACACCCAGTCTGTTCCTGCTTCTCTATCTTCCTGGCAACTGGGTCTATGTTAGTGCTTTTTTTGCAGGACTTTTTTCTATGGCTACCATGCCGATAGGAGTAGCAATGGCACAGGAATTGGCTCCACGTGGAAGATCGATGGTCTCAAGTCTTATGATGGGTCTGGCCTTTGGATTTGGAGGAATGATGGCCCCTGTGACAGGAAAGCTGGCAGATATTTTTTCTATCCGTGCGGTTCTTTACTTTCTGGCAATAATACCGCTCCTGACAATTTTCCTCATCTCCATG
>CAZSWT010000064.1:0-16930 GCA_964611035.1 uncultured Desulfobacteraceae bacterium
TATTTATAATTATTTCAGCTATTTATATGGGATTGACTTTTTACGAGGTCATCATAGTTAGATGAAATTTAAAAACTGAGATATTGAATTATCGAAGGATTGCCCGCTTTCTAAATTCACTGCTCAAAGAGATGAAGACGACAAGCTCAAAATATGCCTTAGAGCCATCAAGCAATTTTGCTAACAGTTGTATTCTTGGCGCTTTCTTGTTAATATAGTGTCGTCTGTTTCACTAAGAATGTTCCGGCGCTTATTTGGTTAATAAATGCGTTGCGAGTCCGATTAGTAAGTCTCATTTATTCAATGAAGCGATCAATGAATTAGGATCAAACAGAAAAGTATGAAAATCATACTTATTCAGATCTGCATAGGAATTATTCTATTCTTATTAATATGGATTTTGCTCAAAATTATAGCAGCGAAAATAATAGATCCAGGACGTGTGGCTATATGGATTGGTAATAAGTGCTGTTTAAAATTAATAAAGCCTGAATTTCAAGATCGTGTTGAAAGCATAATAAAAAGATATTTTAGGTTGGCACTATCGCTATTTCTTGTATTAATATTTTTTCAATCTCTTAGGACTCCTGCTGAGATTTTTTCTACGAAATTCTTACCAGAACCACCGTCTTTCCTATATACTCCAAAAAGAAGTCAGAACTGGTTGGACGACTTACCCTTAATAGGTCGTGAGAAACACCTGGCAGGGCTTAATAAGTTTCTACATCATGAGAGCAACTTCTCTTGGTGGTGGATGAGTGGCAATCCAGGAAGCGATAAAAGCCGAATTGCCCTAGAGTGGGTACTTTCTCTTCCAAAGCATGATTATGATGCAGGCTTTTTTCTCGGAACTGTTGAAAAAGATTTTTGGAAAAAATGGTTACCACGGCGTTCCACAGTGATAGTAATTGATGATGCTGTCGAATATGTAGACAATATCTTGCACGTTCTGAAGCTTTTAGGGATTAAAATACATCAGATGAAATATCCTGTCAGAGTCTTACTAGTTGGACGAACTCTACCGATGAGTTTGAAAAAACTGGAAGAAGATCAGGTCTATGTAGCCCACCAATACAAGGATAGCCCATTAATAGTTTCACCTTTGCAAAAAGCCCATCTGAGAACCCTCGCTGAACAGTTGTCGACTAGACGCAATAAGAAGCTAGTCCTTACAACAGAAATGGAAGATAGAATCATGAAGATTACCGAGGGGCTTCGATTACTAATGATCCTAGCCCTTGATAGCTTACTTGAAGATGGCACTTTGCGTTGGTCTGATCATATGGAGTTATTGACCAATCATGCTGAGCGATTAGCAATCAAATTGCAAAAAGATGGCTTGGAAGAGTGTTGTATGCCTTTGCTGGCTCTAGCCACGTTCATGCGAGGACTTCCTTGGGATGCAGCTAAGAGCTTTTCCGCTTATCCAGAATGTCACAATAAACGGCTACTTGACAGACTATTCAATCAAGATACTGCTAAAGCTATTCCTCCAATAAAGCCAGATTTGGTTGGGGAATATTTTCTATTGCAACAATTTAACTACCTTAATGAACCACAGCGCAATAAATTTCTAGATATTGCTTGGAATACTTCCCCTAGTACTCTATGGGTCACGCTCCTAAACCTCATACAGGATGCCCCCATGGGTCAACCTCTTGTTGAAGCTCTGGATAAATGTCCTGATGATGAAGAAGCTAAATTTTTCTGGGGCAAAGCTCGTGTGAATCTTCTATCGGATGAGGTTGATCTATCTTTTAAACAAAAAAAATATAGATGGAATCAATTAGTAAATTTAGCTCATAATCATCCCAATAACGAAAAGATGAATGAGAATCTAGCGCTAGGGGCGAGCAGTATAATAAACGTATTTGGAGATCATAAGAAATTGAAGGAAGTCAACGAAACGCTTGAACATTTAAATTATATAGAAACACAATTCCCGAAAAATGCCAATATTGCAGCGGGATATGCAGGGGTCCTTGTTAATGCCATAAGGATTTTCGGACAGAACCAAGAATTTGATAAGGCGTTAATAATTTTTAACACTCTTAAGAGATTATTATATAACCGAAAGGAAGATCTGGAGATTCAGATTTGCTATGTGACAGGAGCTGCAAATATTATAAATTGCGTTTATAGCCTTAGTGTCTGGAACGAGATGGAAAATATTTTAATTAAAATAGATGAGTTATCTAGTGCCAACCCTGACCATATTCTGTTGCAGACAGTGACAAGCGGCGCATTAGGAAATGCTATTCGACAATATATAAAACAACAAAACCTTGAGAAGGCTGAAATATATTTAAAAAAAATAAATGATATCGCAGTTCGTTTTCCCAAGAACTATAAAATTCAATTTGAACATACAAAGATTTTATCGGACC
This sequence comes from uncultured Desulfobacteraceae bacterium, assembly GCA_964611035.1. Classification (GTDB taxonomy): domain Bacteria; phylum Desulfobacterota; class DSM-4660; order Desulfatiglandales; family B25-G16; genus B33-G16. The sequence continues at coordinate 2,388 of CAZSWT010000064.1, forward strand.
TAGTCTTTGCGTATGGACAAAAACAAAATTTCGCCAAAATGAAGGAAATGTATCAAAGATCGATTGAACTATCAGAACACTTTCCAGATTCAGCTAATATCCAGCTCCAACTTGCTCGCAGCGCTGCCAGCGCTATTGGTAGCTTCCGCTCAGCAAAGAGATTGAATGATATGCTGAGGGGATTACAAAAGCTAATAGGGCTAGCAAAGAGATTTCCAGACCACGAGGGAATTCACATACAATTTGCTCGTGGTGCCACTAATGCACTTGACAGATTGGGCAGGGACTTGAGTCCGGTTAACGTATCGAGTATTTTTGAGGCAATGCAGGAGTCAAGTAAGAGATTCCCAGGTCAATTTGAGATTAATTCGGGGCTAGCTGTGGCATGTGTCAGAATAATCGGGTTCTATTCTAATAAAGCGTGCTTTGAAGATATGAAAAAAGCAATGGAGTTTTTGATTGGCATTGGTGCCAACTATAAGAATATTCCGGAAATTCAGAGAAACTTGGCTATTGGCTTGTTGAACGCGATTGGTGGCTATGGTGAAAATAATCGACTTTGTGAAATGCAAATGGTTTTCGATCGCCTTATCGAGATAGGGGAAAAATACCCGGAAGATGAAGAGATCCAAAGTCAATTGGCTTTGGGAGCGTCTAATGCACTTAGCTCTTATGGCGATAAAGGACGCCTAGTAGATATGCTAAGAATATTTGATTTTCTGGAAGTATTAGCTGAAACACATCCCGGGAATCCGAAAATCCAAGTGTCATTAGCAACAGCAGTTTCTAACGTAATTGGTTGTTTCGGTAAGATCGGGCGTTTAGAAGATATGAAAAAAAAGTTCGTGTATTTGAAGAAATTAGCAGCAAAATATCCAAAAAATGGAATCATTGAGTTGGCCCTTGCTGCGGGGACATACAATACGCTTAATTTCTTTGGTAAGAACGGTCGCTTAAAAGATATGCAACACGTATTTAATTTCCTGAAAGCCTTTGCTGCCATCAATCCAAAGAATTTAGGAATTCAGCTAACATTGGCTATAGGGGCGATAGTCGCAATAGAATCTTATGTTAAAAAGGAATACTTAGCTGAAGCGAAAGACGCTTTTAAAGTATTGACTCGTATAGCGGAGGCTTTTCCAAAAAACCCAAAAATTCAAAAGTTGATTATACGTGGTGAAAAAATCATTCAGCAAATGGTAAAATCTGATGAGACTAAAAATTTCAATACAATTATAAACTCTCAAGCCAAAAAATAAAAAAAACAAAATAATCTTCCCATTATCGATATAAGCATACCTTTTTATATCTGCTATTTATCCTTAATCCTTACGCCCCCAAGAATCTTTTGATATTCACTGCTTACCCCAAACATCAGTCTAGATGCTTTCCATGAAAATGTGATTTACGGCAGCCATAGAGACCGTTTGGCCATCCCTAAAATGTGCACAATGGCATATAAATACTGAAAATTATTACCCACCTTGACAGAACACTGGTTCCATACCCCTTGACCTTTATGTCTCCCTAAAATATACTCATATCGTGTAAAAGTGCATTCTTTTCAAAATAACCCTTAACCGAGAGTGCCATGAGCTTGAATACTTAAACCCCATTTCTCATACAGAGAGGTGGGGTTTTGTTGTTTTGTGGATGTTGAAAACCGCTGTTTTGTTTAAGCAAAGGATATCGGAGGTTTTGATTATTATCTAGCCTCCACATAATATTGCTTAGAGCCATAAAAAGAAGACTTTTTGCCCGCATCTTAATGAAACAAAGTTTATGCATCATTGATATCATCCGTCATATCTATTTATTATTTAAATAAAATTTCTTCTTATTGCATTATTGACATAATTTCCGTATATTTTAACCAGATTTAGGTGCTTGTCTAAAAAGAAAAGTCTATATAATATATAATGTCAGGGACACGACATTTTCCATTGCGCTCAAGGTGTTCCTAGCTATAATTAGCACAGGAGGTGATAATATGGGTGCTTTAAAGGAACAAATTATACAACTCATACAACAGCTACCAGACGACATAAGTATAGATGATATCTTGTCTGAGTTGTATTTCAAGCTTCAGGTTGATGGAGGCCTTAGAGAGCTTGACGAAGGGAAGGGCATCCCACATCAAGAAGTTAAGGAGCGCATGTCGAAATGGGTTTCAGAATAAGGTGGGCTCCCCGAGCAGTTTCTCATCTTGAGCAGATCTGCAAGTATATTTCACAAGATTCCGGGACGTACGCACGGATATTCGCACAGAAAGTTTTATTTCAGTTAAGGTTGTCGAAAAAATCCAGATATCCCCTTTTATCGAAATTCACATATAATAAAATCAACTACTTACAATTCCTAAAATCATTGTTTGAGGGTTTTTTGATAAAGCTCAGGTATATTCTTTAAATAAATCCAGAATTTCAAATCATTGTGAAGATTGCGAAGATGTGGTTAGCCTAAAAAAATGATATAAATAAGAAAGGAAAAATAAGATGAGTGATTATTGTGTTATTGTAACAGGCGGAGCGCATGCACGTTTTTTTACTCTGGAACCGGTAGAGTTTCCTGAGCTGGAATCCGGGCCCAGGCTGATTGAGCATGGAGAACTTTTTAACCCTGAGAAGGAGATAGCAGGACGGGACCTATACACTGACTCAAAGATGGGTCGTGGTCGTGCACCCCTTGGAGGGCCAGGTCATGGATATGATGACCATCGTTCAAAACATGACAAAGAATTTGATCGTCGCTTCACACATAAGGTCTTGGAAAGGGCCAGTTCCCTTGCTCAGGCCAATCAGGCCCGCTATGTAATACTGGTAGCGCCAGCATATATGCTTGGATTGCTTCGGCAGGAGTTGGACATTATTTTTAAGCATGACGTAAAAGTGCATATATTGGAAAAGGATATGGTCAAGTTTCCCCCTAAGAAAATACATGATCATCTTGCCAAGGTGAAAGTACTCCCACCGCACAAGAGACCAGGAACTTGAAAAGCCCTCGACTTATCGTAGAGCTCTAAGGTAGATTTTTCTTAACAATATTAGAGAATCAAGAGATGTTCATGTAGAAAGGATTAGCCTAAAGAGATAAAAAGATGTTGCTTAATGAAGAGGAAATAGTCACACATAAGTTGAAATGGAGTCAAATTTTTGTGGCTTTATTATTAATCCTGTTTACAGGCGGCTGTGGTGGCAAAGCTGTTGTCTCTCCTGGTTCACGGCCAGGTGTGCCGGAAAGAAGAAGATTAGCCCATATAGGATATTCCATTCAGGTGGGAGCCTTCTCAAATCTAAACAACGCTGTTCAGCTTAATGATTCGTTAAAGAGTCATGGCTTAAATGCCTATTATTTTGTTCATAAAACAGGGCTCTACAAGGTTCGCTTCGGTGATTTCCCCTCAAAAGAGACTGCCCGCAGAAAAGCTGAGGGTCTTCGTGCCACAGGAGTCATAACTGAATATTACATAGTCAGTCCTGATGATTATGCAGTAGTAAAACAGAGAAAGCACGGCAGGAGGTATCTCAGAGATGAGATTGTGAGAACAGCGAAGAGCTTTATTGGGCTGCCATATCGATGGGGCGGCTCTTCATCGGATTATGGATTTGATTGCAGTGGGTTATCCATGACTGCGTACCATCTGAATGGCTTAAACCTGCCACGTTCGTCAAAAGAACAATACAGGGCTGGTATTCCTGTCAGGCGAAGTCAGCTGCTAAGGGGAGATTTGGTTTTTTTTACCATGTCTAAAGGCAGAAGGGTTTCCCATGTAGGAATATATGCAGGTGATGATACATTTATTCATGCACCAGGAAAGGGAAAGAGGGTACGTATCGACTCACTTTCAAACAGATATTTCAAAACCCGGTATCTCGGTGCAAGAACATATTTGTAGTAAATGATGCATCACTTGGCGAGGAGCTAAACTTAAGGCTTAAGAGGCCTTGAGCGAGACGCCGATGATTTACAATGCCTAAAAAGACAAAACCATTATAGGAGGAGGATACGATGAAAACAGCAAAGCGACTGGAGACGTTTGAGGCCTACCTTGGTACAGCCATGAACGTCATCCTGACCAAGATGAAGGAAGAGGGAAAGGATATTATTAATCTGGGCCTCGGCGATCCGGACGTCCATCCGCCGGAGGAACAGAGGAAAGTTTTGGCTGATGCCTGTTTTGATGTTAATAGTCACCATTATCCCAGTTTCTATTCGGCAATGCCGCTTAAGGAGGCTATAGCTTCTTGGTATAAGCGCCACTTTGACGTTGAGTGTGATCCTGAAACCGAGGTTTTACATTTATTGGGATCGGCTGATGGCCTGTTTCATATCCATACATGCATGCTTGACGCTGGTGACACGGCCCTGGTGCCTGATCCGTGCTATCCGGCCTACGTTGCCGGGGTCAAGATTGCTGGCGGAGTGATTGAACCGGCACCGCTGTTAAAAGAGAACGGTTTTGTGCCCGACCTGGATTCTATTAATCCTACAGTTGCTCAGAGGGCACGGATGATCTGGATCAACTATCCCAACAATCCTACCGCAGCCAGTGCGCCAAAGGAGTTTTACCCTAAGTTAGTAGACTGGGCACATAAATACGACGTCGCTGTTATTTCCGACAATCCCTATTCAGAGATCTGCTTCGACGGTTACCAGGCACCCAGCTTCCTGCAGTTCGATGGAGCCAAGGATGTGGGGATCGAATTCAACTCTTTGTCCAAGGCCTATAATAGCTGCGGTTGGCGTACAGGCATGATTTTGGGCAACAAGGATATCATCGCAGGCCTGGCCAAAATAAAATCTCATTCCGATAGGGGAATGTTTTATCCACTCCAGGTAGCGGCCACTGCTGCCCTCAATGGTTCCACTGACTTTATGGCTGAACGAAACCAGATGTACAAGGAGCGCCGGGATACAGTGGTGAAGAGCCTCATTGAGATGGGTTTAGAGGTTGATACACCAAAGGCAACATTTTATGTCTGGGCCAGTATTCCAAAGGGATATACATCACATGATTTTTGTTTCAAGGTCCTTGATGAGATCGCTGTGTGGATGATCCCAGGTTCAATGTATGGGAAATACGGGGAAGGCTATCTACGTATTGCCCTGACGCATCCAGTCGAGCGGCTTGAAGAGGCCATGCAACGACTGAAGAAATTCCTCTCGTAAGGGATCAGTTTGACCTTGTCTTTAGGTAAACCCCTTTATTCTTAATTGACAAAAGAGTGAGACAGTACATACAATTATTTACCACATATTATTTATGTAAGCCTCAATTGATAACAAAAAAGCTGATAACTACCATCAATGATTATTACCTCAGTTTTTAAAAAGTTTGACTATCCTTTTCTTCTCTCCGCCTTTTTCTATAGGATCTTGAAGACCATTTTCATTAAGGCCGGTCAGGGCCGCAGGGTAATCAGAAAAATAATTGTTCAGCAGATATATTTCACTGCGGTCGAGGTTCTTTTGTTGTTAGGTATAATCGGTGTTATTTTTGGGGCTCTGGTCATCATACAGATATTGGCGCAGCTTTCGAGAGTAGGGATCTCAGAGGCATTAGGCCAATTTTTGGTGGTGATTGTTATTAGAGAGCTTGGACCTTTGATAGCTGCAGTCATCGTAATCCTTTATTCAGGCACGGCCATGGCCACAGAGGTAGGATACATGACAGTACTCGGTGATATACGGGCTATCACCATGAGGGGAATAGATCCCATCCATTTTGTAGCTGTTCCACGATTGATAGGAACCACCATAGGTATGGTCTGCCTGTTGATATATTTTGATGTGGTAGCGTTACTCGGAGGTTTTATTGTCTCCTGGCTCCTGACTGGTATTCCTTTTTATACCTTTATAATAGGGGTGGCCGCAAGCATAGGGGCATCAGATATTATTATCGGCTTTATTAAGGCGATCTTCTTTGCTGCTATCATTGTTGTCATATGTCTGTACAGGGGTTTTCAGGTAGGAGGTGAGATTACAAGGCTACCGAGAGCTATTTCTAAATCGGCTATGGATTGCTTTCTCGGGTTACTCATAATTGATCTTATTATATCCGGGATTTTTTATTTATAATGAAAAATATATTAGAATGTAGAGGAATAGGGTATAGAATAGGCAAAAATGTTTTTCTTGAAGATATTCATTTTACCCTATTTGCTGGCCAAAAGGTTGTGCTTTTTTCAGAATTAGATAAGGCCGCATCATTCTTGCTTCAAATCTGTAGCACCTTGATTAAACCAACAAAAGGCACCCTCTTTATAGAAGGACTTGAAGTTAATTACAACGATCAGGAGGAATTTCTGAACCGTAAAAGAAGGCTTGCGTTTGTTGATAAAAAATCAACTCTCATACAGAATTTGAGTGTTCTTGAAAACATTGCATTGGCCACTATTTACCATGAAAACAAATCGTTAGATGAGATTCAGATCCAACTTGATCCTATTATTGAAATGTTTAGCCTAAAAAAGATACTCCATTTACGTCCAGCAGAGGTTGAACCGGCAGCTAAAAGCAGGGTTCTTTATGCGATTGAGGCAGTCAAGGAACCGGTGTTGGTCATCTTTGATCGTCCGGAGAATGATTTTAATGAAAATGATAGATATTATTTATTCAATATATTACATAAATTAAATGAGAATAGAAACTGTGGGTTTATAATTTATACCAGGAGCAGATCCCTGATAGAAAAATGGGCGGAGGAAATTATTGTTCTAAAAGATGGCTTGATCACGCAACAGGTTGACAAGGATTCTTTTCTGCTGTCAAGAAAGTAGATGTTATAGGACGTCAAATTGAAGAATAATAAAAGGAAAAGACAATATGGTTCTTAAATTTGGGGGGAAAGAACAGCTTGTCGGAATTTTTCTTGTAATTACCCTATTCATCCTCACAGGGGCTATTGTTTTTATTGCGCAAGGGAAGAATTGGTTTAAGAAACATGAGCAATACCATACCTTTTTTAAAGAAGGTTACAACTTGAGTCCTGGCGCCAATGTTACGCTTTATCATACAAAGATAGGGAAGGTAGTGAAGGTGAGGTTAACAGAAGATAACCGCGTGAGGGTGGATTTGAAGATACTGGCTAAATATGCCTCGAAGATAAGAGAAGATACAATAGCCACAGTAGAGAGCCCGACTATTATAGGAAGCGAATATATCGCCATTCTTCCAGGCACAACCCAAAGGCCTCTTTTACCACCAGGTGCAGAGATAATTTCGACAGAAAAGAAGGCATTATCTGATTATATGAAAGAGTTTAAGGTGGAAGAAAAAATTGAGATCCTCACTGGTATAATGAAAAATATTAAGGAGATAACAGATAGACTTAAAGATCCTGAAGGAGGTTTTCTTGGAGCATTAGATAACATTAAAGAAATGACTGCCAGACTGAAAGATCCAAAGGGAGAGCTATTTACCTCCCTTGACAATATTCGCCATATAACTGAACAACTTAAAGACCCAAAGGGGCAAATATTCACCTCCCTCGATGATATTCATCATATAACAACTAGGCTCAAAGATCCGAAAGGAGAGCTATTCCAGACCCTTGATAATCTGGCCTCCATAAGTAAAAAGATAAAGAAGGGAGAGGGATCAGTTGGAAGGTTGCTGATAAAGGATGATCTCTATCATAAGATAGAAAAGGAGATAAATAAGGTTGATTCTGTCTTGGGTAACATAGAAGTTACTACTACAAGAATACCACTTATCATGGATGAGGCAGAAAAGAGGTTAATAGATATTAAAAAGCCTTTGACAGGGCTGGATAACCTACTGAAAGATGTGCCAGAAATAATGAATACAGTAAAAAGAGAGCTGGATGTAATAAGCGATATACTTAGTTCGGTGAAGGAAAATTTTCTCATAAAAAGGAACCTGCCGCCAGCCCCAAAAGAAAGGTCGATATCTGTTGAAGGAAGAGGAGAGTAAGGTGCGATTCATTGTTCCTATTTTGCTGATTCTTTTTATCCTTTCATCTTGTTCAGCGCCTGAAAAGAGAGCCAGTGGCCAGATGTTAAAGGAGGCAAATAAAAGGATAGAAACAGGAATAAAGGAATACAAGAAGCAATCTTTTTTAGGGGCCGAAAAGAATTTCTACTGGGCACTGGACTCATATATACTTTTAGACAATCGAGAAGGTCAGGCCTCTGCTTTTCTAAGTTTGGGCACGCTATATTTTACGCAGGACAAGATGAAGGAGGCCTTTTCGATGTTTAAAAAAGCTCTATGCATTTCAGTTGAATTAAATAATCAGCCTCTCCGCATTGATGCTTTATCATCCCTGGCAGGCCTTTATCTTCTTACAGAAGAACTCTCCAAAGCCAAGAAAGCTATCTCGCAAGGCCTCAAAATGGCCAAAGGAGCTGGATTAAGAAGAAGGAAGGCCACACTATTAAACCATTTAGGAAACCTGAAAATAAAAGAAGGTGACCCTACAGGGGCAGAGAAGATCCTACATGAATCACTTTCTTTGAACGAAGATATAGAGAATAAGGAAGGGAAGTCGGCCAACTACTTTAATCTGGGGCTCGTGAACTTAGCTGAAAGAAACTATAAGCAAGCAGGCAGCTATTTTAAAAAGGCGTTGACTCTCGACAAGTATTTAGAAAAACCTGGTTTGATAGCAAGGGATCTGGAAAAACTTGGCGATGTATTAAAAATTACCGGGCAAAAGGAAGAAGCATTCTCATACTACGAAAGATCCCTGCTAATCTATCAGCAACTAAACGTCAATAAGGGATTGAAACGAGTATCCAAAAAGATTGAAGATATAAAAAAGCAAAACTGAGCCTATCTATTAGAGATATACTCCCTGGCAATTCCCCTTTTTTATCTCCCGTATCATATCGTCCATGGTTGCAATAGGATTAAAAGATTCGGTGACCGCACTTCCGACCTGTTCAATTCTATGGCAGTCACTACCTCCAGTAGATGGCAGCTTCAGGGTAGAAGCTCCATGGATTGCCTTTTTATTTGCATGCAAACTGTTAGCAGCATTGTGAGTTTCAAAGGCATCAGGAAGGAAATTTGAAGATGGCCATTTCCCCTAACTCCTCTTCGATTCTCAATAGTCTGTTATATTTACATATCCTCTCAGAGCGAGAGAGGGATCCTGTTTTTATCTGTCCGCTTCCAGTAGCTACACTCAGATCAGCTATAAAACTATCTTCTGTCTCTCCAGAGCGATGGGAGATAATCGTCTTCCAGCCAATTCTGTGGGCCATTTCAATGGCATGGAGTGTCTCAGTGAGGGTTCCTATCTGGTTTAGCTTTATCAAAACAGCATTGGCAGAACCCTCTTTGATACCCCTGGCGATTCTCTCAGGATTGGTGACAAAGAGGTCATCGCCTACAATCTGAATTTTATCTCCTAATCTCTGAGTCAAGACTTTCCAACCATCCCAGTCGCTCTCATCGAGGCCATCTTCAAGAGAAAAGATAGGATAGCGATCAGCCAATTCAGTGTAAAAGTCTATCATCATCATGGAATCCCTTTCAGATTGATCAGACATAATAAATCTATATTTACCATCTTTATAAAAGGAGCAGGCTGCTGCATCAAGGGCCAAAACAACGTCTTCACCAGGTTTGTAGCCAGCCTTTTCTATTCCATGCAATATCATTTCTATTCCTTGATCGTTCGATGTGAGATTTGGTGCGAAGCCGCCTTCATCACCGACACCTGTTGAAAAACCTTTGTCTGAGAGGACCTTTGCCAGAGAATGAAAGACCTCTGCTCCAATTCTTAGGGCATCCTTAAAAGTCTCTCCCCCTTTAGGCACGATCATAAATTCCTGAAGGTCCAGATTGTTGGAGGCATGCATGCCTCCATTTAAAATATTCATCATAGGCATAGGTAGCCTGCGTGCATTTGTCCCGCCGATATATCTATAAAGAGGTATACCTAAGGAATCGGCAGCGGCCCTTGCTACAGCAAGAGAGACACCTAATAGTGAATTTGCCCCCAGCTTTTCTTTGTTTGGTGTGCCATCGAGCTCGATCATGGTTGTATCAATAAGAGACTGGTCAAAAGGATCCATCCCTGTTATTGCTGGACCAATAGCCGTATTAACGTTATCTACTGCCTTTAGTACCCCTTTCCCTGAATATCTTTTTTGATCACCATCCCTTAATTCCAAGGCCTCGAACTTACCGGTAGAGGCACCAGATGGAACAGCTGCTTGGCCCCATCCCCCATCAGATAGACCTACCTCAACCTCAATAGTGGGATTTCCTCTGGAATCCAGGATCTCTCTTGCAAAGACTATCTCGATTGTTTCCATAATGCCCCTCCTTATAAAAGTTTAGTTATTTGAAGATATAGATAAACTTAAATAAAAAATTAAAATTTTAAATTAGTTTCATTTTAATGTTTGTTGATGGTTGTCCGTTGTTTTGTGTTTGTGCCTTAATTTCAGGCACTTAAATCGTTTCACCTCTCCCTGAAAAAGACTTTAATTGGTATAAGATTTAACCCAAATTGCTTTTTAAATTGATTTATTAGGTATCTCTTATAGGAAAGGTGAATACTGTCCGGTCTGTTAACAAAGAAAATAAAAGTAGGTGGATGAATTGAGGCCTGAGTAACATAAAAAAATTTAGGCCTCTTTCCACCAATAGATGGTGGGGGATGTCTATTAACTATATTCTGTAACGTCTTGTTGATAGCAGATGTTGACACATGAGAATTATATTGTGCCCAGACTCTATCTATTAACGTGAACAATTTTTTGACCCTCTCTCCAGTAAGGGCCGAGATGTTTATTGAGGGTACAAAAGAGACAAAACCCAGCTGTCTGTCGATTGAATTCTCTAAGGATTTAATTAACGGAGATTTATTTTTCACAAGGTCCCACTTATTAAAGGCTATAATCATGCCACAACCCCTCTCAAGCGCATATCCGCAGATTTTTGTATCCTGGTCATATATGCCCGCTTGAGAGTCAAGCAAGATAACAGAAATATGGCACCTATTAATTGCCTTTAATGCTTTCAGTATTGAAAATTTCTCAATTTTTTCCTTAACTCGACCCCGTCTTCTAATCCCCGCAGTATCTATTAATAGATAGGATTTTCCTTGTCTTTCAAAGGATATGTCTACAGAATCTCTGGTAGTTCCTGGCAGTTCACTAACAATTAATCTATCAGATCCAATTATTCTATTGATAAGTGAAGATTTTCCAACATTAGGGCGACCGATAATCGCTATCTTTATCCGGCCTTCATCTTCTTGAGGTCGTTCTATAATAGGAAGATCCCTAATGAGCTGCTCCATAAGGGAGCCTATTCCATATCCATGAGCCGAAGATATGGGGAATACCTTGTCAATACCAAAGGAATAGAATTCCATGCTCAAATGCTCATGTTCCGGGCCATCAATCTTGTTTACCGCATACAATACCTTTTTTTGGGAGCACCTTAGAAGCGTGAGCAACTCTTCATCAGCAAACACAGGACCAGTCTTCCCATCAAACAGGAGAATAACCAGATCTGCTTCCTCGATAGCCATCTCCACCTGTTTCTTTATCCTATCTAAAAGTTCCCTTTTATCAGAAGAGTCAAAACCACCTGTATCAACAATAACCAGATTTCTGTCATCCCATTCTATAGTAGCATACAGGCGATCCCTGGTTACACCAGGAATATCGTCAACAAGGGCACTCCTTTTTTTTGTTAAACGGTTGAAAAGGGTGGACTTACCAACATTGGGGCGACCAACTATGGCGACGATAGGAAGCATTCTGTGGGTATATATAAAAAGGATGAAGATTTCAAGTTGATAAAAATCTCACTTTTCGGGACAAATTTCCAGCGATAGTCCCGTTGAGACGGGATTTGATTTGGATTGCCCTCTCAGTCCCGACTTGTCGGGAATCAATATTTTGTGTCCCCTGTGGTCTCTGTGAGAGATAAAAGAATGTCCACGATCAATTACTTCTGTCATTATATCTCATCGAAATTACGAAACTGTGCACTTAGGTAAACCTCATGAAAGAGTTTAGAGAGAGATTTAAACTCTTCCCAGGTTTATTAGTTCTTTTCCTCTGCCATAAATGTCAAGTATTTATTTCTTATGGGGTAAAATTATGTAGAAGTTATTTCCGTTCTCTCGTGGTATGCACCCTACATATCCTCCATGGAGTTGAACTATATTATAAACAAAATGAAGTCCATGGCCTGAGCCACTTTTAATTTTATCTTTTGGAATCTTGTAGCCATCTTCAAATATCAGGATTGCCTCTTTTTTTGAAATTGGTTTACCAGTGCTAAATAGGCTAAATTTTAGGCCATTCTGGATTTCATAAGACTCCTCGGCCACTATATCTATAGCGTAAGAAATATACTTTTGATAGTTACCATTTTTATCCAACGCTGGCTGACAATACTTTAGGGCATTGGAGAGAAGATTGGCAAAGACTTGAGCTGTAAGGCCAAGATCAATAAATATGGTCATATCATTATCTGAAGGCACATGTTGTGGTTCAATGATATCTATTCCTCTCCTATTTAATCTTTTCCTATAGTGTTCCAGTTCTGGTAAAAATATATCATTTAGGAGATTGTATGATCGTCTCTTGAGCACATAGCTTCCGGTCTTGAAATGTTCACCCCGAAAGAGTGTTTCGATAAAAAGGCTTAGGTGGTTAAAGTGGCTTTCAAAGTCCTCCATCTTTTTATCCATATCCTGGTGGATCCTATACAAGTTATTAATTGCTTGATTCGTCTTTTCTTCTAATGAATTCTTACCGAGCTCAAGCTCAGGAAGGATAGAATTAATATTTTCTAATTGTGAAAGATTTTTATTGAGGTTCTTTTTCATATTGATCAAAAAGGCCTTATAGTAAAGATTTGGTGTAATAACATTGTGTTCAATATCTGATACAAGTTGGTTGATAAACCGAATATGTTCCACATTTTGTTCAAGAACGAGCTTATTATGCATATTATAGCCGATCCTGTTGGCATATTTCTGGAAAAAGAGAAATTGATGGTCACCCATCCTTTTAACCGGATATATCTCTAACATGCCTAAAATTTGGTTATCTAAAAAAAGGGGAACCTTATCTGCTAAGATCTTTTTTCCCATGATAGGGAAGACATAAGAGGAACCTGCTCTATAGGGGCTATTATGAACGGTAACATTTTCCCTGGCTGGCTCAGGAGGATCTAAAAGTCCTTCAGAGCTGCAGCAATGAAGCAACAGAGTACTATCTTCGGGCCTGATTGTATAAATACAACTTTCATATTTAAAAAAGAATTTTATTACTGCAACTGCTATTCTGTAAAGATTATTGAGGGTGGCGAATTCCTGGGCCAGGTCAAAGAAGGCAAAGATAGCCATTGATTCCTTGGAACTAAATTTATAGGCGGTATAATCTTGCTCTTTCTTTTTTAAAAGTTTGAGTGACTGATCGAGGTCGTGAGTCAAGAGTCCCTCCTCTGTCTTTATGGTTAAAGACATGGTCTTCTATATATCTCGGACCTTTTTATATCTATTTTTAATAATAGCAGATCGCATCTATGTTGAAAAGTTAAACTTTAATGAGTACTATTGATACAATGTTGATGTACTCGTAAAAAGTCAAAAATGGGACGGCAAAGTAAAAAGCTCCAAATGTAAGGCTTGCGAATCTTGAGGAATGAGGCGTACTTACCAGTACGCCGCAATGATTTACCCTGTTAAATCGGCTTTGCCGCCTCGCGTAGCGAGGATTTAACAGGGCGAGGATGAAGCGTAACACAGCCCTTCGACTTTGCTCAGGGCCGTGAGCCTGTCGAACGGCAGTCGGACTTTTTACGAAGTCGTCAATGTTGTTTAAAGACAAATAACAATACATATGATGAAACCACCCAGGTTCAGGGGGTCCCGATAAAATCGCGATTCAAAGCCTGAACTGGACAACCTGATTACTAACATTATGATTAAAGAAGATAGATCCATACAGAGAAGATGGGACGGAACTGCCTTTGAACCAGATCCATATCTTTGGTCTCAATTAAAAAAAGAAAACCCAGAAGAAATTTGCCATAAGGCCCTTGTGAGCTATGAGCACGAAAAAGGATTTTTGCTCCCTTTTTTAAACCAAACCTTTCAGGTTTTACCAACGAAAAGAGCTATTATTCCTTTATGTAGACATGCCCCTACAATTAAATCATTTGAACTTGATCTTATTATTCTCACCTATCTGCTCAGAGTGAAGGCAATAGATATACGTGGAAAAATAGTAAATGAAAAACAAATCCCTGGCGGGGAGACATTTTTTCGCGGGCCTCACTCTCTTAACACAGGCCCTATGGAGGAAATATTCGGGGAGGACCGTGATGCATTTCTTTCAGTTGGTAAGAAACTTAACGGTAAGGTGAGGAAATTAGGAGATGCTGGTATTTGTTTACCTGTGTTCCCGAGGGTACCTGTGACCTTGATTCTTTGGGTAAAAGATGATGAATTTCCGGCAGAGATCAAGGTAGGTTTTGATAGCACTATATCAAGTCATCTCCCATTGGATATTATTTGGGCTATGATAAATGTAATTTCT
>CAZSWT010000065.1:0-16236 GCA_964611035.1 uncultured Desulfobacteraceae bacterium
CCATCTTCTGGGCCTGGAGGAGTTGGGATTCGAGGAGCTTTTTTTCTGTGATGTCCTCATAGGTTACAATCTGATTTCCGTTCCTTAGCATCACTGACCTAAAATATATGTCTTTTTGAGCGCCATCTTTACAGCTAACCTTGAATTCCCTTGGTCTTAATTCACCTGGTTTTACTCCACTCAAATCATTAAGCCATATGGAGATAACCTCTTTTCTGTATTCAGGATCAGGATATGCGACCTTAAACCATAGCTTTCCTGTTGGAATATCTTCTAAGGTATAGCCAAATATCTCGGTAAATTTATGGTTAATATATTCATATCTGCCTGTAGCATTAAAAATTGACATACCAAAGGGGGCATTTTCAGCAAGGGACGCGAATCTTTCCCTTTCGCTCTGTAGGTCTTGTTCCATCAATTCCCGCTCTGTAATATCCCTTAAGATACCTCGAAACCCAGTGGGATTGCCCTCTGAATCCTTTATTAGAGATACAGAGATTTCAACAAACCTTTTAGTCCCGTCTTTTCTTAGAAGTTCCCAATCAAGAATTTTGGAAGGGATCCCTGTTGTATATACTCTGTTGAAGGTTTGATATACTTTTCTTGCATTCTCTTCATTCATGTATTTTCGGTTATTCATACCAATAATTTCATCTCTGGAATACCCGAGCATTTTGCACAGGGAGTCATTTACAAAGGTAATATTTCCAGCGATATCAACCTCATAGTAGCCTTCTTCGATGCTCTCAAGGATGGTGCGGTATTTTTCTTCACTTTCCTTGAGGGCTTTCTCTGCCTGCTTGCGGGAGGTGATGTCGTGAGTAACCACAACGGCGTGGGTGACGTCTTTTTGGTTCCCGTAGTAAGGATAATAGCTCACATCATAAAACCTTGGTTCTTCATCCTTAAATTCAAACCACTTCTGGTAATGAACTTCGTTTCCAACAAGGCATTTATCTATATATGGCTTAATGATTGTATGAAATGTTTCCTCTCCCCAAATATCAGCCACGGTCATACCAAGAATTTTATCTCGCGATTTCTTATGAGATAGGCTGTAGGCTTCATTTACAGCTTCATATATATAATCCCTGTTGATGAGAGTCATGAATTGCCCTGATGTATTGACAATAAACTCATACCTTCGCCACATTTCTAATGAGGCCTTTTGCTCGGTGATATCACGGATGATACCCTGATATCCCAAAATGCTCCTATCATCAGCCTGGCGCATAGTCGCAGTGATAAGGCAGTCCATCTCTGCTCCATCCTTTTTGAGTAGCTTCACTTCAAAGTCTCTGACAGATCCGGTTTTCTCTATCTCCTGCTGGAAAATTGAACGGTCATCGGCATTAACGTACATCTCCTGGGCTTTCATATCTGTTATCTCTTCTCTGGTATAGCCAAAGAGATCCAAAAAAGATTGGTTGACGTAAGTAAGCTTGCCTTTGTGGGTGGTAATATAGATTGCATCTGTAGACTGCTCGGAGAGATTGCGGTATTTTTCTTCACTCTCCTTGAGGGCTTTCTCTGCCTGCTTCATGTCAGTGATGTCGTGGAATATCTCTAGTTTAACTATGCTTCCATCTGGCAACGTCATCGGAGTGTCTACCAGGTCGTAGGTTTTTTCATTCTTAAAAGAATACCATGCCCAGCGCACGGTCTTCCCGGCCCAAAGATCCTGATTCTTGCACCAGGGGCAGACCTTATCTCGATCGTGGAAATATTTGTAACACTTAATACCTTCGTAAGGCCCGAAGTCTTTTATAAGGACCTGGTTCACATATTGGATGTCATATTCCTGGTTGACGATATAGATGCCATCTTCAATCGATTCAAAGATATTGCGCAAGTTGTCTCTTTCAATCCGTAAGGTCTCCTCCACCTGCTTTCGTTCAGTGATGTCTCTAGCAAACTCGACCGCACCGGAAATGTTTCCTCGATGATCCATAATCGGATAGGCAAATATCTCGAAGCTTCTGCCTCCAGTTGAAACTTCATCTTCAGGGGTAGACGTTCGATAGGCAGGGGCTTTGGTTCGATATGTCTCGACGACCGCACAGCTCGGGCAAATGTCTTTACGGTCCTTCAGAACCTCAAAGCATTTTCGACCAAGGAGCGATTCCTTGTCAGGCAAACCGAATCTCTTGATCAGGGGGGCATTTACATCCGTAAGATTGAAATTGAGATCAACCACATTCATGTTATCCTGGACGGCATCGAAGGTAGTTTGCAGCTTTTTGTAAGACTCTCGCAACTCGTCCTGCACCTGCTTGCGCTTCTCGGCTTCTTTTTTTAATTCCTTAACCATTTTTTCCAATTCTTCATAGGTTGGTTTTTTGAACATTAGAAAATCCTCCAATTATTCAAAATATAAAAAGGCTTATAACGTCTTGTATTTTAATACAATGTATGAGCCTTTAACATTTCCCCAAGGTTTTTTCCATAGCTTTGCTCATGTCTCGGTTTTTTTATTAGAGGAAATTACTTAATAATGAATCACTTTTAGTAACATTATCTCAATCAAGGATATTGTTTGTTAAAACGTTTATACATAAACTGTTCAAATTTTTTAAACAAAAAGCTATAGAAATCCCAAAAACTAGTATATTTGATAGATAGCCTTAAATACCTTGACCTGTTACCTTATTATATCAGACACCGAGACAAGCATACTTAGAGAGTAGGTAGTTAAAAACAGGAAATAAACACTTAACAACGTGTTAAAAGATGTTATTATTCAAGGTTAATAATATGAATATATCGATTGCCATTAAACACAAAATCGAGTAGAAAAAGCCATTAGAACACCGATATCAAATAATACTACAACATCAAGAAAAAAAGAATGGAGCTGCGAAAATGACAACGACCGATTCAACACCCGCACCTAACTTTATTCGAAACATCATCGCTGAAGACTTAAAGGCAAACAAAAATGAAGGCAGGGTTCATACCAGATTTCCGCCGGAACCCAACGGCTATCTGCATATTGGACACGCTAAGTCTATCTGCCTCAATTTTGGGCTTGCCCAAGAGTTTGGGGGGCTTTGTAACCTGCGATTTGATGATACCGATCCAAGCAAGGAGGAGGTTGAATATGTGGAATCGATCAAAGAAGACGTCAGGTGGCTTGGATTCGATTGGGAGGATCGGGAGTATTATGCATCTGACTACTTTGAGCAACTCCATGAATATGCAGTTCAACTCATCAAGGACGGTAAGGCATACGTGTGCGACCTCAGTGCAAATGAGATCAGAGAGTACCGCGGCACCCTGACAGAGCCTGGCAAGAACAGTCCGCATCGAGATCGTTCGGTTGAAGAAAACCTGAACTTGTTTGAACGTATGCGGTCAGGAGAATTCAAGGATGGCTCTCGCGTACTTCGAGCAAAGATTGATATGGCATCTCCAAATTTGAATATGCGAGATCCGGTTATCTACCGCATTCTTCACGCAGAGCATCACATGACAGGCAACACGTGGTGTATCTATCCCATGTACGATCTCACTCACGGCCAGTCGGATTCCATTGAAGGGATCACCCATTCCGTTTGTACACTGGAATTTGAAGATCATCGACCTTTGTATAACTGGTTTCTTGACGCGTTGAAAATTTTTCATCCGCAGCAAATCGAGTTCGCCCGCCTTAATCTTAGCTATACAGTGATGAGCAAGCGAATGCTTCTGCAATTGATAGAAGAGGGCTATATACCCGGATGGGACGATCCACGGATGCCTACAATATCAGGTTTGCGGAGACGTGGCTACACACCAGAGTCAATTAGAAACTTTTGCGAGCGCATTGGGGTAGCCAAGAGGGATAGCATGGTCGATATAGCACTGCTCGAACACAGCGTACGCGAAGATTTGAATAAACGAACACCCCGTGTTATGGGGGTATTGCGTCCTATTCGGGTGGTCATTGACAACTATCCAGAAAACAAGATGGAAGAGTTGGAGGCAGTGAACAATCCGGAGGATCCGAGTATGGGCACAAGGAAGATTCCCTTTTCACGAGTGCTATACATTGAGCAAGATGATTTTCGTGAGGTCCCTCCAAAAAAGTTCTTCCGCTTGGCCCCTGATCGTGAAGTCCGGCTACGGTACGCATATTTTATCAAATGCGTTGATGTAATTAAGGATAAACAAACCGGAGAAGTAGTTGAGCTGCACTGTACCTATGATCCGAAGACACGAGGAGGGGATGCCCCTGATGGACGCAAGGTCAAGGCAACGTTGCACTGGGTTTCAGCAGCCCACTGCCTTAACGCAGAAGTACGCTTATACGATCATCTCTTTCTAAAGACAAATCCAACCGATGAAAAAGATGGTGCTGATTTCAAAACCTATTTGAATCCGGACTCATTAGAGACATTGACCTCCTGCCGTGTTGAACCAACTCTAAAAGATGCAGCACCCGGAAGTCGGTACCAGTTTGAAAGGCTTGGCTATTTCTGCGTCGATACCGTTGACTCTTCAAATGAAAAACTGGTCTTCAATCGCACGGTGACATTACGTGACACATGGGCAAAAATCCAGAAGGTCGAGAAAGAGGCCATGGAAGTGCATAAAGAGGTCAGAAAAGACTCAAAACCTGCCAGGCAGGCAGAGATAACTACCTTACCAGATAAACGAGGTGATCTCACGCCCATCAAACAAGAGATCACTATTGACGATTTCTCGAAAATCGACATGCGAGTGGCCGTCATCCGCGAGGCCTACCTTGTTGAAGGGTCAAAGAAGCTAATCAGACTTATGGTTGACCTGGGCGAGGGTCGCTTGCGTCAGACATTCGCCGGGGTTCGCACTGCCTATCCCAAGTCTGAGGAGCTCATCGGCAAAAAGGTCATCATTGTCGCAAATCTGAGGCCCCGTCAGATGAAGTTCGGGCTTTCTGAAGGAATGCTCCTTTCAGGTGGTGACTCCGAACACCTTTGCCTCACCACCTTTGATGGTAATCCCCTTCCCGGCGATAAGGTGTCTTAAAGTTGGAGCAATCCCTACCCTTGCTCTTTATTGCTTTTTACTAATACAAAAACATTGGCTTACCACTAACATGGCGGATCTTGGGTCGATATTCTTCTATATCATAGAGTTCTCTCACATCCACCCTTTTCTGGCCTGTCGTAATAGTGCTGAGGGGGATATCTGTATAGATTCCACGGCTTAGAGCTACAAGGCGTCCAAAAACACCTTTGAGAAAAAGATCAATAGCCGTATTTGCATAATTAACAGCTACCATTTGATCTAAAGAATCAGGTGTTCCGCTTCTCATCAGATAGGACAGCCGTTGATTCAGAACATCCTCTCCGGTGAGTTCCTTGAGAATGGCTCCGGTTTCCTCTCCGATTCCTCCCAGTTTTCTATGCCCATAGGCATCCGATTCCCCAGATAAAAACATCTCGCCTCCTATCAACTTGGCCCCTTCTGAAATAGTAATCATGGCATAATTTTGGGGATTGGCTTTTTTATCTTTCATGATGAGTTCTGCGAGTCTTTTCGGGTCAAATGGGACCTCCGGAATAATAGCACGATCTACCCCTGCCAAGTATGCTGCTACCAAAGATGTTTCACCACAATACCTACCAAATAGTTCAATGACCGCTATACGTTCATGGGAGCCAGTCGAGGTTCTTAACGCATGTATAAAATTGACACTTCTGGTAACAGCCGTGGAAAAACCAATACAATAATCAGTCCCAAAAACGTCATTATCCATTGTTTTTGGTATAGCAATTACAGGGAATCCTTCCCGGTGTAATCTTTCAGCAAAACTAAGGGTATCATCGCCTCCTATGGGAATAATGGCATCTACTTTTAAATATTCCAGGTTTTTTAAGACATGGGAGGTGAAATCCTTCACATCCTCCTTTCCTTCAAACTGTTTCTTAAGAAAATCGGGAACTTCCTTTTCCCTTGCAGCACTTGGATTGGTTCGAGATGTGTGCAGATAAGTTCCTCCTGAACGATCAATAGTCCTGACCTCTGACGGGATCAATTCCTGAATGCTCTTAAGTTTGGTATGGGAATCATCCGGATTGTACTCTAAAACCCCAGCCCATCCTCGGCGTATTCCCATAACCTTTATTCCTTCACTGGCTGCCCTGTAAACGAGAGTCTTAATGCATGGATTAAGACCTGGTACATCCCCGCCACCAGTAAGTATAGCTATTGTGGTTTTCCCCTTCCCCTTATTTTCCATTTAAACCCTCTTTCTATAATAACTAAGATTTCCTCAAATTAAATGAGTAATTGTTGTTATTTTAATCTACTTTCCATTTTTATGAAAGGAATTATTTCCTGGTTTTACACATCATGTTCAGATTCCTTTCAGTAACAATTCTGGTTTGCTTTTCATTTACCTTTTGCTATCCTATAGTATCAAATTTTTCAGGATGACAATATATTTAGAATGTAAGGTTCCTAATCGAGCATCGATTTTCAACCATAACCAAAGATAAAACATTACGAGCTTGGTAAAGGCTCATATATCTTCAAAAAGGGGTAAATGTATGGAAAAAATATCTACCAAAAAAGCTCCAATGGCAATTGGTCCTTACTCACAGGCAATTAAGGCAGGGGGTTTTGTTTTTTGCTCCGGGCAAATTGCTATTGATCCAAAAACTAATGAGTTTAAGCCAGGAACAATTATTGAAGAAACGGCAAGGGTTATAGAAAATCTAAAGGCAGTGCTTGAACAGGCTTATTCAAGGCTTGAAAAAACCGTTAAGATTACTGTATACCTATCTAACATAGATTATTTTACAGAAATGAATAAAGTGTATGAAAATTATTTTTCAAATAAGCCAGCTCGATCAACTATAGAGGTTTCAAACCTTCCTAAAGGAGCTAAGGTTGAAATCGATGCAATTGCAGAAACCTAAAGGAGATCTGATAATATGGATCAAACATATGTCAAAAAACTGATAACAAGACCTAAAGTCTACATGAACGAATCAGAAGGGATAGTTAAAGAGGTACGTGGTAAAAAGGCATTGGTTCTAACGGACAGACAATCAATGTGTGCTGAGTGTGTGGCAAAAAGTTTCTGTCAGATGTTAGGTGGCGGAAAAGAAATGCTCTCCGAAGCAATAAATCCTATTAATGCTAAGGCTGGAGATATGGTAAAGATAGGTATACCTACTGGCACTGTGACAAAGGCCTCATTAATTGTCTATATGATCCCTGCAATAGGCCTTGTAGGAGGTGCAAGCATTGGATACTTTATTAGTACATTATATAATTTAGATTTAAATTTATCTACCCTTGTTGGAAGCATAATCGGGTTAGGGCTTTCCATGATTTCTGCTCGTTTCCTAAATGATACATTAAGTAAAAAACCATACTATCAGCCGGAGATTACTAAGATCATTAATACTGATAATCTAGAATGCGAGGATTAGAGTCTTCCTTTTGCTGACAGAAAAAATGCAAGTCACCATACTTTATTGTTAATGGATTTTTTTAGTTATAAGAATTGTTATTTTCATAGCATTTTAGCTCTTTGAAAACTCCCCCTGGCCTTTATTAAAGGCCACATAGGTATCCTTGGTGAGACGCATGAGCATGGAGATGTCTTTTTTTACATCATGCCCTCTAACATGGGGTCTCAGCGTGCCGCTTCAAAACCATATGCACGAGCAACTCGTCATTGTCTTCTAGAAACTTTGTTTGTGTGTCCTTCGACTTTGCTCAGGACCATGAGCTTGTCGAATGGCACTTGTTTGAAGCGGCCTACCTACTCGTCTTTGTAAAGGCATGGTTAAAAAAAGACATCCCCATGCTCACTCATCAGGTAATTTCAAAAAGCTAAAATGTTACTTATTTTCTAAAATCAATAACTCAACCACACATAGATCTCTAAATCGTTCTTTATTATTTTTACTAATATGCCTGATCTCTGTTTTTAAATATTCAACAGGCCGGAATGAATTAGTCGTGTAGTATTTCAGGTTTAATATGTCACCAACTTTTAGGTGATTCAATAAATCAGAATCTTCTCTTACCAATACGCAGATTCCTTTCAATGATATATCGCAGATTTTAAATTGATAAACATAAGCGCATCCATTTAGCGAAAATTCTACGCTGTAGTATTGATCCACTTGTTTTATAGGTTGATATCTTCTCTCTACTGCTTTGTTCGTCATGACACACTCTTTCATGCCTTCATTTTTTTTAAATTATCGGTTTATCCAAAATAAATACAAGATTAATGCCAAAATAATATACTATGAAAAAGTTCCTCACTCCCAGGTAAGGCCGATGATATCCGCAGTGTAAGGGCTGAGTTGCCAAGCCATCAACGTAAACTACCGGAAGAGGTCTCAGACTTAGTATCAAGTCAATTCCCTGTAAACTTTTTTGCATTTCACTGTCTAATATTTCATACACTTTTAATAGTAATATCCTCAAGCACAACTCGATCTCAAAACATTTCATTTTATTCAAGGCCTCAATAATGAGACAATTCTGGAATTATTTTATAATGCCTTTGAAGTCGTTCTGCTCTGATTTCTTTTGCAATGTCGTTGTCCAGTTTAGGATATGTATAGATTGAAGAGATCAGCTATGTGAAAATATGAAATGAATGTCTTTTTTGGGAAAACGAGAGAAGAGGAGTTGGAAGCCTTTTTAAAAGGCTCTATTTATAACTTATTCTGAATTTCCTCTGCATATACTCCACGTATTCGTTTCCATACTGAACATTCAGGACCCATGCCTGATATTGCTTCTCATAGGGAATACTATTGGATTTAATGTAGTCGAAGGGATAAAATAGTATAGGAACCCTGTCCGTATGATATATATCAGTCAATTGTGAAATGGCAATGGTTAGTATATTCCAGGGTAGAGCTTCAGGATTGGTCACCAGAATCTTGATACCATTGAGGAGTTCAGATAGATTAAACCCCAGGTCTGATTGATTAACAATCAGGACTGCATTTAGTTCTGCCTTATGTTTTAGTGCATATACCCTACATTTTCGCAAGAAACCAAGCCGGCTATAAAGCTCTTCCAGAGATTTATCGCCAGTATCTTTTTTATCCAAAGCCAAGGCATTCAGGAGTAGTCCTCCAGAGTGATACCCATAAAACCTATTCAGTTCCCACAGATCAACTTCTGAACATTCATTCAGAGACCACCCATCTGGAAGTTTGGCACCCAGGGAAAGGCTACTATAAGTAAGATAGGAAAAAAGATCCATAGAGCAACCATGAGAATTTTTCAGTGTCCTTGCAAAACCGCCGAATACAAAATCAGGAAACCTGTTCTCCGGGCGAAAATAACACATCACATAATCCATGTGTGCGGAAGGAAGGCGATACATATATACATAATTTGCTTTAATACCGTAAAACCGGGGCGTTTGCTGTCCATAATCCTTGCAGCATGGTGATGAATCATCCAGGTCCTCTCATATGCCCTAATCATTGAGATGTGGCCATATATCCGGCCATTCTTCTGGTAGGTGAAATGCCTCGAAATCTCCGGATTCTCCTTGTAAAGCTTCCTATACATCTCTTTGAAACCTTCCTTATGAGACTGTATAAGACGATACTTCATAGGGTAGATAAAGCCTGTACTAAAAAAGAACTCCCAAAGAGCGTCCATATCGACCTCACTGGAATCATAGGCATGGGAATCTAATGCATTGGTCAGTATATGAGCCAAACGACTGTAACTATTAATATCCATATCCAGAATAGCAAGGCCACAGCGGATACCCTTGTCCTTCTCTGCCAAGCGGTAGATTACCTGTACAACACAGGGTATACTCATGGTGCCGGCAAAATTTATCATCAGCTCTGGGATGATCATGCCCTGCATAAGAATTCCGTCGTCCGCGCTCTCATATACAGAAAATCCAGAAGTGGAAATTCCTGTAACCTCCAGTTGCACCCGCTTTTTTAAAAAGGGATGATCGAAAATGATCGCTGGTGGTGGTACCAAGTGTTGACGAGGATTGCGAATCTGCCTTTTCTTGAACTGGTTGACCTTTGTATCCGCATGAGTCAGAACAATCTCCCTATTTAGGAAATCATCCTGTTGGCGAATACACTTGCAAAGGCCAGAAAAGAGGATATGCTGATTACGCCGTAGATGAACAATGACCAATGCATCCGGGTTGAACCAGTGAAAGGAACAAAATGATACGGGCCTCACCCTAACACGAAATCCAATTGGGCTAAAATCTAATAATTTTCCTTGTGCCACAAAACCACTCTGAATCAGCTCAACATCAACATCATGACAGGTATAACGCCTTGCCTGCCGCTGGCCCACAGCGTAGCTTGTTTGTGGTAATTGAATCTTAACACGGTTTCTATGTATCTCCTGAAATACAGCTGGCACTAATATCATAGATTGACCATCATCAATGACAAGATGCATAAGCTGATAGTTCTTCAGATCAAGGCCTGAGAAGTCCTTGCTCGACCAACGGCAAGTGAGTTCCCTGCCCAGACAAGGCTCAGGATATGCCCTTACAAGTATGCTCCCTTCGTATTTAGGATGACGTAGCTGGAGTAAGATATATTCGTCCATAAAATGGACGTGATTGAGAGTATTTATCAAAGCCTCTTCATCAACCTGTTGAGCACTTTCAAGTGCATGAATCATATCCTGATGCTGGAATAGCCAGGGTGGAATCCGCCATCTTTCTCCGAAGGCAAGGCCAACAAGCTCCTCCTCTTTTGGAAATATTTCTGTCTGTCTATTTGTGGCCATTTTCCGTTTCTTTATTCCCCTCACGTACAACATGTAAGCGCCTGTAAAAGTGTCGGCAGATGACACCATTTTCTCAAATCTGACACTCTGAAGGCTCTATTTTCATGGGCCCACATTCTTTAATAAATACCCATTACTTTTCTGAATTCATCCTTTTATTATTCCCTGATTTACCAAAATCATACACACAATCTATATCTCATTACTAAATTGAAGCAAGGAGTGTGCCTTTATGCATAAGTTAATTAACTTATTGATATTATGACATTTTTTCAATATCCAAGCAAGGAAGATATGATAAATAGTGTATATAAAAGAATACACATTATGTTTTACAATTACGCGAACTTCTCTACCCTGCTATCTTTTGGAGTCAAGAAACAATTATTAAACCTAAAGGATTAATTGGATTGTAGAATAATGTGCGTTTATTAAGATTGTTTTGCAGAGTGTATTCTGATGAAAGAAGGGTTCACAATGACATGATCATCCTATCAATGTCAGTGTGAGGAGTTTTGAAGGCCTTTAGGGGCGACAAAGCTATCTAAAATGTAAACAAAAACGAATTGTGTGTAATCAGAATAGTGGGAAGCCTGTTGAGCAGACTTTTTAGAGTTGATACTTGGATATCAGCCTGGATAGGTAAGTCCTTTGAACATCCATCACTTTTGATGCCTTGCTTCTATTGCCTCCAGTATGTTTCAGGTTTAAGGCAATGAATTCTTTTTTAAAGGCTTCCATAGCCTCTTTGAGAGTCAATCCTACCTGCATGCCCGGATGGCTTTCTTTTGGACCCCAAATGGGCAAGTCCTCAGGCAAAATTTCCTGACCGTTACCCATCACCACCGCGCGCTCCAGGGCATTACTGAGTTCCCTTACATTACCAGGCCAGTCGTAAGCGAGCATCTGTTCCATGGCACTTTCTGAGATCATTAAATGGAGGAGTCTCTTCTCTTGCATAAATATTTTCAAGAAATACGTGGCAAGGAGGGGTATGTCTTCTTTTATCTCTCTTAAGGCAGGCATGTGAATTTGGACTACATTGAGCCGATAGTAAAGGTCCTCTCGAAACCTTCCATCATGAATTTCCTGGGAAATATCTTTATTTGTAGCTGAGATAACCCGAACATCCACCGATATGGGAGTGTTTCCACCCACCCGATAAAATAGTCCCTCTTCCAGCACTCGAAGAAGCTTCGCCTGCATTTCTGGTGTCATTTCTCCTATTTCGTCAAGGAAAAGACTGCCGCCATCAGCCAGTTCAAACTTTCCGATTTTTCGGCTTTCAGCCCCAGTAAAGGCCCCTTTCTCGTGACCAAAGAGTTCAGACTCTAAAAGGGTTTCAGGTAAGGCTGCACAATTAAGCACAATCATGGGCTTATCTTTTCTAGGGCCAGCCCTGTGAATTAACCTCGCGAGCAGTTCCTTCCCCGTTCCACTCTCACCCAATATCAAGGTGCTACTTTTCGAATTGGCCACCTTGAAAGCATCGGATATAACTTTCTGCAGGCTCTTGCTCTCACCAATGATTTGGTATTTGTTCCCAAGCTCCTCTTTAAGATCCCGGTTTTCTCTTTTAACTTGATCGATTTTTCGTGCATTGCTGATTGCCTTGGAAGCCAACTCAGCGAATACTGTCAATATTTTCATATCTTCAGTTTGAATCGGACTCCCATCTTCTTTATCAATTATTTCCACAACTCCTATTATTTCGCTATCAACCTTCATTGGAACACAGGCTATTGAACGGGTCTGAAATCCTGTGGATTCGCTTATTTTCTTGTACCACCGTGGGTCCTTACTGACATCGGGAATGAGAAGGGGTTCTCCTTTTTCAGCCACGAAACCAGCTATTCCCTGGCCAAGGTCAATCTCATATTTTCTGACCTCTTCTTTTTTTTCTCCGACAGCTACTTTAAAGTAGAGTTTTCTCGATTTCTGATCCAATAGCAGAAGAGAACTGGCCTTAGCCTGCATCATCTGTGTGGCTGTATCTATGATAAGCTCTAAAAGTTGATCCAGATCAAGCACAGAGGAAACCCATGTAGAGATTTCCTTCAAGCGATCTATCGGCGAACCATATGTTAATGATCTTCCATTCATTTGTTTTTCCATAATACTCACAATGGTGTTATGATTTGACCATTAGAATATTAAAGATTTATATGCATACCCTTTTTTATGAATAGTTCAAAAAAAGGATTCTCTATGTATCTAAATTTATACCCTTTTAAAAGGTTAAAGAGCAAAAGAAAATGTATCGTGTATAAAAGTGAAGCGTAATTAACTTTTTCAAACCTCCTAGTCTTTGTTATCCTGTTCAACTGCATTGATCAACAGCTCAAAGATATTTGGAACAGCAGAAATCACTCTGTTCCAGTTTGGCATGTGGGGAATATCAAATGGTTGTTCGAGAAACTGCTGTCCAGCGCTAACGATACACCTAACAAATGCCTCAGCCGAACTACCTTCTCTATGCCTGTCATATGTTAATCCATTGATCTCAGAATCATATTCATACTGGGCAATAAGGTCCTGTGCAATCCTCAAATAAGTTGACCTCAAGGTCACAAAAAACTCATTTGTAAGGGTGTATCCCATACTTGCCATAGTTCTAAATATGGATTTTGCAATGTCTGTTCCCATCTTTAGTAAACCCTTATTGGGATCTTCCAGAGTAAGGGATTGATGCTTGTGTTCATAATTATCTGAAAGATCAACCTGACATATTCTGCGCAGGGCACAATTTCTGTGAATTTCAGCGAGAACACCAACCTCCAATCCCCAGTCACCAGGGATTCTGATCATGCGTGCCAAATCTACATCCATTGAAAATTCCCCGGCAAGGATATACCTGAAACTATTAAGGTAATCTAAAAACTGATTAGATCCCAAGGTTTCTTTCAGGGCCCTAATAAGAGGTGTTACAAAAAGCCGGGTCACCCTCCCGTGCATACTATCCGTAACCCTACTGTAGTATCCCTTGCAAAAGCCAAAGCCAATGTTTGGGTGTGCAACAGGGTAACAGAGGCGTGCGAGAAGATCTCTATTGTAGGTGACAATATCGCAGTCATGTAAGGCAATAACCTGACTGTCTTCGCGAGCAAGGATATATCCATAAGCAGTCCATGCAGACCTTCCCTTACCGTCATCACCAACATTAATTCCATTTTCAGCCAGTATTTCATATATATTTTCAATTGCCGGACCTGTACACCAAATCGTTTTAGGTTTTAAGGGAAGATCAGAAAAGAATTTCTTTGCCTGCCTAAATTCCTCCGCATTCGCCTTTCCTATGGTTACAATGATATTTTTGAGGTATTTTACATTTTTGAGTTCCTGGACAATCTTCGGAAGACCCTGCCCTTGTAATTCAACTGGAATGTATGGAAGGACAAGGGAGATAGGCCTATGCCTTGTTGCCTCTTCAAGCTCCCCCTCAAGTTCTCTGAGATCCCTTTGTTTTAGTCTATGAAATGTTGCTATTTCGCCATTCTGAAAAAAATCTGACATTATTTCTCCCTCCAATCTCTAAAAAATATATCCTGGTTAAGAAAAGTAAATCAAAAATCAAAGAATACCAGGGGTTAATAGTTGCGTGGTTTAATTGATGTAATAGCTTTAGGCCTGCCCGCAGCGCTCTCGCTTGCGAGGCGGGCAGGCACTTTAAACCCTGGCCCAGAACCCTGGCCCAGACCTGGTTTGCAATGCTTAGCTTATGCTGCTCAAGCTCCAGAAATATTACTGCAATTGTAACATTTGTCAAGGAAGTCGCACCAGGGCAAGCTGGCCTATAATTTTAATAGGTTTATAAGAGCACATGGCGCCTTATAGGGTTAATAGTTTGATTTAAGCACGTCGCGCCAGGGCGGGCTTTAATTGCTTTAGTCGTCATTGCCCGTAGTGGAATCAAAGTTATAACCGGCCTTTTTATAATTTTCTAAGGCCCTCTCTTTAAGAAGATTGTCTTTTGTTTTATGCGAGTATTTATCAGCTAACTCTGCGGCATGACTATACAGCCCTGCATTTTCATACTCGGTTATCTTTTTTTCTGTACTGCTATGTTCTGGTGATGGATCAATAACTGCAGCATGACACCATGAAATAATCTTTTTAACTCTTTTGCCACAATTTGGACAATGAGAAAGGGGTTTTTCATAAACACTCTGGATATACTCAAATACTTCTCTACACATTGTGCACCCTTCTTCAGGAATCTCCGCTTGGTATTCGTAAATAGGCATGGAATCGACACCCTTTATGCTATGGAATTACTCAGGTTATCGGGTTCACCGTTCAAGCCTGCCCGCCCCGATTGTATCGGGACAGGCGGGGTTCACGGTTGACATCCATGCAATACAGCATGGCTTTTGGCAAGAATCGGATGAACTACTCATTTATCTTCAAATAGAAACCAAATACTTTAGATAGATGATTAGACAGTATTTTATCTCTCTAACCGTGAACCTGGAACTTTACAACCTGGTTAGTTACAATATTTCTATAATTCATTGAAATTAAAACTACTTTAGGAGCAACATATTTATTCTATTTGTATTAGATCCAATCTTACTGAGTTTTTTTACCACAAAAGGTCACAATAGTCTACTTTCTATAAAAATAGATTACGATAACTCAAAATACATGATATTGATAATCACTCTAAATCAGGATTGACATTTTTAGTGTACGGTCTTATATATAAAAACCTTTTGTATCTGTTCACAGGTTTCCCGATGAAATCGGGATTCAGAGGTTCAAGGTTGACCAAAAATTTAAACCGTGCATAGTTACCATAGCCCTTTATGATCTGAATGATCATGCCTGACTTACCAACGCTGGCAGTTATGGTTTCACCCGCCTGCCATGCGAGACCTGAGAATATAAAGAAAGAACAGGTTTTGGAGCTGTTCAGGCCATGGTTGAAAAAACAAATCGGAATTAAGGCACGAGCGGGCAGGTTAAGCACTTCCCAGCCCATGAGCAAGATCAAAGAAAAAAAGGTAACCCGACTCGGCTGAGCCTTTCGGCCTCGAGCCTGTCGAGACGCTCGTCGCAGGCTGAACATTGAACCTTTTTCAACCGTGAACGGTTACAGACTTTTTTTATCTACCCGTTTAAGTGACAGGTTTTTATTGACTTTGATCTATGGTTAAGGTAATTTAAAATTATTCTGAAATATTGGAGGGTTAGAATGTATGCGGTCATCCAAACAGGCGGCAAACAATATAAGGTAAAGCCAGGCGAAGAAGTTAGAGTTGAAAAATTGGATGGTAAGGTGGGAGATGATGTCTATTTTGATGATGTGCTGCTTGTCTCTAAAGAGGATAAGGTAACTGTTGGGAGTCCTGTTTTGGAAAATGCCAGGGTGGCAGCCAAGATTACCAGGCATGGCAGGGGACCAAAGATAGTAGTATTTAAATATAAAAGAAGGAAGGGATACAGGAAGAAACAGGGCCACAGGCAAGATTTCACAGGAGTAAAAATAACTGAGATTGAGGC
>CAZSWT010000066.1:0-15232 GCA_964611035.1 uncultured Desulfobacteraceae bacterium
CAGGAGATACCTCATTTATCAAAGCAACGCCATTAAAAGAGGAATTCATTGCAGCTGCCAAGAAGGTTGCGAGAGATTTCAACTTACCTGAGAATTGGATTAATACTGGGCCTACCTCAGCGGTTGACCTTGGTTTACCAGAACGGCTTATGGAGCGGGTTACAACCAGAGAATTTGGTCGTAAACTAACCATCCATTTCTTAGGTCGCTACGATCAAATCCACTTCAAGCTTTATGCAGCTGTAGACCAGGGGGCGGGGGTTCACTATGAAGACCTTTTGACATTAAAACCAACAGCTGATGAATTAGAACAGGCAGCTCGCTGGAGCATGACCCATGATGTATCCGAAGGGTATCGACAAATTCTTAAAGATTTATTGAATCATATGGGACATAACAATGTGGCAGAAAAATTTTAGAAATTTATTCCTTGAAAATATTCTCAACTTCCTCTGGCGCCAATGGTCAGCATTGGGAGTGTTGGGTGAGGCCAGGATTAAAGACACATGGATATACGATCCGGAGCCTATGCTTCTTTTCAGTCTGGAGATGGGCCGTTATGAATCGAGACTTTTTGATGAGGTGGTAGACTGGCTCATTGTCAATAACAAATGGATTGATATGCAAAGGTTGCGGGGGATCTTGCGTGAAAAAGATGAAATCGACAGAAATTTAGTAGGTGCAGTGGCAGCATTTCTTGCGAACCAGGGCAATGAAAGGAAATGGAAAAACTTGAGTCAGTTCTGCAAATCCCATGTTTCTAATATCCCCAACAACCCCGAATCTCTTTTTTGTGAAAAGAATGGGAAATCACATCCCATCACAAAAACACCTGATCCAAGCTTTCTTACCTATGGCTTTAATCGTCCTCAATTGAGAGTGAGGCGGATGACAAGAAAGGTGCCAATTACATCGCACAATACGCTTCGGTTCTTATTAAGGGCATTATTTGGCTTGGGGTCAAGAGCAGAATGCCTGGCCTATCTACTTACACATGACGCTGGCCATCCTTCGGAAATTTCCAGAAGGATTGGTATTTCAGTCAGGGGAACACAAGATGCTCTGATCGAGCTTTCCAGATCAGGCCTTATTCTGACACGGGTTAAAGGAAAAAGAAAGATTGAATACTGGCTCTCTCAGGAGAGATGGTGGGAGTTTTTATCTAAGGGGAACATATCAGAAATTAAAAAACCAATCTGGATCGACTGGATCGCCCTTTACTCTGCACTTTCTCAGTTATGGGCCGCCTTGAATGAAATTAGTAAAGAGGAAATGAGCGATTATATGAGAAGTTCAAAGCTTCGTGATTCGCTGGAGATGGTTGGTAGTGAATTTGCTAAAAGTGGCCTTGATATTCCCCCTATTCCCGGAATGGATGTGAGACCGGAAATGTACGAGAAGACATTCGAAGAGTTTATTATCAAGGTCTTTGGAACAAGATAATAGTGGAACAGGTAAGCAGTTTAAAAACAGGGGTTAAATATAAAGATACACCCATTGGTAAAATTCCAGTGGATTGGGAGGTAGTCAGGTTAGGTGATGTATGTGATGTTATTGGTGGTAGTACGCCATCAACGAAAAACAATGAATATTGGGGCGGAGAAATCCCGTTTGCAACCCCAACAGATATAACAAGCCTTCAGGGGAGAGAGATCTCCGACACAAAACAAAGCATTACTCAGGAGGGGTTATCCTCCTGCGGTGCTCGCCTATTGCCGGTAGGAAGTGTTTTGTTAACAAGTAGGGCAACATTAGGTGCATGTGCGATTAATACTAAACCTATGGCTACTAATCAGGGATTTGCAAGTTTAGTCTGTAATGAAATGGCATATAATTGGTTTATTTTTTACAAAATGATAGCACTTCAACAAGAACTGGATAGACTTGGAAGCGGAAGTACCTTTAAAGAGGTTTCAAAAAGTAGTATCAGATCACTAAATTTTTCTCTTCCACCTCTTCCTGAACAAAAAAGGATCACTGATATTTTAACAACAGTGGACGGTGCAATTGAGAAGACAACGCAGATTATTGATAAGACAAAGGAACTCAAAAAAGGTTTAATGCAAAGACTCCTCACCCGTGGAATAGGGCATAAGAAATTCAAAAAGACTGAGATTGGAGAGATTCCGGTGGAGTGGGAGTTCGTAAATCTTGGGAAAATGATATATCTCCAGGGTGGATTTGCTTTTAAAAGTAATAATTACGAAGGAAAAGGTCTTCCATTGGTTAGGATATCAAACGTAACTCCTAACGGTGTTATGCTAAATGAATGCGTATGCCTTCCAGACTCTTTCGCTGAACAATTCAGCAGTTTTTTGCTTGAACCGGGAGATGTGCTTGTTGCTATGTCTGGAGCAACAACAGGGAAAATAGGAGTTGTTCCGAATAAAGATTTACCTGCTTTGTTTAATCAACGTGTCGGTAGATTTGTAATTAAAGGTTCAAATCTAATTGCAAAGAGCTATTTGGCGCAAGTAGCATTAACTAAAAGGTTCAAGCAAGATTTGTTAATAGATGCAGCCGGGGGAGCACAGCCTAATGTTAGTGGTAAAAATATTGAGAAAATCACGATTCTACTCCCCCCTCTTCAAGAACAAAAAAAGATCGCCGATATTTTAACCTCAATCGATAATGAAATCGAAAAAGAGTCTAATCACAAGGAACAATTAGAATTATTAAAAAAAGGTTTGATGCAGGTATTATTAACAGGAAAATTGCGTGTGGCCGTGTAATTTTAATGGCAATCCAATCGATGGTATAAAATGGACCTAAAATTCACTGAAGATACACTTTCCGAACAGCCAGCCATTGAGCAGCTTAAACGTCTGAAATATGACTATGTCCATGGGGATGAGCTTGATCCTGAATTGAAGGATGATTGCGAACGATCCTCCCGAAGGGAAGTAGTATTAATAACCAGTCTGAAAAAGAAACTTGCCGAAATCAATCCCCATTTAACAGAAGAAAGCATTAATAAAGCTGTGAGAAGGGTTACACATATCCAGGCAGAAGGCCTGATGGAGGCTAATCAAAGATTTCATCAGGATTTGATCTCAGGAATATCCATTGATCAGGATATAAGGGCAAGAAGACAGAAACAGACAGTTCGGTTTATTGATTTTGAAAATCCTGAGAAGAACGAGTTTCTGGTGGTTAATCAATTCTGGGTAAAGGGGCCTAAGGAAACAGATCGGCCGGATATTGTTATTTTCATTAATGGAATCCCTTTGGTAGTCATTGAGTGCAAGAGTCCGGTGGCAAAACAAGGTGGTATCAGTAAGGCTATCAAACAGCTAGATAGATACCAGCAAGAAATTCCTCAACTCTTCCATACCAATCAGATCTGTATTGCATTAAATCTATTTGGCGCCAGATACGGAACCATTTTTTCCGATGAAGAGTATTATCATCAGTGGAAAGAAAATGGGGATAAAAAACTTCCTAACATGGCTGACCATCCAACGGTCAGGGAGATGTTGCAGCTTGGGTTGATCAAGAAGGAAGATCTATCTGACAGCCCAACAGCCCAGGAAGTTTTGATAGCAGGCATTTTTAACAAAAGGAATCTGCTCGATATCATCCAGAATTTCATCGTCTTTGAGCAGGAAAGGAGCAGGACTGTTAAAAAGGTATGTCGCTACCAGCAATTCACAGCCGTCAATAAGATCCTGCGAAGGGTTACAAAGGAAGACGAAAAAAGAGGAATAATATGGCACTGGCAAGGATCAGGCAAATCACTCACCATGCTTTTTGCTGCGGTCAAACTCAGGCGTGAGGAGAAGGAGCTCAAAAACCCTATCATTTTAGTCGTGACCGATCGAATAGACCTTGATGATCAGATCAGCAAAACATTTCGTAATTGCCATTTCCCAAACCCAATTCAGATCAGGGAAAAGAGAGGCACCTACAGGAAGCTGTATGAACACCTTAGCCAGGATGTGGGCCAGACAATTTTGACGACTGTTTTTCTATTCAGAAAACCACTTGATGGACCTCTATCGCAGGCAGAGAATATCATTGTCCTGACTGATGAGGCCCATCGTACCCAGTACGGCTTTTTTGCCTTGAATATGCGGCGTGCCCTTCCTAATGCCTCTCTCTTTGCCTTTACCGGGACACCTCTCGATAAAAGAGATCGAAATACCTATCGACACTTCAGCCCGCCAGGTGAGAGATACCTTGATTACTATACAATTCGCAATGCCGAAGATGACAGGCAAATCGTACCGGTCAAGTATCAAAGTAGATTGGCTAGACTCCAGATTGTGGGGAAATCCCTTGATCAATTGTTTGATGATCTTTTCCATGACAAAACTAAGGAAGAGAGAACCCAGCTTAAAAAGAAATATGCCACTATTGAGACGCTATCCAGGGCAGATCGAAGGATTGAGCTGATTGCCCGGGATATTGTGGAACATTTTAACCAGAAGATCCGGTCGAATGGGTTTAAGGCCCAGTTAGTGGCGTCTGATAGGGCTATGGCTATCAGGTACAAACAAGAACTCGATAAACTGATCGATCCTGAAAGGTCTGAAGTTGTTATAACAGTTAGCAGTGATGATCCTCAGGAGCGGAAAGAAAAATATAGACGTACCAGAGAGCAGGAAAATGTTCTAAAAGAGGCCTTCAATGACCCTGAGGATCCCCTGGAATTTCTCATTGTATGCGATAAGCTCCTGACCGGTTTTGATGCACCCATTGAGCAGGTTATGTATTTGGATCATCGGCTGACAGAACATACCCTGCTTCAGGCCATTGCCCGGACAAATCGGACTTATCCAAGGAAGAACTTTGGTCTGGTGGTCGATTATGTGGGTGTTGGTCGGGAACTGGCCAAGGCCTTGGTTGTATTCGAGAAGGAAGACCTGGAAGGTATCTTTGGAGTTGAGGACATAAAGAAGGAACTGGCAAATCTGGATTACTGGCATAAGATGGCCCTCGGTTTTTTTGAAAAGATAGATCGCAGCAAGGGGAAACCTGAGAATATTCTTCAAAGATGTATGGAGATTCTCAGGCCCGAAGACGTTCGGGCCGAGTTTGATGCCTCATTTCGAGAATTTGCCAGAAGTATGGATTTCTTGATGCCTGACCCAGTGGTTGATCCCTATCTTGAGGATTTTAAGTTTTTGGGAACAATTAGAGAAGGGGCCAGGAATCTTTATAGGGACGAGCGTTTGAGCCTCAAGGATTGCAGTAAAAAGGTGGAAGAGCTTATCCATGCCCATATTGAAACCGCTGGAGTGGAGAATATTCTTGAACCAATAAGTATCACTGCTCCTGATTTTTATGAGAAATTGGAAATAAAAGGGAGTTCAAAGGCAAAGGCCAGTCATGTTGAATATGCTATACGACAAACGATTACTGAGAAGACTGCCATGGACCCTGTATTCTATGGTTCCCTCAAGGATCGATTAGAGGAGATCATTGAGGAATATAGAAAGGAGAGGAAGGATGAAGCTCAATTATTAATTGATCTTATGGAGCTCGGAAACAAGGAGAAAGAGCGGGAGACCTTCGCGAAATCATTGGGATTGGAAGACGCCAGAGAATTTTCATTCTATGGGCTTCTTTCTTCTTTCAGGGAAACCATGTTTTCAGATTCGGATGAGAAACAGGTCGCATTTACCAAAGAGATCATTCAGGTTATTAAAGACAAAAGAGTGATCGACTGGGTAGAAAGAGAAGATATTCAAAAAGAGATGAGAAGGGAGGTCAAAAAACTTTTGAAGTCAAAGGGGTGCTCAAAGGATAAAGTGGAGCCATTGACCAGGGAGATTGTGAGCCTGGCCCGGATTCAGTTAAAAGAAGTCTAAAATGAGCTATATCCAATACGGTAATAAAAATATTTTTTTCAAGGTAGAACGTTCGAATCGAAGGAAAACAGTGGGGATTTACATTGATCCCGAAAGAGGTGTAATCATTCGCTCTCCACGATTTTTAAAAGTAGATAAAATTAAGGAGATTGTCAGAAAACGGGCCAGGTGGATAATTGAGAAACAGGAGCTTCTGAAAAATTACAGTCACCTGGATTCGGTCAAAGAATTTGTTAGCGGAGAAGCCTTTCCATATCTGGGTAAACAATACCGCTTAAAAGTAGTAAAATCCAGCACGGAAAAAGAAGAGGAATGCAAACTCGTAAATGGAA
This sequence comes from uncultured Desulfobacteraceae bacterium, assembly GCA_964611035.1. Lineage (GTDB taxonomy): Bacteria > Desulfobacterota > DSM-4660 > Desulfatiglandales > B25-G16 > B33-G16. The sequence continues at coordinate 6,146 of CAZSWT010000066.1, forward strand.
GATTCCTGGTTGAAGTTAATAGTGATTTAAAAGGAGAGAGTGTCAAAAGAAATGTAAAGAAAACTTTAATACAGTGGTATGTTGTCCATGCTGAGGAGAAAATACCTGAGAGGATAAAAATATATTCTCGTCAGATTGGAAAATGGCCTGAAAGAGTTGAGATTAAAAACCATAAGAGACGGTGGGGAAGTTGTTCTCCCAGTGGAGTTATCCGCTTCAATTGGAAGATCGTAATGGCTCCCGTGACCATAGTGGATTATGTGATCGTCCATGAACTCTGCCATCTCATTTATCAACATCATTCCTCTCAGTTCTGGCAAAAGGTACAAACAATTATTCCTGATTACACAAAAAGGCGGGATAAGTTAAAGGAGTACAGTTTTCAGATAGCGACTTTTGATTAAAAAAATCATTAAATACAATACATTTAGAGATCACCTAAGATTGAAGATGAACGAAGTTGCTTTCCTATTGATCTCATAGCCTCAGCAATTATTCATGCAATTCCTTTAGGTACCTCTATAACCACATACCCTTGACACACCAATAGCGCTTGCCTATACTTCCAACATTTAAGAACAAGACTCCTATTATTTTTCATTGAGGTAAAGATGGGTAAAAGAATCTGGATGCTTCTTCCGCTCAGCCTGTTGTTTTTCCTTTCTCAGTTCTATCGGGCTACATCTGCGGTGATAGCATCTGAACTTATGCGAGATCTCAGTCTCACTGCTGAAGACCTGGGATTTTTAAGCTCGGTTTTTTTCTATGCATTTGCCTTGATCCAGATTCCTATGGGAGCGGCCATGGATATTTTTGGGGCGAAGAGGTTGATCCTTTTCCTTTCTTCTGTGGGTATCGTTGGGGCCATAATTTTTGCCTTAGCGAATTCATTTCCTGTGGCCCTGATAGGACGGGCATTGATAGGAGTAGGCATGGCCTGTGCCTTAATGGGGCCCTATAAACTTATCTCCATCTGGTTTCCGCCTCGTGCCTTTGCCACTATATCCGGCCTCATCCTATCTATCGGGACTTTGGGAAGTATAGTGGCTACTGCCCCTCTTGCAGTTGCAGTAAATTGGATAGGCTGGAGAGAGGCCTTTCTTTTGATAGCCTTTATTCACCTTTTTATTACCATTTGGATTTATAGTGCAGTAAAGGATTCCCCAGATGAACACCAGGCAGGGCATATATCAGATTTGCAAAATAAGAACTGGCTAAGGGGGTCAATGGATGGGGTTTTGTCAGTTCTTAGGCTTCCATCTTTTTGGCTTATTGCCTTAGCCGCCTTTGTTAGGTACGGTACCTATATATCAATAGCCGGCCTTTGGGCAGGCCCGTATCTGGAACACGTTTATAATATTCCCCTCATTGAGAGGGGGAAGATATTGATGTTATTTCCAGTAGGATTTCTTTTAGGCGGGCCTATTTTGGGTTTTCTCTCAGATCGAGTGTTCAGAAATAGGAAGTCCGTGGCACTGCTTGCAATGGGTTTCTATACTGTTTTTTTCTTTCCCTTGACCAGTTTTTTCCGCGAACCTTCTCTTATCATGATAGGAGGAATTTTCTTTTTCATTGGGTTTCTAACATCATGTGGCAATGTAATGTATGCCAATATCAAGGAGTTACTCCCAAGCTCTATCAGCGGGACTGCAATGAGTGCAGTAAACTTCTTCACTATGGCAGGTGCAGGCGTTTATCAGCATGTGATGGGGGTTAGTATCGATAAATTTTCTCTCCCCCAAGGACAATTACCGCCTGAGGCCTTTTCTTTTGCCTTTGGCCTCTGTTTTGTTTCCGCTGCACTGGGTACAGTAGCATATCTCTTTGTTAAAGAACTACATTCATGATAAATATTTTCTGGCCAAAAAAGCAAGACAGTGGCAAGTATTGTGATTGCCCTTTCCGCTATATTTATATTAGGATCTTCTCCAAATTAGTTGGTCAAGATTAAGGCTTAAATCTTATTTGATTAATGATTTCAGTAGGTATAGCTTTTAAAAGCAACTCCGATAATGGGTACCTACCAGGCTCATCATAGCAGTTGCCTATAAAAGTAATTTCCTGTTAATACTTAATTTCTGGAGTAACATTATCACCTAACAATATGGCCTAATTAATCAAAAAGGTTAATGGTGAAATTACATTTAATTTCAATATGTTGTATTTTGGTAAATCATTTTTCTACCAACTAATTTGGAGAAGAACCTTATATTATAATGCAAATGACATGGAAATTATCATGAAAAGACAAGAGTGGAAAAATTTACTTCTCATCCTTATTCTTTTAAGTCTTCCCATTTTATTCTCATGTGTAAAAAAGAGTGGCCTTGAGGAGATAAAGGAATCTGGGAAAATCACTGTTATAACGAGGAATAATGCCCACTGTTATTACACCTACCGGGACAAACCCATGGGCTTTGAATACGATTTAGCCAAGGCATTTAGTGATCATCTAGGTGTATCATTAAACGTTGTCACATCCCACTGGGAAAAGCTTTTTGATGTACTTAATGGTGGAGGGGGTGACTTTATCGCAGCCAGCTTGACCATCACGCCATCACGAGAGAAACTAATAGATTTTTCTGATGAATATCTTGCCATCCAACAACAGGCTGTCATTCATACGAGTAATTATAATACAAGAAAAATTGAAGACCTAAAAGGAAAAACCATACATGTTCGCCGTGGCACATCCTATGAGGAGCGATTGAATGAGCTTAAAAATGAGGGCTTAGATATTACTATCCAGGTACATGAAGATACACCCACTGAAGAGCTTATCAGGATGGTGGCTGAAAAGGAGATAGAGGTCACCATAGCTGATTCCAATGTCGCCTTCTTAAATCGCCGATACTATCCCGATGTTAAGATTGCCTTTCCCATAGAAGAGCAGCAATCTTTGGCATGGGCTGTAAAGAAGGGAGAAGCAGGGCTACAGAGAGCAATAAATGAATTTTTTAAAAAGATAAAAGAGGACGGAACCTTTGCGAAGATCTACAAAAAGTACTATTCAAATGTTGAGATTTTCGATTACGTGGATCTCAAAAAATACCACCGAAGGCTTAAGACGAGGCTTCCGAAATATAAAGAGACTATAAAAAAGGTTGCTGAAAAACATGGTTTTGACTGGAGATTAATTGCTGCTACCATCTATCAGGAGTCACACTTTAACCCGCGGGCGAAAAGTTTTACAGGTGTAAGAGGAATGATGCAGCTTACACTGGATACGGCTAAAGATATGGGTATTGAAAATCGTCTTGATCCAAAACAAAGCATCACAGGAGGTGTCAAATACCTTAAAAGGTTGTATGAGAGGTATGATGTTGTGAAAGATCCGGATAGGGTGCTCATTACCCTTGCCAGTTATAATGTGGGTCATGGACACATCGTGGATGCCCAGAAGATTGCAAAAGAAAAGAATCTTGATCCTCATAGCTGGAACTCTTTGCAGGAGGTTCTTCCGCTGTTGCGCTACCGTAAATATTATAAAAAAACTAAAAATGGTTATTGTAGGGGCACAGAGCCAGTCCGCTATGTGAACAGGATAATGAACTATTATGAAATACTGAAAAGGGAGGCTATTTCCTAAGGATAGTAATTTTTTATTGCATTTCAGATGAGCTAATGATAGAAATCAAAGGATAAAATATCATAACTCAAACATTTTCTATTAGAAAGATATTATAATGACCAATAATGTTTCAACGTCATTGCCAGGTACAACTTCTGAAACACCACAGAATATGGTAAGGGAGATTATCTATCAAATACGAAGGCTCATGCAAGCGGGCGAGCTCTTTACCAAGGAGCTGAATAAAACCTACCAGGTGAGTGCACCACAACTCCATTGCCTCTTAGCTCTTCAGGAAAATGGTCCTTTACCTCCCTCACATATTGCCAGGCACATAATGGTGAAATCCAGTACTGTAACTGGGATCATCGATCGCCTTGAACAGAAGGGCTTCGTGGAAAGGCTAAGAAATTCCCCAGACCGCCGTGTGATAACTATTCAGCTGACTGAGGCCGGCAAAGAACTTGCAGAAAAATCACCTCCTCCCATACAGCATAAGATTGTGGATGGGCTTAAAAAACTCCCTGAAGGGGAGATAAAACAGATCATTCTCAGTTTATCCAAACTCACCCATATGCTGGACGTTTATGATTTGGAAGTAGAATAGTTTTTTTCTATGCATTTCTACAACTCTCGTGTTTTTCTACACACACATTTCATTAGCGTATCGCCTCTTCCCGTGCACTGATTTATTCTCAGTCGATGATTTTTTACCCTTGACAAGGTATGTGATTCAGTATATTTCTAATTATGATTATTTGAGTTAGTACAATATCAACTTAATCGATTTTAATAGAAATAAATATACTCAATATTCTTCTTGCTCCACAGTAAGTTAGCCAGCAAATCGGGTTAATAAAACCACACCCGTAGAAAGTGAGACTTCTATCTTTGTATTCCGGGAGTCTCAAAACCTTCCCGATAGGTCCATTAGCTTTCGGGAATCCATAAACCATAAAAAGAAAAGGAGGTAGATTATGACGGAAAGAAAGAATTATATTTTTAAGGCAGTAGTGCTTGTTTTTGGAATTTCTTTTTTACTCTTACCCTTTAGCTCCTATGCTCCTGCTGCAAAAAAGGATACGATTCGCTTTTCTGATCGGAGCTGGGATAGCATCCAGGTCCATAACAGAATAGCAGGTTTTATTATCAAGCACGGCTATGGCTTTGATGTAGAATTTCTTCCTGGGGAAACAGTTTCTTTACTAACTGGTCTTATACAAGGTGATGTGGATGTCGATATGGAGTCTTGGACAGAAAACAGTAAGGAGATCTTTAATAAGGGAATAAAATCAGGTAAGATGATTAATTTGGGCAGCAACTTTCCAGACAGCTGGCAGGGATGGCTGGTGCCAACCTATGTTATAAAAGGAAATTCCAAGCGAGGCATCAAACCAATGGCTCCCGGTTTAAAGTCTGTATTTGATATGCCCAAATATTGGGAATTATTCAAAGATCCTGAAGAGCCAAGCAAGGGAAGATTTTATAACTCCATCCCGGGATGGACGGTTACGAAAATCAACGACGAAAAATTAAAGGCCTACGGGCTGGATAAACATTTCACCAACTTCATTCCCGGATCTGATGCAGCTCTTTCTGGTTCTATGATTGCAGCCTATAAGAAAGGGAAACCATGGTTTGGTTATTATTGGGCACCAACATGGATCCTGGGTAAACTTGAAATGACCCCCCTCGAAGAACCTCCTTACAGTGAAGAAGTTTGGAAGAAAAACAAGGCCTGTGCAATGATGTCCGTACAGGTTAATATCACTGTAAATGCGAGTATGCTTAAAAGAGCCCCAAAAGTTGTCGAGTTTTTACGTAACTATGAGACCACCACAGGTTTGAACAATCAATTCTTGGCTTATATGCAAGACACAAAATGTAGCACAGAAGGTGCCGCAATTTGGTTCTTAAAAAATTACGAGGATTTGTGGGGTGGTTGGGTGCCAACAGGAGTAGCTAAAAAGGTTAAGGCAGCCATGAAATAGAAACGGTGTGGAATTGAAAGATAGCGATTCAAAAAATCCAAGAGCGGAAGTCTGTGTAGAGGTACAGGGCTTATGGAAGATCTTTGGCAAAAAAGCTCATGATATTCTTAACTCTGAATTTCGCTTTGCAAGTAAGGATAGCATACTGGAAAAAACAGGCTGTGTGATGGCGGTGAGGGATGTTTCTTTCACTGTTAAGCCGGGTGAATTTTTCGTTATTATGGGTCTTTCAGGCAGTGGTAAATCTACCCTAATTCGAATGCTTCTTCGCCTTGTTGATTCAACCAGCGGTAACATTTATGTAAACGATAGAGATGTCTGTAAATATAATAAGAAGGAGCTGATTGACTTCCGCCGTCACACGACCAGTATGGTTTTTCAATATTTCGGTCTGTTTCCACACCGCAGTGTTCTTGAGAATGTAGCCTATGGATTGAAGGTACGGGGTATTGCGACAGAAGAGCGCTATACCAGCGCTCAGGATGCCATTGAAACCGTAGGACTGAAGGGGTGGGAGCAGTATATGCCCAGTGCACTGAGTGGCGGAATGCAACAACGCGTAGGTATTGCCAGGGCGCTGACTACCCAACCTGAGATACTCCTTATGGATAAGCCTTTCAGCGGATTAGATCCTTTAATTCGTCGGGAAATGCAGGATGAGCTTATTGAACTTCAAGACAAAGTACAAAAAACGATTGTATTCGTGACCCATGATCTTCATGAAGCCCTGAAGATGGGAGACCGTATTGCAATTATGAGGGATGGGGAGATTATCCAGATCGGTGTCCCGGAAGATGTCATCTCTAAACCTGCTGACGATTATGTCCGTGAATTTGTGCAGGATGCCTCGCCGGCCAAGGTATTTACAGCCGGAAGGATAATGAATGAACCTAATGCCCTGCTCTATGAATGGCAGGGACTAAAGGTTGCCCTACTTGTTCTGAGTGCCGCAAAAGAAGATTACGCCTTTATGGTAGGCAGAAATAGACAATTTTTAGGGCTCATAACCATGAAACGCCTGAAAAACCTCATTCAAAACCGGGGCACCTCGCTCAAGGAGGCACTTGAACAGAGTCCCCCGACTACAGATCCTGAGGTGGTACTTGAGGATCTCTTTCCTATTGCAGCAGAGGCAGATTATCCTATTGCCGTGGTAAATGAGCAGGGAAGGTTGTTGGGAGAGGTCCAAATCAGCTCTATTTTTGAGAACATGGTTCAGGATAAAGGGGATGGGATAGATGAATAATTTCCCTGAATCTTTTAGGATACCCCTGGCGGACTGGATTGATGCACTCATGGACTGGCTGCTTTCTCAATTTGCCGGCCTGTTTGATGCCATCGGGCATATTCTTCTGTTGATGCTCCTTTATATCGAACGCTTTTTCCTGTGGTTACCCTGGTGGCTGGTGATTTTGCTGGTGGGGATCTTGAGCTGGCGGGTTATGCGGAAATGGTGGATGGGCCTCGTTATGGCCGGGCTCCTTGTACTTATTGGGAGCTTTGGCTATTGGAAGCTTGCCATGATGACATTGGGACTCACCGCCTCTGCTGTGTTCGTTTCTCTGGCTGTTGGGATTCCCGTTGGCATTACCATGGCAAAGAGCGATCTTGCTGAGTCTATTATAAGGCCTATCCTGGATGCTATGCAAACCATGCCCAGTTTCGTGTACCTTATTCCTGCGCTCATGTTTTTCGGTTTAGGTAAGGTCCCTGCACTCTTTGCCACTCTGATTTATTCAGTGCCGCCTGTTATCCGCCTGACCAATGTAGGCATACGACAGGTGTCCCACAATGTGATAGAGGCAGCCCGAGCATTCGGTGCCAGCCCCAGGCAGATACTGTTTGATGTTCAAATACCTTTGGCTGTCCCATCCATTATGGTTGGCATTAATCAGACAACCATGATGGCGCTGGCCATGGTAGTGATAGCCTCCATGATTGGGGCTAGAGGTCTGGGTCTGGAAGTTCTGCTAGCAATCAACCGGATTGAGGTTGGAAGGGGGTTTGAGGCTGGAATTAGTATTGTTTTTCTGGCTATCATTATTGACCGCCTAACCCATGCCCTGGCAACTCGTCAGGAAAAAACTATCGGCTCTTAATACAATCTATTCTTGCATAAATGATCAAAGCTGCGTGTCATGTTCTCCGGGCTAATACCATCGTGTTCTCAGCAGTGTGTTTGATAGTGCCGTCGCTGCTGAGGTCAGTCAATTTCTTAGCAAATGTATCCAGTGCACGTAGAAATTCGTCTGTAGGATAAAGTGCAAATGTCGAATAGTGGAAATTGCGCACCCGATTCAACAGTGAATCCACAGATTCAACCCGCACATTCTTGAATTCCTGGATGGCTTCTAAATGCAGTTCAGATAGCTCACTGATCGCCGCTTCAAGGCGTTCGCATCGGTACAAACGGGTTTCGCGTTTGGTGAACCCTGGGAAGTGCTGTCCCCATACTGTGCGTGCGTTCTGTTCGGGTGTGCGGGTATAGATGGATAAAAGACCGCCAGGGCGCAAGATACGTGCTGCTTCTGCACTAAAACGATCGAGGTCAAAATAGTGAACGGCATTAAAGGTGGTGACCACATCGAAGCAGCTATCGGCAAAAGGCAAGTCGTTAGCGCTGGTCAAGCAGTAGTGCATGCGCTTGGAAGGAAATTCCCGACTCATCATGTTCCGGCATTCCGATAGCATCTCGTTGGAATAATCACAGCAGAAAAGCCGGAAATTGCTATTCAGCCGTGCCGAAATGATCTTTGAATATCGCCCAGTTCCGCAGGCGATATCAGCTACATCGATTAGAGGTTTATCGAAATGCAGGCAGGAGATTATCGCCTCGACGACGCCGGGGTCTGTGTTGCGGACCTGAGTATACACCGAGGCCACGCGCTCAAAATGATGCTCCATACTCTGATGATTACCCATGACTAAACTCAGATATACGAGAGATTTTTAAACACTCCCTTTAAAGATACTATTATGCAGAAAGTAAAATCTAGCCATAGGCTACCGTTTCATTTGTGAGCTTCACCAATGTCGTTACGTCAAAGATATGAACTGTCATCAACAAAATAAATTTCTTGTTTAATATTTTTTTGGCATTAAGAACGGATAAGCCGTTCCCCCTTTCCATTCTTCATTTGTGATATGGGCTATGTTTATATTTTTGCTTTTGCTGAATCTATTAAGATGTTGTCTTACTTTCTTTCCATTGTATCCTATGACCACATAGAAATCAGTAAGCCCACTCTTCTGTGCAGTTAATATCACCCGTTCGATAAGAGGTAGCCCAAGGAGAGGCATAAGAGGCTTTGAATCGGCTCTGCTTGATAACCTTATTCCATCTCCTGCAGCAATGACAAGGTATTTCATTACCTTAATCCTCTCTTCTTCCGTGAATAAAATCTTCTGTAAGCCTGCGTGCCTCGTCGTCTGTATACTGGTGCGGAGGGTGTTTCATAAAATACGAGGAGGGAGAGTACAGAACGCCCCCTTTGTCCCTTTCAAGAGCAAGTTTACAACATCTTA
>CAZSWT010000067.1:0-15114 GCA_964611035.1 uncultured Desulfobacteraceae bacterium
CTTCAATTGAAGCTGTAGCGAATTAGGACCCCGGGCATGCCCGGGGGAATCTATGGATTTTTTATTTTTCTCAGTCTCCAGACGAGACTGAGAAAGTACAATCCCGCTCAAAGGCGGGAAAAGGGAACCTGGTTTCCAACCTTTGCCATCTTTAAGCTAAACTTTTTCCGCTATTAGTCCAATTAGTTCCCTCGAAGAGGGTTAACACTTTTTGCCTTTCTTCAGGAAAGGCAAAAAATATCCTGAATATCCTGTAAATCCTGTCTGATTTATAGTCTTTTATTAACGCCTGAAACGGCATAGCCTTTTCAATTCTCACCGGCAGAGCCGGTGGATTAATTTTGATTTAGCCATCATGTTTTTCCGATCCCCTTTTCAATCTGTCTGGCTGTTGGTAACTCGCGCTTGAGTTTACGCGGGAGAACCCGATAGGTGGCAATGCCCATGGGCCTTGTGGTGTCGCGCAGGGCGACTTGGTCATAATCCCTCCGCACACAGGAAAGGCAGTCCGGTCTGATGTTGGGACCAAAAGCGGTTTGCCATCCAAGGGATTCAAACCAACTGAGGGTGGTCTGTTCGAGGGTGTTTTCGGAAGTTTTACTCATCGTTACTCTCTTGCTTGTGCTTGCCCTGAATCCGTTTGATTTCCCTATCAAAGTCTGAAATGAACTCCCGGTCCTGTCGCTTGCGGTAGGTGTCATATTCCTGTTCGGCTTTGAGTTTGGCCTCTATCGCGCTCACTTTGCCCTTGTCTTGAAGAATGGGATAGTTGGAGAGTTCCAGAAAGTTGTGAAGGAACTGGCCCCAATCTTCCATTTTCATCAGCATCTGCTGTTCCGCCCGATTCTCCGCAAGGTCGAGATAGGCGGAAACAATGCGGTTCAATTCTTTGATGTGCGTCTCGCTTAAATAGTTTTTAGCGACGGAAACATCCGATTTCATTATCTTGCCGACAGGCGCCTGCTTCCAACTGGTCAAACCCATGTGTATTTTGCCTGCATCGGCTGAGGCATAGATGATTTCAGCGGCAGTCTTGCCGGTAATGGCCCAATGGAGCTTGTTCTGCACTGTGGCAAAAAAATCCTTGGTGATGGGCGCGTCTTCGTCGTAATCGGCCGCCAGCGCGTAAATGTCGGTGATCTTTTGATAGAAACGTCGTTCACTGGCTCGAATCTCCCGGATACGTTCAAGGAGTTCATCGAAATAATCCTTACCAAAGTGCTTTCCCTGCTTGAGCCGTTCGTCATTCAGCACAAAACCTTTGATGATGAACTCCTTCAAAGTTTTAGTCGCCCAGATGCGAAACTGGGTGGCCTGATAGCTGTTGACCCGATAGCCCACGGCAATAATGGCGTCAAGGTTATAATATTTGGTCTTGTAGCTCTTGTCGTCAGCGGCAGTTGTTTCCAAAATGGAAATAACTGAATCCGCCACCAATTCTCCGGATACAAAAATGTTTCTCAGGTGTTTGCTAACCGCGGGGACCTTGACATCAAATAATCCGGCCAACGCCTTCTGCGTCAACCAGAAATTCTCATCTTTAAACAATACCTCGACTTTTTTGTCACCATCCGGCGTACTGTAGAATATAATTTCGTTCATAGGACGGTGCCCCTGTCTGCCCCTAAAATGGCTTTTTCGAGTATCATTTCTCTAAGCATCATTATCAAGTACTTCCTCTCAACGAGTCAAATCTTTTTTGACTCATGTTCTGTTTTTCTTGGTTAACCCCAAGTATCATTTACCCCGACCGCAGAAAGCCACGGCTTTACTTCCGTCCCGACTTTTTGTGGTCGGGATTGTAGTCGGGATTACGATCGGGCCTGCCCGGCATCGCTCTCGCTCAGGCGAGGCGTGCAGCGCAGGCGCTCGCGCCGCGTGCGGGCGGGATGTCGTGCCACTAAGTCCAGCAGTTCGCGAAGCGAATCTGCGGAACCAAGTGGCGCCACGGGATTTCCCGTGGGGCTCCACACAAATAGACGTAAAAAAGCTCCACTAACATAGAGTTAGTGGAGCTTTTTGGAAAAACCTCATGTTGGAATTAAAAAGCAAGTTCTCTCCTCGCCTTAAAAGGCTAATTGAAGTTGTGGCAAGATTACGCCTGTGGGTATGATTTGTCAATGAAAGAAGCGGCATATACAGGGGAATCCCTGTGAATGTAGGAAGCGGCAGCTTCCAGATCTTCTTCTGCAGCATAGGCCCAGATTACTTTACGCGCCATTTTTCCATCCGCTTTTCCATCTCTTCCTGGGTATATGTTCTGCCTTCTTCTACATCCTTAATGCCACGTTGTATCTTTTGGCGGACATATAGATGATACTGAATTTCCTCAAGGGTACTGTTGTCCGGAAGCTCCTTTAAGAGTTGCATGACCTCTTCTTTTGCTGATTGCATTGTCTCACCTCTCTATTTTCTGATGTTCACTATCATGATAAACCTTTTCATCTTTTTTTGGAATATTTTTTCAAATTACAGGCAGATATGTATAGATCCCCATGAACCGTCCGTGCAGAAATTGCCTAACATTTGGCGTTGTTGAATTCATTGACCTATTCTCTTCCAATTCCAACAGCGCTTTTCCCCGGTGCCCCTGTCCCAATCATTATTGCGAGGAGCTCAGCCCCGGTGGAATAGCTATTGATTCCACTGGGTAAACATTGCTCAGGGTATGCTCACCATACTTCAGCAACTTTTCCCGCGGTCCCGATATCGGGATCTTCGCTTTGCTACGACATGTCATCTTCTGACCATTCTCGAATTGGTATAGGGTATTTAGCTTTTTTTTTCATAATTAATCAGCCACTAAGTCACCAAGCCACTAAGATCATGGCAAGTTGGAAGTTCAATACAAAGGAAAAAAATAGTTCCGTTAAAAAAATATATTGACTTTTTCAAAATAATGCCGATAATTATATTAAATGACTAAAGCCTCTGCCCTTATGCGGAGGCGAATAAGCTCTGCAATAGCAGGGCTTTCTTTTTTCTAACGACTGATTTCTGATTTTAAATCCTCCAAATAGATGACCTGATTGGCAGCATTCTCAAGATTGTCAGAAAGACGGTCTGATGGAGCAATTACGACCGTTTTTTTCCTCTTTCCCTTTAAGTATTTGACAAGCTTAATAAAATCTCCATCGCCGCTGAAAAGGACAAAAACGTCATAGTCCATCATGCCATTGAGCGCATCAATGGTCAATTCTACATCAAAATTGCATTTGTGCTTGAATTTTCCTGCTGTGTTATCATAAACTCTTCCAACTGGTTTATGTCTTACTTTAAATGATAGTACTTTCAAAAACTTGAAATAATTTAATAGTATAGGAAATCCCATTTTTTAGACAGGATAGACGGGATGTTCAGGATATAAAGAAAATAAGAAAATCTTGTTAATCGTGGTAATCCTGTCAAAAAAGTTCCGCCGAAGGCGGCTAAGTTCATTTGTTTTTCTTTGCATCAATGAATTGAGGTAACGAGTGTTGTGGATGGATGTCAAAGTATTGAGATTTGGATGGAATTCCCTCATAATAAAAGAATTTGGGTGACTCGTAGCGATTTTCACAATAGAGCTTGAATTTTTTCCAGTCAATTTGCCACCCAATCTTAACAAGGTAGTAATGAAAATTTGAAGCATCGATAAATATATATGCTTTGGGTTTCTTCAATGAAATTTCCTTGTTCATGCCATCTATCAAATTAGTAATTTCCAATTACTCTTCCGATAACAATATTCTTAACACTTTCTGTGCAAGTGTTAAAATTTTCGTTTGACTCATGTTCTGTTTTCTTGCTTAATACCAAGTGTCATTCTACAGAATAGACGTAAAAAAGCTCCACGAACACTGCGTTGGTGGAGCTTTTTTGAAAAACCTTATGTTGGAATTGTAGATCAAAATCCCTCCTTGCCTTGAAGGGCTTAAACTATATTGCGGCAAGCTTACGACTGTGGTTGAGGTTTGTCAAGGAATATAGGAGTAAGGAAGCTCCCCAATGAAATCCGCCACAAGTCCGGCGGACAAGTACGCCCCAGTTAAATTGCCTTTGAGGATTTAACCCCAGTTGAACACCCAAAGGGTACCCCAGTGAAATGCGCTTCGCTATTATAGATGTAAATTTCACAGGGTGAACCCGGCTCAACAAGGCGTGCGGGGCAAACATGGCGCATAGTGCAAAGGGCAGAGGCAAAAGGAATGGACATTGCATTAAAACATGAACGTTCAAAGAAAATTGGAGAGTTTTTGTGGAGCAACTATTCACAGATTTTTGAGTTCATCGAGAAACTGTTCAGGAGTTAGGTCGATCTCCCTAAGTATCTCTCGTAAAAGTGGGCGAGCTAGATCCCTCCCAGTATGATGTGGTATTGTGGTGGTCTGTCCATTAGGATGACGATAAAATACATGACTTCCTTTCTGTCTCACCCGCTCAAAACCAAGGTGGTACAATACCTTTTCTAAGGTTCTTGCGTTCAAGATAGGCAAGCGGGTCATAGAGGCACCTCAATTTGCTGGATGCCCACAAATTGAGGAATATCTTCAATTTTCCCACCATACTCTTCTAGACATAATTCCAGAACTTCTTTAAGGTTTTGCTGAAGTTCATCCAGGCTTTCCGCTTGTGTATGCGCCCCTGAAATTCCCGGAACTACACCGACATACAACTTTGTTTCCGGATCCCATTCCACATAGGCAGTGAAAGTTTTCATTGCTTATCTCCTATTCAATACTTTTCATTTCTTTATAGCACATTAGAGCGAAAATCCATAGTTCTTTCAACTGGTCAAGTCTTTACCGATTTCTGCTTAAATCATTTTTAGGTAAAAAAATAGTTGAAAGAAGGGAATAGGGCACAGAGTATAGGGCATAGCAAATTTAAGTTCCGAGCTTGCCCAGATCAGTACACTAATAGCTAACCTTACCGTAAACAGCACTGCATGTTATTTTCATATCCAATCTATGCCCATAATTACAAAACATGTCCAAGAAAAATAAAAATATGGACACGATTTCAACACATGCCTACGTCATGGACATGTTATTTTGATAAGAGCTCAAATCAAGGGCTAAAGTCTGCTTTTGACTCTTAAGCTCTTCATCTCACCAGCACCTCGCCGCAGCACTGAGGGGTATTAGCTTCCTCTCTTCAATATATATGTCTTTTTAGGGTCCTTGGGACCGGTCCCTATTTCCGCCATGATTGACAAGAATGCCGAGGGATTTCCTTCCTGGAGAGGTAAATTGACGGGATACGGATGAAAAGAGCTCGGAAGCTGCTCGGAAGTCGATATATTCCGAGCTCGTTTCCGAGCATGGCTGTCCATGAAAGAGAGTATTGCGAGACAGTCGTAGGATTTCGGCAATCATGGGAGGGCCAGCACGCCGGTTTGTGGAACCCAGCCGGATGTAGACCCCTTTTTCAGGGCCTTCTGGTTTGACATAATAGGGGCCGATAGTGTGAGGTACAGAAACAACGATCAGCTCCTTATCATGCCAGGCGTGTATCTGAATTTCGGGAATGAGGAGTGGCCGAATCCCATCTGCAAAAGCATTAGCAAGGCGTTCCTCATCTTTAAGAGTAAAGCGGGACGCCCTTAAAAATTTAAGTTAATCTATGGGATAAGTCCCAGTGGAATAGTTACTGATTCCACCCCAGTACGATCTGCCGGAGCTACCCCAGTGAAATACGCTGCGCTGTCACTGTCGTGAATTTCACGGGGCAGGCCCCAGTGAAATGAGCTTTGCTATTCATTGACATGAATTTCACGGGGCACAGCGGGGCGGGCGGGGCACCGCGTTGCGGCATCTTCGACCCCGAGGGCCGGGATCTACGCTTCGCTTCGGTACCGATATCGGGATCTTCGCTTCGCTTCGACACGCGGAGAACGCAGAGGGAGCGGAGCGATATACGAGACGGTAACTGTATACGAAAATCTCCTTGATGCTACTGTCGCCTAGTTCTGGTACCATACGACCGCGCTCCGCGAATTCATCCAAGGAACGACCGGCCTCTAACGCTCTGTCAATGAAAGAAGCGGCATATACAGGGGAATCCCTGTGAATGTAGGAAGCGGCAGCTTCCAGATCTTCTTCTGCAGCATAGGCCCAGATTACTTTACGCGCCATTTTTCCATCCGCTTTTCCATCTCTTCCTGGGTATATGTTCTGCCTTCTTCTACATCCTTAATGCCACGTTGTATCTTTTGGCGGACATATAGATGATACTGAATTTCCTCAAGGGTACTGTTGTCCGGAAGCTCCTTTAAGAGTTGCATGACCTCTTCTTTTGCTGATTGCATTGTCTCACCTCTCTATTTTCTGATGTTCACTATCATGATAAACCTTTTCATCTTTTTTTGGAATATTTTTTCAAATTACAGGCAGATATGTATAGATCCCCATGAACCGTCCGTGCAGAAATTGCCTAACATTTGGCGTTGTTGAATTCATTGACCTATTCTCTTCCAATTCCAACAGCGCTTTTCCCCGTCGTCCCTAAGTCCCAATAAAGCAAGATTAGAGCTCAGGCGAGACTCTCAAATACCAGGATTGGGCTAGGTGACATTCACTAAGGCTATATAGATCAATTAATAAAAATATTGACAACAATAAACCAGGCACCAAGAGACTAAGATCATATAATTGGTCAAGGATCAAACCTCCTTGACTATTTTTACCTCTTCTACCATATTGAACTTTGGGCTCCTTAAACTCAAACCAAATCGGCTTCCTCGGTGGATCTGGTAGCGGCTTTAAGGTCGCATTTTGCGATCTCACATGCTCCCAGGCGGAGTTGATGGATGTCATCCCGGATGTTGAATTGGTTCTGCCAGTCACAAAAACTGCGCCTTCGACACGGTCCCGCATACTGGGCATAGGTATTTTTCGTCGCCCATTTCCTCAAATCGCAGGCCGGAATCAGTCATGTCATAGCTATCTCTGTGATAGGTCATCAGTGAGCCGTCGAATGCCACGTCCTCCACAAGGTCACAGCCGGTGCACTCCAATAGTTCACGGTCGTTCACGAAGATACCCAGCGACTTTGCCTGCTTATGAATCCGTATAATGTCTTCCACGAAGGGTTTGATCTTCTGAGCTAGTCTAGAAAGACTGTCCTTTCCATTCTTATGTTTTTTATGTGTTCCGTGGTTCATTCTTCGCGATCCTTCCCGGTTTGTCCCTTTCCTTCAATCTGCTTCAATTCCTCAACCGATTTCAGAAAATGACGTTCCACTGGCGACGCATCCATCAGGCGGGCTTTTCGGTACTTTTCGTATTCGGCACGCGCTGTATCCAGGGCCTTGTCATGGCTGACTTGTCCGGCATGCGTGAGGATCTCACGACCACTCAGGCGCAGGAAGTCGTCAAGTTTAGTGATCCAGTCACGCATTGTCATGGGGTTACGGTTCAGGGCCTGCAGTTCGGCGAATTCCAGGTAGATGGTCACAATGCGGTTCAGTGCGTCCAACTCGTCCTCTTGGAGATAGTTCTTGGCAATCTCGATGTCCTGAACCGTCGGGCCTGAGCCAGTCCATGTGGTTAGGCCCATATTGGGCTGTGACGAGTCAGCACGGCTTTTGACTATCTCAGCGGCTGTATGTCCGTGCGCTGCCCAGTGCATCTTGTTCTGCACTGTGGCAAAGAACTGCAGGGAAAGGTCCGTGCCGGGATCGTAGTCGATACTCGTCGCGTATATATCGAGGACTTTGCGCCAGAAAACCTTTTCGGACGACCGGATGTCGCGGATTCGGGCGAGCAGTTCGTCGAAGTAGTTGCGGCCGTCAGCCTGTTTGAGGCGATCGTCATCCAATGTAAAGCCCTTGACGATGTATTCCCGGAGACGTTCTGTGGCCCAACGGCGGAACTGCGTGCCGCGGTGTGATCGGACCCGGTAACCTACGGCGAGGATCATGTCCAGATTGTAGAAATCTACAGAACGAGCGACTTCCCGCTTGCCCTCGATTTGAACTATCCGGGATTTCCGGATAGTTGCCTCGGAAGCCTGTTCCCCTTCCGCAAGGATGTTCTTGATGTGCTCATTGATCGTCCGCACATCCTTCTGAAACAAGTCCGCCATCAGCTTCTGGCTCAACCACACGGTTTCGTTCTGAAGCCGCACTTCAACACGTGTTTGTCCATCTTCAGTCTGGTAAAGCAGAAGGTCGCTATCCGGCCTGGCAGGGAAATTCTCGCTCACTATTGACCTCCAATCCATTCGCGGCTGACGCAGTCTGCCGGTCTGCGCCTCTCGCACATCTCATCCCGTAGATCCAGAATGGCGTGATGCAATGCTCCGAGCTTCGGGAATTTGACCCGCCGCTTCACCTTCCACCACTGGAGACGCTGCCAGCGCTGCTCGTCATGGTTAAACTGATCAATGAGTTCCTGATTGCGTTGTAACATGGCCTATTTGAATCCCATTTGTGCGAAGACTTTCTCCAGGTCAGCGTCGTTTTTTTTTCGCTTCCCTCTCTAACTCTCGGAGTTCTTCAAGAACCTCGGGAATTGGACTATCATCTTCCGATCATTCTAGAATTAGTATAGGGTAGTTAAGCTTATGGCTCATAGCTCAAAGCTCAAAGTTTTTATCGGTTCTGTGTTCAGTGTTCTGAGCTTGCCCAGATCAGTAAACTAATAGCTAACCTTACCGCAAACAGCACTGCGTGTTATTTTCATATCCAATCTATGCTCATAATTACAAAACATGTCCAAGAAAATTAAAAATATGGACACGATTTCAACACATATCCAAGTTATGGACATGAGTTTTTAACAAGTCGATGAATCGACAGATTATCGACACGTTTTCGAAACATGTCGCTGTCATCGACACGTTATTCTGAAAGCAGTTCATAGAGCTTAGTATTCAGATAGAGGTTTTCGCCCTCATTTCAGTATCAACAATGCCCCAAAATGGAAGGAAATGGATCTCTGTCTTGTCCAGGTTGATCTTTTCATTGAGTTCCATGTTTATGACCCACGCCACCTCTGGCTGATACCTGGTAATAAAACTCCTTAAAGAGCGCCAAATTTCCGGTTTCTTCAATTCCTTGAATTTTACCTCAACAGGGAGAGTTTGTTGCCCAAGGTTGATGACAAAATCCACTTCGGCCTTATCTTTTGTCCTCCAGAAATGAATTTCCGCAGGACTGAACAGGAATTTTTCTTTCAAAAGGTTAAAAACGAAATTTTGAAAAACAAAACCGGTTTCAGGAGAATGAATCAGGCTCCCATAAAGACCAAGGGCATAGTTCCGTAAGCCCACATCATAAAAATAGGCAACAGGGGACTTGGTAATCTCCTTCCTTGTGTTTCTGAAAAATGGAGTTATTCTCTGCATGATAAAGGTCTTTTCGGCATACCAGAGATACTTTTTTATGGTCTGAAGAGCAATGCCCAGAGTGGAGGAAAGCTCGGAGTAATTGATAAGCCTTCCGATCTGAGAGGCCATTACCTTGATCAAATCGCTGAAGGCCTCTGTTTTTTCTACCTTTAAAAGGTATGAAATATCTCTTTCGAGATAGCTCCGATAGATTTCATCAATAATCCTGATCTTTTCTTTTTGTTCTTCCTCTAACAATAAGCGGGGATACCCACCAAAATTGAGATACTCCATAAGCAATTGCTTTGTCCTGTCTTTCTCCAAAGCGAAGAATGAACCAAGAGAATCTTTGTAGCGGTAGTCTGTTTTGTAGTTAACGAACTCGTTGAAAGATACGGTATTGAGTTCAAAGATTCTCTTTCTGCCCACTAAAGATTCATGAATCTTCTCTTTTAACTCAATGCTGCCCGATCCAGATACGATGAACTTGTAAGGAAGATTCAAATCATAAAGCCCTTTGAGAAATAGGCCTGCATCATCCCTTCGCTGAATCTCATCAATGAACACATACCCTTTGCTTTTGCCTATCTCTAATTGTATTTTGTTAACCAAATTTCTCTGTGAGGTAAAAAAAGGTTGATCAGAGTCAAAGTCAAGGCTCAGAAACAGTGTATTGCTTCCTTGTGTAACCAAATAATCCTGAAGCATAAGCATCAGAGTAGTTTTACCTGCCTGCCTGGGGCCAACAAGAAGGCTTATTTCTTTCTGGGCAAGATGCTGTTTCAGGTCCTCAAAAAGGTCTCTTTTTATCATTTTTCTATTTTAGCCCGATAATTTTAAAAGTCAATAATAATAATTATCGTATAAATTAAAAGTTCATAATATCAACAGGTCAACTCTTCGTTTGATTCTTTCCCCTTTTTTATCATACCGAGCCGTGGGTTCATTAGGGCAAAGAGAGTAAGCTCACAGCTCCCCAGTGAAACCTGCCATAACTCCGGCGGACAGGTACGCTCCAGTTAAATAGCCTTTAAGGATTTCACCCCGATGGAATAATAAAAGGCAGTTCACGGGGTCCCGATGATCGGGATCTTCGCTTCGACGCGCGGGGTGAACATAGCTGATAGCTCAAAGTGAAAACTATGGGTATAAGACGAAGGGTAAAGAGCAGAGGGCGTGAGGAAATAATTGTAACAGTTGCCTGAATATGTTACTGAATCTATTTCTTGTTGAGCCCTCCTTTGGTTTTTCTGGTTTGGCATAAAATCATACCAAATCAGGGTTCAACTTTAAATTCTTAATTTGGACAAGAGTGAAAGTATGTAGTGGTTAGCAGGAAAACGATTATAAGGGGGCAGAAATGAAAAAAAATGTATTTTACGGGTGGTTATCGTGCTTAACCGTTATACTGACGATCATCTTCTTATGCACATCAGCACAGGCAGCCGAGTTTACGGCGGATATATTCGAGCGCATATTTAATCATGACGTTACAGGAAAGCTATACGTGAAGGACGCAAAATACCGTATGGACCTGGATGACAAGAAGACAGGAGAAAAACCTGTCATTATTGTTGATAGGAAAGGGGGCTTTACAAGGCTTCTCAATACGGAAGCAAAACAATACCAGGAGGTCAAGAATTTTACATTTCTGGCTTTCATGGTTGATCCGTTCCAGTCCCTTGCGAAGTGGGACAGTGTTTTACAAAAGAAAAAGGTTGGTACCGAGTCGGTGGCAGGGTACGTGTGTAACAAGTATGAGTACTATGACGGTACAGCTAAGCTTGCTGAGGCATGGGTTGCCAGAGATCTCAAATTCCCCCTTAAGATGCACATCAAAAGTGGACGGAGCGATGGAAATATAAAGGTAAAAACCAATATTGGCGATACGATTGTAGAACTGAGTAACATCAGAGAAGTTTCCGTGAATGTCACTCTGTTCGAAATTCCTGCAGGCTATGCCAAAGCGGAAGAACCGAAACGTCCAGCCGGGAAGAAACCTATTTCATTGTCCTCGGTCTCGGGTACGGTGAAAGGGAAAGCACCTTGGGGACGTCGCATTGCCGTCGGGGGAGAGATAAGGGTGACGGTGAACCCTGAACAATCGGTTCAGCTGAAGGTAAAGAACCTGGTCAAAGAGGAATCAGTATTTACAGTGAAGGCCTTCAGGCAGGGAAAGGCCATAGATATAGACATACCAGAAACCTGTTCTCTGAAAAGGAAAGGGCAAACCAGGGAACTGTTATTAGGCCTCCAGAATAAAGCTGAAGAAGTCTCTGTCCGGGTGGAAAAGGGGCTGGTCTTGGCCATGGTAACGGCAAAGCCGTCAGCCTTTGCCAAGGAAACGGTGAAGGAACTCTTTCTCATGGGTTCGGGGCAGGGCTTTTTCATAGATACCAAGAGGAAGCTTTCCGTAACGTTAACCGGTGACAGTCAGGATGGTCCTGATTCCGAGGTCAAGATAACTTTTTTCAGGGGCAGCTATAAGGACAAGCTTCTCGAAGAAAAATTTATTCTCAAGAACAAAAAGTCAAAATCCTGGGAATTTGCCCCGGATAAAAAGGTAAAAACGCTTGAAGTTATTGTTAATCGCAAGGGAGCTGTAAAGTTCAGACTTGAACAGCCCGCGCCGGTACAGACAGCACCAAAACGCAGAATCATAGCCAAGCCGAAACCCCGATTAATGACGCATACTTTTGCCCTTAAGAGGCCGTCGGGACGCGGTAAAATTCTATATCCGGGGAAAAAGCTGGTAATTACTATAACCGGTGATAGCCAGAGCCGTTCTGTTTCCCGGGGAGATTTTACCCTTTATACGGGAACTAACTACCAGGGTAAAATAGGAACAACCAAGTACTCCGTTAATCACGGTCAGTCGAAATATTGGAAATTCTCCCAGGACAAACACGTGGGGTCTATTAACCTGTATCTTCTCAGTGGAGGTGTGAAGGTAAAACTTGATCAGTCTCCGGCTGCCGGCATTCCGAGCACCGCGAAGGCACAGCCTGCTGTAACGATGCCCACTGCCAGCGTTCCTGCCAGGAAGGGCAAATCCAGGTCAGCCGGTCCCCGTCTTTCAAAGCAGGAAAACACGGTAATTCTGAAAGCCATCAATGCCAACGATGTAGCCACGGTAAAGGCATATCTGGACAGGGGTATGGATCCAAATTCCACCGTTTACGGTTCTCCGCTCCTCCAGAAGGCTGCCAACCTGGGCAGCGCAGAGATGGTCAAGCTTGTAATCGCCCGGGGTGGTGATCTTTATTACAAGACAAGGAGTGGTAACGATGCCCTGGCATTGGCTATGAGTAACCGCAAACACTGGCGGGAGATTGTTCCGCTACTGGTTAAGGCAGGCATTACAATAAATAAGCAAACTCCCTTCTGGAAGATAGTTTTTAAAACAAAAAACGGAAAGTTCAAGCCGGGCGCGAAAGAGATACTGGAACTCCTACTTTCAAAAGGGGTAAATGTAGATTGTCCGATAGTCAAAGATGGAACCACCTCCCTCATGTACACCGCTAAAAAGGCATGGCTGGAACCGGTAAATTTCTTCCTGGCTCACGGTGCTGATGTAAACGCAAAGAATACAAAAGGCGATACTGTTCTGAGCCTGGCCATGAAAAAACAACCCAGGGAAAGACCGTATCAAAAAAATAACCGTAAGGCCATTATTGAACTGCTGAAGGCTAAGGGCGCAAAGTGAAAGGGCGGTCCGTGTTTCATTGTTAACCGGTACGTTCGTGCAGAAATTGCTTATCAACTGGTCAAGTATTTACCGATTTCTGCTCAAGGTTTACCCGCCATCCTCTTGGAGGGTTTACCCGCCGTTATTTTGGCGGCCACTTTTCGGTAAAAAATAGTTGAAAGAAGGGAATAGGGCAAAGCTCATAGCTGATAGGTAATAGCTGAAAGCAAATTTTACTTTCGGGTTGCGAGGTAATAGCTTGCCCGCCGCTTGCCCGCCGTTTTTGTGGCGTGTTAGTATGGCGGGTTGCAAGATGAGAGTAATGCCTGTCAAGCACAGAGTTTATCGAAGCCGTCCCTGTAATCCCCACACAAAAGATACGAGCGCCACTACACAAATTACTCCTGATACAAGACCGGTTGCCAGTATCCCTCCTGCCAGCCAGATATGGCTTCCTATTAATGAGCCGATGACGCGTCCTAAACCAGCTGCTGCAAAGAAACCAGACATCATTGTAGCTCGCGATGTGGGTAACAATTCGGTAGACAGAGATAACGACGAGACAATGGTAAATTCAAAGATTAAAAACAGAACAAAAAGGCTAATAAATGCAAGGGGTAAGTTTTGAGATGAGAAGGGTAATATCCCGTAGCACATCGCAGAGAGAATAATGCCAATAATGATGGAGCGCTTTAATCCCATCCGGTCAGCAAAAGAAGCGGTCAGGCTTTCCCCTAATAATTCGGCCGCTCCAATTATGCTTGTTCCCATTCCCAGGGCGACAATGCTCAGGCTGAATGATTGCTCAAGCCACGCCCCATATACGACAAAAAGATTATCATTAGCAATGGCGAATAAAAACGCAAAGCCGAGGGTGCCTAAGGATGCCCGTTGTTGAGCTAATTGTCTTAAGGCATTCAGCACACTCGGAGGGTCTTGATGGGCATCTGTTTTTCTTATATCTCTGGGTATAAGGATTACGAGAGTGAGTATGCCGAAAATCCCCAATCCACCTAAGACGAGAAAAGGGGAACGCCATCCAAACCGATCAATGAGAAGTGCAATTCCAGGGATTCCTACAAGGGTGCTTCCTGCCCAGCTAAACTCGAGAAGACCAATAACCAGGCCTCGTTTTTGAAAAGGTACTCGTTCACCCACATACGCCTGCAACGCAGGATCAAACAACGTTTTCGCCAGCCCCGCTAAAAAAAAGGCCAGCAGGATAACACTGTAGAAGGGTAAAAAACCTCCTGCAAGCATACCTATGACGAGCATTACAAGACCAGCGAGCATCATAAGCCGATAGCCAAAACGATCTGCCAGAGGCCCAAAAAAGATGCCGATTATACTCGTCGCCTGATTGATTGCGATTAAGGATGTAACTGCGGTTAGGTGAACTCCCAGTCCCCGGCTTAACGCAGGGGCAAAGGGATAGGCAAAACGTCGCGCCGTATTCAAGACGAGACGGCACAGTGTGGCTGCTCCTGCTTTCCAGGCTAATCTGGAAAATGTATTTTCTTGCTGTTGTTGTGGTGATGTATCAGTCAACACATACCTCTTGAGCAATTATATTTCATGCACGAAATTTTTTTATACTCCGTGAGGTCCTTTTAGATGTACTGTCTCTACCATTTTTTTGATGATAAGGCTCTCATTTTTTAACACGCCATCTGGGAAAATGAATGGTACGAAGGGTATAGCTGATAGCTCCCCAGTGGAATACGCTGCGCTGTCACTGTCGTGAATTTCACGGGGTAAACACAGCTCATAGCAATTAAGGAAGGGGAGGGGGTATTTTATATTGCTTCAGCGAATTCTGGCAGGTATCGAGCAAGGCCTGCACTGGCACGCATTCGAGATTCGTCAAGGAGTAATATCATAAAGGCGGTATCAGGTACGTCCCACTCGCATCGAATTCCGTAATGAGAGGCAGGCTCAAAGCCAAAACTCGGGTAGTAGGAAGCAAGGAAGGGCTTTTGTTCAAAAAAGTCCATCCTTGTTTGTGGTGTGATAAAAAACTACCCTGTTGAATCCTCCCACATATTAATTCTGTCTAAAACTTGAGCAGTGCATCCAGAATACTCATTCCTTCTCCCTTCTTCTTTACGGCAAGC
>CAZSWT010000068.1:0-14821 GCA_964611035.1 uncultured Desulfobacteraceae bacterium
AAACGTACATGCCGAAATCGACCTCTCTATGGCCCGTTTCGGAAACAGGGTCTTTAGAATCACGCGAGATCTAATCATTCTGCCAAACGACCGAATCAAAGTTGTCTCTATTGAGCCACCCCTTATGGAGTTTAGGTTAAGAGAAAACCTGAATAAAAATGAGCCTTTCATTGATAAATCACTTAGATATCCTTCTGAATTTTAACTACTTTCCCTTGACATACATTCTTTCTCTTTTTACAGTAGGTGTTACGAAAGGGTCATGATGATATCAGGCTTGTTATTTTTGTCTCTTAAGGTGCTGTAGAACTCTCTAATGAGGTTATTTTCATGTATATTATTTTAGGAATTGGAACAGCTGGCTATTTTGCTGCCAAACGACTGAAAGAATCAGGCCGTAAGATAACCCTTGTGGATATCAAACCTGAGAGAACAGATGCATTGAGGGAAATGGGCTTTGATAATGTCATTGAGGGTAACATTACCTCACGTGAGCTGTTAAAAAAGCTTCCTATGGAGCAGGCCAAGGGTGTGATGGTGCTCACCACGGATCTGGATTTAAACCTCAAGGTTGCCGGGATAATCAGGAAGATCAACGAGGAAGTGCCTCTCATTGTGAGGGCGGGCAAGCAGGATGCCGGCGAGGATTTCAAGGGGTTGGAGATAGCCGAGGTTATTTATCCCGCATTTGCAGTAGCAGAAGAGGCCATAGAAAGTCTTGAAAGATTAGAGGCCAAAAAGAATCTTAAAAGGCTTGGTTCAATAATCAGCCAAGCCACCAAAGGGATAGCTATTGTAACCCAGGACAACCCTGATCCAGACGCTATTGCCAGCGCTATGACCTTCAAAAGGATTGTCGAAAAGATGGGAAAGAACGCTGATATTATCTATGGCGGAGAAATAGGATATGATGAAAACAAGGCCCTGATTAATCTCCTTGGAATAGAGGCAGTACCCATTGCCAAAATCAAAGACATAAAAGGCTATTCTAAAATAGCCCTTATTGAGGCATCTATCCCAGGAGAAAATAATTCCCTTCCAAAGGAAATCAGGCCTGATATCATTATAGACCATCACCCCTTTGACGCCACAAGGGTCTCAGCTGACTATATTGATATAAGGCCTGAACTCGGTGCGACCTCTACTATTTTAACAGAATATTTGACCAAGCTTGATTTTGAGATTTCCGAAGAATTAGCTACATTGCTTCTTTACGGTATCAAGACCGACACCGGTGGTTTCACGAGGGGAGCCACACCCAAGGACCTTCAAGCTGTGGCTCTCCTATATCCCAAGGCATCTCAGGAACTTTTGAACAAGATCGAGACACCCCTTATGTCCTCGGAAACCCTTGATGTATTGGGTGAAGCCATAAAGAACAGGAGAAGCATTGGAAGCCTGCTGTTGGCCAATGTGGGCTTTATTAAGGATAGGGACACTCTGCCCCAGGCTGCAGATCATCTATTAAAACTTGAAGGAGTTTCCATAGTTCTGGTCTACGGCCTTGCTAAGGATGTAGTGTACATTTCGGCCAGGAACAAGGATATAAGAATTAACCTCGGAGATGCTATGGAACAGGCCTTTGGTGATATAGGTGAAGCAGGAGGTCACCCCACCGCGGCAGCAGCAAAAATAAACTTGGGACTTTTTGGAAGTTCCAAAGACAAGGAATCTTTGCTGAAGCTAGCAGAAGAGGCTATTACAGACCGATTTTTAAAGGTCGTCGGAATAGAAGAAAAGACATAGGCATAAAGTTAATCTTAAACAGACCCCTGTTAAACTAAGATCTTAAAGGTAATGCCAAGCCTTTACGGTGGAATCAAATTCCACTATCTCTTGAAATTAGAAACCTTCAACCGGATATGTGAAAAAATCTCTTTGATAAATAACAAAGCCTTGCTAAAAAAAGGAACATTACAATAATCGATACATCGTAAGGATGGCTAATAATGGCTTATGACACCGCTTTGCGGGGCTATACCTCTAAAAGGATCAAGGAGATAGAATCGGCAGACATCCTCGTAGGAATCCCCTGCTACAACAATGAGAAAACCATCTCCCACGTAATTCAGATGGTTACCCACGGTCTTGCCAGGCATTACAAGGATAAAAGGAGCGTGATCCTCATTGCCGATGGGGGTTCCACTGATGACACCAGGGAGATAGCCAGGGAATTTGAGATTAAGCCCTGGCAAGAAAAGATCATCTCTATCTATCGGGGTCTTGGTGGCAAGGGATCAGCCTTTCGCTCCGTGTTTGAGGCGGCTAAGCATCTCAAGGTAAAGGCCTGCATGGTTGTAGATTCAGACTTACGTTCCATTACCAGCGATTGGGTCAAACATCTTCTTGAGCCAATCCTGGAGAAGGACTACCAGTACGTATCTCCCGTGTACTCGCGCTGCAAGTATGATGGCACTATCACCAACAACATTGTGTATAATCTTACCAGGGCTTTGTATGGCCTGCGTATCCGCCAGCCCATTGGGGGAGACTTTTCATTTGCCGGACAGCTCGCCTCGTATTATATCGAGCAAGATGTCTGGGATACAGACGTGGCCCGGTATGGCATTGATGTGTGGATGACCACCAACGCGATTACCAATAACTTTAAGATCTGCCAGTCCAATCTTGGGGTAAAGACCCATGATGCCAAGGATCCGGCCGAGTCCTTAGGGCCTATGTTCCGCCAGGTAGTGCATACACTCTTTGTCCTCATGGAGCAGCACGAAGCCCAGTGGAAGGCAATTAAAGGCAGTCGGACCGTGCCTCTGTTTGGACTTCAGGAATTTATGGAGCCGGAACCCATCCAGGTTGATCTCGAACGGTTGGTCACGGAATATAAGACAGGATTTCGGCAGTTCAAGGGCATCTACCAGGATATCTTTTGCTCTGAGTGTTTTGAGGAACTCAAGCGATGTGCTACCAGGGCCAAGACAAAGTTTGTGATGCCGGTTACCACCTGGGTCCACGTCCTCTACGAAACAGCAGCCACATTTCACAGCTGGACCTATAACCGCACACAGCTGGTCAACCTGGTTACCCCTCTTTACTTGGGACGCGTGGCCTCCTTCATCAACCGAACTCGAAAAATGACTTCAAGCCAGGCCGAAGAAGTAGTCGAGGAGCAGGCCCAGGTATTCGAAGACTATAAAGACTATCTGATCCAGGTGTGGGACGAGAAGGCGAAGCAGAGGCATTGAGATTTATATTTAAGACAAAATAAAGAAGGCTCACTTGCAACCAGAGCACGAAGAAGTTGATAATCAGGGTTACTCTGTTAAATTCTACGGTAAAAAATTTATGGGGAATAGGGTACCTTTAATAGCCACAGCACAGACAACGCTTTCTAAGTGCTTCGATTCGCAAATACTATAACGTATTCTAATGAGTATAATCTTTGCGATTGCTCACTCGCCTCGGCTGAGCTCGTCGCAGGCAGCACTTAGTCCCGAGTAAATAAATACGTCATCGAATTTATGAATCGAGGGACTAAGGTAATTAGCCCCAGGTTTCAGTGCACTGGTCTAACAGACCCCAGCAATACCTTTTGGAGGGAGATGTCGGCTGTAAGATAGTTTCTATTTTCAAGAAAAGCGTCTCTTTTCCTCTTCAACCACATCGATCAGATCATAGTATATTCTCGGTATCTTACTTGCCACTCGCTCCCATGATACAGTCTGCGGCATCTCAAAAATGCTTTTTTGGCTCTTGCGCTCCACCTCCATTATAGCCTCGGCAAGTCCATTTTCAAGAAAGGGTTTGAATTCGGGGTGGGTAGTGACGAACCTCAAGAACATCTCCGTTATTCTAAACGGCGCAGTAAGAACATCGCCTGCCTGAAGAATAGATTGGTGGAACACGTTTTTGACAAGGTGTTCCTCGGCATCGCGGTCATGCTGAAGGTTGCTAAAGCTCGCGTCATCTGAGTGCTTTTTGATCTGCTCTTCAGCGACAGCCTGATAGGTAATGCCTAAATCTCTGAAAAAAGTATCCGAGATCTCAAGCCCCTCCTCGATAATGAGGGCATTCATGAGGGTGGTCACAATATCAATCGCCATCCGGTTAAGGCCTTTTGCCTGATCCTCTACTGATGCATCCTGGTGTTTGTGATCGAAGGGCTCATCGCTAAACATGACCTGCGCAGGGGAGGAGGCCTTGCGGTACACCTCTATCAAGGTGAAGATCTCCACTCCCCAGTTGGTGGCAAAGCGCATCTTTTTGAGGAGATCCACATGAAACGCCACCTCGCCGGAGAGCTGGTAATTGAAGGTCAACAGGAAATCAATCAGGCGCAGCATCCTCTCCTCTTTGGTCTCTGCAAACTTCCTCTTAAGGGAAAGTAAAAGGGGGTCCAATAGCAACCGTTTCACCCGACCGTAGAGCTCTCCTCTATCGGAGATCCTCGCGTAGTAAGCCTTTGAGAAATCGTAGTTAAGCACTACCACCGGGTAGAAGAGTCTGTCCAATTGTATTCGTTTGAATGTCCGAATGTCGGCATCGATCAGCCCAATCGACTCGGCGCCCAAGGCAATTGCAATGCCGAAGCTGATGAACATGTTTTTCCCCTTGCCAGATTCCTTCATGTTGAATCCCGACTCGTTGAGCTTTTTATAGATACTGCCAAAGCCCGGCCCATCGTTCCACTGGATGAGGTAATTCTTAAGTCCCGCATCCTTTATCAAGTCTCTTAACTGAAAGGCTTCTTCCTCAGTGGCCCTGTCAAGACCGAAGATTATATGGGAAAGGTAAGGCACTATATGCAGGTACCTGAGGATGTTTCTGAATACTGGCAGGTTTGAGGGATCTGTGTACTCGCTTGCAAGCAGTGGAATGATTAACACCGTCCTTTTCCACCGAGAGTGAAGCCTGAGTTGGGATCTCAGATGCCTTGTTTCGTGGCGAAGGATATGGAAGGTACTTATCCTACTGCTTTTCTGTGAATATTCGGAAATAGCTGAACTCCTTTTATCTACACTTAGTCATATATTAAAGAGAACCCATTAAATTAACATTGAAAGCATAGTAACCTAAATGTGATTAACGCATAATATATGGGTCGAGAGTAAGCGTCAAGAAAATTAAACCTATGTGATATGAGACGCGTTCTAAAATCAAACGCAAAGCAGAGGGAATTTTTTCCGTAACAAGCTGGAAAACTCTTCACATTAACGATCTAATAAAGCTTTCTTGTAGATTCTATAATTAAATCTCTTTATCGCATCATCGTCGTAGTAAATATTCTCTTGATACTTCTCCAAAGGTGTATCTAACTTTGCAAGTTTGTTGCTCTCATTGGTGCTCTGTTTTAACATATCGTATATGCACACACCTGGAGGGATTATAATGGAGGGGATCAATACCAGAGGATGCAATCCTGCCAGTATCAGTAAATAACCGAGAAATGCTCCGCCCAAGGCGCTGCTTCCAATGGCAAGCGCGTTTCCAATAAGCGAAGGGCTTGTTCTTATTTTCCCTTTTCTTTCAAGTAACTCCCTAATCTCATTGTATTCCTGAGAGATTATGTTTTCTATGTAGATGATATTCCAGCCTATCTTCATCAAGTAATTCTTCTCATACCGGTAAGAATACCCGTCTTCGAGTGTATACCCATGTTCTATCGCAAGATCCTCTAACAAGGTCCATTTCTTTTGACCTTTTGCAGAGAGCGTTTCTTTTAAATTGTCCCTGTATCGTTCACGAATTCTATTTTCCGATCCTCTCGAGCTTTTATTCATCGAAAAATTCTCTGTATAAGTTGCCTGCATTTTCGAATGGTTGCGTTTTCATGCCTTTAAGCAAGATACGAAGCAGGTACCTGAAATACCGTGACTATGAAGGGCATTCATGCCACAATCCCGATCATAAAATCATTCATTCCGAGATACAGCACAAAGCCTGTGATGAAGACCCCTCCCGTGAGGGTGGCAAAGGCATTGGCAAACATGCCGTCATAAAAGGAATTTCTAAGGTCTGTTTTTGAATACTGTTCCATTTGTTGAATAATACCAAATCACATCTCTGCCATACATCGCACATACTCCTCATATCCTGATTCCCTGCGGCATGTTTAAATCTATGAGACTCACAAGCCACCACCAGAGGTGGAGACTTGTGACTGATGAGCAGCATGCATAGGAATGCAAGCGCCCTGGAAAAATCGTATCCTCCGATGCAGTTTCTACATATGTAAATTAACAACGCCAGGTTAAAGTTAACGGAAGAAAAATATCTTTCCCTTGTTCCCATTTCAAAAAATTTGTTTCAAACGGCAGAGGGATTCTATTTTTCCAAACATAATGTCATGACGGGATTGACAAACGATCATCAAATATCAGGCTGGAGAGGGAACCTCTCCACCGGGGTTTTGAAAAAGAAGGGGATCCCGACGCTACAGGATCCCCTCTTTAAGTTGATGTCTATTCTGAAAACCTATTTTTTAGTTTGTTTTTCCGATGGCGGACTTTGTGTAGAACCAGTCGCTTTTTCTTTAATTGCTCTCGTGAGTGCTTTTCTTGTCTTTTTACCGGGAATACCATCTATCTTGAGTTTTTTATGATCCTTCTGGAATGCCTTTACCGCCTCCGCAGTATTTGCATCCAAAGAGCCTGTGATCTCGCCCTGGTAATAATCAAGTTCTTTCAATTGTTGTTGCACCTGTGTAATGGCCTTTTTGCTAAAATGCTTCTTGGCATTGGCCTGTAAGGGCAAAAAAAACAGCAAGACCATACCTAAACAGGCTGCTAATATCCAAGAATTCCTTTTTATCTTCATCGTTTTTCCTCCTCCTTAAAAATAGAATCATAGGAATGCTTATCGTCTTCTTTCATGAGAAGCTCTTGACTCTCCTATCCTTTTCGATCACTCCCTTACATCTTCAGATGTTTCCGTGAGCTTCGCAACATATATTTCCATCCCACGCTCACCCCTCCACCCAGTCATTAACAAAACTGTCTCTTTTCGTCACCTCCTTTCACAGTCTGTTAATCATGCTGAGTTCCTGTGATCTTAACATTGAGCATTAATCGTGCCAAGATGATAACCTAGTGATATTGCAACATTTATTTTACTTGCAGTAAATTCTTAACTGAACTATCGGTTCCGATGCTTGCTAAAAAGATGGGGCTTTGACCTGTGAAAAAGGCAATGAGATAGATTAACTGGCTGAAATAATGGAGAAATCCCAAACAAGAAATCTAGATTCCGATATTTAATGTATCGGAACCCCCAGTTCTTACAGAAGGATTTTCTTCCTCATAAAACGAGCGCTACGTCTCGATAGCCAGGGTCCGCTGGCGAAAAGTGATACAGTTAACACCTTCGGACAAAAAAGCATTACAAGGAAGTTTGTTAGATAAGATACTTAGAGTTGCTTTTCCTGATCCAGCATATGCAAGTGTTTCATGGCTCTTAAACAATAGAATCCTGCGCTTATAAATGACCATAAAGTTATAGCCAATAACGAGTAAAATGGCACATTAAGTAAAACTCCGATAAGGATAAAAATAATATAACTGTTTTTTCTGCCATCAAATTTTCTAAATAGTTGTTCGATTCGCCCATAGTCTGCCAACGGGCGTTCCTTTATTCCCTTTCCAAATGCCTGTCCGCAGTAGTGAGAAAAACTATCAAACATGAGTATGAATGTGGATAGCAAAATCGCTGATATTCCATAGGTTTTTGATAAATAAAAGGCCAAAGCAATATACCATGAATGCTCAAAAAGAAAATCGAAGGCATGCTCCATTTTTCCTATATTTGAAGAAGCTATTTTCACTCTTGAAAGTTTTCCATCCACACCGTCCATAAATGAAACGATAAAGGTGAGAAGGGAAGCAAATAATAGATATCCTTGGAGGAATAAAAATGTTGACGCATAAGCAACTATGTTTGTTAGTATAGTAACCTGGTTCGCTGTAATCCGTGTATTGGCCAATCTGCTTACAATGAAATTCTCTATTGGCTTATTCACATAGGTTGCAAGCAAGTCATTTCTTCCTTTACACGCATTCTCAATTAAAAGCTTTTTTGCTTTGCTTAAGTCCTCCTTTGTATCAATATCCATCCAGAAAGCTTCTATCTCCTTCCGGATGCTTGAAATATAACTGTTAATTTGCGTGATGTCGAATATTTCGGCATCTCGATTTTCAGCAGCCCTGGCAATACCATCTGATAGTTCGGTCTTACCTTTCTTTACCGCGTCTTCAATATAAGAGAATATCTTTGGTGAGCACAGGAAGATACCAGTATCTATACAGTTTGATTCCTGTATATCCTTGCCTATATCAATAATCTTTCCATTCTTTTCAAGAACCTTAGTATCATCCGTCAGCGGTTCTCTTCTGTCAACTGCCAGGACAACAGTCCCTTTCATATCATAATTAACAAGCCCTTTTAGAATACGAGCATCAAAAATGTGGTCAGACATTAGCAGGAAAAAGTTTTTATTCAACAGCTTTTTAGCCTTTAAGACAGAAACACCATTGCTTTTTTGCCATTCCTCATTCTCTATGTAATCTATTTTTACCCTGAACCGGTCTCCATTTCCTAAGAATACTTTTATCTTTTCTCCTAAATAACCAACAACTATTACATATTCGTTAATACCTGCTTCTTTTGTCGTCAATATTACCCTTTCGATTAACGGCAGACCTAAAAGAGGAATAAGAGCTTTAGGTATATCTTTTGTTAAATTATTGAGCCTGCTGCCTCGACCTGCAGAAATTATTAAAGCCTTCATCTTATATGTGCATCCTTTGTTTTATGTGTTATGCGATTTTCTGGTGGCAATTTAAAAATATATCAAAATGATAGAAATTAAGGTGACTTATGATTCTTCGCCGTAATATTAAATCATCGTCTTATTTGGTGCTAAGGCCGCAAACCTTCTTCATAAAGATCATCTTGTGATCACCTTCACGATAAAAATCCTTCAGGGAACAAACGAGCTGGTAGCCATGCTTCTCATAAAATGATCTCGCGGCCTGGTACGGCGCCGTAGAAGAGGTCTCCACGTAGATACACCTGGCCCCCTCTCTGGACACACATTCCTCCATGAATCCTAGTAGCTTTTCCCCGATCCCTTTTCTTGAAAATTTTTCATCTACTGCAACCCAATAAAGATCGTAACAGTCATCATCCATGGGAACAGGCCCAAAACAGATATATCCTGCAAGGTTACCATCACCATCGAAGGCGCCGTAAACCTGATAGTCCCTCCTCTCGGGTCGGGTGAGGGCCTCATCGATAACATCTAAGGCCACCTGGATCTCCTCGTCGGTAAAAACACCCCTCTGCCTTAAAAGGCTCGTTATTTTTCCCCTATCATGAAATGTGAGCGGTTGGACTTCC
The DNA here is from genome assembly GCA_964611035.1 of uncultured Desulfobacteraceae bacterium. Classification (GTDB taxonomy): domain Bacteria; phylum Desulfobacterota; class DSM-4660; order Desulfatiglandales; family B25-G16; genus B33-G16. The sequence continues at coordinate 9,349 of CAZSWT010000068.1, forward strand.
ATTATTCCTTGATCTTTGTTCCATGAAATCTACAAGCTCCTTTACCATATCGATATATGACATACCGGCCTGCTGTATAGCCGCTGCAAATCCTGCATCAAGGCTCAGGCAAGGATTTGCGTTAACCTCGAGGACATAGATCTGTCCTTGGCCATTAACCCTCATGTCAACGCGGCCATAATCCCTTAGCATAAGGAGGCGAAAGCACTCAAGGGCCGTTCTTTCCAATTCTCTCAGCATCATATGGGGTAGCCCTTGTAGGAAGCTTCGTGATGTGTTGTGATATTCAAAAGAGGCCTTTTCCCATTTGGCCCGGTAACCCACAATAGGATAAAGCTCTTTGGGAAGGCCGGAAAAATCCATTTCTGCTATTGGAAGCACTCTTGGTGAAGGGTATCCGAAAATGGAAATATTAAACTCCCTGCCAGCTACATATTCTTCTACCAAAAGAGTTCCAAAACGCTTAAAAGATCCCCTGAGCTCCTTACCGAGTTCTATTTCATCCTCAAAAATCGACTCTTGGTCAATGCCAATACTGGCGTCTTCAAACTTCGGTTTGACAATAACAGGAAACCTGAGGACCGCAGGGTAAAAGGCAGACATGTTATCGTAAACAAGGTAGTTCGGAGTCATTATCCCCATGGCCTTTAATAGGCGTTTGGTTATAAGTTTATCCGTTGTGAGCATAATAGCCATTGAAGGCGAACCAGAAAAGGGCATCCCTAAGAGTTCAAGGACGGCGGCCGGGTGCCCTGCAAAACGTGGATCATCGTCCAGGGTCTCGCACAGGTTGAAAACCATTTCCACTTTTTCCTCTTTCATCTTTTGAATGAAGTCAATGACATCCCTCGTAAAGGGGATTCGAATTGATGAATACCCCAGTTCATCAAGAGCTTTCTCAATGTTCTCAACTTGCGTATAGATGTCGATGGAGGCCTCTGAAAAGGCATGGCCGGAAGAAACTGGTACATTGTGCACTATGCCAATTACCTTTTTATGCATGCCAGGCGCCTGTGCTAAAATGGTCTTTGTGAATACGAGTGATAGCCGAGCATATAATCGCTTCGATAAGAGACCTATACGCCATACCCACCCTGTGGGCAATAATGCAAAGGTCTGAATGTTGGGGATGCAGTCCGGGCAGAGGATTCACTTCCATAAAGTTTAGCATACCATCCGCGTCAGCTCGAAGGTCAATCCGACCCGCATCCCTGCATCCAAGCCCTCGCCACACCGTTAGGGCCATCTCTTTGGCCTTCTCTGCCATAGCATCATTTGCCAGAAGATACTCCACTGAGTCTTCGTATCTTTCCTTATTCAAATAGGAATAAACATCAGGTTCTGCATTTTCACGCAGGATCACCTCCAGCACGCCAATGGCCGCGGCATCTGTTCCAGATCCGATAATCCCCACTGTAAACTCCCGGCCCGGAAGAAAGGTCTCTATGAGCACGGGCTGTTTGTATGTCGTTAGAAGTCTCGTGCACACCGATATGAGCTGGCTCTGGCTCCCGGTCTTCGATGCTGCGTTAATTCCTTTCCCTGTACCTTCAGCCACGGGTTTAGCAAAAAGAGGGAAGGGAAGATCAACTTTTGCCACATCGGACTCTTTTTCTATAACGTAAAAATCTGGTGTGGAAATTCCGAGCTGTCGTACCACTCGCTTGGCCATCGCCTTATGAAGCGTGAGTGAGAGCACCAATGGGTCTGAGAAGGTGTATGGTATATTGTATGCATCCAGCAATGCGGGCACCTGTGCCTCACGGCCAAAGCCTTTCAATCCCTCAGCAATATTGAACACCATATCCCACCGCTCCCCTGCAACCAGACGTGATGTAAGGTTCCTGACATTGCCGATTCGATCTACCTCATGCCCGAAATCCTTGAGGGCCAGCTCTATGGCCACAATGGTATCTTCACGATCAAATTCGGCCGTCTCCTCTTCGCTGAACCCTTCGGCAATGTAATCCTCCCGAAGGTCGTATGTAATCCCTAAGCGCATAATCACCTCCACCGTTGGCGCTTTAAAAGCTCTCGTGGTTCTCTTGAACCGATCTCACTTCCTGTATCTGGATAACGATAGATATGCCCTTCGTAGTTTTTGAGCAACAGATCCCCCCCATCGCGCCCAACAACGTATCTTGGAAGCAATGGAATTTTGCCGCCCCCTCCGGGGGCATCAATCACGTAAGTTGGCACGGCATACCCGGTTGTGTAACCACGCAAACCCTGGATAATCTCCATGCCTTTTGCCACCGGTGTTCTGAAATGGGCAGAACCTACGATGGGATCACATTGATAGAGATAGTATGGTCTGACCCTTATTCGGAGGAGCCCATGCATTAATCGCTTCATGGTCTCTATATTGTCATTGACTCCTGCAAGGAGAACAGTCTGGCTCCCTAAAGGGATACCGGCATCTGCAAGTCGCTCACATGCCAGAGTTGTCTCCGGAGTCAGCTCATCCGGATGGGTGAAGTGAATACTTATCCATAAAGGATGATAGCGTTTAAGCATCCGAGCGAGGCCTGGTGTGATGCGCTGGGGCAAAACTACAGGCACTTTTGTCCCAATCCGCAGGAATTCCACGTGAGGGATGCGTGTTAAGTGAGATAGAAGCCATTCCAGCTTTTCATCCGGGAGGGTCAATGGGTCACCACCGGATAGCAGCACATCTCTAACAGTAGGCGTTGACTCTATGTATGCAATAGCCTTTTGCCATTGAGTCAGGTTGAAGTGATATCCACTTTGATTCCCAACAAGCCGTGATCGGGTGCAGTATCGACAATACGTGGAACAGAATTTCGTCACCAGGAAAAGAACTCGATCCGGATATCGATGCACTATTCCCGGAACCGGACTGTCGTGCTCCTCTCCGAGAGGGTCTCGCGCCTCACCGGGAGAACACACATTCTCCGCAATGTGAGGCACCACTGTTCGGCGGAGTGCTTGGAGCGGATTTTCTTGATCGAGCAGGCTCGCATAGTAAGGCGTGATCGCCATGGGAAACCCTTTCATACCGTGGGCATCCATCGCCCGCTCATCATCGGAGAGACGAAGAAAACGACTCAGGGTATCGAAGTCCCTGATCCTGTGACGCAGTTGCCACCTCCAGTCGTTCCAATCAGCACAGGTCGCCTCCGGAAAGAATTGTTCGCGAAAAGATAATGTCTTATGGTGGAAGCCACCCGTTGGGCCCGGAGGTTCAATATCTTCAATATTAGCGGCATCTTCTTCCATTTATAGTGATATCCCCTTTATATGAGGAAAGGGGGAAGAAAGACTTCCCCCCTAAATCTTCAGTATGATCGCTAGCTTGAAATGTTATTTCCCAATAACTTCATATGAAGTGACCGTGATTACTTTCTCTCCATCGCTCTCCTCAACCGTGCCTGTCACCTTCACCTTCTTGCCAACGAGATCGATCACCTCATCACCCTTTTCAGTATCTGCCACTTGATATATCTGGCCGTTATCAGCAACGATTTGGTAATCTTCATTGACTGTTCCCGCAATCGTTACTGTTTCTGAAGAAAAAGCCGATCCAGAGAGAAAAGTAACGATAATCATGGCGCACAGCCCCATAAACAAAAATCTTTTATTCTTTTTCATTTTTAAACCTCCTCTTTTTAAATAGATTTTCCTGTTCTATCCAAAGCAGGAATGTACATTTTTGAAACATTTAGTTTTTAGTTTAAAAGATTCTCTTTTGATCCCACACCTTTTTTTAAGATGTATTTTTGTATATTGAGTATCTTCTTATCTTCTTCTCTGACTACGCCGCTTACTTCCACCTCTTCCTGGATATGATGCAGCAATTCCTTTCCCTTGTAATCGGGATCAATGAGGTACTCATCCTCGGTGTGTGTGGAGAGAGCTGCAGCGACCACCTTGCCTTTTTCATCCCAAGCCACTGGGATAACGATTCCCCTAATTGTGATCAGCTTGTCACACACTTTTAATCTTTTCATCACCTCCTTCTAAACGGTTTTGTCATCGTTGACCCGGGTCTACGGCATAGTTAAGCAGTAATCGTGCCAAGGTGATAACCTATTGATATTTCGAGATTTATTTCATTATGAGCAAATCCTTAACTGAACTATGGGTTCCGATATTTAACTAAAGGCTGGGATTTTGAGCCAGGAAAGAGTTGATAAGGCGTGTTAATGGGCTGAAATAATAGAAAAAACTTAAAATAAGAAACCTGAGTTCCGATGTTTAACGTATCGGAACAATCGGTTCCGACCGAAGGACTTTTTTGATCATAATCAGCCTTTTTGTGGAATTATAAAGGAGAGCTTCAAAAGGAGTGAGAATAAGGCTCTAGGCTTTGGCTACGCTAATGCCTTGAACTCCTCTTTTCGGATGCCATATTTTTTCATTAATTTATGGAGCTGGCGAGTGGTAATCCCCGCTGCTGTTGCAGAGTCTTTTATTTTTCCCCTATTCTCGGTCAGCAGTTCTTTCAGATAGTGCCTTTCAATATCTTCTATGCCCTTGCCCCTCATTTCTGCCAGGCTAAGGCAAGCATCTACCGAGACACTCGCCGAGGGAGCTTCTGAATCAAAAAGTTCGCCTGGAAAGCTCTCCGGAGTTAGCACAAAAGAGGTTTCCAGTATGTAGGCCCGTTCCATAAGATTTTCCAGCTCCCGAATGTTTCCCGGCCAGGAATAACTTTTAAAGGCTTCCAAGACCTGGGGATGTATGTCGTGAATTTCCTTTTGATCGAATTTGTTCATCTTTTTCAAAAACACCTCTACAAGGTGAGGGATATCTCCTGCTCGCTCTCTCAAGGGCGGAAGTTCAATTGGAAATACATATAATCGATAATAGAGATCTTTTCTGAATTGCCCCTGGTCACACATTTTCTTCAGGTCTGTATTTGTGGCAGCGATGATTCTCACATCAGCTTCGATGGTCTCTTCTCCTCCCACGCGTTGAAAAGTCCTATCCTGTAGTATCTGTAAGAGTTTAATCTGGGCAGATGGAGTGATGGTTCCTATCTCATCAAGGAAGATCGTCCCTCCCTTAGCTATCTCAAATTTACCCAGCTTTCTCCGGACAGCCCCTGTGAAGGAGCCTTTCTCATGCCCGAACAGTTCGCTTTCCAAAAGAGTATCCGGGATGGCTCCGCAGTGTACACTGATAAATGGTGCATCCCTTCGGTTGCTGTGCCGATGAATTAGTTTGGCCAGCACACCTTTCCCCGTTCCTGTTTCACCGATGAGCAGAACAGTACTCTTGGTTGGAGCGACCGAGCGGACCTTGTCTAAGACCTTTTTCATCACCGTGCTTTCAGTCTGAACGAATTCCAATGAATCGGCCTGCCAAGATTGATCTCGTAAGTAGTCGAGTTCGGATTGCATAATTAAAGATTCCTGAACACTTTCTGTTACATACTTCACCTCATCAGGATTTATGGGATAGGTAAGGTAGTTGCTGGCCCCTGCCTTCACGGCCATCACGGCCTCTC
>CAZSWT010000069.1:0-14702 GCA_964611035.1 uncultured Desulfobacteraceae bacterium
AGGCAAGGGAGAGGGTGCTCTTTGATATGGCTGCACGACGTGAGTTAGAGGCGGCTTAAAGGATATTATCGAATTGAATCATAAAATGCCTTAAGAATAAGGAGGAGAAAGATATGTCAAAATTAGTAGCATTTGCTGCCATACAAGGTGGCTACAACATAGTTTCAAAGGCAGAGGGAAAATTAAAGGAGGCCATAGATAAATATGGCGCTAAACAGGAGATAGGATTTCCGAATACGGCCTACTATCTACCTATTATCTATTCTATACTGGGAGAAAAGATTGAAACACTGGCCGATGCAGAGCCGGTTATGAACCGTTGCAAGGCGTTACTACCACCTCATGTTAAGAAAGACTGTCATACTCCATATTTAGGTCCACTTCTGGATGCCGGTATGGCTGCTCTATTTGCCGAAGAGATAGTGGAGGCCATTCGCTATGTGGAGGAACCTGATTTCTATCAACCAAGTGTAGAAGACCCGGACATCGACAATGGAAAAATCTGGCTGGGTGCAGCCGATGACACAATCATGAGAAAGAGGGGCATTGAGTTTGTGGATGGCACTGCCCCGGGTTTCGCAGCCATTGTTGGGGCCGCTCCAAACCCAGAGATAGCCAAGAGCATCGTGGAGGAATATCAGAAGAAAAACCTCTACATATTCTTGGCTGCCAATCAGAGCGGTACTACAGTTGCAGAGCAGTTGATAGAGGCAGGTGTTCAGATCGGATGGGGCACCCGTATTGTGCCCTTTGGCCCTGATATCTCTGCAGCGGTATTCGCCCTCGGATTTGCGTGCTTGGCAGGCCTTTCCTTTGGTGGTATACAACCAGGGGATTATAAGAAGATGCTGAAATACCAAAAGGACAGAATCTTTGCCTTTGTCAATGCATTGGGTGATGTCAATGCGGAATGGGCTGCCAACGCAGCGGGCGCTATAAACTGGGGTTTCCCGACTATTGCAGATACCGATATACCTGCGGTACTACCCTGGGGTGTGTGCACCTATGAACATGTTGTGCCAGAGGTGCCACATGATAAGATTGCTGCTAAATCTATCGAGGTTCGAGGGCTGAAGATATCCGTTACAGAGATAGATATACCCCTCACCTATGGCCCTGCCTTTGAGGGGGAGCGGGTTCGAAAGGGTGATGTATATCTGGAGATGGGCGGGAGTGTCTCAAAGTGCACTGAATTAGTGCGGATTGCTGACATGAAAGACATTGAGGATGGAAAGGTTATTGTTGATGGCCCGGATGTGGGTGATGTTAAGAGAGGGGATAACCTCCCCTTGGGTATATTTGTTGAGGTAGCAGGCAGGCAGATGGAGGAGGATTTCGAGCCTATCCTTGAGCGTCAGATTCATCACCTTGTAAACTTTGCCCAAGGTATAATGCATATAGGACAGAGGGATATTTCATGGATAAGGGTTGGTGATGGAGCAGCAGAAAAGGGCTTTACCCTGAAGGATATTGGAACCATCCTGCATGCCAAACTTCATCAGGATTTTGGCCGAATATTTGATAAGCTTCAGGTTACCCTCATGACCAAAAAGAAGGATGTAGATGAATTGACCAAGACGGCAAAAGAGGTGTATGGTGCAAGGGATGCCAGGATAGAGGGAATGACAGATGAGACTACAGAGACCTATTACTCGTGCACCCTGTGCCAATCTTTTGCTCCAAATCATGTTTGCACGATCAGCCCTGAAAGAACGGGTCTATGCGGGGCATATAACTGGATGGATTGTAAAGCGGCTTATGAAATCGACCCCACAGGCCCAAACCAGCCAATAGAGAAGGGCAAAGTGATTGATGCAGATCTTGGTCAGTGGGAAGGAGTAAACGAGTTTGTCAAAAAGACCTCAAGGGGGACTGTAGACCACTATAATCTGTATAGCATTGTTAATGACCCACATACGACCTGTGGATGTTGTGAGGCTATCGCTGCAGTGCTCCCTTCCTGTAATGGAATCATGACCGTTGATAGGGACTACATTGAGATGACGCCCTGTGGTATGAAGTTTAGCACGCTGGCAGGGGCTGTTGGCGGCGGTGTGTCTACTCCAGGCTTTGTTGGTCACGGAAAATATAATATCACACAGCGAAAATTCCTTAAGTATGAAGGAGGACTTCTGCGAATGGTATGGATGCCCAAGCACCTTAAGGAGGAAATAAAGGAAAGGTATGATAAGAGAGCAGAGGAACTTAATGTGCCTGATTTATTAGATAGAGTAGCAGATGAGAGCGTGGGCACTACAGAGGAAGAGATACTTCCCTTCCTCCAAGAGAAAAAGCATCCTGCCCTTGAGATGGATCCTATCCTGGGATAATCAATTTGCGATTGACGATTGACTATTAAAAAATTGTTAAATTAAGGGGCCAAGGAATAGAGATAATTCAAAAGTATGGGGAATCCCATTTTTGGACGCAGATTATCAAGATTTTAAATATCTTAAAGAATATCTGCGAGGATCTGCGTCTTAATTAACTTGATAAAATAAGGAGTGCGTTATGGGTTTAACAGGTATTCAGATATTTAAGATGCTGCCAAAGACCAATTGCAAGGAATGTGGGCATCCCACATGCCTGGCCTTTGCAATGGCCCTTGCATCAGGCAAGGCGGAGTTAGCCAGTTGCCCCTATGTAAGCGATGAGGCAAAGGAGCAGCTTGCCGAGGCATCCGCGCCGCCAGTGAGGCCGATGCAGATCGGGGCGGGTGATCGATCCTTTAAGATTGGTGGGGAAACAGTGCTTTTCAGGCATGAAAAGACATTTGTCAATCAACCTGGAGTTGGAGTACTGGTAACCAGTGACACGGATGAAGGAACATTGGCAGAAAAGTTGAAGGTGTGGGATACCTTTCAGTTTATAAGGGTTGGTTTTAACCTGAGGCCGGAGTTGGTAGCTATAAAGGATGTTAATGGTGAGCCGGGAAAGTTTGCGGCACTGGCTAAAAAGGTGGTTGATGAGAGCGAATTTTGTCTGGTACTGATGAGTGAAGATGTTGGTGTTATGAAGGTAGGAATAGATGCCTCTGCCGACAGAAAGCCGGTAATATATGCAGCCACAAAGGACAATGTGGATGATATGGGGGCACTTGCCAAGGAAACGGGACTTCCATTAGCTATCAAGGCGGATGATATGGACGGTCTTATGGAACTCACAGGTAAGCTGACCGGTATGGGGCTGAAGGATCTTATCCTGGATTCCAACTCGAGAACTGTAAGAAGGGCCTTTGAGGACCAAATCTGGTTGCGGCGTGAGGCTATTATGAAAAAGAATAGGGCCCTAGGTTTTCCAACCATTACATTCCCCTGTGAGATGGCGGACAACCTGGATAAGGAAACGGTTATTGCAGCCATGTTCATCGCCAAGTATGCTGGTATTATTATACTGTCTGATTTTATCGGGGAGAGTCTCTTTTCCCTTCTGGTAGAGAGATTAAATATCTATACGGATCCACAGAGGCCAATGATGGTAGACCAGGGCATCTATGAGATTAATGGCCCTAATGAAAATTCGCCTGTTGTTATTACAACCAATTTCGCCCTTACATACTTTATTGTAAGCGCTGAGATAGATGCAAGCAGGATTCCAACGTGGCTCTTGATAATGGATACAGAAGGCCTTTCGGTTATGACAGCCTGGGCTGCTGGTAGCTTTGTGGGTGATGCAGTTGGTATATTTGTTAACAAATGCGGTATATTAGATAAGGTTAAGCATAAAAAACTTATCATACCTGGTTACGCTGCTGCTATTAGTGGTGATCTGGAAGAGGAAGTTAAAGGATCTGAGGTACTTGTTGGACCAAGAGAGGCTGCCCAGATCACAAAGTTCCTCAAGGACTTCGCTGTTTAAATTTAAAAAGGAGATAGGGAAATGCTATTAATCGGAGAAAGTTTGAATGTTATCTCTACAAAAATAGGCCGCGCCTTTAAAGAGAGAAATCCACTTCCAATCCAGGAGGAGGCCAAAAAACAGAAGGAATTAGGCATGGACTTTATTGATATCAATTTGGGCCCTGCCAGGAAGGGAGGCCCTGAATTGATGGAGTGGGTTGTAAAGACTGTTCAGGAGGTAGTTGACGATGTACCCTTAACCCTTGATACATCAAATATTGAGGCCATAGAGGCCGGGCTGGCTGTATGCAAAGGGAGACCTCTTATTAATTCCATCATGTGTAGACCTGCACGATATGAAAAGATGCTTCCTCTCTGTGCAAAATATAATGCGGGCATGATCGCACTTCTATGGGGGCCTCATGGTATGCCCAGAGATGAGCATGAGAGGGCTGAATTGGCAGTAGAGTTAGCATATGCAGCCAATGAGGCAGGTATTGTCAATGAGGATATCTTTATAGACGGAATTGTTACCCCTGTCAATGTTCAACAAGATCAGGTTTATGCCCTGCTTCAGTTTATGCCAATGGTTCAAGATCTGGGAGAAGGGCTGAGATCTACCTGCGGGCTCTCCAATGTATCTAATGGTTCCCCTGATCACCTGAGGCCCATATTAAACCGAACGTACATGGTTATGTTAGAGAAGAGCGGAATGTATTCAGCTATTGCTGATGCCTATGATAAAGATCTCGTAGACATAGCAAAAGGGAAACGATCCGATATAGTCGAGATTATTGGGAAGGTAATGGATGAAGAGACTATTGATATGTCCTCTATCTCAAAAGAGCTACAGGATTATGTAAAGACAGCACGTATTCTTCTTAAAAAAGCGCTTTATTCCGACTCCTGGCTGGAATTGTAGTTCTTCTTATATTGGCTATAGAGGAAACTTTGTAAACTTAAATCACTTGGGATTGTATCCCTCTCGTGGTTCGCTCAATGTCTTTGGAGATACCCCGTCCGCTTGCGGCGGGGTATTTTATTGATACTCTGTCTTTTTTTCAGCTCTCTTATAATGCGACCGATATCAACTGTGCTATCTTCCCCGTTTTACATTATTCTTTGTAACTTCTCAATAAGTTGGGGTATCTGTCATTGAAAAGGGCACAACAAGGCATGCAGAAAGCCAGGGAGCATGGGTATGTCTTTTTTTATCTATGCCCTAAACACGGGGCCTCACAGGATCCCGATAATCGGGATGTAGAGCAACTTGGCCTTATCCCGATTTATCGGGAGAGTGCTAAGCCTGGCACATCCCGATTATCGGGATCACGCCGATGCATATATTATAGGGCATAGATAAAAAAAGACATACCCATGCTCCTTTAAATGATATGTCGCATTTTTTAAACTGCTGCCCCAACTTATTGAGAAGTTACTATTCTTTCTTTTCACCAGTAGCTGCTTTCTCCAGACGGTAGCGTTTCTCACTCTTTTTACACAGCTCCCATATCATACATGATGACCTAAATTTACAATACACGCAGGGATCTGTGCAGGCCTCACAATTATCCAGACATTCCTGACAGTATCCTACTCCCATCTTCTGGCATATTACCCTGGCTTCCCTATCGGGATGATAACGACACTGCATATTTAAATCTGTTTCAAGTACATATTAGTCCACAGTAGGCTTAATTGATGAAACACGTAAATCTGTGTTTTCTATGGCATTACGGACTGCTTGAGCAGAAGTTGGCGTGATACTAAGAGACCTGAAGCCCAGGCTGAGTAAAAGAGGGACAAGTTCTGGATGCGAAGCGCCCTCACCACAGATTGTCACGTTCTCTTCCTTACCCAATTCAGCGGCCCGCTCTATGATGAATCCCAGCAACCAAAGAAATGCCTTGTTCTCAAAGTTTTCGTACATGAGAACAGCATCGTTATCTCGATCAGCTGCCACGAAGTACTGGAGCAGATCGTTGGTCCCAACGTTGACAAAATCTACCTCCGCCAATATATCGCCGACACTTATCGCTGCAGCAGGTATTTCAATCATGGCGCCGATTTGAATCTCTTCAGAAAACGGCTTATCTTCGGTACGCAGTTCCTCTTTAACACTTTCCAAGAGACGCTTTACCTCTCTTATGTCATCTACCGTGGTAATCATAGGGATCAATATGCCGGCTGGGAATCCCACAGCGGCACGAAGAATGGCACGGAATTGAGTCTGAAGTTCATCGGGGCGCCGCAAGAGGTGCCTGCGCACCCCCCGAACCCCCAGGGCAGGATTCTGCCCGGTGCAGTAATGAAGATCAGGAATCTGTTTATCCCCACCGATATCAAATGTACGGATCACCACCCGTCTCCCGCCAGCGGCACTGAAAACGTAATGATAAATGTCGTATTGTGCCTGCTCTGTTGGAAAGCTTTCCGTCTCCAAGACAAAAAATTCTGTGCGAAATAGTCCAACCCCTTCAAGCCGATTGCGGAGCACGAGTTGGATTTGATCTGGATTATTGATATTTGCCATCAAACGAATATCAAAGCCATCCTTTGTACGGGAACTAATCGGAGGTGAAGGAGGCAATTCTTCAGGGACCTCCAGCTCCTTTTTCAAGGTGATATATTGTTGAACGGTTTCGGGTTCAGGTCTAATGATAACGAGGCCGTTGACTGCGTCTACAATTACCTGATCCCCATTTACAACAGACTCTCTGAGGCCTCTCAGACCACCTATGGCCGGGATTCCAAAACCTTTGAGAAGTATCGCTGCATGGGATGAGAGGGCAGCGCTCTCAGTGGCAAATGCAACAGAGTGGGAACGGCGGGCCTCCATTACTGAAGATGGGAAAAGATTGTCGGAGATGAGCACTTCCGATTCCCCCTTCTGACGTAAAGCTTTTTTGTATGTCTCTGGGGTTGGAGAGAGGGCATCTACAATGCTTGCAACTAAATCACGAATGTCTTCTGCACGGGAGATGAGATATGGACTTCTGCTTGCCTCTAACCCTGCAATGATCTGCTTGCCTTCCACCTCGAGGGCCCACGCTGCATTCTTGTATTCGGTTGAAATCCTGGAAAGCACCGCATCATGAAACTGCTTGTCTGTTAGCATTGCTTCGTGGGTTTTCAATATGAGTGAAGAACTAAGAGATGAACCGGCATGGGCCTCTTCGATGTGTTCGTGGAGATGATCACTGACCCTCTTTACCGCCTCGCTATAGCGTTGTTGCTCTGATTGTACCTGACTTGCAAGAATCTCGTTTCTTGGAACAATGAATTCCCGATCAAGAATCCGCACCTGTCCAATGCCGATACCAGGACAGATCGTAGTGCCTCTCAGGTTGATCTCATTCCCAGTCTCAAGCCGAGTACGTTCAGGTAGTTCTTTTTTATCCATTTTCATAATCATTTGAATTATGTGTCTATATAAGCTAAGATCTCGAATCGTTTGACGTTTAATCCCGACATGTCGGAAAAATCACCAGCGCAATCCCGATATATTGGGATAAAGGAAACCATCATCACTTCGACCAAGGCAAGCGGTGTATTAATAGTAATTGATCAAAAAATTGTATCTGCTCAATAATTTAAGGAAGGGCATGGGTGTCTTTTTTTGTTATGCCCTTCTAATAGGGCGCCTTGCCATGTCGTTTCAAAATTGGGTAATAGCAACTTGACCTTATAGTTATATGATCTGTCTATATTACCCAATTTTGAAACGACAACTAAGCTTAAGTTATATTTAAGGGCATAAGCAAAAAAAGACACTCATGCCCTAAAAAGGCAGTAAATTTCCACAGAATTTTGAGCAATTACAAAAAATTTCCCAAAAAAATACATTGTATGTATCACCTTAGGCGAATTGAGATAAGTTTGCTTGAGGGAAAAACCTGCATGTAGGTTGCGACCTTGATAGTCTTTTTGTGAAAACAGATCAAATCAGATGATTACTGTGTATCACCCTCTTGTAATTTGTGAAGCTGATCAAGTAACTTTTTCTTGAATCTGTCGAGGGTAATCTCGTGAGGAATAATCGGGATAGCCATCCAGTCAGAGTATTCAAGGATTTCCTCTGTATGTTCCTCTATATAGTGATCAAAGAAACCTATACCATCGAGGACAATCGCCCCTCCAGTATGCTTTGGAAAGTTTTCGTTTGCCAGCCCTTTATCCCAGTCCTTAAATACATGCTGTCTAAATAATATCCACCCCGGTGTCATCCACCACACCTTTTCCCCCTTTCTTATCTCTTCCCTTTCATCTTTACCGGCCAGCATATCAACACAATGAGATGCCTGCACCCTTACAATCCCTTCACCCTGTTCCTTAATAATGGTATCTATCGTCCTGAAAAGGTCAACGGAGTTGACATAGCAAAACTTCCCTCCATACACAACGATAATCTTATTTGAGTATTCCCGTGCCTTCTTAATTCTATCTATTAGTTGTGTTTCTAATTCCTTCGGAATCTCATGAAGTCCGGGAGTGGTGAAAAGGACCTTTTTTGCATCTAAGAATCCTTCCTTTTTCAGGTAGTTTATCTCCGGGGTTAAGGTCCCACAGGCGACGATGACACAATCCTTAAAAGAGTTATCTGTTTCCATTTTTCTCCAATCATTTTAAACATTAAATTATTATAGTACATGCATCGGCGTTATGAATGGCACCCTTGGCTTTACCAACTTCTTCGCAGTTGCCTATGACTCGATGGATGAGGATATCCCGTACGCTGATTTATTAATATTTTCCTCCTTAGATTATTACGGACGGGTTTAGCTCATAGATAGGTGATTTTGCTCCGAGTACATCTGGAATAGAGCCCAACTTGGGGCTTATAATACCCGCCGCCTTAAGCTCTGCTATCAGCCCATCAGTTCTATCATTGAGACCAAACTGGAGGCATATTTCCTTTAGTTGATTGCCGGTAATTTTATAATCAGTCGCCTTTTCGACAATGCTCCTTACTAATCCAGTAATTTTTTCCCAGTCTGGATCTTCAAATTCCTTAAAGAGTTCTATTGTGGTGTTTTCAGGATCCCATATTCCTGTATCAAGTGCATGTTTTACTAAATATCGTATCAGATTTGGAATCTCATATATCTCTCCATCCTTAAGCAATAACAATCGATCCTCCCAGCCAGAACTCTTAGTTGTCCTCACTGGCAAAAGTAATCTCCATTTTTCAGCCAGAAGAAGCACATCCTCTGGATCATCCTTGATAATCTCCCTTATTTTCTGATAAGACATACGACCCTCTACAGCGGCATAAGCAAGCACCTGAGACAATTTTCTTGTAATTTCTCCAGTGCCAAAAATACCACTTAAGGCCTTTTCTAAGCGATCGTATGAACCAAGACTCGGTTGCTGATTCTCCATCAATCCAATTTATTCTTTAATTTATCGTGACGTTTAAAGCACAATGCATTATTTTTATTAAGCCCCCTTTTATTCAAAACCCAAATGCTCTTTTCAATAATTCGCATGTAGTATAATGCTGTAATCTATAGATTTGGTTCAGTAATATTTCATATTTTTCTAAAGAGTAACTGGCATTGATCAAGGGAAAACATTAAAAAATATCAATCATGTCATAATACCCGTAGATTTACCCGTATCCAGTTCATTAGAGCGTTTTGACCTTATCTTGGGCTTAATTACCTCCTTTAAAAAACGTAATGCATCCTCAGCATCATTGTCCATGAGTATCGCCTCTATCCTCATAGTCTCTTCAGGTGAAAACTCAAGTACGAGATTGGCCATTGCTTGGTTCTCCTCTCACCTGGCCATTTCTTATTGAATACACGAAATGGCCGGGTTATACTGTATAGGTTACCTACCGTGTCATTGGCGCCCCACATTTAGGGCACTTAATCTCGTAGCAGGGGGAACCTGTCTGGTGAGTAGTTCTATAGCCACAATTAGGGCATACGCATTCTCCACCCGTTCCGAGTCCACTGCCGCTACTCATCCTGCCACGACCTCCGCCTCGTCCAAGGCCCCTTCCAGTTCCCGGGCCTCCTCCGGCTGGTCCTGTGCCATCTCCTCTTGGCATCTAAATCGCCTCCTTTCTTAATTCCTTTATAACTACAATCTAATTACGAACGTAAAATATTCAACCCACAAATGATTAGTGTGTCTTTCTACTATAGCTTGTTTTTGCTCTAAATTTTTTATTCTATTTCAGATATCTTCAGTCCTTTTAACAATCCCTCACACTTTTTTTGAGTGAGTACTGGCTTAAGCTTTTCTGGCCTTATTTGCAGCAATCAGGATAGGGTCCCATGCCGGGGCAAATGGCGGTGCGTATCCCAAATCCAGATGATATACATCCTCTGCTGTCATACCTCCATGCAAGGCCGCAGCCATCACATCTATTCTATGGGCAACTCCTTCCCTGCCTATCATTTGAGTCCCCAGTAATTTCCGGGTATTCCTCTCTGTGATAAAGTGAACGGTGATCGGATAACCTCCGGGATAATGCTTAGACCGAGACCTGTGGCGGATAGTGGTGGAATAGGCATCAAATCCATCACCAATGGCCTCCTTTAAGCTGAGCCCGGTCCGCGCGACCTCCAGGTCAAATATCTTTGATACAGCGGTACCCACAATGCCTGGGAATTCTGTATTAAGCCCTCCAATATTCTCTCCGGCTACTCTTCCTGCCTTGTTGGCTGTTGTTCCAAGTGGTATATACGCTGGTTTCCCACGCACTATGTGATAGGCCTCAGCACAATCACCCCCTGAGTAAACACGATCTAAATTTGTTTCCTGGTGCTTGTTCACAGCAATCGCACCGGTTGCACCTATCTCCACACCGATTTTCTTAGCGAGGCCCACGTTTGGGACAGCCCCCTTTGCAATGAGTACCGTCTCGGCCTTCACCTCCCCCTTGTTGGTAACTACCTTCTCCACCCTACCAGAACCCTCGAATGAGAGGATATCCACACCAGTACTGATAGTTACACCCTTTGATCTCACCTCTTCCTCAACCAAGGCAGACATCTCCGAGTCAAAGTTCAGCAGCATCTGAGACGTCTTCTTTAGTATGGTGACCTGCTTTCCCATGTTCACGAAGGCCTCTGCCATCTCAAGTCCAATATATCCTCCACCACAGATTACTACATCCTCTGCATCTCGCGCGCTATTCCGGATAGCAATAGCGTCCTCCACGGTGCGTAAGGTATGCACGCCCTTCAGTTTTTCCCCAGAAACGCCCACGGTCTTACCAGTAGCGCCTGTGGCGATCATGAGGTAATCGAACGACTCTTTGAAACTCCTATGGTTAATCAGATCATCAACCGTGACATATCCATTTTTATAGTCTATCTCAACTACCTCGTGCATCCTGTGTATAGGGATAGAACGTTTTTGCTCAAACTCCTCTGGAGTAATTTCAATGAGATCTTCTGGTTGAGGAACAAGGCCTGCCACGAAGTATGGCTCAGAACATGCCCCATAAGATATATACCCTGATTTTTCGAAGACCACGGGGCTCATATTCTCCTTCTTGAGCCGCTTGGCGGCACTCGCAGCAGATAGCCCGGCGGCAACTCCACCTATTACTACCAATTTTTCCATAATTTAACCTCCTCAACCGTTAGGCCTTCACTGCTAATCCCAGCAGAATGCCTGTTGAAACTATTGACATAAATGAGCCTCACTTCTATCTCGGCTAGTCATTTTATTCCTTTTTTCTTACAGTGCCAGAGAAATCGATTGGACAATCATAGACCAAATTGTCTACAGTATGATTACCGATTCTCTTTTGATTACCCATTGTTGCCAGGATAACTCTTTTCACCGGCATATACCGGCACTTTAAGCCAGTTTTCTATAGGCACAAACGGGCACACATAGTTTACGCTATAGGCACACCATGGATTATATGCTTTATTCAGGTCAAGAACCCATTTTCCTTCAGGCGTACGATCTTTCTGATAATCAAGGTCAAGATACCTCCCTGCTCCATACGTCTCCTTGCCACTGGTAGCATCCTTAAACGGGATAAACAGTCGCTCCTCATGGGGGTCGCTTTTATATGTCTGAAGCGTACATTCCGAATCGCCTATTCTAAAGTGAAATTCCCCCCATCGTATCATGTCCCGCATATTTCCACCGGTGTCCTCAATCTGCACCGCCTGTTTAGCGCTATGCTGATGGAGTTCAAGTTCGAATCGACTGCCCGGATCTGGGGGATAATAGTCAAGTCCTGTAAAATTTTGCCTTTCCTCGAAAGGAATTGGTGACTGAGGATGCTCTCTAAAGAATCTGTCCTTGTCTACACGTTCCTGCTGGTAAAGCTCTGTCCATTCAGAAATTTCCATCATGATTTCATCTCCTTAACCGGCACTATTTCTCGAGGTTCATGGAGCCGAAAGGTTAAAATAAAACCGAATAATACACTTAACACCGTGATTATAAAAAGGAAGGTGTAAGATATGTGCTGAACTATTATCCCCCCAATCAGAGGGAATATCATTGCAGGAAACCTTAGGGTACCCCTTAGGCTTATATAGGTGGGTCGATCCTTTGGATAAACGCTCAGCATTTCATGAATCACTTTTCAAAAGTGGCCAAAATCGCTCACAAAAGACTTTTTAGGAGTTAGTTAGTCAATCTTAGGATTATACAAATTCAGGAATACGTCAGCCATGGTTAATGTTTTGACTTTTATTTCTATTAAGGAAATCAAGATCAAATTTTAAATCTATGGTATATTTCATTTAAGACGCTAACACATCTCTCCAATCTCTTAGAATCCTAAACTGATAGAGCGCACTCATAGGCGCTATGAATGGCATCCATGGCCCTCCCCACTTCCTTGCAATCCCCTACAAGGAAGAGTTCAACCTTTTCTTTGAGTCTATTTTCCATTGAGTTTTCCGGGACCATCCCCTTTGTGTAAACAACGAAGTCCACATTCTCAATGCGCCCCTCTTTGTCGCCGATGCTCAGATAGAGGGTCCCACTTTTTTTTCTTACTACATCAGCCCCGGTTACTATCTTTACCTTTAATTCCTTTAAGGATTTTAAAAGAAAGTTGCGCGACATTACTTCCATTCTTGGGGCTATCTCTTCCGATCTCTTTATAATTGTTACATCGTTTCCATTCTTTACCAAAACCTCAGCAATCTCAGCCCCGATAAAGCCACCACCAACAATAACCCCCCTCTTGTTCTTAGGTGTCTTATCCGGCTCCAGGATTTCTGCCCAATCCCATTCTTTCAATCCAGGAATACTCGGGGTTTTAGGAAGGGACCCGGTAGCCAGGATGACAGTATGGTAATGTTCTATCAGCTTATCTGGATGAGCATCTTCAAAAACGACATTTATCTTTTCAGTTACCTCATCAACAAAATACTTTTTAAATTTCTCTAAATTGGCCTTTCTCGGTGCACGGTAGGCGAGGTTAAACAATCCTCCCAGGGTCTTCTTTTCAAATAAGGTTACTTTGTGACCCCTTTCGTTGAGGACAAGAGCAGCCTCCATACCGGCAAGACCACCACCTACGACTGCAACCTTTTTCGGTTTGGTAACTTTCTCTAATTTTTTCTCCTCTTTTCCAACCTCTGGATTCACAACACACATAAGGCCTTTACCACTCCTTATTCCTCCAATACAACCCTCCAGACAGCAGGCACATGGACGAATAGGGCTGCGTATATCTCCCAGTACCTTGCCAGCAAAATCAGGGTCTGCTATCAAAGGTCTTCCGATAGCTACTGCATCGGCTAATCCATCTTGAAGTATTTTTTCAGGATCATGCCTCTCGTTTATCTGGCCCACTGCAATTACTGGAGTAGTAACCTTGTTCTTGATCTTAGCGGCAAACTCCCAGGTCTTCCCCTTGGGTATAGACATATGCTGGAAGTACCAGGGTGGTGTTTCACAGACAGAGCCACTTGAGACATGGATAGCATCAGCACCTTTTTGTTCAAGCGCAACTGACAGCCTTATCATATCAGTCAGCTTCAGCCCCTTCGGAAACATCTCATCGGCACTCAAACGGACTATTACAGGGATTGATATAGTCTCCTTAATCCTTTCGAGTACCTCGAGCCCAAAACGAAGGCGGTTTTCCCAACTTCCACCATATCTATCAGTTCGATTGTTTACATTTTCAGATAGAAACTGAGCAATGAGGTATCCATGCCCAAACTGAAGCTCAATAAAGTCATAACCGGCCTCTTGAGCCCTGACAGCCGCATTTTGAAAGAGCGCCTGAGCATCTGCTATGCTTTCCTCATCCATTGCCATTGGTTGTTTACCACCAGTTGCACAGACTTGATCGGAAGAAGACAGATATTGATTTCCAGGGATGTTAGGGTTTGCCATCCTTCCTGGATGATTCAGATGGGCAATGCATAGGGAACCATTTTCACGTATAACATCTGTCAGCCTTCTTAGACCTTTTATCATATCATCGTTATGGATCCCTATCTGGACAGGCAATTCACGTAACGTAGGGTGTAGATAAAAGGGCTCTGGAGTTATAGCCCCTAAATATCTGTTTCGTCGCTTGTAAAATTGTAGATGCCTGTCGGTCACCTCTCCAGTTTTCGTACCATAGCCAGTCTTTACCGGGGCCATTATAAATCTGTTTTTTAGCTGCTTCCCCTCAATCACCAACTCTTCTGATGCCAAGCTCATATAAAATTTCCTCCCTTTTTTGATTTAATCAGTATAGCGCCAGATGTTTATCATTATATGATGTTTATTTATTGCCATATCCCCACCAAATACAAAACCAGCCCTACTATTAGCCCAACAGTAAAATTTACTATCTTTACAGAGACAAAACCTCTTTTTGACTCAGCCAGCAAGGGAAGCATTCCATGACCATCCTGAACAACAGAA
>CAZSWT010000070.1:0-14580 GCA_964611035.1 uncultured Desulfobacteraceae bacterium
CCGGTTCTCCGGATTGGACGTCGCAACTTAAACTCTTACGTATTCTTGACCATAACGATCTTTACCAAACGCCTCGCTAATTCAAACCTTGAACAGCAGATGGAGTCTACACTCTTGACAGCTTCAATCTATTTTGTATCAGCATGATCTTTTTACTAAGCTTCTTGTCCCGTGGGGCTCCACATGAGCTTCATCTGAAAATTACTTTACCATCGCGTGGGCGTTTTACCACTAGTTTGACGCCATCTTCATCACTTCAGGACTGGGTATCGTCCCAAACGAGATCATAGCTGGCACTTCGCCCCTCTCCCGGGTTTGGTCGCAGGATGCCCTTTCCCACCAGGTCGGCCAACTCACGCTGGGCCGTGGCCCGACTGATATGTGTCATGCCGGCGTACTTGCGGTTCGTCATCCCGCCCACAAACCCACCTGGTCCAGCCTCAAGTAGGCTGTTGATCGCCTTCCGCTGCCGATCGTTAAGCTCCGTTTGAGCATGATGTTTCCAGAACCGAGCCTTTTGCATTATGTTGTATAAAAGCTCGTTAGAGCGTAGAATTGCCCGGGACATGCACTCCAAGAACCATTTCAGCCATTCTGTAATATCGACATTTCCCTTGTTGGTGTGTTCGAGAACCTCGTAATAATCGTCTCTTTCCGCCATGATCTGCGATGCCATGCTGTAAAACCTTGTTGAAAGATTTTCATCCTGAGCAAGCGCCATGTCGCTCAAGGTTCGAGCAATTCTTCCGTTCCCGTCCTCGAAAGGGTGAACGGCCACAAACCATAGATGGGCAATGCCGGCCCTGAGGATGCCGTCGATCTCATTTCGGCTTTTCCCCCACCATAGGAAAAAATTTTTCATCTCGCTTTCCAGCCGGTTCGCTGGCGGGGCTTCGTAATGGACTATTTCGCGACCTATGGGGCCGGAGACTACCCGCATCGGACCCTCCCGGTCATCACGCCAGGCGGCAATCTGGATTTCGCGCAGGCCGGAATAACCGGTCGGAAACAATGCAGCATGCCAGCCGAAAAGCCGGGCAGCATTAAGCTCCTGCTCATAGTTCATCGTGGCGTCCAGTAAAATCTCCACCATCCCATCGGCGTGCTGGTCCCTAATCGCAGGTAAGCCGGCAGATGGCAGACCCAGCCGCCTGGCCACCGATGAGCGCACTGCATTTGGGTCTAAGCGTTCACCTTCGATTTCGGCGGTCTTCAAGGCGTCTTCGATCAATACCTCAGCCCGAGCTTGCTGTTGAATTTCGAAACCGAGTTCTCGCATTTGGGCTAAAAGAGAACCTTGCTGAAAACGGCAATCCCCAACAGATTTCAGTAAGGCAGCACCTTCCCACCGTAACTCCGGCCACGCCAGGTCTTGCCAAATATATTGTGTATCGTGAGTCATTTAAGCCTCCTTATCGACTCAATATTTAAGTCGATTATAGAGCCTAATTGCCCCACAGTCAACCATAAAGTAGCCCCATCAAAATGAACGTGAGGGGATATTTTCGCCTTTCTCTTTCGTCTCAGTCCTCATCACTTATTTCTTGCCTTAATGCCCACAAAAAGGCCCGCTCTATCGGGAAGAGAGATTCGAAATTTGTTAATGAGATCCTGTGTTTTACCTTGACAAATTGTACATCCTATGTCATTTTAGTTATTAATTTGTACAAATCAACGAGGTGTTGCTATGGAAGATTCAATAGTAAAGCTTAAACTAAGCGAAGCCCGATCCAAATTGACCCAACTGGATAAACTTTTGAAGCCTGGTGAAACCTTGCAGGTTGACAAAAGAGGCAAGGCATATGCCCGCATTGAGCTGCTCGGCGAGATGGATCCGTACGAGAAGGTGTTGCACATGATTGAATCCCTCCCGGAGCCAGAAGAAGAATTGCGGCCAGTAGCGCAGAACTATAAATCAATCGTATATGGAAACAAAAATGGAAACGCTAAAAGGGTTTGATGAGGTTTACTGCGATGCCAGTTTCTTTGTCGCGTTATTTTCAAAAAGGGACACAAAACACAAGCGTGCTTTACAGCTGTTCAAGGAGATCAAGGAAAACCGAATCTTGATCCACACCTCCTGGTTTATTATCTCGGAGGCCATGACCGTCCTTCTTTACCAATACGGTTACTCTGAGGCGCTCACCTTCAATCAATCGATTGATCTTTACAGTATCTATCATTCCACGGAAAGCCAACACCATCAAGCCATTGCCTTATTCAATCTCTTTGGTAGGGACAGAAAAATCTCCTTTGTGGACGCTCTCTCACGTATCCTCATATCAGGGGAACGTAAAAATATGCCGGCTCTCTCTTTTGATAATGATTTTAAGGCCTTAGGCATTACTACTATTACTTGATACTTCTTGACACCCGGAGGCTCCCTCAAAATTGTCATCAGGTCTTGACATTAGGGAAGAGTAATTCATTTAGGGTGTTGGGCGCCAAGAGGCGCCGCAATGGAACTGGGCTCATGATAGAAACATCCTCTATGGCATTTGGAGAATCTGTGAGGGATAAGTGAGGGGTGATTGTGGTAAAAATAAAGATTTAAACCACAAATTCAGACCAATGTCTAATTTTAAATCGTTTTGGAACCTTTACTCCCCCTTTTATGCTAAACTCCCCCCATACGTATTACTTTGACAATATATGATAAGCTATGATAAGTATATATCATGAAAGTCTTTCAAATGCCGCGATTCAAAAATTATGTAAAGAAGCTTCCACGCCACTTCCAGCAGGTTATTTTAGATGCCGTTGAAGATGTCCTGGCTAATCATGATCTCGGCAAACTTAAAAAGGGGGACTTGGAGGGTTTTAGGGTTCATAAGTTTACGATGGTCCGCCAATTGACCCTGATTGCTTATAAGGTTGAAAATGATTCCATTGTCTTATATCAGGTTGGCCCTCACGAAAACTTTTATAAGAATCTGAAAAAATATTTAAAAGAAACTGGAGATTAAAATGTTAACAGCACAAAAAGTCATAAAAGAAATATACCTTCTTCCCATAAAGGAAAGGGAAAAAGTTGCACGCCACATTATAGAGTTTGGAATAAAAGGGGCACATCACGATCTCCCTGAGATTCTGGATATGAAAACATGGCAGGATGAAATTGCAACAAAGCCATTTAATCTAAAACAGGCATCAGAATATCTTGGGGTATCGTCAGTGACACTCCGAAGATGGGTCAAAAAAGGTCGGGTATTGGCCTATAAAGTAGGCAGGGCATATACTTTCGACGTAAAGAAGCTCAAAGAATTTAAAAAATCTCATGTCGCAAAAGAATTTGCTAAATAATTATAATATTTGCCTTGCTGAAATTTTATTGCTTGCCCTATGGAATGCCTGCCCAACCGATTTCCGACAATATGTATATTGACAAAATGTCATAATCAGAATATGCTGTTTTCAGGTTTACGGCCAAACTATAACATATTTATATGAAAGTGCCTAAAATGAGCTTAAGTGCCTAAAGTGCCTAAAGTTAACTCTTTTACTACTCAACCACTTAACCATTTGACCACTCAACTACTTTCATCCTTCGTTGTGCCCGAAAGGCCATGAGTGTTCATAAAAGGGGGATTATTATGCTTGTAACTATTGACAAAAGAGGCAGCATCAGTCTGCCTGCTTCAATAAGAAAAGATCTTGGGATCAAACCCGGCACCCATCTTGAACTTTCAGTGGAAGCCGGCGGTGCAATATATCTCTACCCTGTTGAATTTTATCGAACAATAAAACTCAATGATTCTGGTTTATTAAAATTAAAGGAAGCCAGGGATTCGGAAACAACTAAACTCCCGGATTGGTTTGAACAGGAGCGTAGCAATGCCAGAATTGATTCCGAATAAAAAATTTGTTTCTGATCTGGAGAAATTTAAACATCAAAAAGCATTATTGAAAAAAATTGCTAAAACCATAAATTTGCTCGAAGAGAATCCCTCTCATCCTGGCTTGAGAATTGAACGCATTACGAATGATCCAACAGCGTGGTCTGCCCGTGTTGACAAGAGCTATAGAATTTCATTTGAGCCAGTGTCTTTTTTGACAACCGGTTCTCCGGATTGGACGTCGCAACTTAAACTCTTACGTATTCTTGACCATAATGATCTTTACAAAACGCCTCGCTAATTCAAACCTTGAACAGCAGATGGGTTCAGCAGCTCAATAGCTTACACCTTTCTTCAATCTTTGGACTATCTCCCACGGCAAATAATGCCAATTAATTAATCGTAAATTCCAGCGGGTTTTCACTGAGAAACACACCACGCCACTCGGAGAGGTTCTCGGTGAGGGCAAAGTATGCCACGTAGTCGCCTGGTTCCATAACCACATCCCCAACTCCGGGCCGCCCTGACTGCGGATTCCACAGCACGTGATAACTACTGTCGAGAGCAAAGGTTGTGGAGGTAACGTCGGTATCAAAACCGTCGAATATCACATACCCTAACACATCATCGGTACCTTTTAAGGTCTCGTATTGGATGTCAGAATAGATGTTAGCGTTCGTAGTGTTATTCCACCAGCGACCGATATATCCAATGGCCTCGTTGGACCACAATTCAGTTGGGTCGGCACTCTGTGAGCCCAGACCTTCCAGTTTAATCTGAAGGGGCTGTGGAGTTGGCGGCGTCACGATGTTGCTCAGGACCACCGCACTCTTAAACGTATCCGATACCGTGGAGTAAAAAACAACTCCCGTTGTGTCCATATACCCCGAATCACTTGAAGGAGGTTCACATGAAGACTCGCACCAGGCGCTATCTGCGAGGACAAGCCTCTCGACTGCCAGCCCATCCGCTATGATTAGGTCCTCGTCATAGTTGAAGCCCCGCGGCCTTTTAACCCTTCCGTACTTCCGGTCCCCATTCATGTTATTCATCATCATAATGTTGGCGTCAGGTGAGCTCAGGCGCCAGTCAAGCTTGATAAAAAACTTCAGGTTGCAGGTGCCGTTTAAGAGGGGAACGTCAAAGCTAATCCTTCCTCCATAATAATCATCCTCGTCAATGGCTCCGCTCTTGTTGCTGTCGTATTGCTCAAGATAGAAAAGCTTGACATCTGCATACGGGCTGCCTTCCCAACACCCATTCGTGCCGCCTGGAAAGGTATCACCGTACAGTTGTGCCCATGGATTCCAGATGTCGCAATCATAGCCGGCAAGCGTGGCTCCGTCAGCGGTATCCACTGTTAGTACATATGGCCCTGCCTGCTTAAACTTACGCAACCTAACCACACCCTTAAAGCTGTCGCTTTGATGGATAAACTTGATCTTCCCGGACTCACGACCAGTGAAAAATTCGTCTGGAGCTGACCAATCGAAATGCTGTGCCGATTTAAGTGGCGCATCAACCACGGCATCCCAACCTCTTTTTGCTCCCACCGAAGACGTCAGCCAGACAAAACTGATCAAAAAGACTAATGCGAAAACGATCGCTATATTTTTACTCGTAATAGCTCTATTTCTCATAATCCCCTCCTTTTCAGTTAAAGGATTGTTTGTAAATCTTCCTCATACTTCAATGCTTAGGCCTCCTTTTCAATGGGATCATTCTTATGAATCCAGAACAAAGAATTGGGCTTCATACAGGGTCTGCATGAACGCGCGGGCTGTCTGTGGCAGGGCAGAAGAGAGCTTCAAGAAACTTCAACCACCTTTTTCTGTAACCGAAACGTTATTTAGCTTTTTAAGAGCGTCCCGCTTTACGCTTGTTGGGCGGCGTTAATAGATTCAAAATTAATCGGTCTTTCTGCAAATCATGCACCATGACCGAGTAAGCAGAAGATCTCTAGGATAAGACGCCAACTCTGTGACGACTTCTGGCGTAAGGAAGCGTTCACCTTCCAACTCTCCAGAGTCGTGATTGATGCCCACTCCTTCAAAGCGTAGAACCTGAAGATATTTAGCAAAGGCGTCTCTATATTGTTCTGGCTTGTAGCGATTGAGATATGTCCATGCAGGAAAACGGTTCTCGCGCAGGTGATCCCATGGAGGCACGTTACTGGATGGATGTTCATCGGGAAATGCCCATTCGAGGTTGTGTCCCCCTGACAAGGAGAAGAAATTATGAATGATGGCGTAAAAATATCCACCTGTATTGAGTAGCCACGCGACTTCTGTAGCGAATTTTGGCACATCTATTACATGTTCAAGAACCGCATTGGATGCTATCAAATCAAAAGACTGCGGTGGCAGAGGATACTCATCACCTATGGGGTCAGACACTATAAAGTCTATTCTTGATTGATATGAGCGTAGGGCTTTTTTTGCATTGATTTCAAGTGCATGATAGTACTTATCGTCCCACAATACTCTACGCAAGATGGATTTTGCGGCCCGCTTGACGCCGTTATGCCTGATCGTGCGATAAAAAGCTAAAGGTAAGAAATCTGGTTTGATATAGGCTATGTCCAGTGCAGTAACTCTGGCACCGTTAGCAGCGCATTGAAGAGCAAAAGGGTATCTCTGGCCACATCCAAGGTCAAGCACCCGTTTTCCCACGAGGTCATTGAATCCAAATCGCCTCAGGTCACGTATGGTTTTGTCAAAGACATTGTGAACATCGTGTTCAGCAAATCGGGTCGTTGACTTTGAATGGTAAGAAAACAGTTCCCGCATTTCCCTTAGCATTGTCAATCTCCTTGATTCGTATGGTCGCAGTCCTAAAATATGGCTGTTTGAGGCGCCCAAAGTGAGAGATTCGCCAACAAAAAAGCCCTAAATGGGAGCATCAGAGGTGTATCCAAAATAAGCCATATCTCATAATCTACTGATATTACAGCAAATACAATTTATTCATTTTTCTTTACAGGACCAATATAGGATGTCCCGAAAGCGCCGGTCAAAACCGGAGAGGTGTCGTGAATGAAAGAGTCATACGGCGCAGGAGTCATAAGCACCACCTGCCATGGAATCGGATGGAGCGATTGATTGCCAAATGGATTCCCGTTTCCCGTGTCTGCCACCCTTATCCTTTGGTGCGTTTTGGCGTTATTACCTGAGGCAGGAGCCGTATGAGGTAATTCCTCACGTACGGATCTGAGCGGGGGATGCCGGGCGACCGGCATTCCTACCGCGACCGGTTTTCCCGTTACCTCCATAGATTTACATTAGCTTCATCTATCTTTTTTATTATGATTAGCTGACTTCAACCATATGCCGCACATTCACAGCAACTTACGATTTTAAATTCATTCAGAAACTACGTCCCCTTTTATGATTAGTTATTCAAATTGTATTATTTTAAGAGAATCAATTTTAGAGGATAATGCCATGACAAGGATGATATCAGTTCCGGAAACCCTGATTCAGAAAATATCAGAAACAGGAAGAGCTTTTCAGGCTTTGGAGGATGAGTTGAAAGATTTTTTACTTGTATCGGATACTGAATTTATTGAAAAGATGCGACGATCAAAAAAAGCACACATTGAGGGCAACACCAGATCCTTCCACAACCTGAAAAAAGAATTATGTATCGATTAGAAACGACACCTGATTTTGATAAGGATTTAAAGGCGATTGAACGAGATGTTGCAAATCGTATCTCAAAAAAGCTTGAATGGCTTTCAAAAAATCCGGAATCCCTACGTTTTCCGACTCCTTCTCAACTATGGTTTTTAAGGAAAAGTACTTAAGGCAATATTATTAGTCCAGTGTGATCATACATAACGGTTCATGTTTAGAGTGGATGGAATGGTTCGGAATGAACAGATGGTTTAAATCGGAATGGGTGGATAGATTAGATCGGAATATGCACTCAGTTAATAGTTAAGGTTTGACCCTACATTCACACGCACTCGCCGTTAAACAATGCGGCGGCTCATTCGGGTTTTCTCGCTATAAGAAATACTCCAGCCACCATAAGTTCTTCATCCGACAAATCCTTAAACCTATTACTAAGCTTGGGACGAATTTTGTTGAGAAGAGAAATTGTAGCTTCAGAATAATCAACATTTAATTCAATTCTTTCTTTTGGAGGAAGTACCTCTTCTTTTCTCCCAACAATATGTGTTACAAATAATTTTGTATCATATCTTAAATCAATCATTTTTTGGCGGTAGTAGTTGATTAATCTTCGATTTGGTTTGCGCGAGTTCTTTGTCATCAGCCGATATATATAATCGGGAATAGTGAGGAATGTAAGAGGATGCATTCCACCGCGACTAAAAATTCCATAATCTCGAAAATCTATATTATGTATCATGAGCCCACCTGGGATTAGTACACTATCCATAACAATAAAAGCAGCATCAATATCATAATCATATATTTCTTCTAGAACAGCTAGCGAAACAATGAAGTCAAAAGATTCTTTCTCCAGAAAATTATCTGCTTCTTCTATGCCATGCCCATATATGTATCTTAATTTATCAGACTTTATTTCAATTTTACAATCAAGGTTAATGGCCATATCAAAAAACTGCCTTGAATAATTGTTTAATTGCAGTCTCAATTCCTGGTATATTTTACGTTCTTGTTCTGCATCTCGCTTTGAAAAGAATTTATCTAGAGATACTACTTGAGCAGCTCCCGAAGCCAAAAACATTAGAGCTACTCCAAGATTATCCCCAGGACCAATTTCCAAAATTTTTTTATTCGGAAGACCCTCAATTGCGATACCAGAATACTTGAGATAATCATTAAAGACAGTGTTTATGTAGTCCAAGCTTTCTGATAGTCTCATTCTATTATGCCTAGCACCAGAAAATGTTTCGTAATTTCCTAAATTGAACCGCCTCTTAGTTCGCCAGTTATGGTAGATGTGGAAGGCAATAATTGCGATCTTTGACTTTTTTGCGAACTGTTTAAGTTGCATTATTGCTTTTCAATCTTTTTTATTAAGTATTTATGAGCCGCAGTTTTGTATAGCTGGTGGGTTAGTGAACCTAAGGCCTCGGAGCGCCACTGAATAGAGCACGGATAGATAGATCTTATTTGCAGCCTGGTACATAGCAAAAAAAATTTCAAAATAGTTAAGGTTTGACCCTACATCCACTACTCAAAATAAGCCATACTTTATATCTCGTTGATATCACAGGAATTATAGCTTATTCATTTTTTTCTTGACAGGCGGAATATAAGATGTCCCCCTTGACGTGTGATCACATCAGGTTCTGTTTGGTCCACTCGATGCTCTTCTTAAGCCCATCGGCGAACTGGACCGTCGTTTGGTATCGCAGCAGTCCATGAGCCAGTGAGACATCAGCCACGCTATGCTTAATATCGCAGGGACGGGGCGGGCCGTATTTCGGCTTGATGCCCGTCCGGAGGATGTCTTCTATCACTTCATAAAGCTTGTTGATGCTGATCCGTTTTCCGGTGCCGATGTTCATGAGCTCGCCGACAGCTTTTTCGGCGGTCAGCGGCAGCACGTTCGCACGGACGACGTCTTCGATGTAGATGAAGTCGCGGGTCTCCCTTCGGTGTACTCTATGTGAAGCATCTGGGAATCCCCTTACCATCTCGTGAGCGGTTTAATGTTAGTTGGTTTACAGTACTTTAGGCTTGATCCCGAATAATGGCAAGAGCGAAGGTTTGAACCTCCTGCTAGTAAGTTGTTTCAGAATCTACGAGCTGTCTTTTTTATCCGCCGTTTTTATGGCGGAGTGGCGGACTTGTCAGCCGGTCTTATGGCGGACTGAACCCAAATTTTTAGTTAATAGCCAACGACCCCGCCCTTCCGGGCGGGGCATTAAAGGACGGCGGTAAAGGTTTGACCCCATCTTCATGAGAGTGATGAGTAATACGACAACTACCATATACATCAGAAGTGCATAACTCAGCACGAATTGTTTTTGATTCGTTACCTCCATAGATTTACATTAACTTCATCTATCTTTTTTTATTATGATTACCTGGACCCAACAATGAGCCGCACATTCAGAGCAACTTACGATTTTAAGTTCATTCAGAAACTATGTCCCTTCTTACAAATTTTTTGTTCATTTATCAGTTTAAAGATATTTTCTCCGTGTTTGAAGGGCCAATTTAAATATTCTGTAAATAAAAAGCGAGTTTCCAATTAAATATCGGCGCCAGAGAGTGACGGGATCACAATAGAGTCGATGAAGCCATTGCAAACCTGTTCGGCGCCAGAAGACAGGGGCTTCTTTTATCGTACCAGCAAAGATTCTTATTGTGCCCGCTCCAATCCCCCACACAATTGCTCTGGGGCATATAGCAGCCGCAATTTCGCTGAC
This sequence comes from uncultured Desulfobacteraceae bacterium, assembly GCA_964611035.1. Taxonomy (GTDB): domain Bacteria; phylum Desulfobacterota; class DSM-4660; order Desulfatiglandales; family B25-G16; genus B33-G16. The sequence continues at coordinate 10,207 of CAZSWT010000070.1, forward strand.
CTTTTCAGTTCTGGGGGTGCTCATTCCAAGAAAGATGAAATCAATGTCTTCAAGCGATGAAAAGATTTGCTTATAATCACCATCGTTTAGGAATCCCGATACCGATTTTATTATGCGGCAGTGAGATGAAATTTTCTCTATATTGGCTGCTGCTAACCTTGCTTCTTCCTCGGTTACCCCCACAAGAATTCCTTTACTGCTTGAAATTTTTTTACTTTGTAAGAAGGCACGGAAAGCCTCCGTCATATTGCAACGTTCCGGCACTTTTACACCAAATAAGAGTGAGGACCATACAATTGCCATGCCATCTGCAGTAACTATGCGCGCTGCATTTAGAATTTGCCTTAGGACAGCATCTTTGTAGGCTATGTTATAACTATGTGCATTAACGCATAAGATTGTTCTTGGTTTCAGGTATTTATTGCTTAAGAGCAGACTTAATTCATCAAGCAATTGGGAGGTGGTATGCGTAGAGCAGTTGACGATGCCCAACCTGAAATTATATGGAGCTTTCATGGTCTGATCATGCTCCCTTTTCAAACAAAGGCGAAATAACTATAGTATAGTAACTCAATAGAAAATTTGAGACCCCTTTATAATATGACATTAATATTATCCAAAAAAGCACAACCAAATCTTAACAAAATAGACTCAACCCACAGTCGAATGTCCGGCGTATCACATACGTTTTGTTAACGGCGTGAGAGCAACAAATTATGTATACAGGGATTTCAGCAACGATTCGATACATTCGGGGCTAGTCATCACCCCTTGTCTATAGCGTGGGAAGGTTAAATTTGGTTTAATGAACACCGTGTCACCAGTCCCAATCTTGGCGGCCATGTTAACAAACGAAAACCCTTCTTGAATTCGTGTGATATAGTTTTTATCGAGATATTCAATAAATATTTTAGGTGTGTCATTTATAATCATAAGGCTCCAACTGCCCTCTTGAAACATAAGAATTCCAATTTACTCCATGCCGGCCATCCTTTTTTAACTAGTGACGAATTTTAACACTTTAAAAGAGGCATGTAAGTAAATAAGCAACTCACAACAGTATATGTTATTCATTAAATGGCCCTTAACCAAATTTACCTCTTGTTAGTTCCTTATTCGTAAATTTGTTGTTTTTAGTGGGAAAATATATTTTGCGACCTTTGTAAAGGGTAGCGTATTAAGGTTTTGCGGCAATCCGAGCGGGCGCACAACTTTTTTCAACCTGTTTGGTTCCTGCTTGTCCGGGTTAGGTATTAAAAATATATATGATATTTATAATTTAATGAAGTACCTCTGTTTAGAATCAGTTTTCAACAATAAGACTACGGCAGTAACCCACAAAACGGTCGGTCCACGTCTTTGTGTCAAACAATCCGCGTCTTATCAAAACCCCTCGGCGAAGTCGAGCATAAAGCTCCTTGTCCTCCACTACCGCCTTCATCGCCCTATATAATTCATCAGCATTATAAGGTTCAACCAATAAGCCACATGTCTCATCGACGATCTCGGGCAACGCCTGCCAGCGGGTGGCGATTACTGGCAAACCCGCGCGATAGGCTTCTATAATAATTCCAGGATAGCCTTCGCCTTTGTGGTGCGTCGGCAGCACAAGCACATCGTACTTAACGAGCACGGAAGCGACTTTCTCTGGATCAACAACCCCGCAATAGTGCACTCGTTTCAACCCAGCAAAGATCTCCTCGCTGAGCCCCTTCTGGAAAGGCCCAAAGACATCCACTCTGAAGTCTTGACCCAAACGCTCTCCGGACTCAATCAGTTCACGAATTCCTTTTTCCGGGCTTATACGACTAAGAAAAATAAATTTTCGGCAAGATTCGCGCTTTCGTGGTTGTTTTGAGAAATCCTCATCCAATGGCCGATTATTAGGATACCATTCCACGTGGGCAGCACCATCATTGAGTGCGGATTTCACGAGAGCCCTTGTTTCCGCCAGATACAGATCACTGTGATTCACAACCCATCGGGCGAAGCCGCGTTGGGGCTGTTTGTAATCTAAGTAATTACTGCCCTCATGTTTCCGGAGTAGAAAGGGGCGTTTCCATAAACGGGCAAGCATATAAACAATGAAACCAATAGAATTCAGCCTTTTGGTTACCAGATGTGCTGTGACAACATCTACCTGCCTGATTAAGCCTATTATACAGTAAACTGCTCTTATCGTACGCCACAAGCCCTTGACCAATCTGCTCGACTCTCCTATCGAGGTATTGACAATAAATACTTTGATGTCTTCTCTTTCCGCCAGCGCGTCTGTCAGATACTTCATAATTACCCTCGTTCCACCAATAGGAGGAGGCAGTGAGCCAATCACCATAATTCTGACGATTTCATTTAAACTTTCACTATGTTTATCAGCCATCTATATACTCACGCTAATAAGTACGCAATTCAGCCAGCTTGCACTCTGCTCTGGTAAATACTATTCCAGCAAACATACCAAGACCTAGCATGCCCTGTGATACAAGCGAGACTACGGCGGCGCCTAGCCAACCCATTCTCGGTATGAGAACAAGGTTCAGAACTATATTCAAAAAAAGCACCGCAACCTGAATCTTGGTTCGCAACGGCTGCCGCCCGAGACCAGTTAGCGTGTCCGCAAGCGGATAGAGGATCCCCATCAGGAAGATAATTGGTGATAACCAGCGGATAATGTTGATAGCTTGAGCGTATTCTTGCCCTAAAAAATAAGGGATGAGCGGCGCTGAAAAAAACAATATCAATGTCGCTAAAAGACCGTAGCATATCGTCCACGGGAAGATGCTTGCCAAAAACTGGAGTATTGATTTCTTGCCTGTCTCACCTGCTTTTAAAAAACGAGGAAATGTGACGGTAAGAAACGAAATCAAAGGAATGAAGGCCATCTCAAGGATTCTATAAGCGGAAGAATACAAACCGGCAGAAGATAGACTTGCAAGGCGCGGCAACATTGTCTTGTCTATATCGTTGTAGACGCTTTTCGATAGAAGTGAAAAAGAAAAATACAATCCCAGCGAAAAATCCGCTTTGAAGGGAGGTAATGTCTTGATCTCACCTTCAAAATGCTGACCGATTCTTCTGCAAATGCTCTGCCAGAAAAAATAGAGAACAAATGCATTCGCCATTACCTGAACTGTTGCAATCGTGATGAGAGATAAATAGCCGACCCATACCAGAAAAAGGTTCACAGCTAATCTGATTGCCTGAACGGCTATCGCATAAGGAACAGATAAGTGTACTTTGTCTGTAGATTGATACATGGCGAAGAATAGCTCGTGCAACGCTACCAGGAGGACGTCGGAAAAGAACATCAACGTCACAAACAATAGTAGTCGACTGCTAAATGAAGGCAAGACTATGTAGCTTGTCGACAATGCAAACATATACCAAAAAGCGGCAGTCAAAAAAATTAGGCGGACATACCTGCGGAGATGAATAAATCCGTACCCTTCGGAATGACGCTGCACGAGCAGAAGGGGTGCTCCATAAGAAGCAAGCGGAGTGATAATTCGGAGGATTGCGAGTACACTAGTGTAAATACCGAACTTCTCGACTCCAAGATACCTTGCCACAATAATAAAATTTATAGCGGATACCACAATGCCAATTGTACGGCCTATACCAAGTGAAAATGTGTTTCTCAAAATATTTTTCAGATGTATATTCACTATCACGATTATGTTGCTTAATTATGTCGCCCTTTAGGTAAGGAAAATATGATTTCATTAATTGAATATACCTCTTCGCGTTACTGAGTTTTAATTATTCAATCATCATAATTGCCTTATCTGAACTAATATTATGTAATATCTTCCTCAACAGTTGCTAAAAGTACCAAAAGTTCCCATTAAACTAATTTAATAAATTGCCTGCACCATTTTTGGTAGCTGAAATCGTAAATATAGCTATTATCTAGAAAAAATTTAAAGTGATCTAAATCCATTTCGCCACCCATGCGGGGAAGTATATATCTAAAGGTATTGTTTAATATTTCGCCTAATACAGCAGTAAAGCCCAAAAGGTATTTATTCTTAATAACACTCTTAATGGAATCTCCAGTAATATATAATCTTCCCCCATTTGGATAAGCAAAATAATTACAGTTACCACAATTTTCTTTAATTAGATTCTTACTGAGTTCTAGTTGATTATTCATTAACTCTTTGCTTTGATTGCCATTTAATATGAAATGGTCATGACAGTGTGATCCAATTGTCGCGCCCAAATGCTTAATCTCTTTAACATCATCCCAATTCATGGGCTTATTTGAAGTAAATTGGTTGTCTATCTCTAACCATCTTTCCTTTGGGATTAACTTAATTACTGAACTTGTGCATTTTTAAGCGGCCAAAAGCTGTTCGGAAAGCCAGATGCGAC
>CAZSWT010000071.1:0-14521 GCA_964611035.1 uncultured Desulfobacteraceae bacterium
CTCATACAGCAAATCACGCGAATTTTATCAAACCCCGGTTTTTTATTGAGTCAGACGGCCAAAAAATCCCCTATTCGATTGACGGGAGTGCAAACTTATGTTCCTGTTGTCTCGAACTCTTCCATGTAATTGGTGATAGATTTTCTAAAAAACTCGTTGCACCTTGCTCAGGCGCTGTGATTTTCTCTCGGCTCCCAAAAGATAGATATCTCATGGTAGAAAGGCCATAGATTTTTTTATATCTTTTCGTTTTTCAGACTTCCTTCAGGCTAAAAATTTAACATACTGCAAAGATAAGAAATAGATAGAAGATTAAGGAAAGGCAGTAATGAGCGGAGGGTTTTGATATTTACTGGTCGGGACGGCGAGATTTGAACTCGCGACCCCCTGAACCCCATTCAGATTTTAGGGGTTTCACTAAGATATTGAAATTGCATAACTATTTGATTTTATTAGAACTGAGGAGTATAAACAATAGAAAGAAAATAAGCTAAAAAATCAATTACTGTCACATTTGGCACAAAACTAATGTGTGTTTTGAAAGTATGAAGTTCTATTTGGCATGGTTATTGCTTATATAAATATTTGGAATCTTTAAGTATTTTGCTATTTTTTCTTGACTTCTTTGTATAATAACATTATAAAGGAATATAAATTAATTAAATATATATTAATTAATTTTAATTAACCATCATAAAAACTAAATGGTGGGGTAGCTATAATGAAGTTTGATTATAAAAAGGCTGTTCAGTCGCTCAATTTTTTCGCTATAAAAAATGGAGGGCAAATAAATAAACTAAAAGCAATAAAGCTTATATACTTTGCAGATCGTTATCATTTACGAAAGTATGGTCGCCCAACAACAAACGATGATTATTTTGCCATGAGTTATGGGCCAGTGGGTTCAGGAGTTAAAGATATCTCTGAGATGAGTGAATTCTTGGGGTCTGAAGAAAAAAAGGATGCTTCGTTATATATCAAATCTCCTGATCCTTATAAAGTGGAATCAATTAAGAATTCTAAAGCTGAGATTTTTTCAGAAAGTGATCTTGAAGCTCTTCTTTTCGCATGGAATAAATTTGGACAGTACGATGAATTTGAACTTGCAGAGATTACGCATAAATATCCAGAATGGAAAAAGCATAAGCAAGTTTTAGAAGATTGCTCCAGAGTAAGGATGGACTATAAAGATTTTTTTAGTGACCCACCCGATAACATAGAAAAATGTTATCCCTTATCCCACGAAGACAAAGAAGATCGGATTGCTCACATCGAAGAGATAGCAAAAATTGATGCTTTATGGGGCTAATTTTTGATTGAAATCCCGCCTGCCGTCCAAATTAAATCAACAATAAAATCCGGTTCAGTTTATTATTTCACCGAAGAAATTTTCACATCAGACGAGCCACATTATTTTATTGTGATAAACCAATATCCCATTAAAGATGAAGTCGTTCTTCTTGTCTGTGCTTCCTCTCAGATACAAAAAGTAAAAAGAAGAAGACGTAATCTGCCAGGCACAATTGTCGAAATTGAAAGAAGAGAATATATCGATTTCACCAAAGATTCTATTATAGACTGTAATGATGTATTAACTAAAAAAGTAGAGCATTTGGTATCAAAACTTAGGGAAGGCAAATTGAGGATGAAAACAGAGATGGATATGGCACTTGTAGAAAAACTCAGGAAAGCTGTAATTCAAAGCCCAGTTGTAGAGGAGGATATTAAGAAAATTATAACTCCATAGAATTAGCCTATCGTATTCATTCTTTTTAACTTTCTAAAGTTTTCCTTTCTGCCCAACCCATCCTTGGCCTAATCAAGAGCTTTAAAACATTCTCTGTCTTTAACAAGGCAGGAGGTTTTTTATGCCCGGAGCTCCTGTTTCACCCAAAAACAGACCTACACAAGCATAAACTAAAAAAAGATTGTAGTGATTTCAAGTGGTTATGAAGAAATACATTTTTAGGCAAATTTCCCTCTTGACAAACTGCGAAATCGCAGTTAATATATAATATGTTCTACCTTCAATAGAGAGTTCAGGTATGGAAAAATTAAAACTATCAGAAGTTTTGGAAAAACTTAAAAAAGACGGCATTGGAATAACAAAGAGAAATTTTGAGTTTTATCAGCGTTTAGGGTTGCTTCCTAAGCCTAAAAAACAAGTTGGTAAAAGAGGGAGGGGTGTATACGGATATTATGATTATCAACTAGTGGCTATGCTTCTAAAATTTATCTATGAAATGAAAGAGAAAGGCTGCACATTAGCATATATTATTGAAAGAAGTGAAAGCAAGGTCATTGAAAAATATAAGTCTGTCCTAAATAAATGGGGGTTTTCAGGTTACAGTCTCCCAGAAATGAAAGGTCGTAATCAAGAGAAAAGTAAGAGGATAGAAAAGGAATATATTCAACCTTATATGAAAAAAGAAATAAAGGAGTATTTTAAAGGAAATGGAGAAGAAATAAGTGAAGAGGCACTTGATATATATATGGAGTATGAAACATTTGATAAGAAATTTGAAGAGAAAATACTTGAAGATTTGCGCTGGTGGTATGGCGATAAAGCAATAGAGGCCCATGCCCTTGAGTATATCAGTAATGAAGCTTCTAACCTTATAGGGGGCCTACTTGCAGGAATATTTGAAATAGGCAAAGAACTTGAATCATCCAAAGATAAAACCGTCGATCAGATTCTTTATAAAATACATAGGAAACTGTGGATAAGGATTGTTAAAGTAGAACTTATATCATTTAAAGCAAATGCCCGTCTTGCTGATATAATTGGAGAAAAATATAAAAATAGCACAAAAGAGCAATGGGAGGAGAGGGCAAAAAAATATGAAGAGTTGTTGGAGAAAGGGGAAGGAGCAGGCGGAGTGTAATTTTTTTTGTTGTTTGACTGCGATAACGCAGTATTTATGTTTGGTGTGAAAGAATTAATTAAGAGCAAAAAGAGGTATTAAAATTGTTCATCTCAAATAAATCAAAAAAGGATCGTTTTTTATTTTAATGAAAACACGAGGGCCTAAAAAAATGAATAAGAAGGAAATAGAGGAACGAAAAAAACTTTTAGCCTTACAGACCCTTGTTTTAAAAATTAAGAACATCGTAGATGAGTTTTTAGAGAACTATCACCCACACAGTTCAGGAAAGCAGAGAAAAATCACATATGAGAATAGTCAAAATTCGACTTCAAAATAATGACAAGCCACTAAAAGCATTTGCCGATATTCAATTAAGTAATGGTTGGATAATAAAAGACTTCAGAGTTATCCAGCAACCAAGGCAAAAAGCTTATGTGGTGGCCCCCCAAGCGTCATGGAGAAACCGGGAAGGGAGTATAAATTTTAAAACATTAGTAACGATTCCTGATGATGGCAAATGGCAGTTAGAGTCTGCTGTTTTGGCCGCTTATCAAAAGGAGAAGGAGCAAAAAAGTGGAAGTTTGGCAAGATAAGATTAAAGGAACCTGGCGTTATAAATTTGAATATGAAGGTGCAGTTTATATCGAGAGGGAATTCAAGTCACAATTAGATGCTGAATCTACAGGGGCACTCAAAGAAATGCAGGTCATTATGGGCCAGGAATTTATCCCTGAGCCCCTCGAAAGCAAGGAAAAGCCACTCTTTGAAGATCCTAATAATTATCTACCAGAGAAACCTATAAAAAAACCTGATAACTCAAGTGAGAAGAGACTAACTTCTGAAAAAGTACCACCTAAAATAACGCCCAAAGTACCACCCAAAAATGAGCCTGAAACAGACAATAGGCAATACTTTGAAGAGGATAGCAATTCAGAAAGTATCACCCAAAGTAAACAGAAAAGTACCAACCAAGTAGAAGATGATTTAATTTCAAACGATGGCTGGATTCCATTATTCAGAAAGTCTATGGATTCGCAGGTCTTTCAAAATCCAAGACTTTGGAAGGTCTGGACATGGTGCTTAATGAAAGTCAGTCACACTGAACAATGGGTTCCTATGAAAAAAGGGAAAGGAATTACAGAGGTTCATTTGATGCCTGGACAGTTTATCTTTGGAAGGAAAACAGCAGCTAAACAACTGAAGATGAAATGCTCTACTGTACGTAATCAAATGCAAAAATTAAAAAACATGCGAAATCTGGACACCCTAAAGGCCAGACAAAAGGACACCTTAAAGGACAGCCAAAAGGACAGCCAATATTCTATTATAACCCTTACCAACTGGGAGTTTTACAGAGAGCTTCAAAAAAAAGGGACAGCTAAAGGGACAGCTAAAGGGACAGCTAAAAAAGCAGACAAAAGGACAGGCGTAGGACAGGTAAAGGACACATACAAGAAGAATAAGAAGAATAAAAAGATATCTTATAGTCAAAACTCTGATGAGTTTCGACTTAGTAATCTTCTTTTAAATTTAATTCTTAAAAGGAGAGATTCTTTCAAGAAACCTGACCTTCAAAAATGGGCCAAGCATATTGACCTGATAATTAGAAAAGATGAAAGAGACACAACAGAAATTGAGAAGGTCATTAAATGGTGTCAAGCTGATACCTTCTGGCAAAATAATATTTTATCAACGGAAAAACTTAGAAAGCAATTTGATGTTTTAGCTTTGAAAATGGGAGATGAAGAACCGGAAAGAGAAGACAATGGCCCTTGGGTTTAATAAAATACCACCTCATAACATAGAGGTTGAACAGGCTATCTTAGGTGCAATGTTGATAAACCCTGATTGTATAGTTAAGCTAAAATCATTTTTAGATGCTGATGATTTTTATAGAGAATCCCACGTTCTTATATTCAAGGCAATTCTTGAGGTGGGAAATGATGTAAGGCTAATTACTCACAGATTAGAAGAAAAGAAACAATTAGAGCAAGCAGGGGGGACAGAGTATATCGGCAAGTTAGCTGAATCGATTAGCACCTCTGCATCATTCAAATACCATGCAGAGATATTAAAAGACTTATCGCGCAGGAGGAAGATTATTTATACTTGCATGGCAGCAGAAGAGAAAAGCTACGATTTATCAGAGGAGCTTAATGATACTCTTTCAACTATAAAAACAGGTATTAGGGAAATACAAGGAGAGCAGAAGGTTGACTATAGGAATAACAAGGAGCTTGTTAGTGTAGTATTTAAAGACATTGAAGAAAGAGTTAAGGGCAATAAACACCATATAGGGATTTTGAGCGGATTTAAGGCAATAGATTCACACCTAAATGGTTTTGAACCTAAAACCCTAACTTATATCATTGGCAGGCCAAGCATGGGAAAAACAGCCCTTGGAATTAATATCGCCGATAATATGGCACTTGCTAATCAAGGCCTGGTACTTTTCTTTTCTCTTGAAATGGGAGATGAGCAGATCACACGCCGGAGGCTTTCAACAGAATCCAAAATTCATTTAAGCCATATACGAGCCGGATATATTCAAGAAAGCCAATGGTCTAATTTGATTGAGGCTGCCGATAAGGTATCGGAAAACAATATTTTAGTAATTGATAGGGCGAAATATAAAACCTTTGAAAATCTTATTCCAATAGCTGAAACCCTTGCGCATGAGCATAAAATAGCCAGTATCTTTATTGACCATTTGCAGCTTATGAACTCACGGAAAAACTTCAACAATAGGCATTTAGAAATTTCATATATTAGTAATGGGCTTAAATCACTGGCAAAGGAACTTAATATTCCCTTGATTGTTCTATGTCAACTTAGCAGAAAGGTTGAAGACAGAAAGGATAAAAGACCATTGTTATCAGATATGAAGGAATCGGGCGACCTTGAACAGGATGCAGACATTGTTATTGGGATATACCGGGAAGACAAGGACGGTGATTTGATGCAAATAGCGGGACTCAAGGGCAGAGATGTAGGAATTTGGGGAGATAAACTTTTATTTAATAGGTTCATTCAAAAGATTTACGACTCAGATAATGAGAGATTAACCACTTTAAAATGCTCCAGTAGACAGTGAGGTATCTAACATATATCAAAGACCGGGGGGAGGGGGTTGTATGGGGGGTCTGTTTCTCATAAAGAATTATGACTGACAATCAATTAGAAATAAACGAACCTTTGCTTAATGCCAATGAGGTGAGGCGTCTTCTTAAATGCAGCTTGCCTTTGATTTATAAAATGGCACAGCAAAGACAGATCCCTTGTATAAGGTGGAAATGTCCAGGTCAAGGGCAGAAAAAGCCCCGGACTACGGTTAGATTTAAACGAGAGGATGTTTTTAAGTTTATCCAAAATCACTATCAAGGATGACATATGATGTCACACACAAATTTAAAAGCCTTACTGGTATTAGGTTTTATGAGATGGCATCTGACTAACAATCAGGTGGTTAAAGTTATTTAAAATGACAATAACAATCAAAATAGATTCAAGGGAACAAAGGCCTTATCACTTTAACAATCCCTCTGAAGTCGGAGCTATCCCCATAGGTGATTACAGCATAAAGGGCTTAGAGAATCATATAGCCATTGAGCGCAAAACTGTAGATGATCTTGTCAGATGTCTTATCACTGATCGACAACGATTTGGGAAGGAGTTACATAAAGCCCGGGCACTTGATTATTTCGCCCTGATAATAGAAGCAAGCTTATCAGACCTTGTAAATGGCAACTATCGGTCTGAAATGAATCCTAAGTCAGCCATTCAGAGCTTATTAGCATTTAGTATCAGATACAGGCTGCCAATATGGTTTGCTGAAAGTAGGGAGTATGGCCAGAGAATAGTTGAGAGCTTGCTTTGCAAGTATGCCAGGGAGATAGAGAAGAGATTTAACTTAATAGCTAAGCGTTGATTAACTTATTAACCAAAATTAAGTGTAAGCGTGGTAAAGGAGAATTAATAAATGGCACGCAAAACGGATGATTCAACAATAGTGGAAATGTTGAAGCAGGGAAAAACTCAAAAAGAGATAGCAGAGTATTTCAACGTCTCTCCTGCAGCAATCTGTAAAAGGGTAAAAAGAATCCTTCCCCCAGATCCCCCCGAAAGTTTCAAGAAGTTGACCCGTAAAGAACAAGGGTTTGTGTTGCAAATTGCCAGGGGATCTAATCAAGTGCAAGCTGCGGCTAATAGTTTTGATGTCACAAGTCTTGATTCTGCAAAAAGTATTGGGTCTGAATTAATGCGTAAAGATGATATCAAAAAGGCAATCTCTGACCTACTCGATGAGGTGGGGTTGACACGCCGGTATGGTGCAGAAAAAATGAAGCTTCATACGGATAATAAAGACCCGAATATCTCATTAAAAAGCATTGATATGATGTGGAAACTACGCGGGCTTTACACAGAGCATCATGTCCATCATGTTGTAAGTTATAGTGACTTAGTAAAAGAACGGAGGGAAGTTGAAAGACAGATTAGAGAAGAAAAAGTTAGAATATTGAGGGAGATGGGAAAAAATAGAGAGGCAGATACCCTTGAAGCTATTGAGGATATTATCGAGGCAGAGGCAGAGGAAGTTGAGGAAGATACAAAAGAGAGTGAGGAAAAAGACACAGAAGATAGCAAAGGGTAAGGCACAAGGCTGGGTTAATCAGGAGAAAGGATTGTAAAGAGGTTAAAACATACCTTCCAGAGCATGTTTTTTTGAACCCTATACCTAACCATAGGCTAAATCAAATATAGGCTATTTTGGGGCAGATAAGACCCTAAATGTTCTTTGAAAATTAAAAAAATGGTGCACCAATCCTCCACCAGAAGAGGGGATAAATCACTAAAGAAAACAAATCCCATCATGGGAGGGACGAAACAGTGTGCCCTGTCAAGGCAGGTAGGAAGCCTAATCGGAAAATGCCAATTAAGATTTAATTTCAATATGTGGGGCTATCACTCGCCCTGCTCCTTTTTCTCAGGTTCCTTGACGGGTTGCTGAAAATCTGGAATTTGCTCTTTCTCAAATCCGCATCGCTTTTCCTCAGCTAAAATAACGAGGTGGTTATATCTTTGCCTTAAGGCATTAATTTCGATTTGCTCGGCCTCACTGAAATCCATAAAGAACAGTGGCACAATAAAGAAAAAACCTGTTATCCCCAATGCAACATTTTTTCCAGTCTTTTGAGTTTTCGGCATTAATCGTTTTATTTCTTCTTCAATGAAAGCTATTTCCTGCTCCAATGCTGCACAGGATTTTCTGGCGTCACCATATTGACGAACCATGACGGGGTTAGGCTTTCTCCCAGCACAACTCACAAGCAGTATACCTGACAAAATCAATACTCCAATCGCCTTTAGTTGCTTGTACATTTTGCCCTTTCCTCTAATGGTTTTTGTCAAAATATTTTAAATACAAAACCCCACTCCTCTGTGTGAGAAATGGATTTCAAATATCAACTCATAGCACCCTCGATTAAGGGTTATCAAAATAAGGGAAAATCTGATTTTTAGAATAAGCCATTTAAGCCTCAAAAATCAACAAAAAATGAAATATGAATGATTACCTACATGGGTATAGGAGATCGTGCAGCCTGGGGGCTGTTTCTTTGATATTTTGGGGGTATGAAGAGATAATTTGAGGTAGTAGGTTTTACTGTAAGTTATTATGCACGGAATAAAAGGCCCATGTAAAACATGGTTAAAATATTGTGAATAGAAAGGGGCATATAAGACCCTAATCGTTCTTTGAAAACTAAATAAATGGTGAGATAACAACCAGTCTGAAGTCGGTTGTAAATCGCAAAAGAAAACAAAGTCCAACATGGGAGGGACGAAACAGTGCAGCCTGTCAAGGCAGGTAGCAAGCCTAAGCGAAAAATGGCATTTTCATATTGGCATACCTACCCAGATATTGCTTTGATTTGATTACAGACTACTAATAGCATTAGAAAGGCTTCTGGAGATAGGCTGGCTTATGACTTATCGCAGCAGTAGAAACCTTTGTCTTTTTAACTTGGACTACCTTTAAAAAAGACCCCTATTGAATTCCTTAAAAACTTATACCAAAAGATAAGGTAACTTTAGAATACTCGATATCAAACTCATACCCTAAAAATTGATACGTTCCACAATTAACGGAGTATAGAAGCTCTATCTGAAACTTATTTTTAAATATGACCCCTCCACCAATGCCATAATATAAATCACCGTCTAATGTGCCAGTTCCTTTATAGTTGGTGTCACCCTCATAAATAATATTATAACCAATTTGACCAATAAAATACGGAGCAACTTCTTTAGAGGCAGAACGAATTTTAATCAGGCCGTAAAAAGGAATAAAATAAAAATCTCCTGGATATTTTTCCTGAGAACGTGGAATTTGCCATGTAAAGCCACCACCTATTCCAAAATTATCGTTGATGGCTCCAACGAATTCAAATGATGCAGAAAAGCTATCCTCTACATCCTCTGATGCAGTCATCCCAAAGGCAGAAACTTCATGGTCACCGGATGTATCAAACCCTAATTTAAGCGTACCTTCAGCAAATGCATAGCTTACTGTAAAAAGAACTAATAAAAACGCAAGTATCAACCTAACAATTTGCTTTTTCATAACATGTCCCTCCTTTTAATCTATAACAATTTCCAAAAATATCCTTGGTATTGAGGTTATGTGACTTTACATCCATGCCTCTCGAAAGATTTGCCTTTTTCGATCACTCGCCGAAGACTCCCAACAGAACAGACAACGCTTTATTGGGAGCAAGGCATGCACATTTTGAGGTTTTCTCCATGCGAAGCACGCTCCAAAGCCTTACCGCTAAGTTAAATTAACTCAGGTTAACTATACCAAGAAGATTTCTTAAAAATCAAGGGGGATTTTAGGGGGTATGAAATGGGTACAAGGGATACCTACTATTTAAAGAAAGGGCAATGAAAGCTAAAGGCCAACTGTCGCTATTTTGAGGGCTTGGGCGGGTTCTTTTTGTACTTTTTGGTTAGGTCCTGGATAGCTTCTTCTAAGAGATTCCCCAAAGATTTATTCGTATCAACTGCAAGATGTTTTAATTCCTTGATACGGTCAGCATCAACTCTGGTGGAAAATATCTTTTTTTCGCCCATTATGTAATCTTTCTTACATTTTTTTTGAAATAAGGCAAGAATTTATTTGACATATAAGATTGTAATAATATAAGATAGTAATAAATATTAGATTAATACATTCTCTAAACCACAAGCAATGACAACTAAAACAAAAAATAGACCCTTCAAGATACCTCATGTCGCGAGGCATGGGGCCGGTTGCTTGTGACCGTGAGACGTCTTGAGGGGTTTTTCTATGGCCTAAAGGCCGGAAAGGGGGAGGCATGGCAACAATACGAAAAAGGGGCAATTCCTATCAGATTGATTATTTTGACCCTAATGGGAAGCGGATCAGGAAGTCTTTTAGCAAGAAAAAAGATGCAGAGGCAGAGCTCGGCAAGAGGGTTTCTCTTATAGCAGAAAAGCGCTATTTGGACGTGAAAAAGGATTATAAAACAACTTTCAAGGAGCTACTGGATAAATATAAAGAGAACTATAAGGATCAATCGAGCTTTAAAAACTGGAAGAGCTATTGTCTTACAAATTTCAAAGAGTATTTTGGAGAAGATACCAGGCTTGATAATATCCGGTATGTTGACCTTGAGACTTACAGAAATAAATTAAAGCAAAAACCGACCAAAAACGGGGCCATTCGAACGGTTGCCAGCGTCAACAGGGAAATGTCTTGTCTTCATCACATCTTTACCAAGGGCGTTGAATGGGAAATGCTCGAGCGCAATCCTTTTGAGAAGGGTAAAACCTTATTGATAAAGGAAAATAATAAACGATTCAGGTATCTTGATCAAGACGAGATAAACCGTTTACTTAAAGCTTGCATTAGTGAATATACAAAAGATATTATCGTGACCGTGCTTAATACAGGCATGAGAAGACAGGAGGTCTTAGGGCTTAAATGGGACCAGATGCAGGGTGAATTTATCTATCTCACAAAGACCAAAACAGATGAGGATAGACAGATCCCTATAAACGATGATCTTGCAGAGCTGTTTAAGAGTATTAGACAAAGGGTTCAGTTACGATCAGAGTATGTCTTTTGCGATAAGAAGGGAAGGGCCTTTAGCGAAATAAAAACATCCTTTAAAGCAGCTTTAAGGCGTGCTAATATAGAAAACTTTAGATTCCATGACCTGAGACATACCTTTGCAAGCCATTTTGTAATGAGAGGCGGCACAATAAAAGAGCTACAGGAGATATTAGGGCATAAGACTATAACAATGACCATGAGATATGCTCATTTAAGCCAGGAGCACAAAAAGAAAGCGGTCAATCTTCTAAACGGACTGACCGCATCCGGGAACGATACCTGTCACAAAACTGTCACATCCCTTAATGTGGCAAAAACAGGTATCAGCTAAGTTATTGAAATTACTGGTCGGGACGGCGAGATTTGAACTCGCGACCCCCTGAACCCCATTCAGGTGCGCTTCCAGACTGCGCCACGTCCCGATTTTATGCTTGACTTTATAATTTTCTATTTCTGTATTTTTTAACATCCACAGTATTTGGTGTCAAGAGAGTTTTCTATTTTAGTATGTTGAATTTATGAGTAGCATTAATTGCATAAGCAATAGGAATATACGAATGATTTCCACGTATGTGGAAAGCCTGTTGGGCGATGCATCTGAACTTTTTGATGGGATGTCATTTCCTACGGATAGGTACAAATCTGCAAAAGAATATCTCACTGATGAGGATGAATGGACTACATATGAGATATTTCAAAAGATCTTTCGAAAGGCCAAGGAACTCGTTGGTGATCCTGATTTTTATTTCAATTGTGGTATTTCTTCCGCAACATTAGAGTCTTGGGGAAGATTTGGTTATTTTATCCAGCTTTTTTCCAACCCAGATGATGGTATCAAGAGACTCCCATTTTTTAATAAAAATTTTAATGATACCAAGGATATTGATATTATTAAACCACCAACCCATGATAAAAGACTCAAAAAAGTACATGCAATTATAAGGATTAAATTCCATGGTGACTATGATGCTAACCGGGACTATATAGGTGATCCATACCTAAAGGGAATCATATCTTTTATCCCTGCTATCTGGGGACTTCCTCGAGCGATTATCAAACAACCCCTCAATGAATATGATCCAGAAATATTATTCAACGAGGAAGAAGAATTCCTTCCCTTTAAACTCAATGCCAGAATAGAAGATGATAAACTGACAATTTTTTCCCCTATTGAGAAGAGGAGAAAGATTTTTGGAAGGAAGGTCTTTCTCGTCCCTGACATTATTGGAGGAAGGAAGGTGTTTTTGGGAAGATTTTCCGAGTCACTTAATGGAGAAGGAGATAGAGATAGAAAAGAGAGCATGGGAATTCTTATTACTGAATCATTAAAGGTAGCTGATAGAAATATTTTAACAGCAGGAGAGATATACAAGGCCCCTTACTTTATTTTAGATGTCACCTACGATAGGCTCGGATTTTGGAAGAAAATGTTGCAGGCTTTCCGTAAAAAAGGAAAAAGACCGGAAACAGCCCATGGCATGATCGAGACTATTAATCAACTCAGAGAGGCAATGATTGCTAAAAATAAGGCATATGTGGGGCTTGAAAAGGCAAATCTCGAATTGAGAAAGGCCAAACAAGAGATAGATAACTATGCTAAAAATCTTGAGAAGATGGTAGAGGAGAGAACGTTTGAGTTGGACAAGGCTAAAGAAGATTTGCTTATCCTTAATAGAGATCTCAAAGAAAAGGTCGATGATCAGGTTGATGAATTGAGAAGATACAATGAGTTAAGGAGATATCTTTCCCCTAAGATTACAGAAAGAATTTTAGCAAATGGGAGCGATTTTAATAAAATCTCTCACAGGAAGCTAATGACTGTGTTTTTCTCAGATATCAGGGGTTTTTCTGATATAACTGACGCCCTTGAATCAGAGGAAATCATTCTTCTTCTGAATAATTATCTATCGGAGATGATAAAGCTTATCCACAGGCATGAGGGAACCTTAGATAAAATAATCGGGGATGGGATAATGGTATTTTTTGGTGATCCAGTTTCAATCCCTGACCATGCCCAGAGAGCAGTTCTTTTGGCAATTGATATGCAACGCAAAACAGATCAATTAAAAGATGAATGGTTATCATATGGATACGATCTGAATATTGGAATAGGCATAAATACAGGTTATATGACTGTAGGTAATATAGGATCGGAATTCCATAGAGACTATACTGTAATTGGCAACCAGGTAAACGTTGCAGCCAGGCTGGAAGCAATGGCCAAAGGCGGTGAGATCTTAATAAGTCAAAGAACATATAGCAAGGCTAAGGATATAGCTACTTTTGAAAAGGCAGGCACATTTAATCTAAAGGGGATACATTCGCCAGTTGAAACATACAAGGTACTATATAAATAGTAATGTCTATTGTCCATTGCTCGTTGTCCGTTGAAAAGAATTATTAATCAGTCGATAGCCATCTCTAACCATCTATACAATAAAGTATCTTATGAATGAAAAAGGAAGTGAAGAGGACTGGGAATATTGTCGCAATATTTTACCTTTAGTTTCTAGAACTTTTTCCCTTAATATTGAACAGTTAGAGGGAGATATCTTTAAGACAGTTCTTCTTGGATATTTACTGTTTCGGATAGCCGATACCTTTGAGGATACTATATATCAGGATGAAAGAGAGAAGATTGCAGATTTGAGAGATTTTGCAGAGATTTTCAAGGGAGACAAGGATTTGTCTCATCGGTTGAAATTATATGAATCTCTGAAATTCAAATGGAAAGAAAGCTCTAATGAAAAAAACCTTATAGAAAACGGCCATATAGTATTACGGTGTTATTTTGATTTACGAGATACTTACAGAAAAATAATTGACCCCTTAATTGTTGAGACCTCAGAGGGAATGTTGGAGTTTCAGAAGAGGAAACTACAGAGTAATAGCGAAACATTTCAGCTCGCAGACATTGAGGAGTTAGAAGAATACTGTTACTACGTAGCAGGTGTTGTAGGCGTGATGCTAACAAAAATTTTTTGCCACAGGGAAAACATAAAAAAGAAAAAATCAAAATTGGAGAAATTTCAAATTCATTTTGGCATTGCCTTGCAACTAATAAATATCATTAAGGATTATCAAAAAGATATATTAAGGGGTTGGTGCTACATTCCAAATAGTATAACAGATAAATATCAAATTGAGATTAATAAGATTGAAACCTTATCAATCAAACAGAGGCATGGAATAATAAACAGTATGATACCTTTTATAGTCACATATTTGGATTCAACTTTGAGATATATAAAATTGCTACCTTTGGAAGAGAGACCTATACGGATGTTTTGTATCATACCATTTGTCTTGGGTTATCGAACATTATCTAAGGTAGCACTGATGGAAGGAAACAAAATATCAAGACAAGAGGTGACAGATATAATACATAAATCCGGCACCTATGCTCAATCAAATAGTTTGTTAGAGGAAGACTATTTGAAGGTTAGAGAAAGGTATTTATCTTAATTAACTGAACTTGTGTAAAAATGAAATAAATCGCTGAAATTGTTATATTTAA
>CAZSWT010000072.1:0-13808 GCA_964611035.1 uncultured Desulfobacteraceae bacterium
GACACATACGAATCCCGCGAAATCAGATGAACCTGTGCTAACCGGATAGGCATAAGTACAACCAGGACCTGCCACAGTATCTGAAATACCCATGTAGTAAGAAACAGTCCCCAGAATCGGGCGAGGGTAAATATAACTCCCAGGGCCAACAGTCCTACCAGGGCCTTGAAGGCTTTCGTACCCCAAAACCAGAGATAGAGATGGTACACTAAAACTGAGAGAAAGAGGATGTCCAAGACATCCTGAAATCGTAAGTTTGTTATGATTGAAAAAATATGCATGCTCGATTATCCAAGATTTTAAAAAAACTTTATCAATGCTAACTAATGTATTGTCGTAGGTATCATATGTTTTTATCCTAACAAGGGTAATGTACTGAATAAAAGCATTTCAATGATTTGATCACATTTTATGCATTCGTAATATAGAGATACATCTATGCATCTACCAGTGAGGCTGATTTCCAACGCGTTGTCCCATAACCTCCAAAGTGTCTGTAACCACCACGAATGCATTGGGGTCAACAGCGCTGATAATCCGCTTGAGTCGAGCAAGCTCCCGGAAAGTGATAACTGTGTAAAGTATCTGGTATTCCTGGCTTGTGTATCCTCCCTGACCTCGCATTATGGTCACTCCCCGTTGAATTTTCTCATTAATCTCTTGGGTAATTGTCTCCCATTGTGGCGAAATGATATGGACCGCTTTTCTCTGGCTCAAACCCGTAACAACGAGATTGATCATAGAGGAATTGACATATAAGTAAACCAGCGTGTATAGCGCCATCTCAAGTGAAAACAGAACAGCTCCTACTCCCAGGACAAGGGCGTTGAAGGCAAGGACACTGGAGCCCAGGCGGATAGAGAAACGTTTCATAAGGATAATCGAGAGGATGTCCAGCCCCCCTGCCGAGCCCAATGACCTCAAAATGATTCCTGAACCTACGCCAATAACGATCCCGGCTAGGAGAGCACTCAGGATCTTATCATGAACTGGCAATAAGACATTGGGACATATCAAAGCGCCAGAGAAGATCAACAGTCCAGCAATGCTGTAAAGAAAAAAGCGTCTCCCCACATGCATCCACCCCACTGCATAAATGGGTATGTTCAGAATGAAATAGAGCATCGCTACCGGGAGAGAGGGAATCAGATAGCGGATGACAAGGGCTATTCCAGTGACCCCTCCACTTAAAAATTGCTGTGGAATCAGGATTCCATTGATGCCTGTAGCACAAAGCATGCTTCCCACGGCAATGAGCACTAAGTTCCAGAGTACTCGTTTGGTCGATCCAAGTGTGGATTTCCAAGAAAATGCTGTCATCAACATCTCCTTCTGAAGGTTGAATTGCCTTTAGAAAACAACCCTCAATTCATATCAATCGTAGCATATATTCCCCAAGGTAGAAATGAATTTGCTCCCTTGAGGCGCAAATAATGATACTATTGTTTCCCTCATTTTGCAAAATAAATGATCGTGTAAAGATGCAAAGTTACCTGAAAAAAACACATAAATGCCTGCGTGGAAGATACGCAAAAAAAAAGAAAGAAACCTTTATAGATGGTAAAAAGATCAGTGAATTGATAGTGAAGTGAAGTGATAAGAAACACTTTTTGTGGGTAGAACTATAGAAAGTTATGCCTTGTGTGTTAATGGCAAAGACATCCCATGCTATGGTAGCAAAGGGGCAATGTAGTGACCTGCTGCAGAAGAGAGCGGTGCAGAAAAAGCAAGAATTTCTATTGACATAGAATAATTAAGAAGAAGATAATCAAGGCTTATTAAAAATATTTATTTGGAATTTTTTATGCATGATCTTCCTCCTATTACTATTACCATGGGTGACCCTGCTGGAATAGGGCCTGAGGTAATCCTTAAGGCCTTGTTACAAGATGATGTCTACCAGGTATGCAGGCCTATTGTGCTGGGGGATATAAATGTCCTAAGAAT
The DNA here is from genome assembly GCA_964611035.1 of uncultured Desulfobacteraceae bacterium. Lineage (GTDB taxonomy): Bacteria > Desulfobacterota > DSM-4660 > Desulfatiglandales > B25-G16 > B33-G16. Next base: position 1,948 of record CAZSWT010000072.1, read on the forward strand.
GGTATCTAAAAAGCTTGGCTCCCTTTCCTTTCATATAATAAAAAACCCCCCAGAGGTGACAGGAAGTCCAGGGCTGGTTGATGTTATATCTGTTTCAAATCTCAAGAGGAGCTCATTTTTACCGGGGCAGCCTACTGTACATGGTGGGAAGGCCATGGTTGATTATATAAAAAAGGCAGTAGATTTTAACAAAGATGGTCAAGTATCAGCAATGGTTACCTGCCCTATAAGCAAAGAGCTTATGCATAAGGCTGGTTATAGATTTGACGGGCACACTGAGCTTCTTGCAAAGCTTACCAATACAAAGGACTATGTTATGATGATGACAAGTGAGAGACTTAGGGTATCGCTTGCAACCATACACTGTGCCCTAAAAGAAGTGCCACAAAGGTTGAACAAGGATCTAATATTAAAAACCATTAGACTCACTTACCGTGCCTTAGAAGAGGATTTTGCTATTAAAAGGCCTCATGTGGCTGTAGCAGGCTTGAATCCTCATGCTGGAGAGGCAGGTTTATTTGGCCTGGAAGATAAAGAGATAATAAGACCAGCAGTGGAAGAGGCCAAGAATGATGGTCTGCTCGTGGATGGTCCTTTTCCTGCCGATACCATATTTTATCATGCTATTAATGGCAAATTTGATGCGGTTGTTGCTATGTACCATGATCAGGGCTTAATTCCTGTGAAATTGCTTAATTTTTCAGATTCAGTAAATATAACCCTTGGTTTACCTATTATTAGGACCTCTGTTGACCATGGCACAGCATATGATATTGCCGGAAAAGGAATAGCTGATCCGTCCAGTCTCATAGCTGCAATAAGGATGGCCGCAAAAATAGCCCAAGCCAGGAAAGTGATTAAGGAATTGTGAATTTAGGAATTGAGGAATTTAAACACAACAAACTCAATGTAAGCGTTCACCGTTGGCAGTCGTTCGACAGGCGGCACGACGTGAGCTCGCCGACACGTCTCACGATCTTGAGCACTGCCGAAAGATTCACCGTTCACCGATAAGCCAACAGTGGCAGTGAACCGCTTAAATAGACATATCCATCAACAGGCCAAATAATGGGTTGCTCCAGAGGAATATCTCCCCATTTCGGACAATGGATAACGGTGAACCGTGAACGGTTACAACTCAACAAACCCAATAAACCAATAAGTACACATGTCTTTAACAGATATAGTTATCAGAGGGGCAAGGCAGCATAATCTTAAGGATATAGACGTTACTATCCCCAGGAACAAATTAGTTGTTATTACCGGATTGTCTGGTTCAGGTAAATCAACGCTTGCATTTGACACCATCTATGCTGAGGGACAGAGGAGGTATGTAGAGTCACTTTCTACCTATGCGAGGCAATTCTTAGAGAAGATGGATAAGCCAGATGTAGATTCCATTGAGGGTCTTTCTCCTGCCATTTCTATTCAGAGTCGATCTACCAGCAAAAACCCAAGGTCGACAGTGGGTACTGTGACCGAGATCTATGATTATCTGAGGCTTCTATTTGCAAGGATTGGACATCCCTTTTGTCCCCATTGTGATATTCCCATTACGGCCCAATCCGTTCAACAGGTTGTAGATAAAATAATGACCTTTGAGGAGGGGAGCAAGATCCAGATCTTATCCCCTGTGGTGGCTGGCAGGAAAGGAGAACACGCTAATCTGCTTGACCGTTTGAGAAAGGAAGGTTTTGTAAGAGTTGAGATTGATGGAGATATCATGTTGCTTGATTCTGACATCAACCTGGCTAAAAAAAAGAAGCATTCTATCAGGGTAATTATTGACAGATTAATAGTAAACAAAACCATAAGAAGGAGGCTTACCGATTCCTTAGAATTGGCATTTACCTTATCAGATGGGTTGGCAATTGTGGATCTCATTGGTGAGGCAGAGCATCGTTTTAGCCAGAGAGCATCTTGTCCTGTATGCGGTTTTAGCTTCCCACCACTGACTCCACAGATGTTTTCCTTTAATAATCCCTTAGGGGCATGTGAGGAATGTGGTGGCCTTGGAATCAAGATGTACTTTGACCCAGATTTAATTGTTCCAGACCCCGACCTTTCATTAAGAGAGGGAGCAATTGAACCATGGGCGGGCAGGCATTCGATATATTTTCATCAGATGCTGGACTCCCTTATCCAGCATTATCAAATTGATTTGTACGCACCTTTTAGAGAACTCCCAGAGCACGTTCAAAAGGCATTTCTTTATGGTTCAGGAAAAGAGGAGATCAGGTTCTATTTTGATAGAGATGACAGGCGCCATTTTTATAATAAACCCTTTGAGGGCATTATACCAAATCTCAACCGAAGATACCACGAGACAGATTCTTCATTTTCCAAGGAATGGATAGAGAGGTTCATGAATATTAGACCCTGTCCTCAATGTAATGGAGCAAGATTAAAAGAAGAAAGTCTTGCTGTAAAGATAGGTGAGAATTCCATCGCTGAGATAACTTCATTTTTTATTACTAAGGCCCATGAATATTTTCAGGGGCTGAGGATAACAGAAAAGGAAGAGATAATAGGCAGGCAAATACTCAAGGAGATTATTAAAAGGCTTGGTTTTTTAGAGAGCGTGGGGCTTGACTACATTTCTCTTGATAGGTCAACATCGACACTTTCAGGTGGAGAAGAGATGCGGATCAGGCTGGCCACTCAGATCGGTTCTTCTCTTTCCGGTGTATTGTATGTCTTGGATGAACCAAGCATTGGATTGCATCACAGGGACAATAATAAACTCTTACAAACCCTTAAACGATTAAAGGAATTGGGTAATACGGTGATAGTTGTGGAGCATGACCCTGAAACGATACTTTCAGCAGATTATATTGTAGATATGGGGCCAGGGGCTGGTGAGCTGGGGGGTAACGTGATATTTACCGGCACTCCAGCGGAGATTGTGCAAGACAAAAACTCACTGACTGGTAAGTATCTTTCGGGAAGGCTTTCCATCCCTGTTCCAGCCATTAGAAGAAAAGGCAATGGAAAGGAGATAGTTATTGAAGGGGCAGCAGAGAATAACCTTAAAAATATTGATGTTACAATTCCTTTGGGTACTTTTACGTGCATTACCGGGGTTTCAGGTTCTGGCAAAAGCAGTTTGATCAACCAGATTCTCTATCCTGCCCTGGCACAAAAATTTTATCATTCAAAGGAAAGGGTTGGTCGAATGAAGAGGATACGGGGTACAGAGTATCTGGATAAGGCCATTAACATAGACCAGAACCCTATCGGAAGAACCCCACGGTCTAATCCAGCTACCTATACAGGGGTATTTACCCATATCAGAGATCTATTCTCTCGGCTACCAGAATCCCGGGTCAGGGGATATAACTCAGGCAGGTTTAGCTTTAATGTAGAAGGAGGAAGGTGCCAGTCTTGCAAGGGTGATGGGATTATCAAAATTGAGATGCATTTCCTTCCGGATGTATATGTTACCTGTGATGTGTGTAAGGGGTCGAGGTATAATCGGGATACCCTTGAGATACGGTATAAAGGAAAGAACATTGCAGATGTGCTTGATATGACAGTAGCGGAGGCTCTGCTGTTTTTTTCTCCTATCCCCCAAATCCGAGGTAGGTTAGAGTTATTGTTTAACGTTGGACTTGGGTATATAAAACTTGGGCAGCCTGCCACCACTCTTTCCGGTGGTGAGGCACAGAGGATAAAACTGGCTCGAGAGTTGGGGAAAAAAAATACAGGAAGAACCCTGTATCTCTTGGATGAGCCTACAACTGGACTTCATTTCGCAGACATACAAAAACTCTTGGATGTCTTAAATCATTTAGTCGATTTGGAAAATACGGTTGTCGTAATAGAGCATAATATGGATATTATTAAGTCAGCTGATTATATAATTGATTTGGGTCCGGAAGGGGGGGAGAAGGGGGGCTTTATTGTTGGTTCTGGTTTACCTGAGGAGATTGCCTCTATTAAGGAATCTTATACCGGCCAGTTTCTAAAAGAAATAATATCCGGGCAGAGGCTTGACAGGAAAAATGGAGAAGAATATACTCTCTCGGCAAAAATGAGGTAAGGGATCATTAAAAAGGGGGATAAGAATAATGGCAATTGCAAAAGACATCCTTATTTTCATAAATACAGGGCCTGATAAGCGATGGAATCATTATACAGCCTATACTATTGCCTGGGTGGCACGGAGATATTATAATGTAAAAAAGGTTACCATTTTATATGGCCCACAAGCAGTTGCAATGACCAAGAAAGGTACCTTGGCAAAATTTGTCATGACGCCTGATGTGAAAGAATTAACTGCCTCTCAGTTTGAGGGATTAAAGGCAGAAAAACTGCCGGATAACATGGAACAGCTTGCACGGTTTGAAAGGGATAAAATGCAGATATCCATAGTTTCATGCGGTACATTTCACGTACTCGATGGATTTGCAAAAGGAATTGACGATAAATCAAATATAGAAGATTTTATTGATCCAATAAATTTGTATGAGGCGAGTAAACTCATGTTAGAGGCCGATCAGATTTTATATTATTGATTCAAAGTGCCTAAAGTTTGAAGTGCCTAAAGTGAGCCCGCCCTGGTGCGACATAATTTGAATATAGGCTTACTTCTGATTTATCACCAATCCTGGTTTATCTTTGCTAAGCCAGGTTTTGCCAGGTCTGGGCCAGGGCTAAAATTCTGAATAGGTTACACAGAATCGCGAGAGATCGTTTTCTGGATGAAGGGGTAAACCCCCTAAATTCTGGTTTAAAAAAAGGAATACGATGAGAGAAATTTTGCAAAATTCAAACATTGTTATTGTGGGTGGAGGTAGGGTTTGTAAGGCTATCCTTAAAATTGTTCTTGGAGAGAATTTTCTTAACCATAAACTCAACATCCTGGGTGTAGCAGATATAAATTGTAAGGCAGAGGGTTTGGTATATGCAAAAGAGAAAGGATTATTCACCACCGAGAACTATAAGGATCTTTTTATTATTAAAGGTCTGAATTTAATTATCGAGTTGACAGGAGATAATAAGGTCCTGGAGAAAATTAAGAAAACTCAACCAGCAAAAGTAAGGCTTATAGATCACCTCGAGGCCATGTCAGTCTGGGATTTTCTTCAGATAGAAGAAGAAAGGGTGAGAATTAAGAAGGATTTAAGAAAATATATCGACGAGCCAGAGAAGATCAAGAAGGAGTTTGACATATTTTCCGAGCAGCTTGCAAAGATTGTGGAGGAGAGGACCAGACATTTGCAGTCCGTGGAGAGGGAGCTAATTGAGAGGGAGAGGACCTTATCACAGATTATCCAGGGAAATACCATACCCACCTTTGTCATAAACAAAGATCATATTGTAACACACTGGAACATTGCCTGCGAGAAGTTAACTGGTTATAAGTCTGATGAGATAGTTGGGACAAATAAACAATGGTTGCCTTTCAGGGCACAAGAAAGGCCGATTATGGCCGATGTTATTGTAGATGAAATGAAGGAAAAAGAGATAAAGAAATATTATGGTCATAAGTGGAGGAGTTCGGCCCTTATTGAGGGCGCTTATGAGGCAGAGGATTTTTTCCCACAGATAGGGGAGGAAGGCAGATGGCTTTTTTTTACAGCCGCGCCGATAAAAGGGTCTGATGGAAAGACTGTAGGCTCGATTGAAACACTCTGGGATACAACAGAGCGCAAGGAGGCTCAGGAGGCATTGCAGAAGGCGCATTATGAGCTGGAAATGCGAGTAGAAGAAAGAACATCGGAACTCAAAAAGGTTAATGAGGAATTAAGCAGGTCGGAGGAGAAATATAAAACCCTCTTTGATAGCGCTCCTAACCCTATTTTTATTATGGACAGACATAGCTTTAGCATTATAGATGTCAATACAACGGCCCTGGATTGTTATCAGCAATCAAGAGAAGAATTGTTGAAAAAGTCATTTTTTGATCTGTTATTTGAAGAGGATAAAGAACTTGAAGAGGGACTAAAAAAACTCACTAACAATCAATGTGCTTTTTATCCCAGGAGGAGACACATCAGAAAAGGAGGAGATCCCTTTTATGTGAATATTGTGGCATGTCATGCCGTGCATTTAGGTAAAGAAAATTTGATAGCAACTACAACAGATATTAATGAGAATGTAGAAAAGGAGGCGCAGTTGGTACAGGCCAGCAAGCTCGCTACTCTGGGAACTCTGGCCTCAGGGATGGCACATGAATTAACACAACCCTTGAATGTGATTCAGGTTGCAAGTGATTTCTTTTTGAAGAAGATCAAAAAGCGCGAGGAGATTTCCAAAGATGAGTTGAGTATCATGGCTAAAGAAATAGGTAGCCATGTGGACAGGGCCTCAAAAGTAATTAAACATATGAGAGAATTTGCCAGGCAATCTGACCTCACCAGGACCGAGTTAAATATAAACGAACCTATTAAAGACGTATTCAAGGTTATGGGCCAGCAACTAAGGGTGCACCAGATAGGTCTAGAGCTCGATCTTGACCCACATGTGCCTCACATTATGGCAGAGCATAATCGGCTGGAGCAGGTCTTTATCAATTTAGTAACTAATGCCATGTATGCCATGGATGATAAGGGGTTGAGATGGGGAGACAAGAAATGGAAGAGATTACTTAAGATAAAATCATTTCAGTATGATAAGAAAGTTGTGGTAACAGTATCTGATACTGGTAAAGGGATTCCAACAGAGATAATTGATAAGATATTTGAGCCTTTTTTTACCACCAGAGAAGTAGGCCAGGGTACCGGATTAGGGATGAGTATTAGTTATCGAATTATTAGTGACTATGGTGGAACAATAGAGATAGAAAGCGAGGTAGATAAAGGCACTACCTTCACATTGAAATTTCCCGCTGTAGAATGATGGACAATGTCAGTCGATTGTTGTCAGTTGTCCGTTGCTGAATTAGAAACGAGATATGATAGGATACAATGGTATGGCTAAAACGGGCTTTGAAAATCTTCGTGTTTATCAATTAGCAGAAGAAATAACAGATCTTGTATGGGAAGTGGTTTTTAAATTGGACCGTTTTCCTCAAAGTACAATTGGCAAACAACTGGTAAATTCAGCAGACAGTATAGGTGCAAATACCTGCCCTGTTAAATAGCTTGAGGTTAGGATGTGTTTTACACATATGTATTGCAGAGCATCAAGGATGAAGATTTTTATACAGGTTTTACCAAGAACCTCAAGCTAAGATTTGAGCAGCACAATAAGGAGATCGTTGAATCTACAAAGGATAAAGGGCCATTCAAGCTAATTTACTATGAAGCATGTCTCTTGATAAAGGAGACGCAACAAGGAGAGAAAAATACTTGAAAACATTTTATGGGAAGATGTTTTTAAGAAGGAGGCTCAAATCTTATTTAACAGGGTAAAAAGGGACAGGACGTGGTAGCTTTGCCGATAATCGGAGATTTGCTAAAATTGCAAGGGGATCTCTCTTTGAAGTAAAGCACTGGCTTAGAAGGTCATATAAAAGAAAACTATTATCTGAAACAGAGATACATTCATTACAGAAATTGATTGAAGAACTAACTCCTAAATTAAGTGCTCCCGCCTGCCTCGCCTGAGCTCGCAATGGCGGGCAGGTATATAAAATCAATTGGTAATAACCAAAAATCAGGTAAGTAAAGCCACGGACAACTAACAACTATCAACGGACACTATAAATACTAGATATGTCCAAGCTTTTAATCATAGATGATGAAGAGGGGATAAGAAAGGTCTTAACCCTTTCTCTTGCAAGCGATGGATATGATGTATCAGCAGCAGCAGGAGGTGAAGAGGGTATTGAGATATTTAAAAATGAATCACCACCTATAATCTTAACAGATATAAAGATGCCAGGCTTGGACGGGATCGAGACCTTGAAGAGAATCAAGAAACTAAACCCCGATGCAGAGGTAATAATGATAACAGGGCATGGAGATATGGACTTAGCTATAGAGGCCCTTAAACTTGATGCCTCAGATTTCCTGAACAAGCCTATAAAGGATGAGGCACTTTCAATTGCCTTAAAGAGAGCAGAACAGAGGATAGCAATAAAGCAGAAGCTAAAGGCATATACCGATGACCTTGAGCGAATGGTAAGCATTGCTACAGAGGAGGTAAAAAGGAGAGCTGAGTTTCAAAATAAACTCATTACGTCTTCGAATGACGCTGTTATCGCTACAGATGAGAAGGGTGATATTATCATCTATAATAAAGGTGCAGAAGGGATATTTGGGCACAATCGTTCTGAAATAATACGAAAGATGAATATTGACAGGCTTTATCCACAGGAAATAGCTTCAGAATTCAGGTTTGGATTAGAAAAGAGAGGCTATGTCGATCTATCAGAGTGGAAGGAGGTTGATATTCTCAGCAAGAATGGAGAGGCTGTTCCTACAAGATTTTCAGGCTCTATTCTCTATGCAGAAGATGAGGTAGTAGGTTGTGTTGGTTTCTTTCAGGATTTAAGAGAGATAAAAAGACTACAGGAAGAATTGATTACATCTGAGAGATTAGCAGCCACAGGGCAGACTGTGGCAGGTCTTGCACATTATATCAAGAATATCTTAAATGGACTTAAAGGTGGCACCTATGTATTAAATGTTGCGCTTGACAAGAGTGATACAGATAAGATAAAAAACGGCTGGAAAATGATCGAGAGGAATGTAGGGAAGATATCGGACCTCGTTCTTGATTTGCTTGCCTATTCAAAAGATCGAAAACCCGAACCTGAGAGTTGCTTTCCTAATCAGATAGTGGCAGATGTTTGTGCCCTTATGGAATCAAAGGCGAGAGAGGGTAATATCGAAATAGAAACAGATCTTGATCCTTTATTAGGCGAGGTATTTATAGATCCGAAGGCTATCCATAGATCTCTATTGAACCTCGTTTCCAATGCCATTGATGCCTGCATATTTGATTCCACATCAAAAAAACACTGGCAGGTAAAAACAACTTCAGCGATTGAGAAAAATCATATGATCAAATTTGAGGTGGCCGATAACGGAATGGGCATGGATGAAGAGGCAAAGGAAAAAATTTTTTCCTCTCTTTTTAGTACCAAAGGAGAGAGAGGGACTGGATTAGGGTTATTGGTAACAGAAAAAATAATTAGGGAGAATGGGGGGGAAATTAATGTGGCATCTAAAGTAGGAAATGGAACCACATTCACTATCTACTTGCCATATCAAGCGAAAGTAAAAAAAGAGACAGGGAATAAGCAGTAGGTAGTAACAAATTTTATATTCACTGCTGATTGCTATACATGTTCTAAACCCAACTAACACAACAAACTCAAGAAACCCAAGAAACTTTTGTAAAGGGAGGATTTAATATGGCAAAAAAGGTACTCAATGTTGAGGATGATGCCGATATAAGAACATTTGTTACAACTGTTCTGGAGGAAAATGATTATATACCGATCATGGCAGAAGATGGTGCAGAGGGGATGGAAAAGGTAAAAAAGGAGAGGCCAGATCTAATTATCCTGGATATATTGATGCCAAGAGAGAGTGGTATTAAGATGTATCATGAGTTAAAGCACAATCCATCCTTGAAAGACATCCCGATTGTTATGCTTTCCGGTGTTTCTAAAAGGACATTTCTTAGATCCCAGGCGGCCTTGACTGAGTTTGGTGATGAAACTGTACCCGAACCTCAGGCATATCTTGAAAAACCAGTAGAGCCGGAAGATCTGGCTGAGACATTGAAGAACATTTTAGGCTGATCTAATTATTCAGCCACAGACCCGCCTGCCAGACGGCGGGCAGGTTCACACAGATGGGCGCAGATAAGCTTAAACACAAAGAAATCACAGATATTATTCTTAAAAGTTTTTACGAAGTTTATAATGAGCAATCCATACTCTTGACACAACACATGAAGCTCAATTAATCAATTACTTCAAGGCAACAAATATTGAGGTTGGCTTATTATTGAATTTTGGCAGAAAACCAGAATTCAAAAGATTTGTATATGATAATAAAAGAAAAAAATCAGCGGTAATCAGCGTAGATCGGTGGCTGAGTAGTTACGCCTGATCTAAATTAAGAGGAATTGGGAGATGTTATGAAAATTTCAAAGATACTTTTTGTGTCCGAATTTGAGGAGTTATGGTTAGATGCCTTACAATCATTGATGGCACTTAGAAAGGCGGGTATGAATGATGTGGTTTTTCTCCATGTAATATCCAGGGATAAGGTAGCTATGAGGAGGGGTACCGGGTATCTAAAGCAGGAAGAACGGAAGCTAAAAGAGATAGCTGATATTCGGTTTATTGATTGGGCGGAAACTCTGTTTGAGGAGGGGATGGAAGTTGTGGCCCATATAGCTATTGGCAATATAGTACCTAAAATCCTCTCTGTTACTGAAATTGAAAAAGTGGATCTCATTGTAACTGCTCGGCGTAAAAGGGCTAAATTTGAGGAACTTTATGCCGGTTCAGAAACATCGGAGCTTCTGAGGAGAGCTGATAAGCCGGTTTTAATATATAATTATCTGTCACAGTCCGGAAAGGTGGGTGAGAACCCATTTGAGAGACTCCTTTTAGGGCTTGATTGGTCAGTATCTTCTGAAAATGTTCTTGACTATGTCCTTGCTTTAAAAGGTGCGGTGAAGAGGGTGGATATCATTCATGTAGTCAGCGAAAAGGATGTGGCTAAATTATCCAAAATGGAGGCACATAAATTAGAAAGGAATAATAAAAAGAGATTGGATGAAGTATGTGATATTCTCGTTAACGAAAGATTTGATGCCCGACCACATCTTTATATTGGTAAAGTTGAGGAGCAGATTCAGAAGGCAGCCTCTGAGCATAGAGCCACTATGATTGTTCTTGGAGCGAAAAGGAGGAGTATCTGGAAGGAAAAATGGTCAGGCAGTGCGGCCCATTCTCTCGCAGATAAGTCGGAATTACCTGTCTTGATTGTACCAACTGAGGTTAAATAGTAGTGCTTGTAAAAATAAAGAAAATCCTTTATATAACCTACCTAAAAGAGCCAACCTACGATCTACTTGAAGGATTGCTGGATATAAAGAAGATTGGACTTGAGGAAATTATCCTTTTATCCGAGAGCCTTCCACAGGGATTGAAGGAGAAGTTATCTGAGCATGGAATAAACCTTAAGAGAGATAAGGGATCAGGACCGCTTGTTCCAAGAATTTTAGATTCGGCCAATAAAGAGAATGCATCCTTTATTGTAGCTCATCTCAAGAGAGAAAAGAGAAAGATGTCGAAAGGCTCTGTAGTGAGAAATCTGATAAAAAATACTCGTCTTCCCCTCCTGCTTATTCATGAAAATGGTGAGGAAGGGAGTTTTTCCACAAAAGGCCTGTTTGATAGTGTAATTCTTGCTATCAACTGGTCTGATTCAACTCAAAGGGCATTGCTTTACGTTATAGGTGTGAAGGCACTCATAGGACTGATGGATGCAGTATATGTGTTGAGTAAAAAACCGACTGTCAAGGATATCAGGCAACTGAGGGACAGGATTGAAGAAATCAGAACGATCTGTTTAGAGGAAAAGATAGATACTGAATCTCATATTTATGCTGGCAAGACACCAGAAGAGATTTTATTAGCGGCAAAAGACTATGATGCCACTCTTATTGCAATGGGATATGGCTCAAAGGGCATCTTTAAGGAAGTTATCTCAGGGAGTGCCTGCTATCGGGTAGCAGAGGAGTCTTCTGTGCCTGTTTTGATTATTCCTTAGGTTACAAAGGATGTAAATTCAGCCACGAATGGACACAAATGAAAATGAAGTAATTGTTCGTGATAATTCGTGATAATTTGTGGCTGGATAGTTGAAAAAGGATAGATATGGAAGTTACGGTATTGGTGCAGGCAGTCTATAAGGCCTTTGAGATTCTTGAGAAGGGTAAAAATA
>CAZSWT010000073.1:0-13795 GCA_964611035.1 uncultured Desulfobacteraceae bacterium
TGGGCAGCCACAGGGCAAGTTGGGGAAAGATAGCGAGTAAAGCAACGCCGACCAATTGAAGACCTATAAAAGGGATGGTGCCGGCAACTATGTGCCTGCCAAAATCTACATCTTTGGGCGCCACACCCTTTATGTAAAAAAGGGCCGGCGCCATGGGAGGTGTAAGGAATGATGTCTGCATGGTAACACAGAACAGTATGCCAGTCCATAATGGGTCAAAACCAAGTCCTGCAATAACAGGTGTGAAAATCGGAACGAGAATCGGCACTATCCCAACCCACTCCATAAAGAGGCCAAAGATAAAGAAGGCACCCATCATTATTGCCAGGATACCCCATCTCCCTATTGGCAAGCCTAAGAGAAATCCCTTCACTAAATCTCCGCCCCCCACCAGCATAAAGGTTCCTGTAAAAACAAAGGCCGCGGCCACTATTAACATAATCATACTTGAAACCCGTAATGTTTGATAAATCGAGTCCTTAAAGGCCTTCCAGTTGAGTCTTCGATAGGACAAGGCCAGGAGTATACTTGCAAATGCTCCTACTGCAGCTGCCTCTGTAGGGGCAGCTATCCCAAAGAAGATAGTTCCCAGGACCGCAAGGATGAGGAGAAGTGTGGGGAGCATTGAAGTTACTATCATTAAGAGCTTTTTACCTAATGGTAGTCGCCTCTGTTCAAGGGGCAATGCAGGGCCTAATTCCGGATTAAAAAAGCACCGCGCAATGATGTACAGTGCATATAGGGCTGAAAGAATCAGTCCTGGTATCATAGCGGCCATAAAAAGCCTGCCAACGGATACTCCAGCCATAGGTCCGTATACTACCAGCATGATGCTGGGAGGAATAAGGATGCCGAGTGTTCCCCCAGCGCAAATAGTTCCGCAGCTTAGCGCTTTATCATATCCCTTTTTGATCATCTCTGGAAGGGCAAAGAGACCCATGATAATCACAGGAGCCCCCATGATTCCTGTTGCAGCAGCCATGATAGTGCAGACGGCCACAACAGCCAGGGCCAAACCTCCCCGAAGTCCTCCTAAAAGGATATGCGCTGAGGAAAATAGCTTTTCAGCTGCCCCAGAGCGTTCGAGCATTATTCCCATATAAACGAACAGGATGATGGCGGTGAGGAGATAATTCTCCATGGTCTCAAAGACCCGAAGGATCATCATATAAAAAAAGCCTTGTCCAACCCCTAAAAAACCAACTATAAGAGAAATTCCCAGCATAACAAAGGGCACAGGAAATCCGCTTGTAAGCCCAAGGATAAGGCCTCCGAACAGTATGATAAGCAAGATCTCAGGGCTGGTGATCAAGTGATCTTCCCCCTTTCCTAATCGAAATTAAGCAGCGGACAAATTCAATAATACCCTGAAAAATGAGTAAAAGTGCTGTGATTGGAATAATTGTTTTAAACGGGTAAATAGGCGGAGACCACATACTCTCCCCAGAGGTTTCCAATAACTTCCATGACTTTATGGTAAATTCGGCGCCAAAATAAAGAAGAGCGAACATAGAGGGAAAGAAAAACACCACATAGCCGATAGCATCAATTATGGCTCTTGATCTCTGGGAGACCTTCTCATAAATGACCTCTATCCTTACATGTTCATCAAGTAAAAGTGTATAAGATGCACCCCCCATAAAGGCAGCCCCATAGAGCATATAAGAAATGTCATAAGACCATGCCGTTGGGGCGTTGAATAGGTATCGTGCAATGGTATCATAGACAAGTTCGGCTATTAGCAGGGGGATGAGCCAAGCGGATGCCTTCCCTATCCATTTACTGAGCCGGTCTATAAAATTTGAAAAAGATGACCACATAACAAAAACATCCCATATTGTTTTAAATTTACTGTAATGAAAGAGAACAGACAGTACGTCAACTACTATCGGCTAAAGCCCATAGTTTGAAAAAAAGCAGAGAGGCTCAGAGGTGTAAATATTTATATGTGGGTTTTTTCTTTTCGCCTATGTGCCTTTTCTGCTTTCTGCATTATCTTCTGAAATACCCCAGTCACAGATGATGTAACCGGGGTATTCTTAGACAATTTTTTTATTTTGCATATGGATACGGAAGCCTGATTAAATCAGCGTAAGGTTCTACCATTTTTCGAAAATCTCTTTGGGATTTAAGCACTTTGGCGAACATGGCATCTTTCTTTGCATTTTTATCAAGTTCCTCATTTCCAATCTTTGTTATCTCCGCTATCATAGCAGGAGACAATTTAGACACATTAAGGCCTTTATAACCCCTAAAAAACTCCATTGCCTCTGCATCCTGTTTCATGTTCTTGGTCATCGCCTCGAAACAGCTGTCCCTTAAGGCCATTTTCACCTTAAATTTCAAATCATCTGTTAGTTTATTCCAGGATTTTTCATTTACCAGTGTTTCCAATGGAGCACAAGGCTCATGAATTCCAGGGACCTTCAAATACTTACATATTTCTTGAAAGCCCAGTTTCTTATCTATAGCAGGGGTGGCGAACTCGCAAGCATCGATAACGCCTCTCTCCAACGAGGGATAAACCTCTCCACCTGGCAAGCTTACAACTCGGGCGCCTAACCTTTCAAGGCACTTGCCCCAGATGCCTACCGTTCTAAATTTTAACCCCTTAAAATCCGCCAAGGAATTAATAGGCTTACGGGACCAGCAAAAATTTTCTGACCCAAGAATACCATAGGGAGGCAGCACAACGATATTGTGGCCTTTGTAAAGTTCATTCCATAATTCAAGGCCTCCGCCAGTATAAATCCAGCTCAACATTTCCTGCAACTGTAGTCCATTAGGAAAGGAATTGCCAAAAAGGACAGACGCAGGGAATTTCCCTATCCACCAGCCTGCCCAGGTGCACCCGAGGTCTAAGGTGCCGGCACTTACTGCATCAAATATCTTCTTCGATGGCACTATAGCCCCGCCAGGGCTCATCTTAACAACCAACTGACCACCGGTCAATTTCGCTATCTTCTTAGCAAAACTTTCAGCAGGGGCATAAAGCTGAGGAAGCCCTGCCGGATAGCTAGACTGGGCTCTCCAAACTATTTTCTTGGATTTTGCATACAGCGGTAAATTCCAGATAAGCACAATTGCTAAAATTAAAGTGAGGGAAACCAATGTCTTTCTACTTTTCATGAGAGTACCTCCTATTAAGATTATAAAATCTCTTTGAAGTTTATAATTAATCACCCCAACCATTGGAGTGCATCCTAACTTCCGATATCAATAACTCTTTGCAACAGGGCCTTCAAGTCTTTACTCACTCTATCATCTATGGTACCTTTTGCGATGGCAACGGGGACAGTTTGCAGCCCGAGCTCTGCATAAAGTTTAAGCAGAGAAGGTTCTTTCTCCTGTAATGCGTTGATATGCTTTTTAATGGTACCTACATCTCCCCGGGCAATAGGCCCGGTGAGACAGTTAGGTAAGCCAAGGTTCCTCATATTGTTGAGATTGCCCTGGATCAAGGGCATGAGTACTTTGGTTGCCTGAGCAGGGGGTACGTCAAAATGCTGAAATAGATCCGTAGCCACCTTCAAGAGCGCAACAGAGTAATTGCTTACGAACACAGCAGCGGCATGGTAGAGGAACTTATCTCCTGGTTTGAGCACTATCCAGTCACAGCCTATTGATGATGCCATATCTTTTAGAATATCCAGCAATGGAGATCGGGCCTCAATGGAAAAGGTAGAACCTGGTAAATTTTCTATAGCCTGATCAACACTGGCAAAGGCCTGGCAGGGGTGGAATGAACCCACCATGGCACCAGATCTTTCTGCCGGCTCCAGGATGTCGATTGAAGCAGCGCCGCTACAATGAACCACATTCTGATCATTATGCCAGGTAAGCTCAGAAGCTACTTTGGAAATGAAATCATCTGGGGTGGTTATAAAGACATGTTCTGCGCTGTCTGCTATTTGCTGGGCATTTTTGAAAACCCGGCAGCCTGGCACCAGTTCAATCAGTCTTTCAGTGGCACGTAAGTTCATATCAGCCACAGCAATTACATGATAGCCAACCTTAAAGAGTCTTGCAGCGAGGGCTGTACCCACCTTACCTGCGCCGATAAACCCGATTTGTTGTTTCTTCATAACATGTTTGCCTCTTTAATATATCGAAAAATATCTCGTAGCCTCAATACCCTTTTTAGTGAACTCAATGTGTGGTATAGGTGAATGATCTTGTTGTAAAAAAATAATTTTTTTTCGTGTTAGATTTTTTCTGACGATCTTTTTTACGAGCATGGCTAATTTCATAAAATTTATTAAGATCTTGTCAAGGAGTATCTGTTGAAAATTATATATAAAATAATTTCAGACGAAAATATCAGATAAATGGTGAAAAAGAAAGAGATTACCTGTTGGCTTTACGAGGATATGATAGAGAACTTTCATGAATTATTCAATTTTTAGTGCGCGCTGGGAGAGCTTGCTTTCTTTTTTTCTCAATTTACGAGTTGCTATTTAATACTGAATGATTATAATAAACGGTTGTTTTTATATCTAAATTATTAAAGGAGAATATTTATGTTTGATGAAGAAAGAGATAAAACATTTACTGGTGGTAGTAAATATATCCTGGATAATGAGCTGGCAAAAATTGTAAATATCACTATGGCCCTTGAGATGCCTCTTCTTTTAAAAGGAGAGCCAGGCACTGGAAAAACAATGCTGGCCTATGCAATCGCTGAGAGCCTCAATATGCCCCTCATTGTTTTAAATGTCAAATCGAGCATGAAACTAATTGATGCCCTTTATCAGTATGATACCCTGACACGCCTGAACGACAGCCGGTTTGGGGATTCAAAAAGGGATGTAAGCAACATTGAGGAATATATCAAGATGGGCAAAATCGGTCAGTCCTTTGTCTCAAATGAAAAGGTAGTTCTTTTAATAGATGAGATAGACAAGGCGGACACTGATTTCCAGGATGATATGCTTGATGTGCTGGATCAGATGCAGTTTGATATCCTCGAGATTGATAAAACTATTGGCGCAAAGAATCGGCCGGTGATAGTTATTACATCTAATGCAAAAAAGGATCTCTCAGACCCGTTTTTAGGAAGATGTAATTTCCATCATATAGCCTTTCCTGAGCCTGATATGATGCGAGAGATTGTGCAGGTTCATTTCGCTGATATAAGCCAGGATTTGCTCGATAGCGCTGTAAACGCCTTTTACAGGCTCAGAGAGTTTAAGGAAGTGGAAAAGAAGCCGGCAACAAGGGAACTCATAAACTGGATCAGAGCAATGCATGCCGATCCTGATTTCAAGGTGAAGGACTTGATAAAAGGCGATATCCCCTATCTCGGTGTCTTATTTAAGAAAAGCCCGGATTATGCAGTAGCCCAGAGGGCTGTCTCACGGTTTAGGTTATAAAAGATGTTTACTGAGTTTTTTTATACATTGCGCCAGGTAGGTGTGCCCGTTACACCCACCTCATTTCTGAGGCTCCAGAAGGCCCTGAGCAAAGGTCTGATCAACTCCGTTGATGATTTCTATATATCTGCACGTTCAATACTTATAAAAAGTGAGCGTTATTTTGATCTCTTTGATCAGGTATTTGCCCATCATTTTAAAGGGGTTGAGCTGACTGATCCTACTAAGTTTGATTTAACCGAGGCGGCCAGGGCCCTTTTAGATGCTTGGTTGAAAGATCCACAGGCTATTGCAGATGCCCTTGGGATTGATGAAGAATCTCTTGCTCACTTAAGCCCGGAAGAGCTCATTGACTACTTTCTTGAAAGATTAAAAGAGCAGACTGAAGCTCATCATGGCGGAAACAAATGGATAGGTACTGGAGGGACTTCTCCTGTGGGGCATTCTGGATATCATCCTGGTGGTATGAGGGTTGGGGGCATGTCCAGGAATAAATCTGCAGTCAAGGTAGCAATGGACAGGAGATATAGGGATTACTCTCAACAAGGCCCTCTTACCCGTCGGCATATGGGAGAGGCCCTGAAGCGATTGAGAAATATGATACCCACCGGACCCAAGGATCGGGTCAACATTGATGAAACTATCTATCAAACTATGAAGAATGCGGGAGAGATCGAGATCATCTTTGAACGAAGCCTAAAAGATAGACTCAAGATTATTTTGGCTATAGATAATGGCGGTTGGTCGATGGATCCATATATCGGCATTGTTCAGAGCCTCTTTGATTATTCAAGGAGTCAGTTTAAGGATCTGAAGACCTTTTTCTTTCACAATACGATATATGATTACCTATGGGCAGATTCTCCGAGGTATTCAAAACCACACCCAGTAGACGAATTTGCCAGGATGGACCCGGAAACCAGGTTTATTATTGTAGGAGATGCAAGTATGGCCCCCTATGAAATGATGGCCACAGATGGGTCAATCCATATAGAGGAAAGGAGTGGTAAGCCCAGTATAGAGAGGCTACAATTTCTGGCCAGTATCTTTCGGCATTCTGTCTGGCTTAATCCTAAATCATCAATTGAGTGGGACTACACACGATCAATTAATATTATAAGACAGATCTTTCCAATGTTCGAAATCAGTTTGGATGGTTTAGAAAAGATGGCAAGCCATCTGATGAGTAAGAATTGAGATACTTGAAATTTGAAATTGGAAACTGGAAACTTGAAACGAGTAACCAATATCAATTAAAGGCTAATAAAATTATTCGTTATTTTTGAACTAATTCTGGCAATTTGTTAAGAAACCTAACTTAAGTCAGTTGAATTTATTCGCCTACTGAGGGATTTCGATATGATATTGTAAATCTATGCAATATTTGTCATGACTAAAATCCAGTTTCCAGTATCCAGTATCAAGTATCATGACTCCCCGCTTTGTCATTCATGAGCACCACGCTACTCATCTCCACTATGATTTTCGCCTTGAGTTAGAGGGGGTTCTAAAGTCATGGGTTATTCCAAAAGGCCCATCCATGAATCCATCTGAAAAACGGTTGGCCTTATTGGTAGAGGATCATACTTTGGAATATATTGATTTTGAAGGAATTATCCCAAAAGGGCACTATGGAGCCGGTGCAGTGGTGATTTGGGACAAAGGGTCCTATGAACTCATTGAGCTGAAAAAGGAAACGATCACCTTTTTTCTCAAAGGACGAAAACTCAAAGGGGCTTTCACCTTAACGCTGCTCAAAGGAAGCCGAAAGGGCAACGAGTGGCTTCTTATAAAGAAAAAAGACGAATACGCCAGCACTGGCTGGGAATTAAAGACAAGTCTGACACCAGAGAAACAATTTCAATTGAGAGAGCAGGTGCCTCCATGTAAAACGGCATGATTACAATTTTCCCACCTTAAAGGTCCCCGAACCCAATTAATTAACCGTATCCTTCTTTTTTAACGCCCCACCATTGCCTCAGGCTCTAAAACCTGCAAATAAGTTGTTTCAGAACCTACGTCCCCTTCTCTTGACGACTTCATGTTGAAATGAAGGACAAAGCGCTTCACCCATTCGCAGTAGCTTCGCTCCGTGCGAATCGAATAGTGTCGCCGCCGCATCACATCGCGCATATCATCAAGAATCTTACTTGACATAAATTTCTTCCTATTTTATCGTTTTTTTTGATTAGAAAGAATATACTATATTGCATATTGAAAACAAGCAAATTTGCCTGTTTGTCCGTTCAATATCAGGATATCAGGCAAAATTGCCTTATATGTAAATGTTGGGCTTTCGGAAATAGGGGGAATATTAAATATGCGCCTTGCCGATGTCCATTGGTTATTCACGATAGCTGCCCTTGCTATTGCCGTTGCGATCTGGAAGATCAAACCCTTAGCACCTGCCAATTTTTTGCAGCTTCTGCTAACTCTGGAGGGTACTGCTTTTCTTGCGGGAGCGATTTCAAGCGGCGGTAGCACCGAAGGATTGGGAAATAATTTGAAAGAAAAACTAAGTTGGATCTTCATTAAACCAATGAAGTACAGTACTACTGCGCGCTTCAATCCGATAAGGTTCTATTTGGGTTTATTCTTTCTATTCCTAGGAAGTGTTGCTGGTTCTTTGCAATAGCAAATCCCAACATCCGGCTGAACAGGACCGGCTTTTCCGCTGCCGCTTCAAAGCCAGCCTGTTACCCGGCGCGTTCGCATAAAAATTGTAATTTATTAATTTTGTGCTATAATATATGGTTCTTCTCCAAATTAGTTGGTAGAAAAATGATTTACCAAAATACAACATATTGAAATTAAATGTAATTTCACCATTAACCTTTTTGATTAATTAGGCCATATTGTTAGGTGATAATGTTACTCCAGAAATTAAGTATTAACAGGAAATTACTTTTATAGGCAACTGCTATGATGAGCCTGGTAGGTACCCATTATCGGAGTTGCTTTTAAAAGCTATACCTACTGAAATCATTAATCAAATAAGATTTAAGCCTTAATCTTGACCAACTAATTTGGAGAAGATCCTAATATATAAAATATAGTATTTACTGGAGAATTTGAAATGCCAGAAATATGCAGGTTTTTTGGAATAATAATAAGAATGTTTTATGATGAACATAATCCGCCACATCTTCATGCTGAATATCAAGGTAAAAAAGCTGTTTTTGACTTTCAAGGGAATATGTTCAAAGGTAATTTAAATTCAAGAACAGCAGTGAAACTTGTTCGGGACTGGATTGATATACACCCCAAAGAGCTTGAAGCCGCTTGGATTGCGGCAAGAAATTATCAAGAGATAAAAAAAATTGATCCATT
This sequence comes from uncultured Desulfobacteraceae bacterium, assembly GCA_964611035.1. Lineage (GTDB taxonomy): Bacteria > Desulfobacterota > DSM-4660 > Desulfatiglandales > B25-G16 > B33-G16. The sequence continues at coordinate 8,703 of CAZSWT010000073.1, forward strand.
AGATTAAGGAGGAAAATTATGTGGAATATGAATGATATAGTCTCAATAGAATATAAAAATGATTATGTATTCCATATTACTTTTGATAATAGCATATCAGGGAATATTGATTTTTCATCATATCTCAATAAAGGGCCAGTGTTTTCGTCTCTCAAAGATTTGAAATTTTTTAAACAAGCATCTATTGAAGGTGGTACTATTGTTTGGCCTAATGGCGCTGATATAGCTCCTGAAAGTTTATATGCAAAATGCGAACAAAGCGCTTGAGTTGACCGGGGTATACTGAGCCGATTTGAAATTTATCGGCTTTAACAATATTTTTTTAATAACAGAGAGTGTCGGCAATATGCCCCCCGGCAACTCAGCTCAACGTTGTGTGTAATGAAACGAACGATTAAGGAGTAATTCGATAGTATGAGCGGTGGCGATGTAAACCTGACCGTAAGAGACTACTCCATTAATGCCTTCCAGGCGATGCTGAAAGGCATCCCGTATGTAGGCGCTTCACTCGATCAATTTATATTCGGCCCCCTTACTGAGCTTCGCGTTCGCCGAATTGAAAGGACACTTGCAGAGATTGCAGCACACTACGGCCCCAATGTGAGCCCCGATCTCCTTGCAAAAGAGGAATTTGTCAATCTTCTGGAGTCGGTGACGCCAGCGCTAAGCCGCGCGACAAACGAAGACAAGAGGCAGCGCTTTCGTGACCTCCTTATCAACTCTGCACAACTCTCCCCTGGGGCAGAGAAGTGGGACGAAGCAAGTTTTGCCGCGGACTTGCTGCAGGCGATAGAACCTCCTGGTCTCGCGATCCTTGCCGCTATGGCCCGATGTGAGAAGGCATATCCTTTGACCCTCACCCCAAGACCGGTCCCACAGGTGTATGAGGGCGAGGACTTCAACTACGAAAAACCCCAAGGTCCGCAGTACGCAATTCATTACGAGTGGATAGTGGTCGAGGAATGGGCTCGGCGTCTCCGCGAAATGAGATTAATCAGTTTTGACAATGAGGACGTTCGGGGTGGTTTCGGCGGCGCCCAATTCTCAGCGCTTGGCCGGTTTCTTATTCAATGGGCTGTCGCAGATGACGCCGAGCAGCCACACACAACAACTGGCTGAACAGCGGACTGGCTTACAGCGCTGGCGCGCTTCCAGCCAGCCGGTTAGCCAGAGCGGCGTTCGGTGTATAGAAAATATGCAATAACCATTTCTTGTTCTTACACTTTAATTGTGATATAATTTATTAAATTGCCAAAAACCAAATTGAATGAGGTCAATATTATGAAACAATTTAAAATAGTTGTTGAGAAACATCCCGACACCTATGTTGCTTATCCACTCGGCCTAAAGGGCGTTGTGATCGGCCAGGGTGATACATACGAAGCTGCGTTGGCTGATGTTAAATCGGCGATTAAGTTTCATGTTGAGACATTCGGGCCTGAACAAATCGATGTTGACCCAACCGTTCTGGAAGCCTTTATTGCAGAAGCACGAGTATCTGTCTGATGTCGAAGTTTCCTGTTGATGCTCCAATTCGAAAAGTCGTTAAGACCTTTGAACAACTTGGATTTGAATTGATTCGTGAGGAAAATCATATTGCGATGTTAAAAGAAAATCCAGATGGCACCCGAACTCCCCTAACGATACCAAACCATCCAAAAATCAAGAAATCAACTCTGAGAACCATCCTTACACAAGCAAGAATACCAAGGGATGAGTTCTTGGATGCGTATTATAAATAATTTGTTGTAATTTTATTTAACTTTCACCGAACATGCCGCTGCACCAGAACTGCATTCCGCTATGCTCCATGCAGTCTGGTGAGTTTTTCGTTATAAGCCGATCGATAAATAAAGAGGTAAAATCATATGGCTGATCGTAGTCGAAAGGTAATTGGATATTTTGCTTTTGCTTCACCTACTGAAGTTGTATGCACGGGAGATGCTGGTGATGCATGTGTAATATCTGGATCTGATCGAGCTATGAAGGCTTTTCTATCAGAAATCGATCCGGATGGGCAAAAACGACATACTGTTAAAAAGACGAGATTCGGGGAAATATTGAGAGGCCTAAAACTTGGTGCGGCCTATGGGTTTGACGAGGCGTCGTATAAGAAGTTTTATCCGCTTGCACGGAAAGAAGGATTGCCGGTTGAAGAAGCTGACTTTAACGGAATGAAAGTCAAGGGTTTTCGTTTTTTTACAGTCCAATTGAAGAGCTTATAACAACGCCATTCACTCAGACCGCAAACCGCTTGGCCCTATGCAATTAATAGTTTCCGTCAGTTAATCGCTCCAGGGCATTGACTGACAGCGGTTTGCGGCTGGTGATGGCGAGCGTTAAAAGTAAAGATAGATAAAGACAATACCTCTATACTATTTGGAGTAAATGCCAGTATTAGCAAAATCCCCAAATACTGATTTGTAAAGGCATTAGATTTTTCAACTATAAGCATTTAGCAAAAATGGCAGTGCTGCCAAATTTGCTAAATGGCAATTTATTGAGAAGCATTATCGATACCAAGTGCTTAAGGTCATAGGTATTTGGCGGAAATGCCAACATTGGCAAATCCGCTAAATAGCGATTTATCAAGACGTTAACATATCATTCATAATAGCCAAAAATAAAATATCTATACAGATATCACCTATTGAATATTAAACTTTTAACCTGTCACTGCACCTGACCCTCAACGGCTACGCCGTCTCGGGCCGGTGAGTTTCGCGTTATACCTTTGATATCTAGTGGTGAAGGATGAAGAAATTAATATCTAAAGTTAATAGATTGAAGGAATTAGAACAGTCCTTTAGACATTCTATACGTGAAGGAAAAGAGGAAGATTCTGCATTTAAAGAAGCCATAGAATGTCTCGCTGAATGGGCCAAGGTTAAGAAGCAAATTAGATCTGCCACTCTTAACAGCTCAATCTTATCTATGCCTGGCTCTGAGAATATCGAAGTCAGAACGATGATTCAAACAATAAACCTTGGCGAGAAATTACCTTTTGAAAAAATATTCAGTGGAACGGCATTTGAAGACCTATTTGATTCAGAATTGAACGAGGATGAAATAACTAGTTTAGAATCTGGCATGTTCTACTCATGGTTTAGCGGTTATGATTTCGTAAAAGACTTGTATAGCGTGGGAGGACTCATTGTAGGCGTGGGGGATCTCCCAACGAGCCTCTCTCCGTTTGTTGATGAGTTGCGCCTTTGCTATGTATTTCAAAGATATCTCGCGGTTTACACACTCTGCAGGGCTGTGATAGAAATAACCATTTCAGATCTTTACGAGAAGAACAAATTGAATGATGTAAAGTCTGAGAATTATATTCGTGTTAAAAAGTTGATTTCGAAAATCGATCCGAATTTCAGATTTCCAAAACATGATCCAACCCTCTATCAAATGACCAAGATGTTGACCTCTCTTGACTCTTATGAACACATGGCAGATACACTTGATGATATAAGAGAAAAGACAAACCCGATAGTCCATGGAGATTTAGATGTCCGTGGCGATATTAATGAGGAAATAATACGAATAACCCTGAAAGCAGTCCATGACTTATATGAAGTTAAGGTGTGCTTATCGGTATAACATGCTCTTTCAGTGGATCGCAAAAAACCGCGCCCACTGAAGAGCGGCGTTGTGCGTCATAGCGCATTGAATCGGCGCGGCCTCAAAGGCAAGAATTAAAACAAGAGGGGTAAAACCATGAGAACGAAGACTTACGTGGGACTATTGGTTGGTACCGTCATTGCAATCTCTATTAGTGGTTGTGCCGGCGTGAAGCCAAAGCTCTCCTCTGAACTGCAGAGCGAACTGGATGCTCCTCTGTATTGTGAAAATGAACAGGAGTGCAAGACCATGTGGGAGCGGGCCACATATTTTGTGAACGCCAATGCTGGTTTCAAGCTTCAGGTACTCAACGACACCATAATTGAAACGTACAACCCATCCCAATACTCGCCACGACTGGCATTCAGCATTTCAAAAGAACCATTAGGTGACGGCAGATACCAAATTTGGACTAAAGCGTGGTGTGCAAACATATTCGGTTGCCAACCAAATCAATATGAGGCGATTGCTCGCTTAAAGCGTTACATGAGAACAGGGCAAAAGTAACGCACAACAAGGCCATCAGCCGACCCAAAAAACGCTGCGCGTTCTTCGGTCGGCTGATGGCCAGCGTTGGGCACATAGATACTGGAAAGTTTAAAATGAAGCCAAAACGATATAATCAGCCTATTAGAAAAGCCACCTATAACGATAAAGTTGATATTTTGAATGTAATTGGAAGCCACAAAGAGGCAAAATGGGATAAACCAATTGCCAAAAAGTATTTCGATGATTTTTTCAAATACCCTGAATTATTTAAAAAGGATAAAGTTTATGTAATCGAAAAGGATGGCGCAATCATTGGCGTGATAGGCTATAGTATAGATAAATATGAAACAAAAAATTATTGGTTAGGCTGGTTCTACATTCACAGTGAATATTGTAAGAAGGGTCACGGAAAGGAGTTATTCCATTTTATTAAAGAAAAATTAAAGAACATGAATGTGAAAAAACTTTTTGTCGATACAAGCTCAGATGAATTATACAAAACGGCATTACTTTCTTACATAAAATTTGGCTTCAAATTGGAAGCTATCATTAAAGGCTATTATGGCAAGAAGGAAGACCAATTGATCTTGAGCATTGATTTGTAACCTGCCCAACGAATAAGGATAGATCGTGAGAGCGAAGCGAACCACAATCTTATCCGGTTGTTGGACAAGCCCGGTCGGTGTCTGCTTATTCTATATATAAGAAAATATCTTTTTTTGAACAAGGGGTAGGAAGTGCGTCTTCAAGAAGCGCACTTTTTTAAAGGCGAGGGAATGCCTTAACCTGTAATAGGCTTAAAAAAATAACTATTTCATAAAAGTCTTTCCCTCCTATTTGAATGAACTGCAAGCCTTAGCCATTAAAAAGAGTTAGCCTGATTCCCATGCAGGTCGACGAAATCCCAGAATAACCATGGGTGACTTACAGCAGGGACATTTAAAAACAGGCCTTGGACGCTGTTTAATCCCTTGAATAACAACATG
>CAZSWT010000074.1:0-13776 GCA_964611035.1 uncultured Desulfobacteraceae bacterium
GCTAAAGGTCAATGAGAAGAAAAGCAGCGTGGGGCCTACAGACCATACGACATTCCTTGGATTTACGTTTAAAGGAAATAAGGTTCGCTGGTCAGATAAGGCCTTTAAAGAATTCAAAAGGCGCATAAAACGTCTGACAGGCAGGAGTTGGTTTGTGTCAATGGGACATAGACTATGGAAGCTTGCGCAGTATATCCGTGGCTGGATGAACTATTATGGGATATCGGACTATTATCGACCGATACCCTTGCTGGATCAATGGCTGCGGAGGCGGTTGCGTATGTGCTACTGGAAACAGTGGCGATATGCCAGGACAAAAGTGCGTAATCTTCTCAGGCTGGGGACGAAACTGAAGACGGCCATTTATGTGGCAATAAGCCGCAAAGGCTATTGGAGGTTAGCCCGGACCCTGGCTACACAAACTGGCATGACGAACCTGTGGCTTGAGAAACAAGGTTTGGTCTCTATCAAGAAATTGTGGGTGAACATTCACTATCCGGTTACGACCCGATAACCTTTGTGAACCGCCCCTTGCGGACCCGCATGAGGGGTGGTGTGGGGGCTGGGGGAGAGAAACCCCCGGCTACCCGATTATACATATTCAAATTCAAAACGGTTTACCGGGCACGTAGCCCATACCTTATTGTGCTTACAAAACATATTGATGAAATCATCAGGGGTCATTTCCGGAACACCCTCTTTAATACAATCTTCCTTGGTAATTTTATATAATGGTTCACCCCACCGAATTGATTTAATTCTAATCTGGCAGATATGTCTTACCTTCTCCCCCTTTTTCAGGCCCATTCCTTTTTCTACAGCATTGACAATATCGCCAATTTTCAAAAAATGCCATCCAGTGCGCCTTGTCACGGTTTTGGTTCGATTTCTGACTTGCTCAGCTGTGAGCATAAAGCTCATATTTCGTGGCATTTCTTATTACCTCGATATGTATAACGAAAAGGTCAGTTGACAGGGCCACTCGCCCGAGAGGCTAAAGGCAACTGACTATTTATACAGAATTACTTTTCCGTAGGCCCGTTGTGGCCCTGGTCAACTGCACCGTCTGGTTCGGTGACACGGGTCAATATCGTAGTATTTTTTCGCAAAGTAGGATTAAATTGAACATATGCAGATAGTGATCCAAAAACTTTGAAAGCAGCACAATGGAATCTTGAAAAATTCTCATTAACCAGATTGTCTTCCGGCATTCCAGTGGCACTCTCTACGACTTTAATAAATGCCTCATATTCGGCTTTAATTTCATCTGTCGAAAGTCCATGGGCCAATTTATTTCGTGTTTCATTTAATTTCTTTATCGCTCCCCATACCCAAGGTTTAATTCCATATTTAGTAAAAGCTCTGGCTAAATACATTTTTTGAATAAATCTGAGTTTAGCACTATCGATATATTTTGGATTTTTTGCATTTTTTGCAATTATTTTATGTAACAACTCTTCGATCAATAGATGGCACTTTAAAATGGTCAGTTCAACATCTCGACTTTTAGGAAGATGTTCCATGAATCTTATTAATGGCTTTAAATCATGTTTCATAATTTGATCCATAGAATGCCAGCCTTTCCTGTTGGCAATCTGCCAAGGTTGACAATACGGTGCGAGGCGTTATTCAGACAGTTATTGTTTGTTTGCCATACCGTCACGCATTTGCTTTATTACGTATTCTTGCCGGGCCAAATCGAAGGCGGAAGGTTCCTTCTTCAGGAATTGACGCAGTGACTCAATGCTTTCAAAGGAAGCGAGTTTCTCCACAGTATACTTGAATGGTGTCTGATTCAGTGGTGCGCCTCCAAACAGAAGCATGAAGCGTGCAAGATCTTTGGGCGACCATTCTGCAATCTTTGGGCCGTGAACTAAACCCAAAAAGCGAAGTTTAAATATAACGATCCCCGACTGGGCCACGGACAGCAGAATACGTTCGCCTGAGTCGAGTTTAATTTGTGAGTATCGGCCTTCTTTGTAGGCAATGATGCGTGACATTCTCCATTCCTATTCGATTGTGTTCTCGTTGGCAATGGTGAACTGATAGAACTTGCGGTCCTTCTTCAGCACCGAACGCCCGAATTAACCAGCGCCTTCAGGCGTCTGAGTTGAATGAGTTGTTATAATTTTTGTTTCGCCCATTCAATGAAATTTTGTAGGTTAAAATCATCAAGTGGTTCAGCTACGAAGCCCATTTCTATTAGGTATTTTGCGTAATTAATACCATCATGTATATCATTATCATCATAGTATTCAATTCCAAACTCTGATCTACCTGTATTGTGCATAAAATCTGAAAACATTAATCTACAAACAGTCATTGTTTAATCCTCCAAAAATTATAACGCTAAACTGAGCCGCCAGAGCCCTTACTGGTCGGCTCAAGTGATTGGTTATAAGATTCTGTTAATTTAGTCTTTATGAAATTGTTTAAATGAGTAATAAAACCGTATGTCCAAATTCCTTCTGGATAAACTAATAAATGTTTCTTTCTAAATTCTTCCATACAAAAATAATAAAATTCATCGTTTTTAATTAGTTCCATTTTTTATCCTTATAACCCCCAAACCTCGCCCAGCTATGCTGGGTCGGAGTTGAGCGTTATACATTTTATGAAATGCGTTCACAAATGATATATTATTTTTATTAAGGCCATCGATTGCATTGTTTTGATTTACAATAAATTCTGCCAGTTCTCTTTCCGTTAAACTTCGGATAAACATAATTGTTCCTAAGATTTTCTCCTCATCGCTTCCTTCCATTTAATCTCCTTTATGTATAACCATTTAAGATTGTATGCGGAGTTGAGCGTAGTAAAATTCCGCATACAATCAGGTTGAACTGAGCCGCTTCGTATATGCCTATGGGGATTCAATCTAAGAGCTTTAGGCTATAGAAGCTTCAAATATTGTTGAAAGTCCTGGTCTTTGAAGGATGAATAGCGTTTTTGCCATAAAAAAATGATGGATATTAACCGGTAATTGTCTCATTTACAGTACCAAGGACAGGCTTTTTTTGCATAAGATACAGTTATCCAATTACCCTATTGGGATCATTTACAGATCTGAAAGTTGGGCTAGATCGTTTATTCATCATGGGGGAGCCCTGTTAATTGTTGGTAACAGCACCTCTTTCAGTATCATTTTCCCCTTGCCGCAATGGGGACAGAGCATGGGATCAATCCCGGTTATACGAGTAAGGAGCTCTTCCCAGCTTGGTTTCTTTACCTCATGGTCCTCATTCGTTGAAACACCAAGGATCTCCTTGCATTTGGGTAACTTGGTATTCCGATTTCGATTACTCAATATACCATAATGTCTGATCTTCATGAACTGGTCAGGTAAGATATGGAGGAGAAAGCAGCGAATGAACTCAAAGGCATCAAGAGGCATACACTTGATCTTGTCACTATCATCTGAGTCCCTATACCTTATGGTTACCTGATCCCCTATAAATGTTACAAGCCGGTCATTTGAGAGCGCCACCCGATGAGTGTAGCGGCCTAAATAATCAATCACCGTCTCTGCATTCTTAAAGGGGGGCTTGCAATAGACGACCCACTCGTGTCTATAAAGATCAGTCAACATTGCCTCGAAAGCGGGCCTTCCTTTTAAATGGGCTATCTTTCCCGGAAATAGGAGTTTCCCTGAATCATGTGCCTCTCTAAGGTATGCAAGGAACTTTCCTCGGAACAATCGTGAGAGAATCTTTACTGGGATAAAAAAGCTCTTCTTGCAGGAGATCCATCGCTTACCATCCAGTGATAGACCCCCTCCAGTGACAATGCAATGTATATGAGGATGATCTATCAGGGTCTGTGACCAGGTATGTAATATAGCGATAAAGCCTATCTCTGCTCCCAGGTGAGTTGGATCTTTGGCCAGTTCTTTGAGTGTTTCAGAGGCCGCTTTGAAAAGGATAGTGTAGATAACCCTTTGGTTTCGTAAGGCTATGGGTCTTAAATCCTGGGGAAGAGTAAAGACTACATGGAAGTAGCTGGTAGGGAGCACATCTCTTTTCCTGGACTCAAGCCATCGTTCTTTGTCCAGACACTGGCACTTGGGACAGTGTCTGTTTCGGCAAGAGTTGTAGGAGATCCTCAGGGCACCGCAGTGATCACACTCTTCCACATGACCACCAAGCTCGGCGGTGCGGCAGACTTCAATGGCACGCATGGCACGCAGGTGCCTGAGGGGCATCTCCTGAGCATGAGCATCACGATAGGCAGCTCCAAAGGCCCGGAAAATATGGGCCACCTCTAAAGACCTTTTCATGGGAAGGTGCCCTATCGAGTCGGTTTCTCAGGACCTTCGAAAAGGTCGATGGGATTTATAATGCGTGTGAGATCCTTTCTGGTCATATGGAGGTAAATGGAGGTGGTATTTATAGTTGTGTGTCCCAAGAGACGCTGGATATGGTAGAGATCGGTTCCAGCCTCCAAGAGGTGTGTAGCAAAACTATGCCGCAGGGTATGGACAGAGGCCTTCTTTTTGATTCCTGAGTGATAGAGCGCACCTTTAAAGGCCCTTTGTACGCTCGAATCTGAGAGAGGCTTCGCCAAATGTGTGGAAGGGAAAAGCCAGTCAACCGGTCGGTACACGCCCCAGTAGAGCCGAAGCAGCTTCAGGGTACGCCTCCCAAGCAGGGTATAGCGATCTTTGTTTCCTTTGCCCTGTTGCACACGGATCGTCATCCGCGCACTGTCGATGTCAGATACCTTGAGCTGGGTCACCTCATGAAGCCTCAGACCCCCTGAGTAGATGGTCATCAACACGGCCCGGTGCTTGAGGTTTCGCGTCATCGACAAGACAGAGTTCACTTCTTGCTTGGAGAGCACCACAGGAAGCGTCTTGCTTACCTTACACCTGGGAATCTTAAAGCTGCTCCAGTCGCCTCTGAGGGTAACCTCATAGAGAAACTTCAAGGCACTATAGGTTTGGTTAATCGTCGACTGTGAGACATTCTTCTCCTTGAGAAGGTAGTAGAGGTAGTCTCGGATTTGCTCATAGCCCAACAACTCCGGTGATCTCTTACAGTGAACCACAAAGCTCTTCACACAGGCCAGGTAGGTGTTAATCGTTCGAATGCTGAAGTTCTTTAACTCCATATCCATTTTCATTTGCTCTTTTAACTTTCCCATACCGTGTCTCCTTTCTTTATAGAGGTTTCTAATCCCTATATTTTGGCAGAAAAGAGACAAACCTGGGAGCTGAATCTCTGAAAATGGACAGGAACCGCCCGCGTCATCTTCAGTTAAAAACGCTATTCAATTGTCAAAGAGCAAGGAGCATACGATCATAAAACCACCGCGAAGCGGTTTAGTTCAACCATTGATTGACAAGCAAATTTGCCTTGATATAATGATACTGAGTATATTTTCAGGCAAATTCGCCCTACCTTGTTATCACTTTGTAAATTTTATCAGTGGGAATATCACAAGTCAATGCCTAAGAAAGAGAGGAAACTGCTTGATGAAGTACGGGATGTAATGAGGTTACATCACTATTCTATACATACGGAACGAACGTACTGTGACTGGATTAAACGGTATATAGGGTACCACGAGATGAGGGGGTAGACAAGGGCGTGTTGCCGTCTACGCAGAACCAAGTTATGAATGCTTTAGTTAATCTCGTTAATTATTTTCGGTTTTTCTCCCAATTAGTTGGGAGAAAGGGGTCCAGGGTTCAAGGGTTCAAGTGTTTGTTTTCTAATGATTTTATCAGGGATTTAAGCATCCTCTCAACCTCCCCGATGTCTCTCTGAAGTTCTGACAGGCTTTCCTCCGTATTGAGATAGCCCAAATCACCGGATAATAATATTTGCGTCTCTAATTCACACCTCGAGCCATAGGCGATATATAATGATTTTAAATGTTCCGGAGTTGTTTTTCTCTCGTACCCTTCTGCAATATTGCTCGGGATAGACAGGGCCGCCCTTCTCATTTGGGAGGTCAAGCCAAAGCCCTCATTTTTGGGAAATGTTTTCGTTGCCTTATAAATCTCCAGACATAGTTGATAGGACTTTTGCCAAACCTTTAATTCTTTATAATTTCTCAGCATTTCACTTGAACCCTTGAACCCTTGAATCCTCATAGGATCACCAACTAATTTGGAGATGATCCAAATGCCATAACAGATAATGCTGCTTAAATATAAAAATTAAAAATCATGTTTTATGATCTGAATATGTAGCCCATAAATAATTTTAGCTCACTTTAGGCACTTATTTTTATTTGATTTTAATTAAAATGCGTACGATACTAAATATTAGAAAATAGAAACTCGAAACTTGAAACTGGATAAATAAAAAAGGTTACTATTGTAAAAAAGGTTAATTATGATTTTTCTCAAGTATCAAGCCCGCCCTGGTGCGACTTACATGTGTTATGCTGATGGTGTCGTAATGTTTATAAGCGAAACCTGTTGTAATAAACCATGCAAACCAGGTCTGGCCCAGGGTTTCCAGTTTAAAAATACAATCTGTTTGATTATGACTTATTCAGGTTAGAGGTAGATAAATTGATTTATTACCAAAGGCATGTAATACATCTTGTCTTATTTTTTCTTTCACTTGTTTTAATACACTGCGACTCCAGAGGGGATGAAAGAGAAAATAAAAGTACTGTTGACCTAATCAGGATAGATACATCAGCCATTCGCCCTGATGATGGGGATACTTTTTTTTACAAAGATCTTACAATACGAGTTTTAGGTATAGATACACCTGAGATTATCCATAAAGAACACGGCATATTTGAGGATCAGCCTTACGGTCGAAAGGCAGCGGCAATGACAATAGATATTTTAAGAAAGGCCAAAATTGTTGAATATGTTCCTTTTCAAAATGATAAGTATGGTCGCCTTCTGGCACATGTGTTTGTAAATGGGAAACTTTTGGCTGTCCATTTGATTAAAGCAGGTTTAGCCTATGAAACCGTATCCTATTATGGAAATAATGGATTTCCAGGGATTGCGGAAAGGATTCTAAAGGCCGCTCATGAATCCCCACATCCTCCATTTGAGAGGCCATACAAATGGCGTCGGAGGCATCAGAAAAGAAAATGGAAGTAATAACCACCCATATGAATGCTGACTTTGATGCCTTGGCATCTATGCTGGCTGCCAAAAAGCTTTATCCTGAGGCAAAAATGGTATTTCCCGGTGCCCAGGAAAAAAACTTGAGGAATTTCTTTCTGCATACAAGTTCGTATCTTTTTGATTTTTTACGCATAAAAGATGTTGATTTTAATAAAATCAGAAAACTTATCCTGGTTGATACACGTCAAAAAAAACGGATCGGCACGTTTAAAAAACTCTTAGACAGGAATGATTTGGAGATACATATCTATGATCATCATCCCCCATCTGATGATGATATCAAGGGTGATTTTGAACTTATCCGAGAACTTGGGGCAGGCACATCCATTTTGACAGCAATAATAAGAGAAAAGGGCATCAAAATTTCCCCTGATGAAGCAACCTTGATGTCGCTTGGTATATATGAAGATACTGGCTCTTTTACCTATTCTTCTACAAAACCAGAGGATCATGAGGCTGCTGCCTGGTTATTAGAGCAGGGGGCATCTCTTAATACGATCTCTGATATGTTAACAAGAGAGTTAACCGCCGAACAGGTGTGGCTTTTGAATGATTTGATGGCCTCTGCTACTAAGAACATTATCAATGGTATAGAGGTGGTTATAGCCAAGACCAAAAGCAATAGGTATATAGGCGATTTTGCCGTTCTTGTTCAAAAATTTATGGAAATGGAAAACCTTCACGTTATATTTGCACTTGCTCAGATGGAAAATAGGGTCTATCTGGTAGCAAGGAGCAGACTTCCGGACGTCAATGTTGCAGAGATTGCTTTTGAATTTGATGGTGGCGGACACCCTCAGGCCGCATCAGCTACCATCATTGGCAAAACGCTTATTCAGGTTGAGGAAGACCTTAACACCTTACTTGTAAGCCGGATAAACTTTGAGAGATTGGCTAAGGATATAATGACATCTCCTGCAATCCATATATTACCTGAGGCTACCCTCAAAGAGGCAGGTGATATATTAACCAGTTACAATATTAATGTGTTGATGGTGATTGATGAAAATACAAAACTTAAAGGATATATATCTCGACCGATGGTAGATAGAGCCGTTTTTTTGGGCCTGGAGGAAAGGCCTGTAAAAGAATATATGAATGTGGAATTTTTCCATGTAAGGCCTGAGACTACTTTGAATGAAATACAGGATTTGATTATTAATAACAGGGTCAGAATCCTCCCAGTATTAGAGGACAACAAGCTGCTCGGGGTTATTACAAGAACAGATATTTTAACTATCTTGATAGAAAAATCCCCTACGCCCCAGTTTCTTTATGATTCAGAGGAAATCCCAAGGTTTGTTCGGGAAAAAAATATCGGGAACTTACTCAAAGAAAGGTTACCCAATAAAATAATAAAGCTACTAAAGTATCTTGGAGAGACAGCAGATAAGTTAGATTTTAATGCCTTTCTTGTGGGCGGTCTTGTAAGAGATGTTGTCTTGAAGAGGAAAAATTTTGATGTGGATATCGTTATAGAGGGAGATGGTATCCAGTTCGCTAAAATCTTTGCCGATCATTTTGGTGCCAAGGTGAGGAGTTATCCCAAATTCGGGACTGCCGTTCTGGTTATGCCAGATGGTTTTAAGATTGATGTTGCGACCGCGAGGATAGAGCATTACGAATCACCAGCTGCGCTGCCTGTAGTTAAGTTAAGTTCTTTAAAGAGGGATCTTTTCAGGAGAGACTTTACCATCAATACCCTGGCTGTTCACCTTAATAAGGGCCATTATGGTACCCTTATAGATCATTTTGGTGCCATGAGGGATATTAAAGAACGTGTTTTAAGGGTGCTTCATAACCTTAGCTTTATCGAAGACCCTACAAGAATTTTTAGGGCAATTAGATTTGAGCAGCGGTTTGGATTTAAAATAGGAAAGCTTACGGAAAGCCTGATTCAAAATGCTATCAATATAAATTGTCTTGAGAATCTCTCTAGCCAAAGACTCTTTATAGAACTGAAACTAATTTTAAAGGAGGAGGATCCCATAGGGGCAATAGAGCGGATGGATGGATATGGTCTTCTGAAATTTATCTCACCCGGGCTTAAGCTTACCGAGGAGGTAAAAAATGTCCTCAAAGAAATAAAGGGGATTCTGGTATGGTTTAATCTCCTTTACCTTGATGTTATATATAAACCATGGAAGGTATACTTCCTTGGTTTAGCCTCTTCTTTAAGCGATGATGCCTTGGGTAATTTAGCCATGAGGATGCAGGCTCAGGATAAGGAAATTTTCAGTATGCTCTCCGATCGCCAGGAGATAAGACAGGCCTTAAAGGAACTTTCTCGGCTAAAGAATAAGGAACATTATTCTTTATATCGGATTCTCTCGCCTCTTTCTCCAGAGATCTTACTTTATGGCATGGCCAAAACTAAAAGCGAGAGGATAAAGAGATCCATATCCATCTTTTTTACCAAGCTTAAAGGAACAAAGATATTTATAAAGGGCAAAGACCTTATCGATATGGGATATAAACCTGGTCTGTTATTTAAGGAGATATTTGAAAGTCTTCTGGAGGCCAAGTTGGAGGGTGATATAAGCACGAGGGAAGATGAGATTAAATTTTTAAAAGATAGATTTGGGAGTTTACATCACAGTTAGTATCTATTAAAGACTATGTATTTATTGGAATTGATCTATTCTGACATCTGGAAATGATTTGTGGCTTAATGAATTCACGAATTCCTTATGTAACTCAACTTTTGACTAACTCGTAAAAAGTCTTTTGCGAGCGATTTTGGACACTTTTGGATAGTGATTTATGAAATGCTAAGCGTTAAGATCGCCAAACTGTTTGAGGAGCATGTGTATGTCTTTTTTTGTCAAATGCCCAAAACAAAGGCCCGTTCAGGGGCGTTTCAAAAAGGTGCAGATGTACGGAGCAATAGAAGACAAGGGCACGTTGCTTTGCACCATTTTGAAACGGCCCACTACTGTGAATTTATAGGGCATTACAAAAAAAGACATACACATGCTCCTCCTCAGACTCTTAGGCCGAATTTTTGGCGATTAGCGAAGCATTTCATGAACCCCAAAATGGGCATCATGAGCGAGTAAAAGACTTTTTACGAAGCCGTCAACTTTTGAATCAGTGTGTTTCTAGTTATCCGGGTTAGGAACGATTAGTTATACCTGTTAGGAGGATGAAAAGGATGGAGAAAAAGAGAATTGTCAGCGGCATGAGACCAACCGGGAGACTTCACCTTGGACACGTTTATGGGGCCTTAAATAACTGGCGCTCCCTTCAAAAGGATTATCAGTGTTTTTACTTTATCGCTGACTGGCATGCCTTAACAAGTGAATATGAACACACAGAGATTATCAAAGAGAGCACGAGGGGTATAATCATAGACTGGATTGCAATTGGCCTCGACCCTGAAGAATCAGTTTTTTTTGTCCAGTCAAACATAAAAGAACATGCAGAGCTTCATCTGATTTTTTCAATGGTAACACCCCTTTCATGGCTGGAGAGAAACCCCACATATAAAGAGCAGCTTACGGAAATGTCTCAAAAGAATCTTTATACCTATGGATTTTTGGGCTATCCGGTTCTACAGGCGGCGGATATCTTGATGTATAAAGCAAATGGCGTACCTGTAGGAGAGGACCAAAGCCCTCATGTTGAATTGACAAGGGAGATAGCCCGTCGTTTCAATTATTTCTATTCAAATGTTTTTCCTTTGCCAGATACCCTGCTAACACCAGAGGCAAAGATACTTGGTATAGACAGGAGAAAGATGAGTAAAGGTTATGGAAATGCTATATTTATATCTGACGCAAAGGAAGTAGTAAATAAAAAAGTAGCAGATATGATTACTGATCCTCAGAGGGCAAGAAGGTCTGACCCAGGCAGACCTGATTTCTGCAATGTCTTTACCTTTCATGAGTTATATACTGATAAAAAAACTGTTAAAGAGATAGAGGAGGGCTGCAAAAAAGCATCCATAGGCTGTGTGGACTGCAAAAAGAAGATGGCGGCTAACTTAAATAAGACCTTAGAACCGATAAGGGAAAAGATAAGGGCGTTAGAGGCCGATCCTGAAATTATAGACAATATTATTGATGAAGGTAATAATAAGGCACGTAAAATTGCCAAAAAGACGATGGAAGAGGTGAGAGAGGTTGTTAAAATTGGATCTTCTCCAAATTAGTTGGTCAAGATTAAGGCTTAAATCTTATTTGATTAATGATTTCAGTAGGTATAGCTTTTAAAAGCAACTCCGATAATGGGTACCTACCAGGCTCATCATAGCAGTTGCCTATAAAAGTAATTTCCTGTTAATACTTAATTTGTGGAGTAACATTATCACCTAACAATATGGCCTAATTAATCAAAAAGGTTGATGGTGAAATTACATTTAATTTTAATATGTTGTATTTTGGTAAATCATTTTTCTACCAACTAATTTGGAGAAGAACCTTAAAATTTAATTATGACCTTTACAACAAAACTTGAGTTATTTGAGGGTCCGCTTGATTTATTACTGCACCTGATAAAAATAAATGAGGTAGAAATCTCAGATATACCCATAGCCACTATCACTGATCAATATCTTGAATATCTCGACCTTATGAGGGCCTTAGACATTAATGTTGCCGGTGATTTTTTGGTTATGGCATCTACCCTGATGCACATCAAATCCAAAATGCTCCTTCCGAAGCAAGAAGATGATTTAGTGGAAATAGAAGACCCTCGGGAGGAAATTGTACGTTCACTCACTGAATATATGCAGATTAAAGATGCAGCTAATGAATTGGCATCCAGGGATATTCTCTATAGAGATGTTTTCAAAAGAGGCATTGAAATAAAAAGAGGGGAAGAAGATATTGCTACAACAAATGTTACCCTTTATGATTTGATGGATGCCTTTAAAAAGGTTATAAGAAAAAAACATCCTGGTATAGTTCTTAGATTCAGCGCTGAGTCATGGTCTATTAAGAAAAGGATGATTGAAATAATAAGGATATTAAAGGAGAAAGAAAATCTTTTGCTTGGTGACCTATTCTCTACGATGGAATCTGTTTCAGAAATGATCGCAACCTTTTTAGCATTGCTTGAACTCATAAGGACTGGCTTTGTAAATGTTTTTCAGGGCAAAGAAAGCAGCGATATTATGCTTGAAACAGTCAATGAAAAAACTTAGGAAAGACGAAAGGAAAGCAAGCAGCAGGCAATATGCAGCTAAAAGGTTTATGGTACGCATATATTTACATATCGCATATTATTTGCGGCCTATGAGAGATGGTATATTGCAAATCTTTTATTTTAAGCACTTTAGCTCACTTTATGTACTTTAGACACTTCGTATGGATAATCACCTAAAATTAATAGTAGAAGCTCTTCTTTTTGCATCTGGTGAACCTCTAAGTCCTCGCCAAATCCGAGATCTGCTTCCAGGAAAAGAGCTTAAAGATGTAAAGAAGGTGCTCAAAGATCTTAAAGACGAATACGAAACAATGAAAAGGAGCTTCTTTATCAAGGAGGTTGCTGAAGGCTACCAGTTTCGCTCTCTCCCTAAGTTTAGGCCGTACATTGCTAATATGCTTATGTCAACCCAATCCAGATTGAGTAAGGCAGCTATGGAGACATTGACTATTATTGCATATAAACAACCCATTATACGTCAAGAAATTGAAAGGCTACGGGGTGTAGAGGTAGGCGGTATATTAAAGATGTTACTCAAAAAAGGATTGATTAGGATTGTGGGCCGAAAATCCTTGCCTGGTAGGCCAATAATCTATGGTACAACAAAAAAATTTCTCGAGGTCTTTGATTTAAAAGATATCTCCTCCCTTCCAACTCTAAAGGAGATAGAAGAGCTCGGTGATGGAGAAGAAGAATGATACAAAAAAGAAGCGTTTAAACAAGATTATTGCTATATCTGGTATTACCTCCAGAAGACGGGCCGATGAACTTATATCTTCAGGTCTTGTAGCGGTGAATGGGCAGGTTGAGAGAAGGGTTGGCTCAAAGGCAGTATGGGGAGTAGATTCAATAAGTGTTGATGGTCACCCTATTCCTGATCCTCCGAAAAAAATCTATTTACTTTTAAATAAACCATTTGGCTATGTGAGTACCCTGCACGACCCGGAAGGAAGGCCTATCATCCGAGATCTGGTTAAAGATGTTAAGGAGAGAGTTTATCCTATTGGACGTCTCGATTTTGATTCCTCCGGCCTCTTAATTCTTACAAATGATGGTGAGCTTGCCTTTAGGCTCATGCACCCAAAATTCCATATCCCAAGGACGTATAAGGTAATTGTTGAGGGTTTTGTATCAGATAAGTCAGTTGAGAGATTAAAAAAGGGTGTTATTCTTGATGATGGGCCAACTAATCCAGCTCGTGTGAGGATAATAGAGACACAACAGGGTAGAAGTGTAGTAAGGATTACGATCTTTGAAGGTAGATCCAGAGAAATAAGAAGGATGTGTGAAGCTGTGGGGCATAAAACTCTAAAGCTTACCCGGATAGGGTATGGTAATCTTAACTTAGGCGACCTAAAGATTGGAAAATACCGGCACCTTAAAAATGTGGAGGTAAAGGCCTTACGCAGATCAGTTGGGCTTGATTAATTTTATTTGCAAATACTTTTTTACTATAGTATCTGATTATATATAGGTATATATTCGGGCGGTTAACTCAGCGGGAGAGTGCCATCCTCACACGGTGG
>CAZSWT010000075.1:0-13728 GCA_964611035.1 uncultured Desulfobacteraceae bacterium
TTTTTAATAGCAGCTAAGGCTTTCACCTGGAATGGGTCTGGTTGAAAACGATCGTTTTCAGGTACCCCGATTCTTGAAAAGGCACTTTTCAACCTGCTATCCGCACTCGCTTTGATACGTGGAATAGAAGGTGCAGAATGTTGCCTTTGCTTAAAATTGGGGAAAATATTTTTGTACTTTTTTCTAAAAACTGTCATTATAGATTTCCTTTTCGAACTTAGCTCCGTATTGCTCAGCAATTAGAATATTAGAGTATTGGAATGATGGCGTGATGGAATGATGGCTTTAAATACATCTTTAATAATAAAAGGCATTAAACGCAATGGCAAGCTATGGGCCCCATTCTAACCGGTAACCGGTTGGGATATTAAAATTTAATAAAAATTAGGCTCTTCCGCTATCTCACCCAGTACTCCATTACTCCCTGGCCCAGACCTGGCATGCAATAACTGAGGGATATAGATTATACTCCCGAGGTATTACGCGGCTATCATAATACTCCAGAAAAGTCGCGTCAGGGCAGGCCATCATTCCATGAGGATGGCATAGACTGGTTGCCACTAAGATGCTTTTGGTTTCAATAAATTGTCAAATTTCCGATATCCTTAATTATAAACCAATAACAACTGTTTCCTCAATACTAAAATTTAGATATTGATAGTATGGGTAATTTTTCAAACGGGAAAGCTGATAGGAGAGAAGAAATTAAAGCTATTTATGAATCTAAAAGACAAGAGATTGAGTTAAGATTAAATGAATTTAGGAAAATCTGGAAGAAAGGAAAAAAGAAAGAGATTTTTGTTGAACTTGCTTTCTGCATTCTAACGCCACAGGCAAATGGAAAACTGTGCTGGTCTGCTGTGGAGAATATGATAAGAAAAGGAGTGTTATTTACAGGAGATAGAGGTCAGATTGCAAAAGAATTGAGCAGTGCACGGTTTATACAAAAGAAATCGGCCTATATTATTGAGGCGAGAAAAAAATTCTTATTTGATAGCAAGGTCTCCCTAAAATCAGTAATCAGAAAAATTGGTGATGGTTATAAGGCAAGGGAATGGCTTGTTCAAAATGTAAAGGGTATAGGCTATAAAGAGGCGAGCCATTTTTTAAGAAACATCGGATTCGAGCAGAATCTTGCAATCCTCGACAGGCACATAGTAAGAAATTTACAATTTGTTGGTGTGATAAAAGAGATTCCAGGCTCTTTATCAAAAGGAAGGTATTTTGAAATAGAAAAAAGGATGATGCAATTCTCAAAATCAGTTCAAATACCTATGAGCTATCTCGATCTGGTAATGTGGTATAATGAAACAGGGGAGATATTTAAATAGATGCAAAGGGATTTTAATTGAGGATCAAATAGCAATTATGTGGGAGGAGCTATGATTGTCAGAAATATGAAAGATAAAGAGGTTATGGATACCACGTATCTGGCCCACGGTGGGGCAATAGCACAGATGATACTGGATCGAAGGACATTGAAAGAGATAGGATTCCTGGCCACTGCAAGGCTTGCGCCTGGAAGAAAGATTGAGCCTCATGTTGATCCTATGGAAGAGATTTATTTTATCACGGATGGTGAGGGAGAAATGAGTGTGGATGAGGAAATAAGGCATGTGGTGCCAGGTGATGCAATATGGCTTCCAACTGGTTCAAGCCATGGCCTTGCTAACACAGGAAATGAAGATTTAGTAATCTTGGTTGTTGCATCACGAGCATGGGAGTAGTATCGAAGGTCTACAATATAAATTTATTAAATTACAGGTAATATTATTAATGCTCTATAGCCCATCATTTATCCCAATGCCTTTTCTAACCTGTTTACTGTATCAAGTTTTGGTACATTCTTTCTGTTCCCCCTTTTTATTGCAAGCAATGGAGGCTCTAAATCAGATATAGGAATGATAATGGGTGTCTTCGCCCTCTCTTCTGCACTCTGTCGTCCCTGGATCTCGGATATGATCGATCGGATCGGGCGGAAGAAAAGCTATACTATTGGATGCATTATCATGAGTATCCTTCCCCTTATATACCTCCTGTTTCGAGGCAACCTTTCTAATTTTTACCTTTCCCTCATTATTGTACGGGTTTTACATGGCGTAGGATTGGCCATATGTTTTACAGCTTCGTTTACCTATATTGCTGATATTGTTCCTGAGGAGCGCTTAAATGAGGGGATTGGCATGCTTGGGGTCACTGGCCTCACAGGTCTTGCTATTGGACCTGTTATTGGTGAGATAATAATCACTGAATTTGGCTTTTCTGTCTTCTTTCTTACTGCTACAGGAATGGCTACCCTTGGCCTGATGATTCATCTTCCCCTTTCAGAATCTTTTGTGAATGATTCTCAAAAATTTTCCCAGTCCTTCTTCACGGTTCTCGCGAAGAGAAAGATTTTATTCGTTGCCTTGCTTGCCTTTCTGTTTGGGGTTGGTTTGGCGGCCACCGGTAGCTTTGTCTCTCCTTTTGCAAAAGAACAGGGAATTGCGTTCATCTCCCTTTACTACATATCCTATTCTTCAGCAGCAGTTCTCACAAGGCTTCTTGGAGGAAGGCTTGCAGACAGGGTCGGGGAAGACCGGATCATACCATATGCTCTGACATTGACCGGGGGAGGCCTTTTGATTTTAATGCTTCTGGGAGGAAATTCCATCCTGGCCCTTTCGGGTTTGATGTCGGGCTGCGGACACGGGTTTCTCTTCCCATGCCTAAACTCTCTGGCAATACGCAACGAGCCTATTGATATCCGGGGAAAGATTATTGGTGTCTTCACAGGGGGAATTGATGCCGGGACCTTTGTCGGGTCAATCATCTTGGGCTACATAGGACAATGGGCTGGCTTTAAGATGCTCTTTTTTGCAGCAGGCCTTACACTCTTCATAGGGTTTGGAGTTCAGCGGTTTCAAGTTAGGAACAATAGGTAATCGACTATGAGATAAAGGAGAGGTGTGAATTAAAGAGGTCTGAAAGATTTTTTAATCAAGGCAGCAAACTCTTTGAGATTCTTTACTGTAAAACTATCTTTTGGCTTTGTTCCGTCTCTATCGAGATAAAATGCCTTTATTCCTACGCTTTTTGGAACTAAATAGTCGAATTCATAATGGTCTCCTGTATGTATAGTATCGGATGGTTCTGTTTTCATGATTTTGCAGATTTGCTTATAAAATTGAGGGGTCTTTTTCACCTGCAGAAAATCAGATGTAGCTGAAAAGATTCTGGTAAAGGAGTTTTCAATTCCCACATCCTTTATCTCAACCTCAACAAATTCTCGGGCTGCATTTGATATAACAATGAGGTTATAGTATTGTGCCAGATCCTCTATTACCTCTTTAACTTCTGGAAATGGCCGGATTTTATCCCTGTGTTCCTCCAGCAGATTTTCCCATCTTCCAGGGAGCTCAAAGTATTTAAACCAATATTTGATATCATACCATTCTAAGTTTAAATCACCAACCCTCTCATATTCGGCAATCACTATCTGTGCAGCTTTAGAAGTGCTGATATTGTGTTTTTTTGCATAAAGTTGAGGGATGCCAATTTCCCATACAAAGGTTGTATAGGTGGGTTCAATAAGGGTGTTATCTAGATCAAAAGAGATAAGTTTTTTCTTTGTCATTTTTTACCTGATTATGGCAGGTTGCTTTTAAGAAAAACGGAAAGTCAATTACAACATCAATTCCCCGTGTACGTTATTGTTTTATTCTCCTGGAAATTTCTTTTCCTGTTATTATTCCACTGACCGAGGCCTGGATGAGACCCCTGGTGATACCAGCGCCGTCTCCTGCTATAAAAAGATTTTTTACCTCAGATTCAAGATGTTTTGTTAATTTTATTCGGTGAGAGTAAAATTTTACTTCAATACCATAGAGAAGTGTGTGTTTTGAAAAGATACCTGGCGTGAGGTTGTCCAATATTTCAAGCATCTCGATGATATCTTTTAGATATCGATAAGGAAGAACAAAGCTCAAATCGCCAGGAGTCGCTTGATTGAGGGTGGGCTTTGTAATGCATTTTGAAATCCTCTTTTGCGTTGATCTCCTGCCTGCAAGGAGATCGCCAAGCCTCTGAATGATGGCCCCTTTTCCGAGCATATTAGCAAGAGAGGCGATATACTTGCCGTATTTAATTGGATTATGGAAGGGATCTGTAAATGTGCTACTTACGAGGATAGCAAAGTTGGTGTTATCTGATTTTTTTTGGGTGTAACTATGGCCATTTACTGTAATGATGTCATCAGATTGTTCAAGGACGACTTCACCATACGGATTCATGCAGAATGTCCTAACCTTGTCATCGAATGTCTTTGAATAATAGATCAGCTTGGCTTCATATGCCTCTTTTGTGAGTGGTTCTACAATAGGTGCAGGCGCCTCGATCCGTAGTCCTATGTCTACCGGGCTATGAAGAGAGGATAAATTTAACAAATCAGTTTGAGATTTCATCCACCCTGCCCCTATTCTGCCAGGTGCAGCTACTACAAAACGGCTATGTATTACCCGGCCATCTGTTAGCCTAACACCGGTTACCTCATTTTTATTACTTAAAATCTCTTCCACCCTACATTCAGTCTTGATGGATATGTTATCAATAAGGTCCTGGCGCATCTTTTTTAAAACAGAGACACAGTTTTCAGTCCCCATATGCCGTATCAATGTGGGCACAAAGGTTAACCCAACCCTTTGAGCATTGGCAGAAAGAGTTTCTATTTCAGCCAAATTAGCGCCATAAATCTTTTCAGGTGCCCCATAGCTGAGATAGATTTTGTCTGCTTCTTGCAAAAGTGTTTCTAATTTTTTGGTGGGTATAAGCTCATTCAGAAATCCACCAACCTCTGTTGACAGGTTTAATTTTCCATCGCTGTAGGCACCTGCCCCACCCCATCCGCAAAGGAGATCGCGACCTGATCGCCTATCTCTCTCAGCAATGTCTTTTCCCTGTTCTATAAGCAGGACCCTGCCGATGCCCATTTGAGTGAGTGTTAGGGAAACAAAAATGCCAGCTGGTCCCGCCCCAATAATAACAACATCATAGTCATCCTTCATTGCTTCTATCCTTTTAAAAAAAATGATATCTTATTAAATACCTATAGATTTTTTAATTGTAAAGGATATCTATGTTAAATAGAATTGTTACTTTGGATAAAATGTATTATTATGTTATTTATAAGGAAGGAGAAAAAGAATCACGTGGGAAGAAGGGAAGATTATGACCACTATAGGTGATGTTGTAGAGGTCTACTACAGGGAAAAGCCGGCCTTTTTTGCCAGAGTTGACTCCATTACGCCCGACATAAAAAAGAATTGGTTTATGGTGGAGCTTCTGATTTTAACTACGCCCCTGAGAAAAGTTACGTGGACATTGAGAGAAGAATATATAAATGGTGTACCATTCACAATGGAAGGAAATGAAATAAGAATAGATGCTATAAATCCTCTTCCGATAGAGAAAGATTCTGGGGGTGGTCCAGAGAAACCTACTAATAAGATTTTATCTAAGGATGGAAGAAAGATAATACCCTTTAAAAAACCTAAGAAGAACATTAAAAAATGGGCTTGATAAAGCCTTAATAGACATGCTAAGGCATTTTATAAAATAAATGGGATGTCTTTGAATAAAATGTCTTATATAATGAGGCCATAAAGTTATATTGACAATTAATATTTGTTTAAGTTAAATGAAAGTCATAGGGAATGTAAGTCAGAATATTGTAGGAGAGTAATTACTATGCTCAAAGCGATGACGATATCTTCATTAAATATGGACCCAGTAACGAATAGTCCAATAATTATCTTAAAGGAGATTGATGGGGAACAGACATTACCTATTTGGATAGGCTTGCTCGAGGCAACGGCAATTGCCAGTGAAATAGAAGGTGTAAAGTTTTCAAGACCCATGACACACGACCTTTTGAAGGATGTTATGGATAAGATGGATATTACCGTCAATAAAATAGAGATCTGTGACCTAAAAGATAATACCTATTATGCCATTATTCATATAACGAGAGATGGCAAAACCTTGTCAATAGATTCTCGTCCAAGTGATGCCATTGCCTTGGCCCTTAGGGCTGAAGCCCCTATATTTGTTTCTGATGAGGTTTTAAAGAAATCTAAGCAGATTGAGGAGACCAGAGAAAGTGAGGCAGTGGATACAAGCGAGAAAGGAAAAAAGTGGCAGGACATACTTGAAAGGCTCAAGCCAGAGGATTTTGGCAAATACAGGATGTAAACTCTGTTAGAACGTTTAAACGATGCTCGAAGCCGTGCTTAAACTTATTGGTTATAAAAATTGTGCATAAAAAGTAAGGTCTTATTTCTGACAGGGTAAACCCTGTCAGCATATGGAGTATTTTAATGGGATAACAACAACAATAGCCAATAAGGAATATACACCTTCAAATCATAGCTCAATGCCAACCAAGATAATCCCTTTAATATTTAATTGATGATAGATCTTCATACCCACT
Source organism: uncultured Desulfobacteraceae bacterium (assembly GCA_964611035.1). GTDB lineage: Bacteria > Desulfobacterota > DSM-4660 > Desulfatiglandales > B25-G16 > B33-G16. The sequence goes on from CAZSWT010000075.1 coordinate 6,467, forward strand.
CTCTATTCAGTGATGGTGAATTGCTTCCTTCAGAACTTGTAAGACGTTTAGAGGATATGGAATATTCCTGTGTTGCAATAACCGATCATGTTGATTCATCAAACCTCGATTTTGTTATCCCCAGGTTGGTTAAGGTAGCAAGAGATTTGAATCAAAGGCAGTCTGTTAAGGTCATTCCTGGCGTTGAGATTACTCATGTCCATCCGGAGTTTATGGAATCTTTTGTTGGTCAGTCCAGGGAATTAGGGGCAGAGATAGTTATAGTTCATGGAGAAACTATTGTAGAACCTGTAGCTAAGGGGACCAACAAGGCAGCCATTCTTTCGGATGTTGATATTTTGGCCCATCCTGGCCTTATAACTGTTGAAGACATTAAGATGGCTGCCGAAAGAGGTGTGTATCTCGAGATATCGGCTCGCCATGGCCATTGTCTTACAAATGGATATGTAGCCAGATTGGCAAAAGAATTTGGGGCAAAACTTGTTTTAAATTCAGATGCCCATTCCCCTCAAGACCTCATGACCCGCCAATTCGCTCAGATGGTAGCCCAGGGGAGTGGTCTGGGGAAAAATGCCCTTGAGGAGATGCTTGGCAATTCCCGAGACCTTATAAATAAGATCCTCTGAGTTAGTCTCGTTGTTCGCTACCCACTATTAACTGCTTGTTACACTCAACACATTCAATACAAACAGCAATGAAAAAGTCTGTTATCTACAAGATATCGGGAATTCTGATCGTTCTTTTCTGGCTCTTTGTTATGGCAGAACTGGTAAAGCGGACACATTTTAACCAAGAGGGTGCAGATGTTACACATATCGACAAGAAAGGTTCCTTAGAAAACCGTTCAGAAGAATGGAAAGAGATCTTTTTAAAAGGGCGCAAGGTTGGATATACCGTTACAAGAGTTAACAAGATTAGCAACATATTTAAGGTAAATGAGGAAATATTTCTTACTGTTAATTTGATGGGCTCGACACATGAGATTCTTAGTTCTACAAAGGCGGAGTTAGATGAAGAATTCCTTTTGAATAATTTTGACTTTTCACTTTCCTCTGGTCTCATTGAATTCAAGATGTCCGGTACCATAAAGGGTAATAATCTTTATCTCTCAATGGGAGAGAAAGGGAAAGAAGAAACCAAATTAATTAGATTGCCATCAAAGCCAATGATTAGCGCAGGTATCACACAGTTTTTTAAGTCTTACACATTTAAGATAGGTGACTCTTATCATTTTCCAGTCTTTGATCCAGCTACCATGACAACTAATCCTGCTGTTATCAGGGTAGTAGCAAAGGAAGACGTCGAGGTTGATAGTAAACTATATAAGGCATTCCGTTTGGAAATGAACTTTTTGGGACAGCCTCTGGTTTTCTGGATTGATGAAAAAGGGGAATCTCTAAAGGAGAAGGGTTTTATGGGATTTACTCTTGTCAGATCCAGTCCCACTAAGGCGCCATTAGGATTAGATAGATCAAAAAGAATAGATTTTTATGAATTATCAGCCATAAAAGTAGCTCAAAGGCTCACAAATCCCAGAGAACTATCATACCTAAAAGTTCTTTTTGATCAGACACCTTCACCTATGTCTGTTAATGGGCCAAGGCAATCATTAACTGGCAGGGTCCTTACAGTGATAAAAGAAGCCCCTCCCTTTACAGCTAACTATACAATACCGTATAAGGGTAAAGAAAACAGTTTATTACATTTTCTAAGACCGGAGATGTTAATTCAATCTAATGATCAGGAGATAATCAGCTTAGCCGGGCGAATAGTTAAGAAAACTGTTGATCCCTTTCTGGCGGCTCAGATGATCATGGGGTGGGTTTTTGAAAATTTAAAGAAGGTACCGGTTGTATCCATTCCAAATGCAAAAGAGGTTTTTACTTATAAAAAAGGAGATTGTAATGAGCATGCCACTATTCTGACTGCCCTATTACGGGCCGTTGGAATTCCAGCCAGAATCGTTGTTGGTCTGGTTTACAAAGATGGAAAATTTTATTACCATGCATGGAACGAGGCCTACATAAACAGATGGATTTCCATGGATGCAATCCTAAGGCAGATGCCTGTTGATGCTACCCATATCAAACTTATAGAAGGTGGGATTGAAAAACAGGTCCAGATTGCAGGAATAATTGGGAACCTCACGTTTACTATTTTGGATTACAAATAAAAGTGAGCAGATGATTACATTTGAGAACCTTACAAAGATTTACCGTGGAATAAAGGCTGTTGATAATTTGAGTCTGAATGTTCCTCAAGGAACCATCTTTGGTTTTATAGGGCCAAATGGAGCAGGAAAGACAACTACTATCAAGATGATGGTAGGTGTGTTACAGCCTACCAGGGGTAAGATCTATATACAGGGGTTAGATATAGCCAAGGAGCCATCGAAGGTGAAAAGGATTGTTGGTTTTATACCTGATCGGCCTTTTCTTTATGAAAAACTCAGCGGTATAGAGTTCCTTAGATTTAAAGCAGGACTCTATAGAATGAAAGAAAATAGGTTGGATGAAAGGATTGCAGATTTGCTGAGCCTATTTGAATTAAGTGACTGGGGTGATGAGCTTATTGAATCTTACTCACACGGTATGAAACAACGGCTCATTATAGCCTCAGCTATGATACATAAACCCAGGGTTATTATTGTTGATGAGCCAATGGTGGGTCTCGATCCAAAGGGAGCCAAGTTGGTAAAAGAGATATTTAAAGAGTGGGCAAATGATGGAGCTACAGTTTTTATGTCTACTCACACCCTGGCCTTGGCCCAAGAGGTATGCCAACAGATAGCTATTGTAGATAAAGGCAGAATTGTGGCCTCAGGAACATCTGAAGATCTAAAAAAACAGGCAGGGGTAGAAGGAAATTTAGAGAGTATATTTCTTAAAATAACAGGAGGGCAGTATCCAGGTGAGAATGTTTAAACTTCTCATTTCTCCCAGACTCATCAGTTTTAAAAATGGCCTTAAGAGATCACGGAGTAATAGAAAGATAAAGATTTTAGTCCTAACTGGCGCGGGTAGCCTATTCTGGTTGGTCCTTTTTTTCCTTACCTATAAAGTACTCATGTATTTTTCTTCTCAGGAGATGATCGGTGATATTCTTGCAAGGCATCTTCTTGGCATGGTTTTTTTAATATTTTTTTCTATCTTAATCTTCAGCCATGTGATAACCGCCCTTTCTAATCTCTACCTCTCTGACGATTTAGAAATATACTACTCTTCGCCAGCAACGCTTACAGAGGTATTTCTGAGCCGATCCTTTTATACAGTATTTGATAGCTCATGGATGGTGGTTGTATTTGGCCTTCCCCTAATGATGGCCTATGGACTTGTTTACCATGCTGGTCTTGATTATTATCTGAGCCTGATCTATGTGTCTTTTCCTTTAATTATTATTTCTGCATGCTTAGGCATCATGGTTATCATGCTTTTAGTGAGGTTTTTTCCTGCTCAAAAGGCCAGCGACATTATCATGCTTATGTCTGTTATTCTCATTGTTATTCTCTATTTGCTTTTCCGATTTCTAAGACCAGAAAGGCTGGTCAATCCAGACGCATTTGTAAGCATAGCTCAGTATTTAGGTGCCTTAAAGACCCCTGACTCCCCTTATTTGCCAAACCATTGGGCAACAGATATTCTGTGGGCACGATTGACTCACTATGCAGCAGCTCAGGTATTTAACGCTATTCTCCTCTGGAGTACCGCCTTTGCAATGGTAGTAATAGATATCTGGATAGCTGGACGTATATATTTTAGTGGCTTTTCAAAGGCACAAGAGGCAAAAAGGAGAAGCCATACAGGCAAGAGAATGCTTGAAAAAATAGTATCAGCAGTAACCAAACCGTTTGGGCCAGAGAGCGCTTCATTGATTGCCAAGGATGTGCGCACCTTTTTTCGGGACAATAGCCAGTGGTCACAGCTCCTTCTCTTGGCTGCCCTTGTGGTTGTGTATATCTATAATTTCAGCGTTCTCCCCTTAGAGAGAAGCCCAATAAAATCTATATATCTTCAGAATGCATTATCCTTTCTGAATATTGGGTTAGCAGGATTTGTTATTTTGGCTATCTCTGCCCGTTTCATCTTTCCGGCAGTAAGCTCAGAAGGTCAGGCCTTCTGGATTGTCCTTTCTTCACCTCTTTCATCACGGCGTTTCCTGTGGTCTAAATATTTTGCCTATCTCCTTCCTATGCTTATTTTGTCTGAGGTGTTGATAATTTACACCAATTACCTGTTAAAGGTAACGCCCTTTATGATGGCCTTGTCCTCAGTAACTATATTTTTTTTAGTCTTTGGAATTGTTGCCTTAGGGATTGGCCTGGGTGCTGTTTACCCAAATTTTCACCATGAAAATATTGCCCAGGTAGCAACAGGCTTTGGAGCGTTAATCTATATGATAAGTAGCTCAGTTTTTATAGCCCTGGTCATTATGCTGGAGGCTGGGCCAGTGTACGCTATACTTTCAGCTCATTTTAAAGGGGTATCCATTACTTATCTTCAATGGGTATGGGTAGTTTGCTCTTTTATTGGCGTTATATTTGTTAATATTTTTGCAGTGAAAAGTCCAATGGCAGCTGGATTGAAGGCGCTTAATAGTTATGAGGGCTGAATGGAACGAGTGTTTCCTTTTGAATATATAGGTAATCTCCACATCCATACAACACACTCGGATGGAGGTGGGGGTATAAAAGAAGTTACTGAAGCAGCAAGGGCAGTAGGCCTTGATTTTATCATCCTGAATGATCATTCATATCTCACCCAACTTCACCTTGAAGACCAGGGATATCATAAGGGTATTCTTGTCCTCGTTGGTTCCGAGATTGGCACCAGTTCCCATCACTATCTTGCCTTTAATATTACACACCAGGTGAATGATGAGAGCTACTCCCCTCAGGAGGTAATCGATGCCGTAAACATTCAGGGAGGCTTTGGGTTTTTGGCACATCCTTTTGAAAGAGGAATGCATTTTTTGCAGAATAGCGTGTCCTATACCTGGCGAGATTGGTCAGTGAAGGGTTATACAGGCATATGTATCTGGAATTTCTCATCACGATGGAAAGAAAATGTCAAGTCTTTCTGGCATGGGATATTTCATCTTATCTTCAAGAAGTATACCTTAAAAGGCCCGAGTAAAAAGACCTTGGCCACATGGGATAGACTATGCTCTGAGGAACGAATAGTGGTTATAGGAGGCTCAGATGCCCATGCATCTTCTATAAAGATAGGATTCATTAAACTTACGCCTCTTTCATATGAGTATCTCTTAAATACTATAAATACACATATTCTAACACCTTCGCCACTTAGTGGAGATGTAACAAAAGATAAAAAGATTATCTATACCTCCCTCAGGGAGGGCAATTGCTTTATAGCGCATGATGGCCTGTATAGTGCTAAGGGCTTCAGCTTTTCCTTTCATAGAGAAGAAAATAAGGAGAGGCTTGAGATGGGACAAGAGGCTAAATTTTATCCGGGTGTATTAGTGATTAAACTCCCAGGCCCTGGACTCACAAGAATTATGAAGGACGGATCCCTTTTTAAAACAGCACATGGCAGTGGGCTGTCTGTTAATATACATGAAAGAGGTATATATAGAGTAGAGGTATTACGAAAAACGCATATATTTGGATGGAGGCCATGGATCTTTTCTAACCCTATTTATCTCAGGTAAACCCTGTTAGATTTTACCCTGTTAGAATATAATCTGATGGGACGGTGTATCCCAACAGGGTAAATAGTATCTCTTATTTTGAGTTCAATATGGCCTTGCAATACTGGCGCGAGGGCTGGGACAAAATCAAGCATCGTTATAAGCTCTTAACGAGCAGTATTTAGTCATCTTTCTAAAAATAGAGTTTAGATTTGGGTAACTTACAGCGCATAGGGCATCATTTTAAACATATAGCCTCTGTTTACGGCCATGTTCGCAACACCGACCCTGACATCATCGAGGCAATAATCACCCGCCTGCCACGTGATAAACATACACTCAATGTAGCAGACATCGGCTGCGGAACTGGACGATATTCAAAGATCATTGCGGCAAGAGCCGATAGATTTCTGCGGCTTTTTTGCTGCGATTATTCTACCGCGATGCTACAAGAATGCCGCAAACGCATGAATCTGGAATTTCATTCCAAAAGTGTCCAATACTGCCTTGTCAACGCCAACGAATTGCCTTTCGCCCATGGTTACTTCGATGCAGTCACCACCTTCAATGCCGTTCACCACTTTGATCTTGATCGCTTTGTTCCAGCAGCAGCACGCGTTTTGTGCCCTGGCGGCCTTTTGTCCATATATACCCGTACACCAGAACAGAATAAGCACACAATATGGGGACAGCGCTTCCCTGGATTCACAGAACGTGAAACTCGTTTGTACCAGCGTGAACGTCTTGAAGAGGCGATCGATAAGGTGCCAGAACTCCAATTGGAAAGTATCGAGGAATTCAAGCATGTGCGAGTTGAGGCAGTGGAGTCACTGTTTAATAGGGCACGTAATTTCCATTATTCGACATTTAGACTTTATCCAGCAGACGAATTCAGATTGGCATTGAAGACATTTGCTAAGAGACTGACCGAGCTCAGCAGCAACGGCAAGATTGAACATACTTCTAAAAACACCATGGTATTTGTTCGACGAATATAAGGCATGGCTTTTATAACTGACGAGAAAAGCAACCATAAGAACCAAGCTTCCGCTCATCTGAGACATAGTCCTTTTATCTCGAATTGGAATTCTTCTGACTGCCAATTAATGAATCCTCTCTGTGCAGTTCTAAGTTTATGTTGGCCGACTATTGGCAGAGAATGTGGTGCCCTTTTTGGCGCACATATTTGGCATTTTGCAGGTTCCTGGCCAATTTTTTTGTCCGCAGGATTAAGTCTTCGCTCATTTTAGACTGGTAATGAAATAACTCAATTAGATGCTGTACTATTTGCCAGAGAAAGTAAGGATCCGTGGAAATTAAGAGAATATTATATCTAAAAGCTTTTCCTTGACCTGGTAAGTTGAGGGGAGTATTTTGTCAGGCTACAAGGTCTTACCATCGTTTAACCTCATTCAGAGGTTACTACTTTGGAAAACCCTTCAAAATGTACCAGCTTAACTCCTGCTTCTTGTTTTTTTTCGAGTAAGCTCACCTACCTCTATACATCTAGCAAGAGATAAGAATAATTTCTCGGAACTCTATAGTAAAGGGGGTTCTATGAGAATACATCATATGTGAGCCTATTCCGGAAATAGGATTTTCGCATCTACCAT
>CAZSWT010000076.1:0-13571 GCA_964611035.1 uncultured Desulfobacteraceae bacterium
ACATGCTGCATGATCAGGCGCAAAAAATCCTCTCCTTTGAGGGTGCGATATTGTGTATTGCCGGTTTTACTTACAATATACTTAAAGGTTACCTCGCCATCTTGATTGGAAATAATATTTTTTTCACTAATAACACCACGGTATAAATATTTGGATAAGTATTTCAGGGCGGTTATTCCTTTTCCCACATGCTTGCAATCAACAACCCATTTGGGGGGAACGTTTTCGGGGATGGAAAGCCCGGCGTCTTTTAAAGCTGTTAAAAAACGTGCGCGGAAGACTTTTGCCATGGCAAATTCATTAAATAGATATTTTCCCTTTTTCTTTTTCCACTGGCGTCTTCGTTTATCAACGGCGCCGCCTGGTACTATTGCATGTATATGAGGATGAAAATCCAGTCTCCTGTTATGCGTGTGTAATACCATAATCATACCTATTTCTGCTCCTAGATTTTTTGGATTTAAACCGAAATCCCTCAGGGTGCTGGAAACGCACATGAATAAGATAGAAAACACAATTTTCTGATGGCGCCAGGCCAATGACCTTAGTTCATAAGACAATGTAAAAGTAGCCATAAAATAGGGAACCGGTAATAACTTGCCCTGTTGTCGGTCAATCCATTGGCTGGCTTCATGGTTCTGGCACTTTGGGCAACTACGGTGTCCACAGGACATAGGTCTCCATTCCGCGTGATTACAATTAGGACACTGAACATAAAGTTCACCGGAATCAGGTGTGCGGCAACTGCGAATGGCATTAAGCGCCTTCAGGTGACCAGGCAATGCAGTATCACCATACTTGATCATAAATGCATCGTAATATTGATTAATAATAGAGGCTAAATCCATGATTACACCTTCCTTAAGTCGACATGAAGGCTGTTAATCAGCTCATTAATGGTGATCAGACTGTCTTTTTCCGTGACATCAGTAAGATGTGAATAACGTGCGGTTGTTGCAGGGCTGGCATGGCCGAGGAGAGCCTGGATATGACGAAGACTTAAGCCGCGTTCAAGGAGATGTGTGGCGAAGCTATGACGAAGGGAGTGAATAGGGACTTTTTTTTAATGCCACATTCTGCAACCACTGTTTTCATGGCTTTTTGTGCGCCACCTCTGTCCATATGTGTGGTTGCCTGTTGAATTGTTTTAAGAGAGCCGTTGGCATTAGGGAAAATCAACTTTGGATGGCGATGCTTACGCCAGAGTGCGCGTAATCCCTGTAAAGTGAGATCCGGCAATGGTACCAATCGATCTTTATGTCCTTTTCCACGGCGGATATGAACCCGTTTGCGCCCGGCATCAATATCACCGACTTGAAGCGATAAGGCTTCTTCTAAACGAAGCCCCATTGAGTAGGTGGTTAATAAAAAAACACGATAGCGTAGTTTTCGGGTTTTCCCAATGAGTTGCTCTATTTCAATAAGGGTAAGAATATCAGGTATTGTATGGATCTTGGGAGGCTTTATAATATTGACCCATTGCCAATCAAGTTTGAGTACATATCGCCAAAAGAATTGCAGGCCATTTCGATCTATTTTAACGGTGCTCCATGAGTGACTGTCAACCAGCTCTGCAAAATAGATTTCTAATTGTTCCGGGGTCAATTTATCGGGGCAGCAATCAAAATGATCACGGACGCGGCGGACAGACCGGGAATAGGCATCAATGGTTTTCTGACTTTTTCCTTGCAGTTTGAGCAATCTCAGGTGACGTTGATAGAGTTTCTTAAATCGATTTGCTTCTGTAGGTTTCATAATGTATACTCCTTTTTTATAAATGCCCGGAATTGGACAGATAAAGGAGTTATACACTATTTTGGATTTCTTTTCTGCCGCGTAGCGGCTTCGTCCAACAACCCAATTAACCAGACCGGGCTATAAAACGCCCGTCTGGTTATCGGGGCGTTGGGGTAAATACTAATTATGAAAATTTTTCCTTTAGATCAAAGTACGAAGGTTACCGATGATAATCACGAATGGATACCATCTTCCTTTGAATCTTTTATTTCTGAACTTACGAACATAAAAACACATTGTCGAAATATAGATCATTTAGCTTTATTCAGGGGACACCGCGAAAATAATTGGCTTTTGGACTCTACATTCGTTCGATACGTTAAAGAAAAAGTCTTGGGTGTTAATCCAGTCGAGAGGATCAAAAAAGACTACAGATTTTCTGTTCAATTTCAGAGGCTTATAGGGGGCCTATTTCTCTATAAGTTTGGAACTCGAACCGTTCCGCATAAAGTCCTTTTTGAACTTGCAGAAAAGAATGAGATCGATCCTTGGTTTGAGTGGATGAAACGAATCCAGCAGCATCCCAATGAAGATTTAGGGACTCTGCAAGGGTCTTTTCTAATTGATTGGACACAAAGTGAAGAAGTAGCCGTTTTTTTCGCAAATGAATCACGACATACCGAAAAAGAAGGTTCTGTTTGGTTTGCTGATATCACGGCAATGGGCAAAGTCTTGCATCAGGACATAACAGTAGAAGAAATTTTAGCAAAATTTCAAAATGCAATTCATAGTGACATTCCGCCAGGATTACCCCTCATTTTCTATCCAAGAAAGCAAATTAAATGCGAACAGGCTAATAATCAGAACGCTGTATACATTGCCCAGATGGATCTCAGAAGTGATTTAGCTGAAATATGGAGAAAGAAGGAGATGGAATTAAACAATGACGAAAAAATATTTATAAAATTAAATCTCCCTAAAAATACTAATAAGCAGTGTGCTAAATGGCTATTCGATAAAAATATTACGAATAATTTCATTTATCCGGACAGGTGAAACCCCGACAATAGTCTTAAGCTGACTGAAGGGCGCATTGGTTTATTGGAAATTTTGAATTTTCGCAGAAAATCTGTGCGCAATTGAAAATTAAGTGCTCGTAAATCCTTCAACAGCTTATACTTGCGAAAGGATAATATGAATAGAAAACTAAAGATACTCATTCTTTCAGGAGCAATAGCTACCACCTTTGGAATAGCACAACAAATTATCACTCAAAAAGGTGTTTCAATAGGCTACCTAATTGGAAGTGCTGCAACTCTTATGTTCTTTGGTTTCCTCGTCTCAGGCGTAGTAAAACTCTTTTTAAAAATGTTTAAGATCTCATTCTCTGGGATGAGGTTTTCTTGGTCAGTTTTGATAATTGTCATTTTTTTTAGGCATCGTTTCATTAATTGGCACTTCTTATCGAACTCCGAATGGCGAAGCTTATCAACAAATTGAAATCTCTAAATTAACTAATGGCAGGAATATGGTTCGTAGCTTGGGATTTAAATATCGGTTAGATGTTCCGAAAGGATGGGAGGCTAGAAGACCACGAGGTAAACACGTTGATTGTCTTGCCGCGGATAAAAATGGTAGTTCGGTGACTATTGTTGTTCGGCCATTCCCAGGAATTCCAAAAACGCATACGTATGATGACTTGAGCAAAGAAGAAATTAAAAAGCTTGCAGATGCATTAATTTGGGAATTAAAAAGCGTTTACAATGATGTTAAAGTGGAAAAACTATCATTTACTTACTTGAATAACAGAAAAGCAATCATATTTATCCATTCTGAAATACATCGATATCCAGAGACCTCGTTCATCTTAAAAGGTTATTCCGTAAACGTTGTAAATAATGGGTATCAATATTCAATAAACCTTTCTGCTGCGGAAGATCAATTCACGAAATATGACAAGACATTTCAAGGAATTTTGAATTCCTTTATTTTTGAGGACGAGTTTCAATGATATTTATCTATCATCTAACAGCCAAATCCAGCGGATGCGCTATAGCGCCCGCTGATTTTAACGGCATCGCATAAATACATCAGTCCCTCGTTGATAAAGGGATCTGCCGGACAAGGTGAAGCATGTGGAACTATAGAGTTGTACGGAAAAAGAATACATACATTGATCCTGCAAACAAGAAAGAAAGAGTAGATTACACCTATGCCATACATGAGGCATACTACGATGAGAACGGACATGTTGGGGCCATCACCCAAGAGCCGGTAGAGCCTTTTGGAGAGAATGTAGAAGAGCTAAGGCATTCATGGGTGATGATGGCAGAGGCATTCGGTCAGCCTGTCCTTGACTATGGCAACATTCCTGAACCGGGATACGACAGAAAAAAGGATCCCATAGGATCTGCGGTTGATGAAAGGCTGAAGGAGATCGAGGCCGGTAACAAGAAGGGAATTTCCTGGGAGCACGTAAAAAGGGAATTGGAAAAGAAGTGGGGTCCGTTTGACGAAGAAGAATATAGAAAACAGGTAGACGAAGAAAGGTTGGAAAAGGAGAGGATTCATAATGAGGCCTTCATTGGCACACCGACCCTTTCAGAACTCATCAAGAAAATGTATTCCGATTATAAGGAATATATCCAACGCGATAGGACTGAAAATCCTTGGAAATACTCAGCAAAGGATGCCTAACCTTGCTCTTGCAGCCGACAGCTAAACGCTACGGCTGAAGAGTACGTTACCTTTGAAAACTGCTATTAAAGAAATTTTTCAATATTTTTGCATAAATTGAACTTTCCATGAGCTGCAGTATACTAAAGCTATTGTTCATTATTTGGCAATAGGTACAATTGAATAATACTTGCCAAAACCTTATACCCTTTTCAGACGGCTTGGCATCTTGGGTAAATTAGACCAATTCTTATTTTGATTACCTCAATGAATATCTACTCTCATTCCGAGTGATTTGCCCTGACTCCACAGGTGTTTTTTCACCCGCCCAAGATCTGGATTCGGACCTTCCCTGACTCCTTTAGCATCTGTTGTATTTCTGTGGGCAGGTAGATCTGGTGATTTCCGGTAATGGCCAGGCGACCAGTGTAGGATTCACCTGTGTTTAGATTAAGTATTCGCACGGCTAGTTTTTGCTTATTTTCCGTGCCAATTCCCTCTTCGGCAGCAAGATCCCTTTGCTCTTTCGGGATAATGATCTGCTCTTCGTACCCATCTTCAGCCACTTCCCATTCGATTAAGCGCATAATAATTACCTCCTTAAATAAAGATTTGACTATCTGATAATTTCTGATTAGTTTGGCAAGAAAATTCCGAAATTACAAGCCCTTTTCTCTCTCTTCATGCCATGTCAAAAACACTACATAGCGAGCTGGATTATATACAAGGGTTCATTGACGTCCGAAAGATCGATCCCTCTCCTTATCAACATCGCAGACACTTTGATGAGGATAAACTGAGAGAACTTGCGGCGAGCATTCAACGAGAGGGGCTAATTGAGCCGATTATCGTCCGTCCTATTGACAAACGCTACGAACTTATTGCCGGAGAACGCCGATTTAGAGCCGTCCGGGACTTTACTGAGATGAAAACCATCCAGGCTCAAATCGTTATTGCAAGTAACCTTCAAACCCGGCGTATATCCGCTGCCGAAAACATTCAGCGTGAAGACCTCTCCGCGATTGAGACGATCGAAGCCATTGTGGAAATCGTGGATGCAGAACTGATCGAAGATACACAATATGCCTCAATGGGTAAGAAACCAGCAGACCGGGTGAAAACATTATTAGGCAAACTTGATTCTGTAAGGAGGAGTGAGGGACTCGGCTATGAAGTAGCAAGTGAAGCAAAGTTGACTTCCAATAAATTTATTGGAAGTGTACAGGAAATCTTTAAAAACCTACCTAAGCCTGTGAAATGGCTATCTTTTTACTTAAATGACCTTCCTTTGCTAATGGACTTTTGCAAAGACATTCAGGATATCTCTATTAGACATAATCTAAACAAATCCCAGACCAGAGCATTGGCAAAACTCAAGGAAGCTTCTGATGGGGAATTTCAAAGGGTTACAGCTCATCCTCAACGGCCTCCCGATTCGGAAATGGGGTATGTTATCAGCGATTCCAGTCAAATAAACATCCGGGATCTGAGTGCCAGAGAGATTGAAGATATTGCAGATAAAGCAGCTAAAAGGGAAAGGCAGATAGAGCTCAGCCGGGCTCGTGTAAGGCCATCCCTTAGCCTTGAGGCAAAAATTGTCTTGATGAATCGATTGGGTATTCCTGTTGACAGGATTGCCGCACGATTGAAGGTCAACCGAAAGACGGTTCTCAACTATGCCCACAACCCACGTCTTTTTAAATCCATCAGGGAGCTCTTAGAGAAGGGGGTTTCTGTCCCTGAAGTATCGGAACACAACGGCTGTCCTGAGCCTCTGGTCTGGTCCATTGCCCTGGAGGGAAAAAGCGATCAGGACCGGTTTGAATCTTTGAACTGGGGCTTGCGAACCTGGGATCATTGGTATTTCAATGACCTTGATCAACGTTTTGGAGACAGCTGGCCCGGACAGATCCCGGCGCAATTGGTAGCCCATACCCTCTTTTACTTTACACAGCAGGGAGATCTTGTTTTCGATCCAATGGCCGGTGGTGGCGTTGTTGCTGACACATGCCTTGCATTCAACAGAAAATGCTGGTCTTTTGATTTAGTTGATTGCCATGAAACACGACCGGAGATCGAGCCTCACCAGTGGAACCCGGAAGGCCTGCTGTGGCCTGTCAGGAGAAAAGAGAAGCCCGACCTGATCTTCTTTGATCCTCCTTATTTCAAAAAACAGGAAAACCAATACACAAAGGACAGTATCTCATCTCTTTCCCGCAAAGAATATTTGGGATTCTTCCGAGAGTTTTTCCCTTTAGCGAAAGAGAACTCCAAAACCAGGGCACGTATTGGCTTCCTCAACGCTGACTGGAGGGACTTTCAGGGGGTATCCGCTCTAAATGAAGACCCTGGGCGGAGCATTCTTCTCTGGGACTACATGAACATCCTGAATCGTTCGGGGTGGGAAATCACCCATATAATTGATTGTCCCATGTCCACGCAACGGTTTCAGGCAAACATCGTAGCCCAGATGCAAAAAAACCGAACCCTGGGGATCGTTCGACGTTCCCTGATTATAGGAAGAAAGAAGTGATAAAGGGGGACTTCGTGCAGAAATTGCTTAACATCTAATGGATGGGACGTCCCTGAAATATTGACATTCTCATTATACTTGCTTGAACTAATAAAGGCGGTTGAGATTTTTCTTTTAACTGCCTTTTTCTTTTTTCAAGGTAAGGTTTCTGGGGTTTTTGGACTTCTGGCTGTCTGATAATGAATGAATTTATGTAAGTATAGTATGACCTGAACCTCCCATATCTTTTGGGTGGCATTTTTATCGGAATAGGATATAATGCCTTTCCGAATCCCAAAATGGGCATCATGAGCGAGTGGAGCCCTACGGGCAAGCCCGTGGCACCACTTAGTTTCGCCGATTCGCTTCGGCGGGACTTAGTGGCACGACATCCCGACCGCCAGCGCATTCATCCACTGCTAAAGCTGTGGCTTTCTCCGGTCGGGGTAAAAGGACTTTTTAGGAGAACATCAAGCTTGGCCCTGCTTTTACCTGGCTTAGGTGTGCAGTATCCCTCCCTCAATCAGTGTTGCGCGTAATGCCGCTTGCTGAGCTTTATCCAGAGGGCCTAAGGGCGAACGCGGCGGCCCACCGTAGTATCCAAGCCAATCCAGCGCCAGCTTTAGACCAGGAACACCAAACTGTGCTGTCACTGATATGTTAACGGGTATCATTTTTAACTGCAACTGTCGAGCCTCTTTATGCCGCTCATTTTGAGTATATTGATAGATGCGATAGCATTGCTCCGGGGCGATGTTGGCCAGTGCCATAATTCCACCCACTGCACCCAGAATCAGGGCTGGGTAGAGAAAGCCTGCTGAGCCAGCCAGGACATTGAAACCAGGAGACGCAGCCCTGATGATTTCTCCTAACTTGACTACGTTCCCTGAGCTATCCTTGATGCCAGCAATATTCGGGTGCTGTGACAACTCCACCACCGTTTCTGCAGAAAGGTCGACGCCTGTGTTAGCGGGCATGTTGTAAAGGAGTATGGGCAAGGATGAGCGATCTGCCAGTTCCAGGTAGTGTCTCCGCATTGCGTGGCCGTCCATTTTGGATGGGTAATAGCTGGGAGTGATAACTATGGCCACGTCTGCTCCAATAGCAGCTGCCTGCTCTGTTAGCTCTAATGTGGCCCTTGTTGAATCACAGCCGGTGCCGGCAATGAATAGCTTATCCTTAGGGATGGTCTGACGGGCAGTTTTTAGCACCTCGAGTTTCTCTTCATCGCTTAGGTACGTGAATTCCCCGTTGGAGCCGAGGACAAGCAAACCAGCCAGAGACGTGTTGCTCCACTTGGCGATATTTTCAGCCAGCTTATCATATGCTACCACTCCATTGGCGTTAAAGGGGGTTGGAATAGGGGAGTAGGCTCCTGATAATAATAACTTTTTCATAATCGCTTTTCTCCTTTAGGTCTTAATCTCTCTTAGGCCTCAAATTCTTAGTTAATAGTAAGGTTTTAGCCCATTTTTAGTATTGACGAGTATACCATTGCTATTTTATTCTATACCAGCAAACAGGAAACATTTCAAATGATAGATATTTCAAAGATCGATTATTCTTTATTGGATAGGCCAGAGATTCTGATGTTTCTTTTTCATCCCAGACCAGAGTGGGGCTCTCCCGGGACCACTTCCTCTGCTGAGGATATACTTATAAAGGTAGACAAGGATGTGGTAGTTGGTGCACGGTTTCATCTGGTAGGAAAAGACGATCCTACCATACTTTTCTTCCACGGAAATGGTGAGATTGTGGCTGATTATGATGACATAGCGCCATTGTATACGAGGATGGGAATCAATTTTTTTCCGGTTGATTATCGAGGCTATGGACGCTCTACTGGCACACCAACGATTACTTCCATGATGAAAGATGCTCATATAATATTTGACTATGTACAAAAATGGCTTAAAGATAGAGGTTTTACAGGCCCATTTATAGTAATGAGCAGGTCTCTGGGTAGCGCCTCTGCTCTCGAGCTTTCAGTACATTATATGGATCACATAGATGGCCTCATTATTGAAAGTGGTTTTGCCTATGCCGGGCCCCTTCTGAGGCTATTAGGCATTGAGATGGAAGCATTGGGGATAAGAGAGGAAGATGGATTTCGTAACATAGAAAAAATAACGACATTTAACAAGCCAACATTGATCATCCACGCGGAGAATGATCATATTATTTCCTTTAATGAGGGCCAGGCCCTCTATGATGCATGTCCTGCGACGGATAAAAGGCTCCTTAAGATTCCTGGAGCCAATCACAATGATATCTTTTTGAGGGGCATGAAAGAATACATGGAGGCAGTAAAGAACTTTACCAATCTTTTCTCTTGAAAGCCCTTTCCATATAAATCTGATAAATCAGTTAAGCTTGTCTTTCATAGCCTTATAATACATTCGCTCGTAGTATGCGTTTGCCTTTCTGTCAAGGATTGCTTCATCTTCATGGATATACCGTTCGCCTTCCCATTTGCCGCAGGCTAAAACCACCGGCTCTCCCAGCTCAAAATTTTTTCCGCAGGCAGGACAGCCATCTGGATTCAGAGTGTTGAGCTTTTCCAAATCTATGATAATTTTGTTCTTATGATGGATTTCCATGGCATACCTTTTTTTAAGTTGAACATTTTAATCATCGATTTACTACCAGAATTGGTAATTTTGCTTCTGAATATTTCCTCAATTGGTCACTCAACGAGATTTTTTCATCGCAACGCTATTTCACGATAGGGAAGACCAATTCGTTTTGCGAGCGATTTAAGATCTTCCTGCACCGTACGCTCTGTTCCGTCTTTTGTTTTCACAGGGGTCATTTTATCCGCAACGATAAAAATCTGTATCTTGTTCGGGTCGAACAATTGCACGGCGAGTTCACGAAGCTCTTCCCTGGTTGCATGTCGATAGGCATCCTGAATTTTCTCAAGTGTGTTGAGGGGTTCACCCCTCATATAATAGTGGCTGTATACCTCAACCAGTTGGGCTGGGGTGTCTACGTTAAATACAAAGCTATTTAAGGCATCAAGTCGCTTGAGTTCCAGGTCTTTTTCGGGAACATTTTTCCGAAGGGAGTCCATGATCTTCAATGTCTCCATAATCGCTGTGCTCGTTTTATCTCCCTTACAGCCAATGTATCCAATAAGTGCTCCCGCTTTCCATTTATAGGTCTGGAAGAAACCGGCTGAATACACGAGGCCCAAGTCATCCCGCAGGCGAGTATACATGAGGGAATCGCTGCCGCCGAAGATATCCGTTAAAAGATGTATTTTCCAGAAGTCGGGGTGCGTGCGCTTGACGCTGGGCAAGAGCAACGCTATTTGGGATTGCACCTGCCCGGGCTTGGAAATAAGCGCCAGAACAGGTGGAGTTTCCTTTGGGTCATTGAGATTGCGTTCAGGGGACCGGCCCTGAGGGAGCGCTTCGAGGAGCTTTTTCAGACCTGCCCTAGCCTCCTTAAAGGTTATATCGCCTGACACTGCGGCAACTATGTTGGAGGGGACGAAATAGTTCCTCATAAAGGCAGTGAGGTCGGCTCTATTAATATCCGGGATCGTTTTGATGCCGATCAGTGGATCGCGGCCGTAGTGATGTCCGTTGAAATGCCAGATCATACCCTCGCGCATTGCCACGGTATGCGCATTTTCACCCTGCCTGCTAAGAGAAACTATTTCCTTCTCTTTGACCACGTTCAGTACTGTAGGGTCAAAGGCTGGTCTGGTAAGGATTTCTTTTAGCAGATCAAGTCCTTTTTCCCAGTCCTCTTTCATAACCGAAAGGTGTATAGTTGATACCTCCTCAGCCACGGATATTGATATACGGATGGCGTTTTCGTCGAGCACCTGCGCGAGCTCAGAAGGAGAATAGCGTTGGGTACCGCCTTGAATTATGCTATTGCTGAGTATATCTGCCAAACCGGTTTTCTCATTAACAATGTCGACATCACCGGCCTTAACGAGAATGGTGAGATCGATCAGGGGCAGTTCGCGATCAGCCAAATAGAAAATCGGTGTGTTATTGATCTTGGCGGTTTGAGCCTTTGGGTATACGATTTTTTTTGGAACCCGATCGAAAGAAAGCGGGTGTTTCCAGTCCACAGGCGTGTGATAGATCGAGTTGTTATGAAACGTGTCTGGTTTAACAATCTTTGTTGCTCCGGTAATTCCAATGGATCGGACTTCAGTGTATCTCTGTGCCGGTTGATCAGGCTTTCCACCGGGGATCACGTACACGCTTGTCTGATTTTCGATTCGGATATATTTTCTGGCTGCCTTTCTGATTTCCTGGGGTGTGACCTCTGAGATTCGTTTCAGATAATCGGTAAGATAGTGCCAGCCCGCTTGAACTTCCATTGTCGCCAGGGTGCTGGCCAGCTCTTCATTATTTCGCATTCGATCCAGAAATTCGCGTTGGTTGAGTTTTTTAATCCTTTTGAGTTCGCGCTCAGAAACTAATTCATGTTTCATTTTTTCGGCTTCAGCAATGAGTGTATTTTCAAGTGTGTGGCAGGCGTTCACGTAAGCCTGACGTTTCTCATCTGTATTAAGGTTCCCCTTTTTCACCTCATCAGGCTCATTAGGGGAGCCGCCTAAAATGATCATTCCGCCATAACGGTTATCGGGGTTATATGCCCAGGCCTCGACAGCGAGACCCTTATTTATGATGTTTTGGGTTATGCGGGCGCTACGGCCGAGACTTAAGGCCATGGTCATAACATCGAGCGCATAGAAGTCCTTGGTTTTCATTCGAGCGCCATGGAAACCAATTCTGACCAATGGTGTGCGGGCGCCTTTCAAGAACCGAATATTTTTGCGTGGGCCGTGTTGCATGGGTTCTGCCGTTACGATTTCAGGGCTCCGTTTTCCCTTTGGATACCGCTCGAAGTAAATCTCTGCCAGCCTTCTGGCTTCTTCCACTCTCACGTCCCCCACGAGCACACACACGGCGTTTGTTGGATTATAGTATTTCTTATGAAAGGCTATTGCATCGCTGGTGTTGTATTTTTCCATATCTGATTTCCAGCCGATTGTTGGATTTCGGTATGGGTGTGCAGTATAGGCAGTTGCATTAAGATCGAGCCAGGCAGCGCCGCCTGGGCTGTTAATATATCGGAAGGCCCACTCCCGCTGTACGACCTCCTTCTCAACGTAAAACTCACGCCAGGAAGGTTCGAATAGCTGTTCGCTCACTATTGAGAACCACTGCTCGAGCATATCAGATGGCACCGACATTATATACTGGGTCTGGTCTTTAGTGGTAAAGGCATTCACGCCCACAGCGCCGTTTTTGCCCAACTGAGAGGAGAAGGCCTGAGGGATGTAGATTTTTTGCACCTCGGCTCGAAGCCTATCCATCTCGGTGAGTTTTTTCCGAATTAATTCTTGGTCTGGATTCCGTTTTCCCTGTTCTGAGAGCACCACCTGATATGCGGCTTCAATCTTGTCCTGCAGCTCCATATCCCTTTTTTGATCAAGGGTGCCAAAATTCTTGGTGCCCTTAAACATCATGTGCTCAAGCAAATGGGCGATTCCGGTCTTTCCGGTATCTTCAAGTGCGGAACCGGCACGTATCGCCACGCGGCAGGCAACCTGAGGTGTTGTAGGTCGCTCGACGATTAAAAACATCATACCGTTTTCCAGCTGGAACTCCTTGACATCCATTTTGATATATGACGATGGATTCTCAGCCATGCAAAGGCTCGAGGAGGCCAGAAGTAGCAAGGTAAACAAAATGGTTTTAAAAAAATGCATAGATAAATCCTCCCGCATCACTGTATCTTAAAATTCATACGTAACTTTATATGAAAGAAACTCGAAAGTTGAAACTTGAAACTAGATATGAATGCCTTCTACCCCCTTATTCATTGAGTAATGAATGCCGAGAAACCCTTTCATGCTTTGTTGTGGTAGTAGGGCATGATGGTTCTTTTCTATTTTTTCTATGATGATCTCACAGTATCTCATTATCACCAATGTTATCGAATCGGTAATAATCAAACCTTAATTAGGGGGAGTGAGGGCGAGATTTAGGATTGATCTTTGATGCTTTCCTTCAACTCTTCTATGAACTCTTTGAAAAATCTGTCTTGTTCTTGCCAATCAGGCCCAAAGCGCTTTTTAAAATAGCTGCCCAGTTTATCAAAGAGCTTATGCCAAACTGGTTTGCCGCCACCAATGACCACATCTTCAAGGAATGATCTGAGTTCTGGAATCTTTTCCTTTGGTAAGAAAGAAACAGCACCCAGCTTTATAGATTTTTTTAATGATTCCGGGGAAAGGGCGTGAGCAGTGAGCATAACTGTAGGAAATCCTCTTGACACTGCGTCTTTTAAAAGTTCAAAACCGTTTACGCCCATGATATCGAGAATGACAATATCAAAGGTAAAACCTGCAATGTATTGCATGGCAGTTTCATAATCTGTTGCCTTGCGAATCATACACATATCGAGCTCTTCCTCCACGGTTTCGAGGACATCAGGTTCATCATCTACTACTAGTATGAATTTATCTTTCAAGGGGCTATTGGAAGTCATTACAGGTTTTACCTCCTTCCATTTATTTAAATGAGCAGGCCTAAGAGAGATATGTAAATTGCTTTTCTCAATGATTTTTGTTACTCATTACCTTAGATTGCAGTTGAGCAAATTGTCAAGA
>CAZSWT010000077.1:0-13549 GCA_964611035.1 uncultured Desulfobacteraceae bacterium
AGCGCTTTGGGATTCCTGTGGTGTACCTTACTGCCTATGCAGATGAAAAGACACTTACGCGAGCGAAGATAACCGAACCCTTCGGCTATATGCTTAAACCGTTTGGGGAAAAAGAATTGCACAGCTCCATCGAAATAGCTCTTTACAAATATGAGATAGAAAAGAAATTAAAAGAGAGTGAAGAGAAGTACCGGGAACTTGTGCAAAACGCTAACAGTATTATTCTGCGAAGGGACCCTAAGGGCCGCATTACCTTCTTCAATGAATTTGCCCAAAAATTTTTCGGCTACACCGAGGATGAAATCCTGGGCAAGAATGTAGTTGGCGCTATTGTGCCTGAGACAGATACTTCAGGCTGTGACCTGAAAGCAATGATTGAAGATATTGGAAGAAACCCTGAGCGATATGCTACCAATGAGAATGAAAACATGCGTCATAATGGTGAACGAGTATGGATTGCGTGGACTAATAAAGGTATTTTTGACAAGGATGGACATATCACCGAAATCCTCTGTATTGGCAACGACATCACCGAGCAGAAACAGTTACAGAAACACCTCCAACACACTCAAAAGATGGAGGCAGCTGGAACATTTGCTTTAGGAATAGCCCATGAGTTCAATAATAGTTTGGCGGCAATCCATGGTTATGCCCAGCTCTTGGTAAGGGAGCTAAAGCCCAAGAACCCTATGGTTGAGTATCTGCAGAAGATCAGTGAGAGATGTAAGCAGGCAGCAGAGCTGGCTCAGAAGATGCTGAACTACTCTCGGCCGGATATTGGGGAGATGGCCCCTGTAAACGTGAACCAGGTGTTGGAAGAAGTTCAGCAATTATTGAGACATACCCTTCCATCTCAGATCAAGCTGGAGCGTAAACTTCAAAAGGATCTTTCTTTAGTGATGGCTGGGTCAACGCAGCTTGAGCAGGTGTTGCTCAACCTGGTGATGAATGCCATTGATGCCATGCCCAATGGTGGGAAGATTTCCCTTAAAAGCTGCATGATGGAGCCGGATGAAGGGTTCCGCCGTACCCATGTCTGGGCCAAAAAAGCCCGCTACGTTGAGGTGATGGTAAAGGATACAGGAGAAGGCATGCCCCCGGAGGTCCTTGAGCGTATTTTCGATCCGTTCTTCACCACAAAAGAGCCTGGCAAGGGCACTGGGCTGGGACTCTCTATCACTTACTCCACTTTAGAAAACTATGGTGGCTCCATTCTGGCTGAGAGCCAAGTAGGGCAGGGGAGTTGTTTCAAGATTTATCTTCCTGCTATGATAGATAAAGAGGCGGAGGAGGCTCTGGAGCCTGCCGGCAAAGAGGGAATTGCCCCAAGGTAAGGGAGAGTATTTTCTGATTGTGGGCGAGAAAACTGAGCTACATGATGTCGTCCTATGGATGCTGTAGTCCAATGGATACCGAGGAGCCTTGAAGGCCAATGACGCCGATGCATTAATGTATAAGCACTTCAGTCCAGGTTTTATTGCTGACGGTTTTTGGCATTAAAATTGCTGTATAAGATATTACAAGGGCATCACTTGTAGGGGGATTACCAAGGTCCTTTGACCTAACTATTCGAATTTCCATCTTTTATTTTCTTTTGAGAAGCTTTCAATGATAGGAAATTTTTATACAGTTTATTTTGCGCTATAAAAACATGGAATTATTGCTATGGAATTATTACCATAGTTGGAAAAATAGGAGGCGAAAAAGAAGATGAGCGGAGATAGTAACCACGAGGATTTAGGAAGGACTCTAATTTATTTCCCTGTCATTAATAATACCCAGGCTGATACGGCTAATCTTAGGGAATCGATGTGGCAAATAACACTCCAGAAGTTGGGGAAAAATGATCGCAAGCTCAAAGCGAATTTAATAGATGAACTGTGGTTTCATATCGAACGGTCTATTCATTATTGGCCACTCTCTTATGAAAAAGTTCGTCTTTATCAGGATGGATTGCCCGTCTCCCGTCGGAAGACCAAGATAGTTACCGAGATGGCAAAGACGGGGAGTTTAAACCATCGGCTCCTTCTCCGGTTAATGGAGAAGGGCGCAACGATTATGGGGACTGAATCTCCCGAGCTTCTTATTCAGGAGTATGAGCTCGTTAAACAGACTCTCTGTTGTTCGGATACCATGCAAACAGCCAAGGCTGTAGCCTACCAGAATGCCCTTAGCGAGTCCCTCCTTAAAAAACGTGGTCAATACATTGCTGATCGCATCAATAGCACTCTTCATATTGGAGAAACGGGTATCCTCTTTTTAGGGATAGTTCACTTGCTGGGGAACCGGCTCGATAAGGATATCCAGGTAATATACCCTATCAATCGACCTTTTGGTTATGGTAGCAAAGAAAATGAAAAAACAAAACGCCTCGATTCTGATCGTCGATGACGATGAAAATATCTGTGAGATCCTCTCTCTTCTCGTAAAAAAAGAGGGGTTAAAAACCCTGGTGGCCCACGAAGGGGATACAGCGCTCAAGATAATCCGCTCTAAAATGCCCGATATAGTGTTGCTGGATATCAAGATGCCCGGTATGGATGGGATCGAGGTTTTAAAGCGAGTAAAGGAACTGGATGAGAACCTTCCAGTTGTCATGATCACTGCCTATGCTAATATTCAAGGTGCTGTGGATGCAATAAGATTGGGTGCACATGATTATCTTGCCAAGCCTTTCGATGACCATGAGGTGATACGGGTGGTACACCGGGCCTTGGCAGAACGGAATCTCAAGCTTAAGCTCAGGAGCCTCTCTAACAGGATTCAAGGAGATGGCTACATCAGGGAAATGATGGGGCCGAGCGATGTCATTGGCCAGCTCATTTACGACGTAAACTGTGTTGTAAAATCGGATTTTACGATCGTGATCCTCGGAGAAACAGGATCCGGAAAGGAGCTTATAGCCCGGGCCATCCACGAGGCCAGTTCCCGGTCAGAAGGCCCTTTTGTGCCAGTGGATTGCGGGGCAATTCCAGAGACGCTTTTGGAGAGCGAGCTATTCGGTCACGAAAAAGGAGCTTTCACAGGTGCGGAGCTTAAGAAGCCTGGAAAATTCGAATTAGCCCAGGGCGGGACACTTTTCCTGGATGAGATTTTAAACATGCCATTAAGTTCACAGGCCAAGCTCCTGCGTGTGCTTCAAGATAAGAAGGTCTCCCGTGTAGGAAGCACCAAGCCTATAAATGTTGATGTCCATGTCCTGGTTGCCAGTAACCTGGATCTTGAAGATGCAGTTGTATCAGGTTCATTTCGCAGGGACCTCTTCTACCGTTTAAATGAGTTCACCATCAAGATCCCCCCTTTACGTGAACGCAAGGAAGATATCCATTACCTTGTAAAACGGTTTCTGGATCTCACAAATAAGGAATTGAAAAAGAATGTGGAGGGGTTTTCGGAATCTGCCATCGAAAGATTGACTGCGTATGATTGGCCCGGAAATGTCCGGCAGCTTCGATCCACCATTCGTCGGGCTGTGCTCCTGGCCAATAAGATGATTACCGAGAAACATCTTGATTTGAAGACAATGTCTTTGCCTGGTCTTGCAATCAATCTAAAAAAGGCTGAAGGAATGCCGTGGAAAGATCTTTCACTCAAGGAGATTGTGCAGCAGAAAATAATCGAAGTCGAACGGGATGTCCTTGGCAAGGTGTTAAAATATACAGGAGGGAATAAAGCCAAAGCGGCTCGAATACTTCAAATAGACTACAAGACAATTCATACAAAAGTGAAGCAATTAGGTATTTCAGTAGATGCAGACAGGCATGACAAAGAAGAAGGATAAGTAGGCTGGTTATCAGCTGCGTTGTCGATCTGAACCCCCTAACCGCTGTGCCAGTGACTTCCCTCTCCCGAAGCAAGGAAATGGCTCCATTAATATATGGAGTTTATTCTATAGCATCAATTCCTCAAACGCCTACCTTACAAGGTTCCAACCAAAATTATTAAGAATTTCAGATGGTTACTAAAGAAAGAAGTCCTTCTTTATATGGCATGCATTTCGCTATTACATATATCAGGTTTCTGAGCTGGTAGTCCGAGGGCCAGGAAAGGGGTGGAGAGATGAAAGCAAACCCGCCTGCTCTCTCTGCCACAGCGGTTATTGGGCAAATGTCATTCTATAGGGCAGGCCTGTTAGGAAAAAGTGAGAGAGGTTATGGACAAAAAGGCTATTCTTATCGTAGATGATGATCCCGGGGTTAGGGAAACCCTCTCCCACATACTCAGGAAAAAGGGTTACATGCCTATAACTGCTGCCATAGGAAAGGAAGCTCTGGATAAGATTAAGGATGAGATGCTTTATGTAGCACTGATTGATCTGAAGCTGGAGGATATGTCTGGCCTTGAGGTGATGAAGAACATCAAGAAACATTTTCCTATGACTGAGTGCATTATGATCACCGGGTATGCTTCCCAGGGATCGGCCATCGAGGCGGTAAACCTGGGTGCCTTCAGCTATATGGAGAAGCCCTATGATATGGATCAATTGCTGGTTATTATCCGGAGGGCCATTCAAAAGCGGGAGGCAGAGGAGGCATTGCAGGAGAGCGAGGAGAGGTTTCACTCCCTTTTCGAGGACTCAAAAGATGCGATCTATATTACCACTCGAGAGGGCAGGTGTATTGACGTCAACCAATCTGGGTTGGATCTCTTTGGCTATACCAGAGAAGAGATGATGGTGCTAAAGCCCCGGCAACTATATGGTAATTCTATCGACAGACGCAAGTTTCAGAAGGAGATAGAGCAAAAGGGATTTGTTAAAAACTACGAGATAAAGTTACGCAAGAAGGATGGGGCAGAGATAGAATGCCTGCTCAATGTGAGTGTACGGCAGGCTAATGATGACGGAAGCAGTTTGGAATACCAGGGTATCATTAGAGACATTACCGAACAAAAGCAGAACCAGGAAGAACTGAAACGGACTTTGGAAAGATTGCGAAAAACTCTGGAGGGAATAATTCAGACTATATCAATTACAGTTGAGTTACGGGATCCTTACACAGCCGGTCATCAGCAACGCGTGGCCAGACTTACTCATGCCATAGCCAAAGAGATGGGCCTTTCAGAGGAGCAGACCGAAGGAATTTATATGGCCGGGATTATTCATGATCTTGGCAAGATATCTATACCCGCTGAAATTCTCAGCAAGCCCGGCAAGATAACCGAGATAGAATTTAGCATGATTAAAACTCATCCCCGCGTAGGCTATGACATATTGAAAAATATTGAATTTCCCTGGCCGATTGCACAAATCGTGCTTCAGCATCACGAAAGGATGGACGGTTCCGGCTATCCTCAGGGTCTATCCGGTAACGACATTCTCCTGGAAGCAAGGATTGTAGGTGTAGCTGACGTTGTTGAGGCAATGTCGTCTCACCGCCCTTATCGTCCGGGTTTAGGCATCGATAAGGCATTAGAGGAGATAGTGCAGAAACAGGGTATCCTTTATGATACTGAGGTTGTGGAGGCTTGCCTGAAGGTTTTTGCTGAGAAAGGGTTTAAGTTTGAATGATTGAGAAACAGAATTTAAGATTAGATTTCAGTTAGGGAAATATAGTGCAGGGAAATAAGGTGAGATTATGGCAAAAGCACGAATCATGATTGTTGAAGATGAAATGATTGTTGCAGGTGATATAAAAAAGACCTTGCAGGATAAGGAGTATGAGGTGTCTTCGGTGGTGTCATCAGGGGAAGAAGCAATCAAAAAAACAGAAGCAGACAACCCTGATTTAGTGTTGATGGATATTGTGTTAAAGGGCGAGATGGATGGAATCGAAACTGCCAAACAGATACGCTCCCGTTTCAATATTCCGGTTCTATATCTTACTGCCTATGCAGATGAAAAGACACTTACGCGAGCAAAGATAACAGAGCCATTTGGTTATATTATCAAACCATTTCATGAGAAGGAATTACATAGCAACATTGAGATGGCTCTCTACAAGCATAAGACAGAAAGGAAATTAAAAGAGAGCTATGCCCGTTTGAAGAGGACTATGGAGGGCATTATTGATGCGATGGCAATGATGGTGGAACTGCGGAATCCGTTTATAGCTGGCCATCAATACCGGGTGGCCCAGCTTGCCTCTGCCATCGCCACAGAGATGGGCTTACCAGAAGACCAGATTAAGGCAACCCACCTGGCTGCCGCTATTCATGATGTTGGCCTGATAAACATACCCTTTGAAATGCTTAGCAAGCCCCACCGATTAAGTAGGCAGGAGTTTGATTATTTTAAGATTCACCCGAAGGTTGGGTATAGTATATTGAAGAATATTGAATTTCCCTGGCCGATTGCACAAATCGTGCTTCAGCATCACGAAAGGATGGACGGTTCCGGCTATCCTCAGGGTCTATCCGGTAACGACATTCTCCTGGAAGCAAGGATTGTAGGTGTAGCTGACGTTGTTGAGGCAATGTCCTCTCAACGACCTTACAGGGCAGCCTTTAGTATGGATAAGGTCCTTGAGGAAATCTCCAAGAGTCGAGGCATATTTTATGAGCCTGCTGCGGTGGATGCCTGCCTGAAGCTTTTTAGAGAGAAGGGATTTAAGTTTGAATAGGCGGTAGGTATCATGCACTCATTTTTTTATACCAATGTAGATCTTCGAAAAATTGCACTAAAACAGGAAGGAATTATGCCTTTTTTAATTACCAGGGACATGATCAGAAATATCCGTTTTGGATAGACGTAGTTTTTTATAATGGGTGACATTTTTAGGAACCAAAGAAAGGAGAACAAAATGAAGATTTCAAGAAGACAGTTTTTTACGGGCCTGGGAGGTCTCATAGTAGCCTCTGGTATTTCACGTTTCAAAACCATTGATTCTGCAATGGCTGCTGAGCCAAAATCGATTGGTAGAGGCAAGGTCGATATAACATGGCTGGGCCTGGCTCTTTTCTCTTCACCTCTGTAAAGGGCAGAAAGATCCTGCTTGATCCCTGGATCAGTACAAACCCAAAATGCCCTGTACTATATAGAAAACCTGGCATTTTTGGTAGTGTTGACCTTATTCTGTGGACCCATGGACATGTGGATCACTTTATGCTGCCAGATGCAAAAGAGCTTATAGCTCAATATAAGCCAAAGGTTGTAGCACCATGGGAACTAAGCTTCTTTATTAAGTCCCAGATCCCAGAGGCAAACTGCCAGACCTTTACCCTGGCAAATAAAGGTGCAACAGCAGATTTTGATGGCATTAAGATAACCATGACAGAGGCCTTTCATTCAGCAGGTGCCCAGTTAACAGGGTTTGAGGGGGTAAACAGATTTGTTGGTGAGGCAGCTGGCTATATCATAGAGTTTGAAAATGGATTCAAGATCTACCACTCCGGTGATACCTCCTTGATGGGCGATATGAAATACATTATCAGTGATTATTACAAACCAGATATGGCAATACTTCCTATTGGTGGTGTCTTTACAATGGGCCCTAAAGAGGCTGCCTTTGCATGCAAGTTGATTAATCCTCGGTATGTTATTCCTGAGCATTACGCTACATTCCCTGTTCTTGTCCAGTCTGCTGATGAATTTATAAAAGAGGTAAGACATTATGCGCCAGAAACAAAGGCCATGGCTATTAAACCTGGAGAGGAAATCAAGATTTAAAAAAGAGGTACATATTATATGAAAAGATTCTCTTTGATCCAAAAGAGGGGGCTCTTTTTCAAGATAGGCCTTATGGTTTTAGCCTTACTTATAATCGGTATTGGGACAATCACTGTGGTATCCATCAGGGAGCAGACCAAGACCGTTAAGGCAAAGTTGATTGAAAAGAATAAAAGCATATCAACATATTTGGCCTGCAGTGCAAAAAATGCGTTCTGGTCTTTAAACTGGCTTTTTGTAGAAAATCAGATACATGAAGTAACAAGTTCAGAGGATATTATATTCCTTGCTATCATTAAGCCAAATGGAGAGACCTATATGAGCTCTGGTGACAAAGAGAGTGTGAAAAATATTGAAGACTCTGAATTAAAGAGTCAGGAAAGACAGATTGTAAAAGATCTGACGTATTCAAAGAGCGGTGAGACCACTAAACTGATCATTACCCCTATAAAGATAGGAAATGAGCAATGGTCACTCATAATGATTATTTCTCTCAAGCAGGTAGAAAATGCACAGCAGGCCATTTTAAAGACCAACATAGGGTATGGGAGCGTCATTTTTTTCTTGGGTATGTTATTTGCTTTTTTCTTTTCCAGAGGGATGTACCGACGTATCAGTAAGCTTATGGGAGGAATTGAAGAGATTGCAAAAGGCAACCTTGATTATAAAATAGGTAAAATGGGCCTTGATGAGATAGGAAATTTAGCCAATTCCTTTAATAAAATGACTGAAGATTTGAAAAAGACAACTACCTCTCGCGATCTATTGGCTAAAGAGATCACTAACCGAAAGCGGGCGGAAGAAGAACTTAAAGGCTATGCCGCTAAGCTGGAGAGAAGCAATCAAGAACTAGAACAGTTTGCTTATATTGCCTCCCACGACCTGCAGGAACCCCTGCGCATGGTGGCAAGCTACACGCAGCTCCTGGGCCGACGATACAAAGGTAAACTGGATTCTGATGCAGACGAGTTTATCGCCTATGCCGTGGATGGGGCAACTCGGATGCAGGGTCTGATCAATGGCTTGTTGAGCTATTCGCGTGTTGGCACCAAGGGCAAGGATTTCGAGCCAACCGAGTGCGAGGCTGTCTTTGACCGCACCCTCGACAATCTGCAGAAGGCTGTTGAAGAAAGTGGCGCGAAGGTAACCCATGACCCTCTGCCAACGGTAATGGCCGATGATATGCAACTTGGCCAGTTATTTCAGAACCTTATTGGCAATGCCATCAAGTTCCGGAGTGAGGAGCATCCAAGCATCCATGTGTCCTGTGAAAGAATTGAAGAATCGGCAATCGGCAATCGGCAATCGGCAATGAATAATGGCTGGGTCTTCTCTGTCCGTGATAACGGCATTGGCCTTGATCCGGAGTTTACCGGACGTATCTTTATTATCTTCCAGCGTCTGCACAAAAGGGGGGAGTATCCTGGCACCGGCATTGGCCTGGCAGTCTGCAAGAAAATTGTAGAGCGCCACGGCGGGCGCATCTGGGTTGAGTCTGATCCCGGAAAGGGCTCAACATTTTACTTCACAATTCCGTTGAGAGGAGAAAATAGCCATGGGTAGTGAAGCATTCGGTAAGCCTGTTGAGATTTTGTTAGTGGAGGACAATCCTGGGGATGTACGGCTGACGCAGGAAGCCTTCAAGGATGGCAAGATGCTGAATAAGCTGCACGTGGTCGAGGATGGGATGGAGGCATTAGCCTTCCTGAAACGAGAAGGTAAGTATACTGATGTACCTCGTCCTGAACTTATCCTGCTTGACCTGAACCTGCCAAGGAAAGATGGTCGTGATGTCCTTGCGGAAATCAAGGCTGATAGAGACCTGAAACGAATTCCAGTGGTAATCCTGACTACCTCCCGATCTGAAGAGGATATCCTCAGATCTTACGATCTCAATGCCAATTGCTACATTACAAAGCCGCTTGAGTTTGATAAGTTCATCGAAATAGTGAAATCCATCGAAGATTTTTGGTTGACCATCGTTAAGCTGCCAACAGAGGGAAAGAGATGAGCGATAAGCCCATCAAAGTTTTACTGATTGAGGACAATCCTGGTGATGCACGGCTCATACAAGAGTTGTTATCTGAGGCCAACATGGAATCCTTTCAGGTAGAAGTGGCCAAAAGGCTCTCGGATGGTCTTGATGCATTGTCAGAAAGAAGGTTCGATGTGGTTTTGCTGGATCTATCCCTCCCGGACAGTTCAGGACTTGAGACCCTGGTTAAAGTGCACACTAAGGCCCAGAAAGTGGCGATAATAGTCTTGACCGGTCTTAGTGATGAAGCACTTGCTGTTGAAGCAGTGCGAAAAGGCGCCCAGGATTATCTGCTGAAAGGTCAAATTGATGGGAATTTACTATATCGCGCTATTCTCTGTGCCATCGAGCGCAAGCAGGTGGAGGAGGCGCTGCAGGAGAGTGAGGAGAAATACCGAACCATACTCGAAAACATTGAAGATGCCTATTATGAGGTTGATATTGCTGGTAACTTTACCTTCTTTAATGATTCACTGTGCAAAATATCTGGATATACCAAGGATGAATTAATGGGTATGAATAACCGACAGTTCATGGATCAAAAGAATGCCAAGAAAGTATATCAAACATTCAACAAAGTATACAACACAGGAAAACCTAACAAAGGATTTGATTATAAGTTTATAAGAAAGGATGGTAACAAAGGACATGCAAATGCTTCCATATCACTAATGAAGGATGCGGAAGGTCAGCGAATTGGCTTTAGGGGTATTATCCGGGATATAACCCAGCGCAAGCAGGCAGAAGATCAAATTAAGGCCTCCCTCAGGGAAAAGGAGGTGCTTCTGAAGGAGGTCCATCACCGGGTTAAAAACAACCTCCAGGTCATCTCAAGCCTCCTTAGCCTTCAATCACACCATATCAAAGACAAAGCATCCCTTGCGATGTTTCAAGAAAGCCAGAACCGTGTCCAGTCAATGTCACTCATCCATGAGAAGCTCTACCAATCCAATAACCTCTCACGTATCGACATGAATGAATACACGAAAGACCTGACTACCTCACTGTTTCGCTCATATGCGGACAGCGCTTCCGCAATCAAACTAAAAACGAAGGTTGCCGATATCTTCCTCGATATTACTACAGCTATTCCCTGTGGCCTGATCATCAACGAACTCACCTCCAACGCCCTCAAACATGGCTTTCCCGATGGAAGACAAGGAGAGATTGCAATCGCAATGCACCCCGTCAACAACAAGATAGAGCTGGTGGTCAGTGATACAGGAGTTGGCTTTTCAGAGGAGATCGATTTCAGGAATACCACGACCCTGGGCATGCAGCTCGTCATCACCCTGGTAGAACAACTCGAGGGCACCATAGAGTTCGACAGAAGGGCTGGGAGCGCATTTACGATTTGCTTTGAAGAGCTCGCCTATAAGAAAAGGATCTCAGGCAATGACAAAGCTACTGGTTGTTGAGGATGAGGGTATTGTTGCCAAGGATATACAAATAAGGCTGAGAAACCTGGGATATGAGGTTGCTGCTGTTGCCTCATCCGGGGAGGGGGCCATTCAGAAAGCAGCAGATACGCACCCTGATCTCGTTCTGATGGATATTACCTTAAAGGGAGAGATGGACGGGATAGAGGCCGCTGAAGAAATTATCTCTCGCTACGATATTCCGGTGGTATATCTTACCGCCCATACAGACGAAAAAACACTCCAGAGAGCAAAGATAACCGAACCCCTTGGCTATATACTGAAACCCTTTGGGGAAAAAGATCTCTACGGTACTATTGAGATAAGCCTGCACAGGCATAAGATGGGAAAGAAACTTAAAGAGAGTGAAGAATTTTCCTCCGGCCTTATGCGAGCTTCTCCTAATCCTATAACGGTTATCAATCCAGATACTTCAATACAATATGTGAATCCTGCTCTGGAAGAACTGACGGGCTTTTCCTCTACAGAGCTTGTTGGCATAAAGGCGCCCTATCTCTGGTGGCCTGAAGAAACATTAGAGAGAACCAAAAAAGACTTGAAGGTAGCTATGGTCAGTGGTGCACAGAAGCTCGAGAAACTTTTTCAAAAGAAGAATGGAGAGCTCTTCTGGGTCGAGATAACCTCTGCATCGATAAGGATCAATGGTGAGCTCAGGTATTACCTGGAAAACTGGGTTGATATAACCCAGCGCAAACAGGCAGAGGAAATATTGCGAAAGACCAAACAAGAGGCCGAATTAGCAAACCGGGCCAAGAGCGAGTTTCTGGCCAACATGAGCCACGAGATCCGCACACCCATGAATGGGGTCATAGGGTTTACCAATTTGCTATGTGATACAAATCTGGATGAAAAACAGACCGATTATGCAAACACTATTAAGAAAAGCGGTGAGTCTCTCCTTTTTTTAATCAACGATATCCTTGATTTTTCCAAGATCGAGGCAGGACAGCTGGATTTTGACGAAATTGACTTTGATCCGGAACTTCTTGCCTATGATGTGTGTGAGATAATCCGCCCCAAGATTGAATCAAAACCTATTGAAATCCTCTGCCATATTGGTGATACTATCCCTTCACGTGTAAGAGGAGATCCGGCACGGTTTCGCCAGATCCTGACCAATCTGATGGGCAATGCCTCCAAGTTTACCGAATCCGGGGAGATTGATCTTTCCCTTGATATTGAAGAGGAAATCGATGGCCGAATAAAACTTCATGCAACAGTACGGGATACAGGTATTGGTATTCCCAAAGACAGATTATCCGCTATGTTTGAGCCCTTTCGCCAGGTCGATGGTTCATCAACAAGGAAGTACGGTGGGACAGGTCTGGGTCTATCTATCTGCAAGCAGATAACAAAGCTTATGGGTGGAGATGTCTGGGCAGAAAGCCCTGCAAGTGGAAACTTGAAACTTGAAACTAGAAACTTGGAACAGACCACTCAACCAATCAACAACTCAACCAATAACCATGCTCCTGGCAGTATTTTTCACGCTACTGTATGGTTTGGAAAAACTGAGGAAAAAGAAACCACAAGATTTACCCCTGCCTCACTCTCTGGCAAGAAGGCCCTTGTTGTTGATGACAACCAGGGCAACCTAGAGATATTAACGCATGTTTTAGAGTGTGTTGGTATGCGTGTGGTTGCCCTCAGAAACGGTGAGAAAGTTATACCAACGTTACAAAAGGCCCTTGAAATTGATACTCCGTTTGACATTTGTATCGCTGATATCCGTATGCCCGGCGTGAGTGGGTATGAAGTAGCAAAACAGATTCGGCATTTCAAATCCGAAATCCCTGGCCCAGACCTGGCTGACCAAGATGACGTGATGGAAAAAGAGGTATGGGAAGCCAGTAAAAGCAACGGTATATCCAAATTGACTCGCGCCTCCCGATCCCGTCCCGGTCTCGGGACGGGGAGGGCAGGCCACAATCCACAATCAAAAATCCAGAGTCTCCCTCTGATTGCTCTGTCTTCTTTAATGGAGAGGGATGCCCGAAAATGTGAAGAAGCAGGATTTGATGGCTTCCTGAGCAAGCCGATTCGCAGGGAAAAACTCTATCAGATAATGGAGAGATTGTTGGGAGAAGGGGAGGATACGCACGATAAGGATGAGAGAGTAACAAAACAAATCATGACACAATATTCAGTTCGGGAGGATATGAAGAGTTCTGCCCGTATCCTTTTGGCAGAAGATAACCCTGTCAACCAGAAGCTGGCAAAGATACTACTGACCAAGGCTGGCTATCACGTGGAAGTGGCAAATAACGGAAAAGAGGCAGTTCAAAAATACATGGCATCTCCCAAAGATTTTGACCTGATATTCATAGACGTTCAGATGCCGGAGATGGATGGGTTGGAGGCAACAAGGGAGATCAGGAATTGGGAAGCAAAGCTCATAGCTCATAGCTCACAGTTCAAAGGAAAAGCTGATTCAGACATCACAGCTATGAGCTTTCAGCTATCAGCTCG
>CAZSWT010000078.1:0-13507 GCA_964611035.1 uncultured Desulfobacteraceae bacterium
AATGTTGATACGAGCTTTGATGTAGGCGGTGATGTCCTTGGGGCTGGAGAGACAGCGACCGCCAGTGGGTTAAGTGGAAGTTTTAAACTTTCCGGGAAAGGTGCAAGCAGAGGAAATGCCTATGATGTAATAGAAGATATGGTAAAGCCGGTAATCTCAAAGAGAGGGATGTACTCACTCAATAGATTATCAGGAAGCCTTTATATCAAAGATACCCCTGCAGTTATCAGATCTATATCAAAACTGATAAACCATTTTAAAGAGATGCTTTCCCGCCAGATACTGATTGAAGCACGAATTATTGAGGTTGCACTATCGGATGGCTATAAATACGGGATTGACTGGAGTCTCTTAAGAAAGGAGGCAAAAACAGCCACAAAGGTTACTGAGGCATCATGGGCCTTAGGGACTGGTCTTATTATTAGTGGTGTACGCAAGGCATTTACAATTGATACAGCTATTGATGCCCTAAGAACCTTTGGAGATGCAAAGATTGTTTCAAACCCGAGCATCCGATGCAAACATGGAAAACCGTCCATCATCAGCGTAGGAACATCGTATACCTACAAAAAGAGTGTAAAAACAACCTCTACATATGAAGCGACTACTCGAGAGACTACTGATGTTGAGGTCTCTACTGTCTTTGACGGGCTTATTTTAGGGGTTATTCCCTTTATTGAGGAAGACGGGAAAATAACCTTACTCATCAATCCTATAAAGAGCGATGTGGACCAGGAAAGCCTTGAGCCTGAGAGAGTGGGCACTAATGCTAACCAGAGCATATCCCTACCAATTGTCAGGATAAAAGAGATAAGCACTACCATAGGACTCAATAGTGGTGACGTGATTATGCTTGGTGGACTGATTGACAAACGAGAGATAAAAGAAAATAAAGGGGTTCCTTTTCTATCGTCCATTCCTCTCCTCGGCTATCTTTTTAGAAACGATGTCAAGACAGAGGAGGCGAGGGAATTGGTTATCATTCTTGGAGTTTCGCTTGTATGAGCGTTATCTTTAAAACACTAAAGAAACTAAGAGGGCAATCACCGGAAGGGAAAGAAAGGGATGAAAAGTTAAGGAGAGGTCGAAATATCTATTCATTTCGGAAGATTCTTTTTTCACCCACGGGAATACTATTAATTGCACTTCTCATCTTTTTTTCTGGAATGGCAACCATTTATTTTGTTCGTTACCTTACGGATTATTTTGAAAAAAAAAGCAGAGAGCCATTTTTAAGTAAGGAGGAAAAGACTCAAACTATAAATTCAGAGATAGGGAAAGAAAGGCATGAATTAGAAGAAAAAAAGGCTGTCTTTGAGGATGTAACAGCTGTTCCTCCACCTCCAAAAACTATCCCTATTGAAGAGGCAAGTCCAGGAAAGCTTTATCTTCCTTCCACCGGCAAGAAGGAATTTTCTCCTAAAGAAACACGCATTGTCCGCTATATACCACCCAGATTCCCTAACAATACTAAAGAACAGGAGAAAAAAATTACTTCTGCAGGAGTCCCTCGAGAGTCTCCGATTAGCCAAAAGGAGACCTCAAAATCGCTGACCCAAAGCCCCGCAATGAGTCAAACCCCTCTGTCTGGTATTCTGGAAATTAAGGCAAGCCCTGAACGCGATATCAAAAAAGTTCCTGCTGTGGCACCTGATATAATTAAAATGGATCGATCAAAATCCCCGGCCATACAACCACCATTGAAGGTTTTACCAAAGCTGGCAGTTAATAAAAAGCTTACAACTGCAGGTAAAAGAGTGCTGTCGGAAAGGCCTGAACAATTAAAAGGGAGAAAAAAAGGAGAAGATGAACGTATTCGTCTGGAAAATGTCGAAAGGAGCGCAAAAATTGCTTTTTTAGTTGCGAAGATACAAAGATCCATGAGCACAGGAAGTAGCGATCAGACAAAAGATTTGATTGACGAACTCGCATTGCTTAAAGGAGGAGATAACAGTTATGTTTTAAAATTAAAGGCCTTCTTGTGTATGCGTAAGGATGAATACGAATCGGCTGCGTTACTTTTAAATGAGGTTTTACGTAAAAATGAAAACGATCTGGAAGCTGGTATTAATATGGCCATTGTTGAGATAAAAACAAGTAAGATACCTGAGGCTATAAAGAGATTGGCCAGACTCAGAGAGATTCATCCGGAAAATACCCTTATACCTGAGTTAATTCAGAAGCTGAAATAATAATAGTTCAGCCACAAAGACACCAAGTCACCAAGATTATTATATAATTCTTTAAATATCATTTTTAATAAGAGACATAATCATTTCTTCGTGCCCGTTCGGCCTTGAGCTCACGGCCGAAAGGCTTTGAGACTTGGTGGCTGAACTTATACCTAAAATAATATAATGGCCCTTTCTGGGAAAGCTGTTGATAAGTTAATATTTGTAGGTCTGTATGGAGGTTTAATTGCTTTAGTAGTATGGGGAGGGAGTCGGATTATCAACTATTCTCTGGATTCAAGATTTTATAAGGATTTTTTATTACAATGGGAGGCATCTTTAAGCTCCTACTCTGTCAAAAGTGGAATCTGGCCACATTTTTCAGGGAGCAATCACGTGGAATATATGGATAATCTTAACCAGTTGATGTCGAGAAACAGCGTATCATTACCCAAATCCAATACAGGGCGTTCCTATGTTTATCGTATAAAAAAAATTGGCAAGGAACAAGATGATATCTTCATTTTATGTTTTTCTAATAGGATTATTCTATATGGGATATCAAAAGACACATTTACAAGGATTGACCGTTTTGTTGATGGAGAAATTAGCAAAGATAAAGGTTTTTTTACGGGGCATCTTAGCAAGGATGACAAGACATACATTGGTCTGTGGCGATTATGAAATCAGATATGGCAAACGAAGAATTACGATACCTTGAATACTTTGGGTTAGGATACAATCCATTTCCTGTTGCTCCAGATAATGCGAATTTTTATATCTCAGAGCATATAGATCAAATCCTCACCGAGCTCGTCCATGGTATTGTTGTGAGAAAGGGTTTTATGGTCTTAACGGGTGAGATTGGGCTTGGGAAAACAACAATCAGCCGACGGATAATCAATATCCTTGAAGAAAAAGAAGTCGAAACTTCCCTTATATTGCATACCTTTTATCAGGATGTGGAGTTATTACGAGAGATTAACAAAGATTTCGGATTATATACAGATAATTTAGAGCTTAGTGACCAGATGAAGGTGCTCAACGATTTTTTAATAAACCAAAACAGGGGAGGTAAAAACTGCGCTATAATTATTGATGATGCTCAGAATCTGAATTCTAAAAGCCTGGAATTAATCAGGATGATCTCCAATTTAGAGACAGATCGGGAAAAACTGGTGCAAATTTTACTGATCGGACAACCCGAGTTGATGGATAAATTGAACTCTTCTGAGCTTAGACAGCTCAAGAGTCGCATTATCATTAAAAAAGAGGCTCGGCCCCTTAACCAGGATGAATTAAAAAATTATATCCTATTCAAGCTCAATACAGCTGGAAACCAGGGAAAGACCACTATTGCAACTGGAGCCTTTAGAAAGATTCATAAGTATAGCAAGGGTAATTTCAGAGGAGTTAATATCTTCATGGATAGATGTCTGTATGTAGCTTTTATACATAATACCACTAATATAGGGAAATCCATAGTTGATGAGGCATACAGGGATCTAAATCAGGTTGAACAAGGGGGGGGTAAATTTTATCTTTTCAGCCTTTTGGCAATATTGATTCTCATTATTGGAGGTGCTTTTTATCTGGATTTATTTCCTGAGATCGATTGGCTGCGTTCAAACAGGAGCACTAAAGAGGAAACAGTAATGAGAAACGAAAAGAGAGAAACTCTTCAGGTAACGAATGAAAAATTATTAGAAAAAGTGACTCAAAAGGAGAGTCCTATTCCAGATGCTGTAGTTAATTTTTTATCTGCCTATAATCTTTCAGAGTTTGCCCTACCTTTTGTTAAGGCTATGGAGACAAGTATATTTCAAAAAGTAACTGATTCTATATTTAAAAAAACTGGATACAATATGATCCAGCTTGACACTATACCGGAGCATATTAAAAGCCGTTACGGTGTTCTTTCCCTTTCTCTTGATAAAAGCGGAAAAGAGAGTTATTTCCTTCTTTGGAGACCAACAATACGGATAACAAAGTTTTATTTAGGTTATCGAGGAGAGGAAATTAAAAGGTTGGAAGAACTCTTAGCAGGTGTTAATCAATACCTCTATTATATTGATGGGATTGTGGGCCCAAGGTTAATAATGGCGGTAAATCGTTTTCAGGAAGAGAAAGGCCTTGAAGTCATTGGATTTCCTAATGAAAAGACTATTTTTTTATTATGCAATGCACAGGGTGCTGCGCAGGCGGTAAGCAATGCGGCCATTACTACAAGATAAAGGTAAGAACAGCAAATGACCAATGAGAAAGAAAGAAAGCCTTTAGGGGAGCTCTTAAAAGAAAAGGATCTTATTAGGAATGAGCATATAAAATTTGCCCTTCAAGAGCAGAAGATCACAAAAGAGAGGTTAGGCGAGGTTCTCGAAAGGCTTGGTTTTGTCACTCAATATGATGTTGTCACAACCTTAGCAGAGCAGGAGGGGATTCCATACATCGATGTTGATGAGGTTTTATCGAAAGCTGATGTTCTAAAATTATTTAATAAAAACCTATGTCTCAATAATACCTTTTTGCCCATAAGGGTTTTAAATGGATCAATAGAGGTGGCATCAGCAACTGTCTTTGATGATAGACTTGGCCAATTAATATCCAGGCAAACAGGATTGAAACCAAAATTTTACCTATCTGAAAAGAGAAAGATAATTAATGCTATTAATAAGTTTTACTATTTTATGGAAAATCCTGTTGAAAAATTAATTGCAACCGAGGTTAATCTTCTCTCTCAAGATGCTGAAATGGCAAGAGGGATAGACAATCTGGTTAAGTATATCCTTCAATTAGCAGTTAAGATGAGGGCTACTGATATCCATATTAGGCCGATGGAAAGGTCAGTAAATATTGCCTTCCGGGTTGATGGTGTCCTCACTTCAGTGTTGTCGCTTCCTACACCTCTCAAAAGGATTATCTCGAGTATCAAGATGAGGGCAGAAATGGATATTGCCGAGCAAAGGCTTCCTCAGGATGGGCGTTTTTCCGCAACCATCCTTAATAATAATTTTGATTTCAGGGTCTCCACGGTTGTATCCCCTTATGGAGAAAATATTGTCTTAAGAATCTTGCCAATGGAAAGCGCTATTATGGGTATGGGCCAGCTTGGATTTTTTGAGGAGGATATTCAGAAGGTAGCGAATATGTTTAACGAGCCTTTTGGAATTATCCTTCTTACAGGACCAACAGGCTCAGGTAAATCTACTACACTTTATGCGGGCATAAGGAGCTTAGATTTACTTGAAAAAAATGTCCTGACAGTGGAAGACCCGATTGAGTATAGTCTACCTCTATTACGGCAGACCCAGGTGAATGAAAAGGCAGGTTATAACTTTGCCAATGCTATCCGGTATTTTCTTAGGCATGATCCTGATGTAATCCTTGTGGGGGAGATTAGGGATTCTGAGACCGCTGCCACTGCCATCACTGCATCGACCACAGGGCATCTTGTTCTCTCAACCCTGCATACAAATAACGCTGTTGGGGCTATACCAAGGCTTCGTGATTTAGGGATACGACCCTTTCTGATTGCCGATTCACTGATTGGAGTTGTCAGCCAGAGGTTGATTCGCAGGATATGCAGCGCCTGCAAGGAGGAGTATGAACCCTCAGAGTGGGAAAAGGAATACTTAAAAGATCCATCAATAAAAACGCTTTACAGAGGTAAAGGTTGTGAAATCTGCAATGGTTCTGGATATTTTGGAAGGACACTCGTGTATGAATTGCTTCCCATCGACAAAGAGTTGTCCTTGTTGATTGATAAGGAGGTTGAGTTGGATAGAATTACTGAGAGGGCAAAGGAGAAAGGATTTGTAGACATATTCGATATAACAGTAGACAAGGTAAAGCAGGGGATCACAACTGTAGATGATGCTGTGCGTATTATGGGACATCTGAGGCAGGCATGAAGTAGGCACTAAGCAGTAAGCAGTTAACGAAATGAGTTACTTCCGATATAAACTAATGGAACCCACAGGGCGGATAAGCTCTGGGATTATTAATCTTCCTTATAAAGATGTTTTGTCTGCTGTTACACATCTTGAGAGAGGTGATAATACATCTATCTATGTAAAAAAATTGGGTGTCGTTGCATCCTTTATATTTCAGCTTTTAAGTCTAAGATTTAGAAGGAGGGTTCCCCGATCTTTTCAGGCAGAATTTTTAAGCAATATCTCTATGATGCTCAGGTCTGGTATGACCTTAACAACTGCCCTCGAAGAAGGTTCCAGTACGTCTGAAAGCCCTGATTTTGAGAGTGACATAACTGATATGATTACCGCTATTCAGGGAGGTGCAACATTTTCAGAGGCAGCAGACAAATATAGATATATTTTTCCTAAGACTGTAATATATCTCATCCGGATGGGAGAGGAGACTGGCAGACTCGATGAGATGCTGCAAGATGCCTCTGAACATTTAAAGCGGATACAGAATATTATAAGTGATACCAAACAAGCCCTTTTGTACCCGAGCTTTGTATTTATTGCAATGGGTGCTGGCCTTATATTCTGGTTTTACTATGTGGTTCCCAAGATTTTGTCCCTATTTAAAGAGATGGATGTTACTCTTCCCTCTCTCACAGTTTTTCTTTTGAAAATTTCTGAGTTTATCCAGAATCATTTTTTGAGCATGGTTCTTGGACTGGCACTGGCCATTTTTATAATAGTTATTGCCTATAAAGAGAACAGGAGAGTAAAGAGGACAACCGATGCCCTTTTACTCAAACTCCCACTCTCGAGCACTATTATCTCTGCCTCTACCCTGGCCTTTATTACAGAATATTTTTCTCTTTTAATAAAGGCAGGCATTGATATTCTACAATGCATGACTATCCTGAAGGAGTCTATCAAAAATGAAATCTATAGAGAGAAACTGGGTGAGGTTAAGGAAAGTTTGGCACGAGGTGAAGGAATCGCGGATTCTTTTAGGGGTGTATTAATCTTTCCCTTATTTGTTATCAGGATGATAAATGTAGGTGAGTTAAGCGGCACACTTCCTGAGCAACTCTCCTATATTGCTGAGGATTATAGAAATAAACTTTCGGTTCTTGTGGCAACTATAGGCAAGATGATTGAACCAATTGTTCTGGTAGTAGCAGGAGCTATGTTTGCAATAATTATAGCGGGGCTTTTCCTCCCCATCTACGATCTAGTAAGTAGGGTAAGCGGGAGATAAGAAGAGATACCTTTCGAATTGAAGTGCTCTATTGGCAGGTCCGAGTCACAGCCATATCGGCCCTTATTTCGCTATCAGAGAGAGGTCGGTTATATATCCTGACTTCATCGATCATGCCACCAAAAAAATTGCGGGGACTACCACTTCCCCGAGCGGCTATTAGAAATTTGCTTGAGTTGCTTCCCATAGCCCCGGTCTGGTTTCTGGAATAAACCTTCACACCATCTTTATACAGAATCTGTTCAGAACCATCATATACTGTGGTTACATATGTCCAGGTGTTCGCTGTTACAGGGAAAAAACTCCCACCATCCCACGCCCAGTGAGGTCGCCAGGCATAATTCATATAACCGCCAGAAACTCGAATTTCATAAATGTCTTCCTTGTTGTATATAATGTTTTCCCCTGTTGATCCATCCCATTTTATCCAGGCAGAGATGGTCCAGGGATCGGTGCCCGGATCAAGGTCACCATCTGTTGGATCACCAAAATCTAAATAACCACCATTATTTGCATTTTTTCGGATAAATACCCCAGCACGGCACACCTTGCCGTTAGAGGGTGTTGTTTGACTAGGCAGAGAGCCTGAACCCCGCAAAGCAGCCTTTCCGTGATTTCCTCCTGAACCAGAATCTTTTGCCTCATTATCAGCCCCTATCCAGGGATAATTTTCCATCCTGTACTCTGCTAATGGGGTAGTATAGCAACTCCCAGAGCACGTGTGAGTTAATGTATATAAATCCTGAATTTCCTCATCAGTTAAAGGTACGGAAAAGAACCTGACCTCATCAATTTTGCCTTTAAAATAGTTGTTTATATGCTGAGAACTACCTATAGTGAATGGACTCCCTGTGGCATTATCTATGTTACCCCCGCCGCTCCATGTGGTCGTATTCTCATATCTGGTGCCATTGATGGTGACGGAGACAGTTCCATTGTTATAGGTTACAGCTATAAAGCTCCAACTGTTAACACTAATTTCACCAACCCCAAAGTCAGCATATGTATCTTTTCCTGCTGTATCAAGATATACGTGCACCTTGCCGTTTGTATTTACGCCAATTTCAAGGTTGTCATTATATGAGTCTGAGGCCTTGGCAATAATGCAGTTTTGGGTTTGATGATTTGTTGTAGGGGTCGTCAATGAATAGGGTTTTATCCATCCCGCAACAGAGAATGAATTGCTACCGGCACCCAATATATTATTCAAGATGTCTCCCATATCCAGATAATCATTGGTACCGTCAAATAATCCTGCCTGGCAGACCTTGCCTGTTCCAATTGTGTCTGCACCATATTTGGCAGTCCCATCGAGGAAATTTCCGCCAGAATCCTTTACCTCACCTGTTGTGCCATCCCAGCTACATTCATCCAGGTGCCACTCGGCTGTAAGATTG
The DNA here is from genome assembly GCA_964611035.1 of uncultured Desulfobacteraceae bacterium. GTDB lineage: Bacteria > Desulfobacterota > DSM-4660 > Desulfatiglandales > B25-G16 > B33-G16. The sequence continues at coordinate 8,747 of CAZSWT010000078.1, forward strand.
GCTGTATACGGTGCACCAGCTCCCGCTGATGTAATTTTGATGGTGTAAGAATTGGTGGTTATTTCGTTGTCGGAACAGGTACTGTCTGTTGCAGTAAGGGTGAATGTATAGTTGCCCGCGTTAGTTGAACTGTTCTTCCAAAATTTGCTTCCGGTATCTGAAATAGTGTCCACCTGAAAGCCGCCTGGATTTGTGCCAATCCAGTTCAAAGTCCAATTGAATGCCCCCACGTGAGGGCCACTTACAGTAAATTCTTGTGAAAAAGTTGATGAATTAACAGTAAAGTCTGGGTTGCTTGGACCACCGCCGGAAGGTGCCGGTGTGATGCTCAATGTCCCATTTTCTACAGTGAGGGTGAATATGTGGGAGTCTGTCTTGCTGGAATCGTAACGGTCTTTAACTTCAACATTAACACTGTATGTGTTTTTACAGTTGTCAATGGTGCCTGAAAGCACACCCGACCATAGATTAATATCTAAACCGGAAATGTTTGGAGAGATTGAATTTAGATACCAGTAGTAATAACCTGATCCACCAGTTGCTTGAAAGGTATAACTGTAGCTATTACCAACGATCCCTGCTGGCATTGGGCTTGTGTTGATCTGGACATTTCCCGTAGGCGGACATTCACTACATACAGTCAGGCTTGGGCCGCAACAATCTTGGTCATAGCAATCGGTATAGCCATCGCTATCGTTATCAATGCCATCACTGCAAAGTGTGTCTGTGTTCTCAACGCCGGTACTGCCTCCCCCACCGCCCCCTCCACCGGTGCAATTTTTCTGATTAAGTTCATTTAATGAAAATACCCTGATAAGATCATCATACGTGGTGGACTGGATTCTATTCGGTGCGTTAAAACCAGCACCAGTCTCACCATTGCAGAGGTCAAAGAAACCATTCACACCATCAAGATCTTTTTGACCTCCACTCGCTATTATATAGGCATGATTACTCACGTTGTCCGTAGTGCTAGGACAGGATTCATCAGTAGTAGTGTAAACTTCCGTAAGATCCTTTGATGCGATAATAGCATTGCTTATGGCAGTGCAGAAGGCACTACCATCTGCAAAGGTTGCTGTCAAAGCACTATGCACGCCATATTTAATAGGGTTGCTCCATACATCGTCGGCAGAGGAAAGACCCAAGGTTTTATATGGAACTTGGCCCACGCAGGTACATGGAGAAGGACTGCAGCAGGGTCCGCCGACAGGGTCTTCTACGCCATCACCATTAGTATCCGCACATGGCAGGCGATGATTGGCCATGCTGTATCCTTGCAAGGCATAATCTACTTTTTCCAGAATCGCTTGGGCCTTCTTTATTTTTGCAGATTGAATGAGAGATGGCAGGACAGTTGCCATAATTGAGATGATAATTCCAACGATAACAATGACTACCGCTAACTCAATAAGCGTGAAACCTGATTCATTTGTCTTTTTATAGAAGGCTAAAGGATTATGTTTAAAGGAATTCATAATATTTTTATAGTAGAAAAATGAGCTCTACATGACCTTAACTATAAGCATAAAAAAGTTTTATTTTTTCTTCAAGACAAAAGGTATAAAAATTAATGAAGCAATAAATATACCATAGAAAGGCAAATATTCATTAGGTGCCATAACTATATGTAAATATTACTTTTCTTCTAAATTAAAGTAAAATTGAGATATGTTGGCGTTCCGAATTTTCCTTCATAGAGTATGAAATTTATCTATAGCGTATAAAATTTTCTTACAATCAACAAAACAGTTTAACAATTTGAGTAAGAAAAATTTGCCTGCCAAGGAAAGAAAAAAAAGCTATTTTCAGTGTTTAAATGCCCTCTGGCCGGTAAAAACCATGGTCACTTGAGGATTGGCCTCGTTACAAGCCTCAATTGATTCAAAATCCCTTAACGATCCCCCTGGATGAACAATGGCCCTTATTCCCTCCTTTATGGCTACATCTACTCCGTCTCTAAAAGGAAAAAATGCATCAGACACCATGGTTGAGCCTATGAGACCGCCATTCTCTAAAGTAGTTGCCTTATCAATCTCCTCCTTTGCTTTGGTATCTTTTTTTCCTTTATTTATCTCAGCTTCCAATTCTTTGTACGGGATACCGAATTTGGTAAAACAGAGGGAATCTGCATACTTCGTATAGGCTTTATAAATAGCTATTTCTGCCACGCCTACCCTGTCTTGCTCTCCCGTACCAATGCCAACTGTTACTCCATCCTTAACATAGATGACCGAGTTGGATGTAATACCCTGTTCCACCTGCCAGCCAAAGAGCATATCAGCATATTCTTCTTCTGTGGGATTCCTGGCAATCTTGTATAGTTTTCCTTTATATTCAATTGATGCCAGTTCAAAATCATCTGGTGATTTTATTCTATTTATAGGCGATTGCTGTAGTATTATTCCCCCGTCAATAAGGCTTTTAAAATCAACGAAGCGTCTCTCTGTATATTCGGCTAATCTATCGATCCTGCTGATCTTAATTATCCTGAGATTTGGACTTCTGCTTATAATAGATATAGTTTTATCTTCAAACTCAGGTGCGACCACAACCTCGAGATAATTATCACTAATTAATTGGGCTGTCTCTTTATCAATGGGCCTATTAAAGACAGCACAACCGCCAAAGGCTGCAATTCTATCAGCCATGTTTGCCTTTTGATAGGCATTTGCAATACTTGATCCATAGGCCACACCACAAGGGTTATTATGCTTAACAATTACCACGGCCGGTTGTAGGGAAAGGTATTTCAGTATATTAAGAGCATTGTCAATATCTGTTAGGTTAATTTTTCCTGGATGTTTTCCACTCTGGATCAATTGTTCTTCAGCTATGGATGAAACCAGCCCTTTTCTTGGTTCAATAAATTGACATTCACCAAGCATGAGGTTTCCATTTACCAGCTCGTAAAGGGCTGCCTCCTGGCCCGGATTTTCTCCATACCTGAGGCCTTTCTCAATCAACTCCTCTGAAGTTTCATCAGCTATTTTCCAAGTCCTTTTGCGGTAGATGAGTTTTTGATCTCCAAAACTTATTGTAATCTGGGGAGGAAAATGGTCATCCATCACCGTTTTATACATCTTTTTTAATTCATCAGACATGTCTTTGCCTTTTGTTTGTTGTATGTTGTCAGTTGTTTATTGTCCATTGTCCGTTTGTTTTTTACCAAGATCTGCTATTTCTTCTGCTAATTGATAAACACAAAAATTTTCAAAGCCCGTTTTAGCCATCAAATTGACTCCTGAGACTTTTTACATTATCTATCTCCATGTTAATTTAACAACGGACAATCGACAACACTCAACTGACAGATTGATGCCTTTCTATGTATGCGTATGCATTGTGATTGTGAATGGATTCAAAATTTTCTGATTCAACTGCAAACCATGTTATGTTTGCATCATACTCAAGTTTCTTGGCTATATCCCTGACAATATCTTCTACAAATTTAGGATTTTGATATGCCTTTTCAGTTACATATTTCTCGTCCTCTCTTTTTAACACAGAATACACGTCGCAGGATGCAGCCTCCTCTACTAATTTAATGAGGTCCTCTATCCATACAAACTTTTTAAATCTAACCTGCAATCTGACCTCTCCTCTCTGGTTATGGGCACCAAAATCACTTATCTCTTTTGAGCATGGGCAGAGGGTGGTAATTGGCACATTTATCATAATTATTAAATCCTTTTCTTTGTTTAGATTACCTTTAAATGTGCATTGATATTCCATCAGACCCTGACTATGTGTGACAGGGGAGCTTTTCATTATAAAGTATGGAAAGGATATTTCTATATGTGCACTCTCTGCATTGAGCCTTTTTTTCATGGTTGAAAGAATATCTGAGAAATTCTGAATAGAGATACTTCTGTTATGTTCATTCAGAATTTCAATAAGCCGGCTCATATGTGTGCCTTTATAGTCTTTGGGAAGGTTAACATACATGTTAATTGAGGCTACAGTCTGTTGGGTTTTTATTTCTTTGTCTCGAACCGTTATTGGATATCTGATGCCTTTTATTCCAACCTTGTCTATATCAATATTGCGATCATCTTTTTGATTTTGAATATCTAACATTGATTTTTACTCTCTTTTATTTTTGTTAAAATAAATATTATCTAATCCTTGCAAAGTCAACAAAAAGATATTTTAAACAATTAACATCTTTATTGGTTTGATTTGTCAACCCAATAAAGCAACTTAATAATTTACTTGATTTTTTAAGGGAAAATAATGTATTAGAGTTATAGTATTCGGGGCGTGGCGCAGTCTGGTAGCGCACCTGCTTTGGGAGCAGGGAGTCGAAGGTTCAAATCCTTTCGCCCCGACTGAATTCAGGGCTTCGCCCCAATTGGGGTATTGGCCCGCTGGAGTGTTGGAGTATTGGGTTGATTACCTAAAATTGAGGGATCGAAGAATTTATGAATTATTATAACTTTAGCTCACTTTAGGCACTTAAAATGGAACAGGTACTGCTTTTAAATATCACTTTTGAGCCTCTTAAGGTCATCAACTGGAAGAAGGCAATTATCATGCTCACCCTGGGCAAGGTTGAAGTAATTGAAGAATATACCAGGGAAGTCCATTCAGTAAGTTTTGCCATTAAGTTGCCAGCGGTTATCCGGCTTTTAAGATTTGTAAAAAGGCCAAAGATACCAGTAAGATTTAGTAGACAGAATATCTATATTCGAGATGATCACAAATGTCAGTACTGTGGCAAGAGACTCACTCCGGATGAGCTTACGTGGGATCATGTGT
>CAZSWT010000079.1:0-13215 GCA_964611035.1 uncultured Desulfobacteraceae bacterium
AAGGCAAGCATATAGCATCTAAACTCAAAAAGCAATCATTAAGTGAACTGTATTGGCCTTAGACCACAATATCCAATTCGGTTTTGAAAATGCTCATCGAGCGTATTCCCTGTAGCTTGATAGTGTAAGAAATCCCATTTTGGACGCAGACCCGCCTGCCGGATGGTGGGCAGGTTAACGCAGATTTTTTGGATTAAGAAATAAAGAATTATTATTTGCATTTATCTGCGAAGATCTGCGTCCAAATTTATTGTAGGGTAGGTGAAATAAAAATAATCAAGGAGGTGAGCACCCAGTTTTGTTGAGGGTCACGTAACTCACACATGGTAAAATTAGATAGGTGCATAAAAGAACTGCTTGAAAAAAATCCGATAAAGACTTCAGCCCCATGCAGGATTGACTCTGGAGGTACCTGGGACATTAAGGCCCTGGCCCTTCCTTTGGAGGGGATGGCCCCTGTAACGGTAAATCTGGCGATAAACCTAAGAACGTATGTGACTCTCTTGCCTTACAAATCAGGGTGGGTCCGAATATCTTCAGATAATTTTAATACACAGGAGGCATACCCACTTGATAAAGCCCCCTTTAATTCACAATTTGGCCTCTTTTTTGCCATTGCATCTTTTTTTCAGTTTCACGGATTGGAGATAGAAATACGATCAACTTCTCCTGTTAATGCCGGTCTTGGAGGATCGAGTACAGCTGCGGTCGCAACCATGAAGGCATTTTCTGTGGTAAAACGTTTGTTGAGCGGAAATGAGATTAACAAAGGGGATATTCTCCATCTTGCATATCATTTAGAGGATGCAGTAAATGGCGGGATGTGTGGCTTGCAGGATCAGGGAGCAGCGGTTTTTGGTGGTGTGAATAAGTGGTCCTGGAATTACTCTCAGAGAGAAAGAGCATTTAAAAGAGAATCTATTCTTGATCAGGATGGGCAAAAGGAAATATCAAAAAGGATCCTTGTAGCCTATAGCGGGAGAAGACATCTGTCAGCAAGGATAAACAGATTGTGGATAGAAAAATTTTTAGGAGGAGAGACAAGGTCTGGATGGATTGAAGTGAATAAAATTGTCAATCGGTTTGCCTTGCATATAAAAGAGCGAAGGTGGAACAAGGGAGCTCAAGAGTTAATAAACGAGGTTGCGATAAGGAAGAAACTAACCCCTGAGGCATTCACGCCAATAATTACACGACTTATTGAGGAGTCTGAAAAAGCTGGATGTGGTGCCAGATTTACTGGTGCAGGAGGTGGCGGTACTGTCTGGGCCCTTGGAGAGATTGGTACGATACAAAGATTAAGAGAGATATGGGCTCACATATTGAAAGGCACTAAAAAAGGGGGGATACTTGAATGTAATGTGGACCCAATCGGGGTAAGAGTGTTTTCAGAGGGAAGAAAAGAAACATAAACTTGTAATAAGATGGCCTGAAAATAATTGTTCCAGGCCATCTTATAAGGGAAAAGTTTAATCATGATATTTAAATGAGACGTTAATCCTGGTCCTGAAACCTGTGACCTTACCATCCTCAATGGTTAGATCCAGCTTAGTAATTTCTGCAATTCTTAAGTCCTTAAGACTTTTTGAGGCTGTATCAACAGCATTTTTTGCAGCATCTTCCCATGAATTCGGACTGGTCCCCACAAGCTCGATAATCTTATAAGTGCTAGTTTCCATAGTTACCTCCTTTTATTGTTAAGATTAAATATAATACCCCCTCCTTGTAACCTCACCTCCTTTCCCTTCTCAATTTTTTTAAAATAGTGATGTAAGGTTTCTGCGCAAAATTTGATTAATTATGATTTAAAGGGTATCAATCTTTTTTCTATAAAGTATAGGAAAGGAATGTTTGCGAGTCAATTATAAAAATTGCAAATATCTTTTTAAATTGACCTTTTTTTAATTAGCTGTTATATCACAGCCACATTGTAGCTACTAAGACGTACGTGTATCCTAATATTCTGTGAAGAGGTTTATATGTTTTCTTTTCAGAAGCATTCCCTTTTGTTGGCTCGAAGATTAGACATTATAGCATCAGCGGCAATTTTTTCCATGATGGCCCTTACCTGTGTAGATGTTTTCTTACGTTACTTTTTTCGCAAGCCCATCTCTGGAACCTATGAGATTGTCGCCCTTTTAGGGGCTGTTGCTGTATCCTTTGCCATGGCCCATACATTGGTAGAGAAGGGTCATGTTGCGGTCAGCCTTATTGTACAAATTTTGCCTAAAAGGATACAGGGTATTGTCGAGAGTTTCATCTCAGTTTTTGGAATCATACTATTTGGCCTCATTACCTGGCAGAGTATCTTGTATGGTATAGATTGCCAAAGAGCAGGTGAGGTTTCATTAACATTGCAGCTGCCTTTTTATCCAATAATATATGGAGTTGCCCTTGGTGCAGGGGTTGTCTGTCTGGTTCTTATTGTGGATTTAGTAAATGCAATAGTTAAGGTGAAAGATAAATGAATCTTACCGCAATAGGTATAATTGGCATAATCATCCTGGTAATCCTTCTTTTCTCCAAGATGCCTGTCGGCTTTGTTATGGCCTTCCTTGGCTTTATTGGTTTCAGTTATGTAGTCAACCTTACCGCAGGCCTTAGTTTACTGGCGAAAGATGTATTTGAGACATTCTCTTCTTATAGCTTAACTGTTATCCCTCTTTTTGTATTTATGGGGCAAATTGCCTTCCATTCCGGAATAAGCAGAAGGTTATATGATTCAGTATATGTATTTATGGGCCACTACAGGGGAGGCCTGGCCATAGCTACCATTGGGGCCTGCGCAGGCTTTTCTGCTATATCAGGCTCAACAAACGCAACCGCTGCCACCATGGCAACTGTAACACTGCCCGAGATGAGACGGTACAAATATGATATGAGTCTGGCGACCGGTACGGTTGCCGCGGGAGGAAGCCTGGGCATATTGATACCCCCGAGTGTTATATTTATTGTTTATGGAATCATGACAGAGCAATCCATTGGAAAGCTCTTTGCCGCCGGTATCTTTCCAGGTATCTTGCTTGCTCTTTTATTCATACTCACTGTCTATATACGGGTGCGACTGAATCCAGGGCTTGCCCCTCCTGGACCAAAAACAACACTAAAAGAGAAGGCGAAATCCTTTGTAGGGGTTTTGGAGGCCCTGATTATTTTTGCCTTTGTTATGGGGGGTCTTTTTTTTGGGATATTTACACCAACCGAGGCAGCGGCTGTGGGTGCCTTTTTTACCTTGCTTGTTGCCCTTTTAAGGAGGAGCTTAAGCTGGCAGGCATTTGTTCAATCCCTTATGGATTCAACAAGGATCAGTTGTATGGTCATGGTGATAGTCACCGGGGCAGTTGTCTTTGGCCACTTTATGGCTATCACCAGGATTCCCTTTATTTTGGCAAATTGGGTGAGTACACTTCCCCTGCCAAGCTATGCCATTATGGGAGTAATCGTTATTATATATCTGTTTGGTGGATGTTTCATGGATGCCCTGGCCATGATTATGCTCACAATTCCCATCTTTTATCCTGTAGCTACTGCCCTTGGATTTGACCCTATATGGTTTGGCGTGGCCATTGTGCTTGTAACTGAGATGGGGGTGATTACACCTCCAGTAGGGGTAAATGTATATGTGGTTCATGGTATTGCCAAGGATATTCCACTTGAGACTATCTTTAAGGGGGTTGCACCTTTTGTCCTTGCTCTTTTGGCCTGTGTGGCAATTCTCTTAACCTTTCCCCAAATAGTCCTCTTTCTACCTGGCCTTATGTGATAGGGGCATATATAAAAAAGGGGTACCAGGAACTCTGGCACCCCTTTTTATATGATTGAGATTTTGGTCTTTATTAAATTTTACTTATTATATTTCGCAACCAAATCTCTGAGAAGCTTCACAGCCTTTTTTCCAGGAAGACCCTTCTTTTCCATCTTTGATTGATACTCAAAAATGATTGGACTAATAGACTGCACCCATTTTTTCTCCTGTGCTGGTGAGAGTCCATGGATGTTTTTTCCAAGCTCTATCACAAATTTTAGTCCTGCTCTGTCAGCAGAGTCCCAGACATCTCCATGCACATCAACCCACTCCTCGCTAACTTCATCAAATACCTTTTTAATATCAGGGGGAAGGGAATTATATTTTTTCTTGTTCATAACCACAAACATTGCGGTTGTGTAGCCAAGGGACTTGGTCTCGATAACATAATCTATCACTTCGCCCTGTTTCCATCCCTTAAGAACCTCGATAGGGCAGAATGTGCCTTCAACTACCCCCTTTTGAAGGGCCTCATAAGCCTGGTTCTGAGGCATACCTACTGGCGCGGCTCCCAGATATTTGGCAAGCTTTGAGCTAAGGCCGGTACATCTGATTTTCATGCCCTTTATATCATCCAGAGAGTTTACATCCTTCTTGGCAGCAAGTATTCCAGGTCCATGAGCATGAATAACAAGTACCTTTACATCCTGAAGTTCTTTAGGATTCATCCTTTTGTAAAATTCATATGCAACCCTGGTGGCAACCTTACCGCTTTTGTATCCGAACGGAAGATCCACTGCCTCCATGACGGGAAACCTGCCTCTGGTATATGCAAAACATGACATTCCGATATCAGAGATCCCTTTAACTACACCATCGTAGCAGACTGCTGGCTTGGTCAAAGTCCCTCCGGGAAAGTAAGAGATCTTGACCCGGCCATTGGTCCTCTTCTCGATCTCTTTTATCATGTTGGCGCCTTGAATTGCATGACCATGGGTAGGCGGGAAAAAATTACTATAGGTGAGATTGATGGTTTTGGCAGTGGCAGCTGGTACAAAAGATAGAGAGAATAAAAAACAAAATGCAAATAATATGGCTAACAAACCTTTCTTTTTCATTATTTTCCTCCTTATAAGTTAATGGAAATATATTTAGAAATGCTTAATCACAATAAGCTTCCTTTCTGACCACCTCCTCTCCTGAAAAATAAATTTAACTACACAGGTTCAAAGTTCCGGGTTCACGGTTCAATAGTTATTTGCTGAACCATTAACCGTTAAATGCGGGTTTTTCATGAGCCGGTTGAGGAGTCTTGGCATGGACAATGGTTCATGGCTCCAAGTTGAACCCCTGAACTGTGAACCTTGAACCTGACAACCTGGGTAGTTACAAATAAATATAAATACTTATACCATAGTTTTAGAAACCATAATTGACAGCACTTTGTCAATGAAAAATATTACTATCCAAGCCCTTATCTTTCATCATTTTATCGAAGGTTTCCACCACAGCCATTGCAAATTCTGGGGTATTAAGATGCACCTCAAGCTTCATAACCTCAATCTCAGGCTTCAGATGTTTTCTTAGTTCATCCGCAAAAACCTTATCAGCATCAGGATCGAAAAGAGGTTGCCCTTTAACACTTAGTGTGGACCACCCCTTTTCTGGTATTATGAATTTCACCGAGCCTTTTGCTTTATTTAGCTTCTCGGCCACGGTTTTAGCTACGAGCCTCAATTCGTCTGCATTTGTCCTGGCTTGCACACGATAAGCATCGTGAAGATAACAGCTTCGGTTAGCTAAATTTCGCGAAATCCACAATGGATCACCACTGTCTTTTCTTCGTAGAGGACCACAACTTATCATCTCAAAGCCACATGGAGTAATAATTTGAGGGATACCCCTTTTGCCTGCGGCCTCAAGCCTGTCTGGCCCAGCGGCACGGTTTCCACCAAAAAGTTCTTCACTTAACCCGCTAGGAACTATGTCTACAACGCCGTCAAAGATTCCCTGATCTAATAGTTTATCCATCGCTCTATCACCAACCCCTTGTGCGTGGCATGGGATTATTTTATACCCCTTTTCTTCAAGATATTCTTTAACGAACTTACAGCAGATGTCAGAGTAATGAAATTCCGTCATTGCAACGAGGGGCATATCTGTTTGTTTAAGTGAGTCCATGACTTCACCTGCACCGGTTTCTACCATTCCGCAGATCGCACCGGCTGCTCTACTCAGTATACTCTTGCTAAGTTCATGCAGACCGGCCATATCTACAACCGATGATATTATTGCTATATCAGAAGAACCGAAGAATCCACCGGCATAGCTGGGCATGGCAGCACCACTGGATACCATAAGTTTCGGTACACCAAATGGCAGTGCTTTCATGATATCGGTTGCCATTGTTGTGTTACTTACACCACCCACACCAACAATACCACCCAGTTTACCCGATTGAAAAAGTTCTATAGCCTTTTTTATTGCCCCCTTAGTCATTATAGAGGTTATTTCATCTGTCCTCTTAGTAGAAGTTCTAATTTCCCGTATGCTTATCCCTCCAGCTTTTGCAACGTCTTCACATGGAATGTCAGCTGGAATTAGAAATTGGCTACGCATGCCTATGTCCAAAAGGATTGTTTGCTGTCCTCTCTGCTCAATCAGTTCTTTCAGGAATTTAACTTCCTGACCCTTTGTGTCTAAGGAACTTACAATAAGGATTGGTTTAGGCATATAATTAATAGTCCACGTTAATCAAAGCTGTTATCCTTAAAAATTCTTCCCTCTTCTGTAGCCGGCCTCAAAGATTTTAAGATTTATATCCTTAAATTTTTTTGGACTGATTGTATCAATGGTCGTCTTTATATCTTTATACCCAATTGGTCCCTCATCAAAGGCCGAAAAATAACCTAACAGTGCCAGATTGGAAGACCTTGGGGCACCTAACTCTTGGGCTATTGTTCCCGCAGGTATTGAGCGATAGATGATTTTTCTTTTATCCAGAAGTCCTTTTGCCTCTTCTCTCGGAAAATGCTTTGAATTTGTGTTGACATACATTCTTGCACCCTGGGATAGAAAGGGAAGATTTCGGTATCCCTCGTTCTCTTCCAAAGACAGCAGGAAATGAGCCGTTCCAGTCCTTACTAAAGAATTTTTCACCTCTCCGAGCCGTAAATGTGAAACCACTGATCCACCCCGCTGGGCCATGCCATGGGTCTCAGCTCCCATAACATTGAATCCTTTATCCAGAGCAGCTTGTGCCAGCACTCTGGTCATAAACAGGATTCCCTGTCCACCTAATCCACTTAATATTATATTAATGGTTTCCATCAAAATTTCTCAAATCTCCACAATAGCGCCTTTAGGGCACACCTGAATGCATACACCACAATCTACGCATATTTCCCGGTTAATGTTTACCCTTCCAAGTTCGGTGTCATGATAGAGTGCAGGGCATTCAAAACGTTCAAGGCAAATATTGCATTCTGTACAATCATCCGTTATGGTTACCTTTTTCTTTTCAGGAATGGCCTTATCTGGGTACGCAATAACGCAGGGGTGACGAGCAATAATTACTGCCATCCCCCCGTTAGGGTCCTTAACATATTTGATTGCCTTTTTGAGTAAACTTATAGTTTTTTTAATATTATAGGGATCAACTACCTCGATGAAATCAACCCCACAGCCAGCTACAATTCTTTCAAGGGGAATAGCCTTTCCCTCACTCCCATCTGCCCTTATTCCCAATTCAGGTGTTGGCTGCATACCGGTCATGGCTGTGGTTAGATTATCAAGTATTACCAGGATGAATCTTGCACCATTATAAACCGCATTCAATAATCCTGTTGTTCCGGAGTGGAAAAAGGTTGAATCTCCAATGGTGGCTACAATAGGCTGCTCTACCGCGTCCTGGGCAAAGGAATGATAAAAACCCGATGCCATAGTTATTGCTGCCCCCATATCAAGAACGGTATCTACCGCACCCAGGTTGAGCCCTAAGGTATAACAGCCAATGTCAGAGGTAAATATCGCCTTTGGTCTGGTCTTCCTTATAGCAAAAAACGCTGCTCTTTCAGGGCAACCCGGGCAGAGGGTTGGTCTTCGCACAGGCAGTTGAAGATCTTTTACCAATTGCACTACTTCATGATCATCATCTGCCTGAAAAGGCTCTAAGTTCAGTTCCTCAAGCACATGGTTTATCAATTTGTGGATTACGTGGGGAACAAGCTCCCCTTCAGATGGCACATGCCCAGATAGACGGCCCATAACCTTCTCTCTGTCTCTTAGAAGGTACTCGATGAAGGTGTCTGTCTCCTCAATGACAAGCACTCTCTCACAGGCTGACATGAACTCAGCGGCTAAACTTTCAGGGAAGGGATATGGAGTAGCTATCTTGAGCACAGGGATATCGGTACGGTGTTCTTCAGACAGGAAATCTCGAACAACAGAGTAGGGTATGCCTCCTGCAATGATACCGAGAAGGTATTTTTTGCCGGATTCGAGATTATGGAAATTGTATTTAGAGAGATCCTCAAATTTTTTCCCAATTTCCTTCAATTTTTTATTTAATTCTCCATGGAGTACAAGACGGAAACGTGGTGTGGCTGCCCACCTTTGTGGATTTTTCTCAAAAGATGCCTTCTGATCATTCTTTTTTATTGGACCGAATGAAATATTTTGTCGTGCATGGGATACCCGAATGGCTGGCCTCAGGATCACAGGAATTTTGAACTCCTCTGAGATATCCATTGCAAGCCCAACCATCTCTCTGGCCTCTTGGGGATCAGAGGGGTCTAAAACAGGCACCTTGGCAAGCCTGGCCATAAAGCGTGTATCCTGCTCCGTCTGGGAAGAATGGGGGCCAGGGTCATCGCAAGAGATAATAACAAGACCCCCTACTGTACCGAGATAGGCTGCACTCATCAGGGAGTCGGCCGCCACATTCAACCCCACCTGTTTCATGCAGCAGGCAGCCCTCTTTCCTGTAATTGAGGCAGCAAAGGCATTATCCAGGGCCACCTTTTCATTTGTTGACCATTCCACATAGGTATCAAGGTTTGCTGATTTCATAAGGCGAACAACTTCGGGCAGGATCTCTGAACTGGGGGTACCGGGATACGAGGTAACTACCTGACAACCAGCCTCTAAAAGACCCAGGGCTATAGCCCCATTTCCAAGAAGAATTTCTTGCTTAACCATTTTTCTTCTTAACCTCTTTCGCCTTTTCTATCAGGCCCACTAAGCTCTCGATCTTCGGCTTTGGGAGTTCAAATACTCGGTCCAATTCCGCCTTGGTGTAATGCTCTTCCAGAAATTTGTTGATATCTATATACATCTTCCAGCATCCGACTATCCATCTGCATGGAAGCATGTTGTTTTCGAAACGACAGTATTTAAAATTGACCTCGCCGCCCACCCTGGGGCATCGAAGCGTTTTGTGATCATACTGTTCGATCAATTCGTTTACCTCCTTATGATAAAGAGGTACACCCACAGGGTTGAAAGAATGGAGACCCTGTGGGTGTACTACTGAAGAAGGAAGTCACCTATCTCTTGACTTTTTAGATGGCTCGCGTAAGCCTTATGCTTAAGCCGCAACCTTGGGCAGTTCAGCCTGCGCCTTCTTTACCTCCTCCTCAGGATAGGCATAATCTTTAAGCTTTCCTGACAGGTATGCATCATATGCAGCAAGGTCGAAGTGCCCATGTCCACTGTGGGCTATCAAGATTGTTTTTGCTTCCCCTGATTCCTTACACTTGAGAGCCTCATCGATAGCAACCTTGACATTGTGGCATGGCTCGGGGCCTGTGATAATGCCCTCAGTGCGGGCAAACTTTACCCCGGCCTCAAACACAGCAGTCTGATGAGCAGCTACGACTTCAACCAGGCCAAGGTTAGAGAGGTGGCAGATGATTGGCGCCATACCATGATAGCGCAGTCCACCGGCATGAATTGGGGGTGGGATAAAGCCGTGGCCCAGTGTATGCATCTTGAACAGGGGAGTCATCCCGACTGCATCGCCAAAGTCATAGGCATACATTCCCCTGGTCACGCTCGGGCAGCTTTCAGGCTCAACGCAGATTACACGCATGTCTGGCTTTTCTCCGCTGATTTTATCCCTGATCCAGGGCAGGAATTGCCCACCGTAGTTTGAGCCGCCGCCAATGTTACCTACAATAATATCAGGGTAGGCATCTGCCATCTCCATTTGTTTCCGGCACTCTTCCCCCTGTATGGTCTGGTGAAGCAGGACATGATTGAGCACGCTGCCCAGGGAATAGTGGGTATCATCACGAGTCACAGCCTCCTCTACTGCCTCACTGATAGCAAGTCCCAGGCTTCCAGGGCAATCAGGCCATTTTTCCAGCATATCTCTGCCCGCCTTAGTTTCGGTGCTGGGGCTAGGGATACACTTTCCTCCCCAGACCTCCATTGCGATGCGGCGATATGGCTTCTGGTCATAACTTATCCTGACCATATAAACCTTGATTTCTACATCAAAGAATGCACCGGCCATACTCAGGGCACTGCCCCATTGTCCGGCCCCGGTCTCTGTAGTTATTCGTTTTATGCCCTCCTTCATGTTATAGTAGCATTGAGCAACAGCAGTATTAGGCTTATGACTACCAGCCTGGTTTGTCCCTTCATACTTAAAGAAGATCTTGGCTGGTGTATCTAAGGCCTTCTCAAGACGATATGCCCGGTGCAACACTGTTGGTCTCCATGTACGGTAGACATCCAGTACCTCCTCAGGGATTTCAATCCATCGTTCAGTGCTTACCTCCTGTTTGATAAGCTCCATAGGAAATAGAGGAGCCAGGTCATCCGGGGTTACCGGCTGCCCCGTTCCTGGATGCAAAACTGGTGGAAGTGGTTCTGGCAAATCTGCCTGGATGTTATACCAATGAGTTGGCATATCCTTTTGGTCAAGAAAAAACATTGATCTTTTCATTTCATCCTCCTCATTATTTTTGGGTTTTAGTTCATTTTTGACCCGGATGAGATCACTACCATGACATTATAAATATAGATTCACCTCCTCTCCTTGGAATCCCTTTAAAATATGTTTAATTTATTATTCCCATTCCTTGGAGTGTCTTGAATTCACAATTCTATCCTTTTTACTAACAAAATATCTTCCAGACCGCGCAATTCTTCAAGGATTTCATCGTTTACTGAAACATTTGTAGCCAAAAAAATCACATTCTGTTTTTTCGCCTTTTCTTCGCCCACTTGCATTCGGCTGATGTTAACCTCATATCTCCCAAGGGTGCTAGTGATTTTGCCGATGACACCAGGTTTGTCCATATTGTTTATCAACAGGTTATGGCCTTCAGGAATGGCCTCAAGGTAAAAGTTATTGATGCGCAAAATCCTGAGTAAATTATTACCGAATATGGTCCCAGATATGATATTTTTACTTTTTTGTGTCTTAACGGTAATCTTGATAAGGCTGGAAAAATCCTCAGGTGCCTTAGTTTTAGATTCCACCACTTTCATACCCCGCTCGGCAGCAATAACAGGGGCATTAACAAAGTTCACTTGATCTTTAAGAAGAGGAGTGAGAAGCCCTTTGAGCATTGCAGTAGTGAGAGGAGTTACGTCATAATTGGTTACCTTTCCTGAGTAATTTATCTGAACTTCCAGGATAGCATTATCAGCGAGCTGGCTTTGAATGGATCCCATCTTTTCAGCTAAAGTGGCATATGGTCGTAAAGTGGATAGCAGTTCTGGACTGATACTGGGGACATTCACGGCATTTTTTACTGAGCCATACAAAAGATATCCGATAATTTCCTCGGCCACATCTTTAGCCACTTTGTCCTGTGCCTCTTTGGTTGACGCACCAAGGTGGGGTGTAGCTATCAGGTTAGGCAAACTCATCAGTTCTGTCTTGCCGGGTGGCTCTTCACTAAAGACATCTAAGGCTGCACCTGATAGATGGCCTGATTTTAAGGCCTCAAGAAGATCATCTTCATTGACTATACCCCCGCGGGCGCAGTTGATAACCATTGCCCCGTTTTTCATTTTTGCAATTGCCTCATTGTTTATCATGTTGATGGTTTCCCCAGTACTCGGCGTATGAATGGTGATATAATCGGATTTTTCAAGCAGTTCATCAAAGGAAACTGGTTCGATATCCATTCTCTCAATGATATCTGCCTTTATATAAGGATCATAGGCAATGACCTTCATCTCCATTGCTTTCGCCCTCTCAGCCACAAGTCGTCCTATACGCCCAATCCCAATAACACCAAGAGTTTTGTTAAAGATTTCCCGGCCCTGGAATTTTTTCTTCTCCCATTTTCCCTCCTTAAGAGATGCGCTTGCCTGGGGGATGTTACGTGAGAGGGACATAATCATTGCAATGGTATGTTCAGCCGCTGTTATGGTGTTACCCTCCGGGGTATTCATTACCACAATTCCCTTTTTGCTTGCAGCAGGGATGTCCACGTTGTCTAAACCTATTCCGGCTCGACCAATAACCTTCAAATTATGGGCCGCCTCAATGATTTCAGCAGTGGCCTTAGTTGCACTCCGTATAACAAGTGCATGATAGTCTCCAATAATTTCTTTTAGTTTTTCAGGGGCCAGATCGGTATTTACATCAACTTCAATATCAGGGGTTTCCTGAAATGTCTTTACACCAACCTCTGATAAGGGATCACTTACAAGAACTTTCATATTATCTTCCTTGCGTTTTCAGACTTGCTATTTTATGGTTTTTAAGAAATTCTGCAAGGCTCTTTTTTTTGTAAAGTCAAAAAATATTGGCTATGGACGTTTCTTTGTATATATATGATTTTTTAGGTTACATTGATGGTTAAAAATTTGCATTCTGAAATGTTTATTTTTTTCTTACCTGAGGAATGTTTTGTGTGTATGATTTTTATAATATCCATGAAATGTTCAAGAATAAGAATAGTTATGTTATTTTGCATACTGGATGTGATATTTTCTGTCAAGGAGATTTTTCTTTTTTGTCATTTACGAATTAAAGGTGGACTGTTTTTGAGAGATTTACGATTTAAAAGTGGACACCTAAAGAAAGGACTATCCGCATCTCTCAAGACAATTTGGTGCTAGAAATTGCTAGGTTTTGTTAAGCACGCTCAAAGTGAAATTCAGTTCAATGGATTTACTGATCTCCATTATAGAGCCTGTAAACAAGAACAATTATCAGAGACATTATCTCCCATTCATTCTCGGTGCTGTTATAGTTGTTCTTGTTTACAGGCAATAAAGTATTGCTTCATAGTGCAGTCCACTTTTAATTTGTAAATAGTCCACTTTTAAAAAATTCCTAACAGGAGATTTTTCTTTTTTTTATAAGTAAATCTGCTTGAACCTAAAATAGCCAATGATGTAGTAATGGGTCTTAAAGGATATTCGCATTGTTTTCTTCCCCATTATTCCCTGGCCCAGACCTGGCATGCAATGCTTAGGCTGTATTGCCAGGACTTATAAAT
>CAZSWT010000080.1:0-13046 GCA_964611035.1 uncultured Desulfobacteraceae bacterium
AAATATAGCTTATTCATTTTTTCTCTTGACAGGGGGAATATAGGATGTCCCCAAAGTTCTGATAGAAAGAGGCAGGGCCCATTTCTGACCCTGCCTTTGTCGAATAAAGAGCGCTTACTTCCTATGAAGGGCAACATGCAACCTCCGATCTTCGAGAAGCTCCTCATTAGATCCCATTTCAGTTGTCACTGCGGGATAACACCCCGGAATACACACGGGATAGGTATTATATATAGTCTTCACCACCGACTTACAATCTTGCCTTCTCAACTCAATCTTGTGATCTCTCGCCACACCTTTGACCGTTACGGTTAGCGGAGTAACCCCTATTTTCTTTCCATCGAGGTAGACCTCGGCACCTGAAGGATCTGAGGTGAGGTATATCTCGGTCGATAAGGCCAAGCACACATTTGCTGTAAGAAGCATACCTGCGATGGCAATAAAAATGAAAGAGCCAAGCAATCTTTTTTTCATCTTCTTATCCTCCGTATTGTCTCTTATTAAAAGAACCTACTGCCAGGGGGGAAGCCAGCTCCCCGATGAGAGGATAGTATATTAAGTGATCTGATTGGTCAGGGTGCCTGAGATTAGCCACACAACCCTCAATGGCGTAGCAATGTAGTTCCCGAAAATGCTCTACCTCCAAGGAAGTAATAAAATATCCTTGGAGGTTTCATATCGGCATTTTCAGCGTATTCCTTCTCATGATTATTACCTTGAGGGTAATCAAAGATGGCTTTGTAAAAGATATTTCCTTTATTTTTTTTCTATGCTAAAATAATTTACGATCAGCTAACGGTTCGAACCATACAAGTATTTCTCCTACTTTCATATCTGCACAGTTACAGAACTCTTTCACTAGATCTCGGGGGATACGACAATGACTGAAAAATCCAAAAAATGTATCCACATCGATCTCAATCAATTTAAGCTCCATATTGAGTTCCCACACACCTCTGCACTGACCCTTTATTTTGACTCCCAATCGAGAAGGTTTTATCTCTCGGTGATTGCGCTCGTGGTGCACGAGATGAAACGGCTCGGGCGAGTCACCTCCATTCCTTTGGAGGAGCACCTCGAGCTGCTCGGATTGCTTAACAAAACGGTGGGAGGTTCAGCGGGATCATCGCAGAGTGCACATTTGCTCCCCAGGATCTACCGAAAGTGGAAGGACGCCCTACCTGATCTGGAGGATGCCCCACTTTTCAAAGTACTCGGAAGAAAAAAGGATTTTGAGGAGGGGATTGGTGCGACCTATCAATTCACTGATGAGGAGAAGGACATCTGGGCGAACTTGTTTGAGTACCGAGGAAGTGAAGAGCATGTGAGACTGCGATTCTCGATTGATAAAATCGGCGCCAGCTTAGAAAACGTAGCTATCACTTATGGGGAAGACCCAGAACTTATAGACGATGCTGCGTGGGACAGGTTTATTGCGGATCTCAGGCAGGAGGCGAAGAAACAAAAGGAGCAAGCATACAAATTTTCTCAAGAAAAAGGCAGTGACATATCCCCACTGACAAAGCGAAAGAGAGTCCTACCCCGCCGTTGGAAGTGGCTGGCCCTCGCCGGTGTGATTGCGATAGTGGCTGTCTTTGCAGTCTGGCGATACGCCTGGTATGCTCCTTACGAAGAGATTGCTCCTGAAGAGATGGCATTTCCCTTGCCGGATAAACCATCCATTGCAGTGATGCCCTTTGTCAACATGACCGGGGATCCGGAGATGGAGTATTTGAGTGATGGATTCGCTGAGCAAATCATCACTTGTCTCTCCAAAACACCAAAGCTGTTCGTTATCGCTCGCCAATCTACGTTCTCCTACAAGGGGAGGCCAACAAGGGTGCAGCAAGTAAGCCGTGAGCTTGGAGTCCGCTACGTGATGGAGGGGTGCATTCACCGATCGGGCGACCGAATCCGGATCACCGCACAGCTCATCGATGCCATCAAAGGGCATCACCTCTGGGCGGAACGCTATGAAAGGGAGTTGAGAGAGGTGTTTGCCATTCAGGATGAGATCACTATGGAAGTCCTGAGGGCCATTGAGGTGAAGCTCACAGAGGGAGAACAAGCCCGCATTTATCAGAGAGGCACGGATAATCTTGAGGCCTACCTGAAGGCCTTGCAAGCCATCGAGTATCATGAGCGCTTCAATAAGAATGATAATATAGTGGCTCGCCAGCTATGCAAGGAAGCCATTGCCTTAGACCCTGAATATGCAAGACCGTACCGGGTCTTGGCTTATACCCATCTCATGGAGCCGTACTATGGGCCCTGCCCATCACCCAAAAAATGTATGGAGCGAGCCTTGAAACTGGCGAAAAAGGCCGTCTCCCTGGATGCCTCACACCCCTGTGGCTACGAATGTTTAAGCTATATCTATGCAATGACACAGCAGTATGAGAAGGCTATTGCTAAAGCGGAACAAGCGATTACCCTCGATCCAAATGGTGCCGACGCCCATGTGGCATTGGGCTATGCTCTCCAAATTGCTGGCAGGCCCGAGGAAGCAATTAATTCGATTGAAAAAGCTATTCGCAGCAATCCCATTGCTCCGAGCCATTACTTTAGCAAACTCGGGGGTGCCTATCGTATGGTGGGACGATACGAGGAAGCGGTTGCGGCGTATAAGAAAGCCCTCGCCCACTCGCCCGATTCTATCATAGCACACGTGCATCTGACCACAACGTATAGCATGGCTGGCCGTGATGACGAGGCCCGTGCGCAAGCCAGAGAAGTCCTCAGGATTCAACCAAAGTTTTCTGCCGAGAGTTACGCAAAGAGAATTCCCTATAAAGATAAACTCGAAAACCAGCGCGTAATCGATGCTCTTCGCAAGGCGGGATTGAAGTGAGGACAATAACGCCAGGAATTTGCCTGATTCAGGATGATATCTGCTGTTGAGGCTCCTAAGATGATATCCTCTATTTCTCCTATGCCCCTAAATTCACATATTAATTAAGCATTTATCCACTTACCTGCAAACTTTTTGGAGTTCATATTCAGTGACAATTTTTGAGCTTATTGAAAAATAGTCTTGACTTTTTATTATTATGGATACGAGAGAGTTTTATATCAGATTTATCTTGCGATAATATCGTAAAGAAATTAAGTCTTTTTTATAAGCCTACTACATATATTCAGTTAATTACTTAAGAGGGGTGATCAAATGTCTGAAAATCCATTGAAGGTTTTTGAAAAACTCGACCCGGAGCTTCTCGAGATGGTTGAAAACACCAGGAGATTAGCCCTTACCGATGGTGCCTTGCCCAGAAAATTCAAGTTCCTCATAGCGATGGCCTTAGATGCATCTCACGGAACCGTTCAGGGCGTAAAGGCATTGGCCCAGGCAGCAGTGCAAGCCGGCGCTACTAAGGAAGAGATCACAGAAGCACTGAGAGTTGCGCAATACATTAGTGGAGTAGGGAGCGTGTACACAGCCGCACATGCTCTTAAAGAATTATTTTAGCGTAACCGCTTCTGCTGTAAGAAACATTGAGGATACACTATGCCGGCAAGCAGATACCACTGGGTTGTCCTGGTTTATCATTAATGAAAACGTATCTACTTAGGTATCTTGCCACAAAGGCACCAAGACACCAAAACTATAGAATTATTTTTTATTATATCCTTTTTAATGAGTGACACATTGAAATTAATGAAAAACTCCATTATTCAATTTATATTTATCTCTTCTTTGGGTCCCCGCCTGCCGGATGGCGGGCAGGTTTGTGCCTTGGTGGCTGAATAGTTACATGAAAACGAATGAATAGCAAAAAGGAGGTCAATATCATGGGCAAACATGTGAGGATTATTACGATACTTATTTCACTTTTCTCATTCCTGCTCTTTTCCCCTTTGAGTACTGAAGCGCAATTCGGGTTTACCCCCAAACAGGTACAGAAAAAATCGCACCAGGGCGTTTTGTCCACGACACAGGGGAGGTTTGCCTTTGGCCAGGTATCAGAGTCCAGCGAGGACAAGTTCATGCTCGACACATTTACGGGCAGGCTTTGGAGACTTAACAAAAGGACAGACAGTGGACTATGCCTCACAGTTATTCCTTACCGTAGCGAAGACGGAAAATGCTCCTCGCTACCCGAGAAAATACCAGCTTCGAAAGGCAAAGGAGCAAAAAAGAAATAGGGAGTCCCCTCAATACGAGATAATTCACAAAATCAATGGATTTTGCCTTATGTGCTAAGGGTAACATTGATGCATCATGTGGTGATCCTCCCTTTTAGGCCGAGAACAGATCGATGAGGTAAGGTATTGACATGCGGGGGAAGGTAGCACTGGGGGATTTATTCGTGGAAGGGGTGGCCGGATTCACGTAGAACAGATGGCCAGAATCAGTGGAATAGACACCTACAGACCATTCACCTTAGATTCCTGTATATTGTGCTATCTGGCAGAACCCATTTGGTTATGATTACGTTCCATAGTATTTATCTGGACATCTCCTGATTTCATTTAAGACTACGGAATCAAACATAAATTAGCAAGGAATTATAGATTGAGGTAGAAATCTGTACTACTGAATTGTTTTCATATGATGGAACACCATCTTTGAATTCTCTTAGATATCCCAAATCCTCAACCTTTTCAGCTCATGGCAAGGTATCTGGGATTGGCAACTGAAGTCGTTTTGGAACCAACCCCCATTTACATTAATTAACACCTTTAAACCTTCAAATATGCTGATGGTCCTAGTTTTGCTATGCGGGTAAGTGAGAGAATATTTTTCACCGCCCGCTTCGCTCGAGTCGCAAAGTTCGCAGAGTGAATAGATTTTCCCTTTGCTGTTGACCCCAGTTAAATAGGCTATCGCATTTAACGGGGCAGGAAGGGACAGCAAAGGGAAAACATACAGCTGTTGAGTGTTGAACCAGCATCATGGACAGGTATCTGTCCCTGGATATAATACCATCATGCCCGGTAGGGCTGAGGATTTTAGCTTTCCGGCCTCCTCCGCCCTGTGGAATGCGGAGCCTATTCCTCTGGGGTCAGCGGAAAGCTAAAAAATATCTCCCTTAGCGTTCTCTGCGGCTCTGCGGTAAAGATTGCAGACCCTTTTAGGGTCAATATCAGGCCACCCGTTTTACGGGTGGTAGTTGACTGATCAAAGATGAACAGCGTTTGGTAACTGAAAAAATTATCTGGAAAAATGATTTTATTTACGGCATAGTAATCATGATAAAAACCAACATGTTAATAATTGGTGATCTCCCTTATAACCTTATTTACCTCTTGGATCTATATGAAAGAAAACAAACCTAAACACCCTCTTTCGGAAGAAGCTTTTTCCCCAGGCATTACAAACACCTATACCAACAATGGTGTTGACCTATCCCTTATAAGATGGATGTTGTCTATGACACCTACGCAACGTTTGCAAACCCTACAAAAAAACATCCGCTCTGTAATGAGGTTACGTGGAGAAAAACCAACTACCTGATTTCCTGGAAATCCTTAAGGTATTAACAAAACACAAGGTGGATTTTATCGTGGTTGGGGGAGTTTGTGCAGTCTTGCATGGAGCTCCAGTAACAACGTTTGATCTTGACCTGGTTCATTCTCGGTCTTCTCAAAACCTCTCAAGCCTTATGTCAGCCTTAAATGAGTTAGACGCATTTTATCGAGGACGGGTAGATCAGCGATTGAAACCAAATAGGTCACACCTTTCATCCTCGGGGCATCAACTTCTCATGACCAACGCTGGTCCTCTTGACCTTCTCGGAACAATAGGAGCGGGGCATACGTATAAAGACCTGCTTAAACACACTGTTGAATTGGAAGCAGGTGGGTTACACCTTCGCATGCTGAATCTTGAAAAATTAATCGAAATAAAAAGTGAAACCATTGCTGACAAAGATAAAGTTATGCTCCCAATTCTACAGCATCTCTTGAAAGAAAAGCAAAAACAGTGATTAGTAAAAAACTTATGCTCTGAATATATTATTTTGGTATCATAAGTCATCTGGAATAACGTGGAGCGGCAAGGTATCACACTGGTTGATCCAGACATACGTAATAATGTGTCTCTCCTGATACTTATTTCCTTGTGCCTGACCCCATTCACATTTTGTTAAAAATCTGATTGTCCTAAAGGGAGGTACAGGGCAAAAGGAGAGACAACAGATTGCAGAAATGATGGATAGCATTCCAGAGGACGAGGAAAGGTTAATCATCGCCACAGGAAGATACCTTGGTGAAGGGTTTGATGACGCCCGGCTGGATACATTATTTCTCGCACTGCCGGTTTCATGGCGAGGCACCCTTTCTCAATATGCAGGAAGACTTCATCGCCTGCATGACGTGAAAAAGGAAGTCGTGATATATGACTATGTTGACCTTGAAGTGCCGGTGCTTGTTAAAATGTATAAAAGGCGCCTTGCCGGCTATAAAGCTATTGGATATGAAATCAAAGGATAGTTTTAAGCAATGGATGAATTGAGAAGTTTTAAGATGCGGGATATTTTCCCGATATCACAACATTGTGGAGATTCAAGGTATTGGCAAGAGATTACAAGTATGACTTTGATTTTTTGCATAGGGAAAAATGGAGTTATGATTAGATGAAGTAATTGATATTCTCAAAGGCCGGGAAAACTTCTGATTAGTGATCGTATTGTGATATTTTCAGATGGATCCTAAGCAGAATAGGTTTATAGCAGTTTTAGAAAGCAGGAAAGCTCGATCAATTGGTTTCTGCCTTGGGCTATCCTCCATCAGTCGCTATTGATGACATCAATCAGCTCTCTTAGTCTTCCAAAATCCTCCCGCTTGAAGTCCAGTATGAGTCTGGGTAGATGTCCGATCTTAGGCTCATCGATCTCTTCTGGAAGAGATCCCGACAAATATATCTCCCCTTGCGGTCTCAGGATATCTGAAAAGCAAACCCTCAGTTCTTCCATTTTCTGTTGATCAATACCTGAGATAAGCCTAATTACCAGACGATCGTCAATATATCGCAGGCTATGATAGCGAGAATAGAAGTGATTGATTCTTTGAACGGCATCATCAGCGGAATCGACCCTCTCAAATAGTGTCAAATCTGATTTGCTGATATAGCCCTGTGCCAGAAGATTTTCCTTAACGAATTCAATCCATCTAATCCAGTATTTGCCCCCTGGCTCGTCCACAAGGACAAGCGGCACAGGATTACGCTTCCCTGTTTGCACGAGGGTAAGCGTTTCCATCGCCTCATCGAGTGTGCCAAATCCCCCTGGAAAGAGCGCTATTGCATCGGATTCCTTGAGAAAGGCCACTTTTCGATTAAAAAAATATTTATATGATATATTCTTGAGGCTCCCTTCAATAACGGGATTGGGCTTTTGTTCGAAAGGAAGTCGAATGTTCACTCCAAAGGAGTATTCTGGCCCGGCTCCCTCACTGACCGCCTGCATGATGCCGGGACCACCCCCCGTGATTACCATATATCCTGACTTAGATAACTTTTGGCCCAACAGGCGGGCCATCTTGTAGGTTGTCTCATCAGGCCGTGTTCGAGCCGATCCGAAAACCGTGACCTTTTTAACATGCCGGTAGGCACTGAATGCCTTTGCCGTAAAGCGCATCTCCTTCAAGGAGGTATTCATGAGCTTCAGGTCAACTCTGCCATCATCTTCTTGACCGGCTTTGAGTGATGCCAGTATCATCTCTCGGATGATTCGAGGTCGGCGGATATCACCCACAAGCTCAATTAAATCTTGAATGAGTTCATCTACCGGTCCATTATCTCCTCTGAAATGAATTTCCATGGTGATCCTATTTCTCTTAAATAAAGATCATTTGTATGCTGAGGGATATCGTCATCCGGTTCCAGACATTTTAGTTGCCCATTTCTTTGAGGAAACAAATAGTGGGTCCATGAAAGAAGTTTTTTGGATCCATATCTTGTTATGTCTGGCAACAACGTCTAGTAGCTGATACTTGGTTCTATACGGACATTACCTGATTCTGTTGAAGATTACAGAACAAAACATTGAATATCAAGCAATTAAAGGTTTGATACAGAAACCTTCACTCATAAAAATATCCCTTTTGGCCTGACTTTGCCATTCTTAGTGTTGGGATCTCTTTTATCCCTTCAATTATCACTCCCCTGAAATCCTGACATAGCTGAACCATATCAGCAACATGGCTGTATTTTCTATGGAATGTGGTCCTGGAAAGATATCCAAGAATTTGAATAAATTCTTATTCACAATTCAAGATGTGAATCCGAAGCATTGGGATGGTCAGAAGCAATGATAGGTGATGTTGGGCAGTGAGAGTTCAACTTGGGTTATCCATATGAGTGTGAAGAAAAGCCTATCAGTGGAATATGACAGATACATTTACAATGTGCAGATGATTGTAACAACTTACCTCTTATTCGCTCTTTTCTTTCCTTTTTCTGCCCTGATAGCCTCGAGACCTACATAAAGATGATAGAGCTGATTTATAAACCTATATTCACCCCTGGTTTCTGTTTCACTGATAATTCCCAATCTCTTTATTCGCCTGAGGAAATTGTCAAAAGTTTTTTGTTCTCTATCCGGGACTTTTTCCAAAATGTCTTTGCGTTGAAAATTTGTTCCCAGTGGTAATTTTCCTATTCGTCTTAAAATAGACCTGTAAGTTTCGCTTCTCAGCGCTCGATATATTTGAGGGTCCAAATATTTTCTTCCTACAACTTCCGCCGCTTCAACTACCCCACTTACAGCATCTGTTCTGTCTATTTCATTATCTGTATCGGACCAAAATACCGCGTCTCCCACTTCATGCATAAGCATAGGAAATCCACCTGATAAACGTACTATTAGAGATAAAGCTTTGGGGGTCATAGAAATATTCTGTTTATTAAACATATTATTGAAGAATTCCTTAGATTCATTTTGATCCATTGGGGCTAAATCAATAATATCGAAAATTCTGGCTACCGAAGGTTGATGTTTTATAAGTTCCTCTCTTCTTTCCGGAATTCCCACAAGAATAATGAGAAGGGGTAAAGACTCTCTTGAAGTTGCTAATTCATCAACAAAACTTTTCATAAATTGCGCGAATCCAGGGACATCTGTAATTCCATTTAAATCATCTAATATAAGAATCATCCCCTCTTTCTTGTCTTTTATTGTCTCATTTATCTTTCTAATTGCAGGTAGAAAGTTATCCAGTATCGTGCGCAATTCAGATCGATCTGTAGTAAACTCTACCCCTACACCAAAGAGGGTAAATCCTTTGATATACTTATTAAAAAGATTCTTAAGGTTATCAGAAATAGTCTTATCTGAGACTTCCTGCAAGAGTCTCTGAAAAATTACCCTAATCATTCCCTCAAGGTCTCTTACACCTCCTAAAAAACAATGTGTTCCAATAAAATCATGCTCTTTTTCTGCAAGATAGCGGATAAAACCTGCGAGAGAGCTCTTACCTATTCCACGTTCCCCTGTGATAAAAATATTCTCATTTCTACCAGATGATGTCTGCTTAATTGCCCTTTCTAATCTCTCTATCTCCTTAATGCGAGCTATAAAATATTCAACTGGTACGGGTTTTCCTGGGCTGAAGGGACTTTCTCTAGTCGTAATTCCTGCCATTTTGTTTATCCTCCATCTGAATCTTTATATTTTTTCTTCATCTCCTTTAATACAGTATTACATATAACGTTTCAGCAAAAAAGAAGTTATCACATAATAAAAAATTTAAGTGAGTTCCGTTAGGCACGAACCTTTTATGCTATGTTAGACGATGCGGGAACTTAAATTTCAATTTTTCTATAGACATCGTCAATCTTCCCCTGTAGCTCAATCGTCAGACGAATTGCTTTTGCCACTTTCATATAATTGTTTATCTCATCAAGAGAAAGTTTTCGATTTTTTCTGTCCTTTAGATATTTCTCCAAAACTTGATAGGCTCCGATTCGATATTCCCATGCTTCTTTTGAAACGCCCTCAAAATACTGCTCCTTGTTTATGAAAATGCACTGGTTCTCTTGGTCATAGAAAACCCTTTCAACATTATTGGAGCCACCTTTCGGAAAGCCAATCTCAGTCACATCAAGGGCTGAAGCCTTGAGCAAATGAAGGTCAACAAGCTCTTTCCCGAGATTACTCAAATCTTTGAAAGCCTCATAATCTGACGGCAAAGGAACCCTCGGAAAATCTATTTTGAGAAATTCGTCATAGCGCTTTCGGTAGGAAGGAGAAAAAAGGGCAGCATATATGTAATAGAAAATTTCCTCTGGTGTTGGCTCTATTTGTAGGGATTCTTCTATGCCTTGTAAAAACTCTCTAGTGAAGTTTGGGATACGTTTTGGCTCTTTTTCTTCTTCTTCAAACAATTCACCTAGTTTGTCAAAGTAAATGTAGAGGGGGAAAAAGTAAGGAGCGCCTCTGTTGCTAAGGAACATCCTCATGTCTGCAATTCTGTTCGTCAAAAATACATGGGAGAATCCGCTCCCAATAACTACCTCTCTCATGCACAAAAGAGCTAAATTATCTCTTTTGAAGTTTTTCATAAAAGATGATCTCGCATCTCCCCTTTCTATTATTTTTGGGAAATAAAATACAAAACGTGAATCAAAGGGGCGGTAATCATACAGAGCAATTTTTTCTTCATAATTAATTCTGCGAACTTCTTCTCTTGCTTTTTTAATACTCCAGTACTTTGTATCTTTTACTTTTGATGACGGGCCAACTATGTCATCAGGCAAAATCCCGGCGAAAATCCTTAAACGTTGTAATAACTCCTCCCTGAGAAATGCTACCATAAAGTCGTCTCTTCTTGTTTTTACTCCGCTCGACCACTTATCAAATATGTCCGTAACCTTCCAGAATTTTTCATACTCAGTCTGTAAGGCAAAATCCTTGGGGACAAAGAAGTAGTAAGGGGAAGCAGGTTCAAGCTCCTGCCATTCAGTTGTTTGTGCATCGTTTCCAAAAAGGTATTCATGTTTTCTGTCTCTTAATCCCCAGAGGTCAGCATAATAGACCTTTTTCTCCTTTGGTGGGTCTTCCAATTTCGCATACAAGGCAATGGCAACACCCTGTTGAATATCAAAGACATTCTCATCTTTTCCGCCTTCTGGTGTCTTTTCGCCAATTCTTGAAGAACCATGAAGATTCATAATATAGATCTCATCAAAAGTATCCAGAAGCTTTCTTCTCATCCCTCGATGGATTATCCCTGAAAGATAGGAGTTGTTAGTAATAAATCCCAGTATTCCTTTGCCTGCCTGATCTATTTTCCAGTGGGCAAATCGAATAAACTTTATATAATCATCAGAAAGGGGCTGGATATTTCGCTCATCCCTCACATCTTTTTTATAATCATCCATCAAGTTTTCGATAAAATCAGACTTATTCTCTGAACTAACTGAATAAGGAGGATTGCCAAGCACAACCAGAATTGGGACTTCTTCCTTTATCCTTTTTGCCTCCTGTCCTTCCTTGGCAAGATCAATGAGAAAACTTATCTGCTTTGGCGCCTTCATCTCTAATGTGTTTGTCAGGTAAAATTGAAACCGTTCACCATCCTTAAACTTATAACCCATCTCTTCCAAAATCATAGCGACCTTGAAATGCCCTACTGTATATGGAGCTACAAGAATCTCAAAGGCGTGGAAATGGGGCAAGACATGTTCTTGTATGTAAGATGTAATCAGCCCTTGTTTCTTCTTTTCTTCAAGCTCTTTCTGAACCTGCTTGATTGCCTGAACTACAAATGTCAGAGTTCCAGCAGCAGGGTCAAGAAGAGTGACATCCCTTGTGGCAAGACCTTCGCTTTTTCCAAATTTGTCTTTTAAAAGCCCATGAATGGACCTCACAATGTATGAAACTACAGGCAAAGGAGTATAGTATACTCCCAGTCGCTGTCTTTCATCGGGATTATAGGTAGCAAGAAAGGTCTCGTAAAAGTGGATTACTGGATCTTCATCCCATCGAGTAGTCTTGAATTCCTTAAGGATTGATGAAATATCCGCCTTTTCAAGTACCTGGTTTATATCATCGACAATCCAGGATAAGGATTCAGGAAAATGAGGCCCCATCATTGAATAGAATATCTCTTTTAGTAGAGGCAGGCTTTCAGGAATGAATTTCCAGGCAGTCTCCCTTTTAAATCCATTGGTGACCTTCATCCTCGCAGCAAAAAGACCATAGGTAATAGTTTGGGCATAAAGATCGGCAAACCTCTCCCTGGTCAAGGCTCCTAAAAGTTCCTCCTGAAAAGCTTTGTAAAATCTTGATATTTCCTCATTTTCTTTTAAAAGCTCTTCTTGTAAGATGTGCTCAAGAAATCTGGTCCTATTTGCAAGTTCTACTGAGAGGTCAGATGATTTTTGGATCTCTGGTATGGAAAAAGAGAAGAATTTTTCTAAAAGTTCATAGAATAAATCTAACTTTTCTGGAACAGGAGGGAACCTTAAACTCTGCAAAGTAAATTGGCGACCTACTTCCACTTTATCAATGGGATTGCCATATCTGTATAGTCTGAACTCTAAAAAGTTGGTTAAAATAAGGTTTGGCAGAGAGTCCCGATATCTTTCGAGTTGCTCGGTGTCTTCGACTTCTCTGAGGTTTACATCCGGAAGTTTTGCTTCAACGTATCCGTCAATTTCGCCATTTTTACCAACACGAAAGTCAGGGATTCCTACTTCCGTTTTTTTAGGTTGAACAAGGGCATTTGCTCCTGCTTGCTTTGGAAGAATCCGGGAACATTCTTCAATGAGTCCCTAAGCGCTGGATAAAAGCTTTCTTCCCTAAAACCACCACCTGTATAAATCTTATGAATTTCTTTAAAGTAGGTGCTAAAAGCCTTCTCTAATTTACCTTTTTCTGTCTTGTTCATCATTTAACCTTAGTTGAGAAGCAGTTTCAGCCAATATTTTTAGCCTTCACGAATTTGCGACCAAAGGTTTTAATTTGAGTGAACACAACTTTCCCTAAATTTTCTATTATATGCTCTTTTGCCAGGTCATCAAGATATTTTAATTTCTCAATCTTCTTGACCCATTTTGGGGGATAGCATCGACTCCGAGATAGGCGCCGTTAATATAATGACAT
>CAZSWT010000081.1:0-12967 GCA_964611035.1 uncultured Desulfobacteraceae bacterium
CCCTTCAACGGTCATTTCTACATTCTTCATTAAAAAATCTCCTTTAAGATTGATTTGTCTGTAGATTGCATACACCAACTAAAACATCAAGGTTTTTCCCTGGAGTTCCATTAGCCTATCTGCACAAATCATCGGCTGACCCCTTTATTGCTGCAAGGTGCTTCAATCTAAACATGTAAATTGTTGGGACCTGCCCCACTTATCTTTAACCTTATACTCAAGCTTTGATGGATAACGCCATTCCACTACATTGACCGTATTGTCCAGTGCCTGCACCGGTGATGCCAATATGCTGCTTGATAAATAAGTCAACACAGTCAACTGCGTCCGCGACTGCTCAAAATATTACATCTTCAGGCCAAGCTGATCGTCAGTTAATATCCTGTTGAAAATTTCTATGAATTCCTCAAAGGTTGCCGAAGGCATCGAAGTTAAACTCTTTGTAATGCTGATATATGGACTATACGGCACTTTCAAGTAACGCCAATCAACACCGGTTAGTTTGGTTGCATCCTTACACCATCTTTCTGCTCTGGCATCCTTTAGTGGAACGTCTTCCTGTTCCCAGCCCTTAGTTTCGATCAACCACATAATAATTTCTTCACCATTTTTCTGCTCCGCTACGAAATCAGGATAGTAATAGGCAATGGCGCCCTTGTGATTGATGTATTCAATTGAAAACTTTGTATAGGTCTCTGCCAGTTTTGCAAATTTGCTAATATCGTGTGCCTGATCCAGAAATTGCGCAAAGTGTTTTTCAAAATCATTAAAGCAGGGGGTGATATTGAAGATGGTGTTGTCCAATTCGACCCACATCCGTTTCCAGTAAAATCCATCCAGTTCAGACAAGCGTAACGGATCGCTTTTCATTTTTACCGTTGTTGTAGTAATGCTTTTATCACCAATTGCTTTTGCCAGAGTTTTTATAATTTCTGCCGTGTTCCGGGGATCTGTTAACAATCTTCTGATCTTATTATTGTCCAGATCTACTTCCTGACCAAAAAACACATATTTCAAATATTTTCGCAACAATGGATAAATTACCGCAAAATGCCCGTCTAAACGTGCTTCCTTGCAAATACGATTAGTTAAATTTATTAATATTTCATTGATTTCAGGAACGGCTTCATCAATAGTTACCTTTTTCTGTGCCACTGTTTTTTGCGTAACCGTTTCAACCAATTCTACCTTGTTTATCACTCCTTCGGTTACTTTCAATCCTCTTGGATTCGCTGGCAATTCATCAATAAACGAAGCATCCAGCCCGTTTACCTGGCGGGAGTAAGACGGCGTTAACAACGGAATTTCAATATCAAATTCCATTTTCGCTTTATGCGGAAAGACATATTGCCCCATGTCCGGCGTTTGCCGTGTATATCCAACCCCGACGCCTTCCACTTCCAGTTGTTTGACAAATTCCTCAAATTTCTGGGTGCCGACAATTTCAACAATTTGAATATAATCCGGGCCAACTTCTTTCATCAAACGAAGCCCGCGGCCCACAGCCTGTTCAGGAAGAATATTTGCCTTGGCGGTAAAAGGCCTTACGCCCAATATAACCGAAACACCGCGCACATCCCAGCCTTCCCGCAACATCATAACACTAACAATGGCCCTTATCTTATTCTCCGCTTTGTCAATTAGCCGTGCCGCTTCCCTGGCTTTTTCCAGGTCCCGCTTCTGAATTTCACCCTTTTTATCCGTATGGATTAAAAGGAGTTGACCGTCTCCCTTAAATTCTGCTTTGGATTTTAATGATGCATTAATATCATCGGCATCCCGTGTGTTTTCGGCCATAATGAAAAGCACCGGTTTCTTTTTGACCTTGCCATATGCCTTATGGTGGTCTTTCCAGCGGGAAATAGCGATGCTGATCCACTCTGCATAAGCAACACTGGCACGGTCGTACTTCTCCGGGTCGGCTTTATCTGTCTGGTGAACAATCAAGGGTGCCTTGACTATGCGGTCTTCAATAGCCTGCGCCAATGGATAATCACAAATAATCCAAGGAAAAAAGGTGCCGTTCTGATCCTTGGGCGTGGCGGTAAAGTCGAGTTGTATGGATAAACCTTTGCTTCCCCTGCCTTTCAGGTGATTATGCAGACGTAAAATAACCTGCATCCACTCCAGGTCTTCGTCATGGACGTGATGGGCTTCGTCATTGATAATCAGCAGATCATCATGCGCTTTAATCCTGTCTAACAGATCCTCTTCCCATGAGCCGGTGGCCTCTTTAGGTTTTGGTCCCAGCAGGCGAGTTACCGGATCATCACCACCGCTGTTGTTCCTTGGCTCATACAATTGATGAATATTGGTAAGGTACAGCGTGCCTTCCGTGGAAGTTTTTCTGCTTTCACCCCGGAGGATATAGGTCATCTGCCAGTCGTGTTTCCATTCATTTGGTATCAAGTCCCATTCCTGAAAAATTTTACCGCTCTCAAAATCTTCTTTTAAACGTTCAAATACAATTATATTCGGCGCAATAATCAGAAACGCTTTGCTTAGATTCGAATCAGGTTCAAATTTCTTATGAAAGTATGACCAGGCAACTGCCATTGCCATGACCAGCGTCTTGCCCGAACCTGTTGCCATCTTAATTGCATAGCGATAATGATCCGGCGCGGGAATCTCCTGATGGGCAATCAGCCCTGTTTCAGGCACAATTCTTGTAAGCATCCGCCTTTGACGGGTTGTTTCTTCTATTTTTTTGCGGGTAGTAAATAAATCATCCTTATACGCCTTTGGATCCATATATTTAAAAATAAGATCAGCGGCCTCCTGCTTCTTGATGACTTCATACAGGTAAACGATGGTCTCAATAGCTTCCTGCTGGGCAAAATAGTAACTGAAAGGTTCTCCATCCGGGAAGAAATGGGTTTCATCAAACCACCATTCCATCAGCCGTCTGGAAGTATCAGAAATCCCTCGCGGGCGTTCATAGCCGTTTTCCCTCCATCTATCTACTTCTTCGCGGATCTGATTCACCAGCAGGGTCTTGCTGGGGCGGCGTTCATCCTTTTCGATGTAGCCGCCTTTCTTGTCGGGCAACAAGTGTTTCACCGGAATGGAATAAGGATCTCTACCCGTCACCTCGGGAAGCCGGTGATCCAAATGGATGATTGTCTCTTTTTGAGTTCGCTTTGCTTTCCGTTTGCGTGCCATTATGATTTTACCTCAATGACATGGGTGGTATCATTGCCAAAGATATCAATCACCTTGACCATGATTTTATGATCGCCGCTATTTTCATATTTATGCGCATCAGATGTTAATTCTAATTTCCGTTCCTTGCGGGTGCGGTAGGACTGCCACATATTGTGAAACGTATCCTCGTTCCAGTCCCAATCCACAGACCAGTAATCAATATAATCCGACCATTTTTTTATCTTGTCCCGCACCTCCTGCGGGATTAAATCCAGATTTGGGATGGCAAAGTCTTTTAGTTTCACCTCAAATGCGACCGGTCTTGTTTGGTTCGTTTCCACTTCAAGATACGCTAATTCATAAAAAGTGACATCGCCTTTTTCCGCTGCCCTGGGATCCATAACATCTCTTGGAATGGAAAGCAGGCGAAGATGGATGCCGCTCTCTTTTGCGGTCTTTTCCACCACATCGTGCAGGCCCATCTCCCATTCCCAGCCCAGGATATCCAGCGCCTTCTGACCGGCCTGTTTTACCTCATCCATTGCCTCTTTTATTTCAGTAAGCGTAACCGGCGCATCCACCGCGCCCACATGAACAAAATGTTTTCCTTTCTTGCCGTGAATGTGCAACATACCCGTCAAGGCTTCGGCATTGTAGAGTTTGAGAATGAACCGGATATATTCGTAGATAGGCATCTGCTCATCACTACGCTTTTTAAAAGTAACGCCCTGCCAGTATTGCCGCTCGTATTTGCCCAGGTTCTGAACAACAAACGGCTTGCAGTTGTCTATCCCTAAAAGACGCTTGCGGCTGGTGTGGATAGCATACCTGCCCAGGTCTGCCATAATCCACCGCCGGCCCAATTTTTCCGCCACAGCCCCGGTGGTGCCGGAACCACAGAAAAAGTCAGCCACCAAATCACCTCCTTTGGAGGAGGCTTTGATGATTCTTTCTAATAGCTTTTCCGGTTTTTGCGTTTTATAGCCTAGTAGCTCATTTACTGACATTTGCCCACCTGTAGGTATATCATTCCACCAATCTTCAGGTAATTTCCCTTCTTCATAACCTTCCTTCTTTTTAACTTCATCGTAGTCCCTACCACCCATTATCCCCCCGCTTCCTTCACTATACTTTCTTCTATTTAAAAAACTTTCACTATAGGGTATTCTTACTTGGTCAATATTTAGAAATCTTTTATCTGATTTTGAAGATCGTAAGATTACATCATGTTTATCTGGAAAATCTAATCTTGGTTTGCTAGGTCCGGTATAACACCAAATAATTTCATTCCTAAAATTATCGTATCCAAAAATATCATCCATTATAATTTTAATATAATGAGATACATGCCAATCCAAATGTACATATATAGAACCAGTATCTGACAGCAACTCTCTCATTAAAACCAACCCCTCATACATCATCTGCAGATAACTATCCAACCCCCGCCCCCAGGTATCCCTATAAGCCTTGTCTTCAATGGCAGAAGGCTCTTTTGTCCATTCAGCATCGCCCAAGGTCATCTTCACACTAAAATCTGCTCCGGTGGCAAATGGCGGGTCTATATAGATCAAATCAATCGTCCTGGCAAACTCTTCTAGCAACGACGCCATAATGTATTTGTTATCGCCCCAGATCAGGCGGTTATACCAGTCGCCGTTACTCTTATCTTTAAAAAGACCTATTGATACTTTTCTCTCCCGCTCCCGTGTCGCCCTGCTTTCATTTATGGTTTCAATGGTCTGAAAAGGCAAAACTACCCGATCCACTTCGGTCTTTTTGCCTTTCCAGTAAAGCCCTGTGGGCAAGTCTTTAAATTTTTCTTCAGGCATAGTCTCTCCTAATTTTTAGACAGGATAAGGTTCCCAGCATAAAGGAACTTTTTCTGCACCTAAAATTTGGACAAGTGTCCTTAGGCACTGACCTTTTATGCTGTGCTATGCGACGTTGCAGCTTTATTGACAGGTCTTCTATCTAACACTGTAGTAATATTCATCTTCATAAATTTCTTCTTTTTGTTCTTTAATCCTCACGTATGGCAGCGAACTTTCATCTATCTTCGCATATTTTCCTTCTCGGGTTCGTTTCAAAAAGGTCAACAACGCCTTCTCTTCTTTCTGTCTTAATTCTTTCCTCTTTGCTTCCATGATTTTTCCTCCTTATTCAACAATAATTTTTCTTCCTGCTTGCATTTCAATTTGGTTCTTAATGCCCAATAAATCTATTTCAAAAGCACAACTACAAATAATTTTAGCATCTTTTGGAAAAGGTATAAATCCTTTATTTTTGAAATCTAAATCAATCTGGGGATTAGGAACAAATTTTGCGTATATCTTATGAACAATGCCACATTTTGGACATTTTTGTTCAATCTTAACTGCCTCAGGTACTTGCATTTGCGGAACTCTTATCGGAGATCCAACAGGAACAGCTTGTCTAAATATTTTGTTATCTTGAGTTGCAAATATCTTAAAGGTGGCGGTAGACTCAAAAAGCAGTCTGCAAACTGTTTGAATTCTATACACAATATTAGCCAGCTTTGGGGCACTATCTACCCTTGTTATCTTCAATCCAATTCCCGCTAAATCATCAATTTTTATTGACCTTCCATGTGACCTCCATTTAGAGTGGTCGATTAATTCCTTTGCAATCTCCTCTGCACGTTTCTTTTTCATTTCTTCAGTTACAGGTGTTTTATGGATCTCGGTAAAAGTCCAGTTTTTGAATTTGTAATTTTTCAACCATTCAACAACTAAATCTTCAGCAAATTTTAGCGCATTAAAAACACTGCCTAATTCACCTGGTGAGATTTGTGCTATCATTGTTGCATCAAATGGATTTAGCGCCCCCTGCTTTTCCGCTTCTTTCCTTTTATTATCAACCCAATCCATATAATCATATGCTGATACTACAGAACGTCCAATTTTCATTTGCGCATCAATTGGACCTAAGCTTCCAGTTTCAGTCATTAAAATTTCATCACCCGATAAAACCATAATTGTACCAGCACTTTTAGCTTCTCCAGATATCACAAATGAAACTGTTTCAAAATTATTGTGTAAGAACTTGACTATTTCTTCTGCTGTTTCGCCACTGCCCCCCGGTGTTTCGATATACATATCAACTTGCTTAAGATCTTTTTTACCCGTCAATAAATCACGAATTACATAAAAGTCTGCTTGTTCTAACGCAACCGCTGGGATTGGCTTCCCAATAGCAGTGGAGTATACAAATAAATATGTATCCCTTAATTTATTGTATTCCGATATTAACTTCAACAGTTCAGATTCCAGTTCAATACTACTCCAACCCTTTTTGATTTTCCCGATATACTCATCCAATAAACTCATCTCTATGTCCTCTTTTTAATCTTTGCAATGTCGCCTAACAACTGATATCCGCTCTTTTATTTTACCTTCTCCAAAATTCAAAAGTCAACCAATATCAACCATAATATACGTTACAAATCCTCCTATTCCAAATACCCGATCTGCCGGTAACTGAAGTATTCATCCCCGGCAATTACCAGATGATCCTGCAAACTTATTCCTACTGTTTCCAGCGCCTTTTTAATCTGCTCTGTAATTTTATCGTCATTATCCGATGGTTCCGCCACGCCTCCGGGGTGATTATGTGCAATAATGACACTTACAGCACGGTGTTTTAAGGCGCCTTCCACAATCTTGCGCGGGAAAGCCACGGCTTCTGCAACCGTGCCCTCGCTCAGATTTTCTGCATGGATCCGCCTGTTTTGGCTGTTCAGATACACCGCCCGCATTACCTCATTTTTCTTATTTCCGATGGTGGCTCTAAAGTATTCAAATACCTGAGTTGTTTTGGTAAACTGTATCTCCTCATTTCTGGCTCGCTCCTCGAATACAAAACCAAGCGTATCATTCAGCAGTCTCAGATAGACCGCTGTTCGTTCACCAACCCACTTTATTTCCTGCAATTCTTGTGAGTCCGCGCTGAATACACCGGCAAGTGACTTGAATTTAGCCAGCAAATCCTTGGCAATCGGCTTGGTATCTCTATTCGGAAATACATAAGTCAATAATAATTCCAGGACCTCGTAATCGTGAAAACTATCCAGGCCCGATTTGATAAACCGTTCTCGAAGCCGTTTATGGTGGCCAAGATAGGGCTTATTTTTTACTGCTTCTGTGGACAAAATTTCCTCCAATCGCACTTGTTGCAGACTTTCTTATTTCTCGGATTCAGCCTGAACCGCCGGGTGGTTATTCCATTTATTGTATCCGATATAGTTTTGTTAGCCAGGTCCAACTGCTTAGGCGTGATCAACACCTCAATCCGCGCCTGTTTTTTGGCATCTAAAAAGTGAACGTAGGCCTTGTTCACTTTAAGATTAAGGGCTTCTCTGGCGGCAATGGTATAAAGCTGCACCTGTAAGGTTAGTTCTTCATCCATCCGCTTTTCATTGCCGGTCTTAAAATCCACTACTTCCAGAATGCTTTCATCGGCATTTTCTCTTTTCAGCAGGTCAATGCTGCCGGAAATAAGGGCATTGTCCACATCCATTTCAAAATTACGTTCCGTGCTCACCGAAAGGGTAAAATCTTCACGCCACATTCCGATGTACCTTAACACGCTTCGAAGAGCGCTGCGTTTTAAGGTATCCTGCTGGCTTTCTGCCGCATAACGAAGGTAAAATTGTTCTTTCAATATTTCAGCGGCCTCTTCATCGGTTGGCAGTTTACCGGTTTCCTGCGCAACCTTATGAAGTATATTTAATATGTTGTGCACCTGATTGCCATATCCGAGGGCCTGCACAATAATGGGATTAAAACCATAAATGTAGCGCATTTTGTAGTCGTATTCGCAGCGCAGATAATCGCTCATTTCAGAATAATTGGTCGGAAAGCGATAATCTTCGTTTGATGGTTGCGGCTTTAGTTTTTTTCGTTTTTTAGGGTCCTTAACTGGCTTATCAATAAAGTAATTCCCGTTTAATTCGTTCGGGAATTGGCTGGGCTTTTTCTTTCTTTTATGTGGACCAGGATCCACGCAGGACGTAATATAGAGATACTTTTTCGACCGTGTCATGCCCACATAAAATAATCGCCTCTCGTCTTCAACATTTCCCTGGTAACGGGTAAAATTGAACCTTGTGGCATCTAAAAAACCGGGATATGATTGCCGGAAAGGCTTTTCCACGCTGTAAGGCATAAACACAACAGCAAAGCCCAATCCCTTTGTGCCGTGAAGTGTCATCACCTGAACTGCGTTAATGGAAAGTGTCCTGTCATCTCCGGTTCCCGCATCATAGGAGTTTTGCGCAAAATTTCTTATAAACCAGCAGAAACGCCTGATATCACGGGGCGTGCAGTATGATCGCGTGCCTTCATAATCGGAAATGGCCTGGCTTAACCGCCCCAGATTGTAAAGCGCCACTTCGTTTTCATTATTATGAATATCATCCCTGGCAACACCAAGGGTTGCAAGGATTTCACCATAGATGCCCTGTAAAGATATTCTGCCTGAAATGGATTCCTTTAATCCCTGTAGCTGGTTTTTAAACGCTTTTTTATTTGGCAATGAAAAGATTGGCTTAGCAGAGGAGTAAATATCATCCTCTGTTGGCACAAAGCCCGTTCCTGATAGCCCGTCCCAAATCTTTTCGAAATCGCCAAGATATGAAAAGATGTTAAAAATAGTATCCACTTCATCCGCTTCAAATAGGCCTCCGATATTGGTAACAGCAAAAGGTATTCCGGCCTCATCCAATGCATCAAGATATGGCTGCGCCCCATATTTTACAGAGCGAAAAAAAAGAGCGATATCTGCATAGGCCAAACCACGCTTTGAACCATCGTTGTCGGTCCATTCAGTCCCAATCAGCCTTTGAATTCGGTCAACGATAAATTCTATTTCATCAGCCTGATATTGAAATTCTACTTTATAGATATCCCCTGTCTGATATTTCTTTCCTGACGACTTCATTGATTTTTTAAGACGCCCGGGATTGTTGTTTTGAATCAGTTTATTTGCAAGGCTTATGATTCCATCTGTAGAACGAAAGTTGGTGGGCAAATGATGGGTAAATACCTTCGGGTATCGTTTTTTGAAGTTGATAATATTATCTACAGTAGAACCCCGCCATTGATAAACGGATTGGTCGTCATCGCCTACCACGCAGATATTATTCTTCCGCCCCGCCATCAGTTTTACCAGTCTTTCCTGTATCAGGTTTACATCCTGGTATTCATCAACGGTAATATAGGTAAATCTTTTGCGAACTTCTGAAAGAATATTTTTGTCTTTCTGAAGAAAGCCCACTGCAAGAGCCATCAGGCTGCTGAAATCCAGGAACCTTCTTTCATGCAATTTTTTATCATACAAATGATAAGCGTTTATAAATGCTTCCGAATCAGACACAACTTCCGGGTCCAGCATTTCTTCCCGAACGATATCAACACCACGAATAAAAGTATTGATAATCCAGGCCTGTTTGGTTGTGCCATATGGCTTTCTCATTCCGATTGATACCAACCAATTTTCTAAATTAGGCAAGCCAAGGTCAGTCCGAATGGAGCTCACAAATGAAAATCGCTTGCCTTCGTCAAGCACATCAAAGGCCCTGTACTCAGGAATAAACTCTTTTAGTAATTCATAACAGAAACCGTGGATTGTCCCCACATATATATCACCAATATCCGGCTGATGCCCTAATAGAACTCTTATCTTACCTCTAATCCTAAGTTTTAATTCTTCGGCAGCCTTTTCCGTAAAAGTAAAGGCAACAATATTTTCTGGTTTGGCTATTTCTTTGGCAATAATATAGGCTATTCGATGGGAAATGAATTCCGTTTTTCCGGAACCGGCACAGGCGATGATTTGAAGATTTTTTTCAGTTAAGGCAGGCTGATTTTTTAAGTCTCTTAGTAGATTCCGATTGATCATGTTGTCTCAACATCTATCATTACTATTGGAATTTATATATTACATTATTTGGTCTAATGGCGGGCATGAGTGGTTGGGAAAAGCGGCAGCTTTTTCCAATCCATCTCGATGCCCTTGTTGGGCAATCCCTTTGAAGATACGGTCTATATTACCCCTATCACACAGGAACCATTCTTGCGCAGCCAAATGCCGATGGACAGATTCTGGAAGACGTTTCCGATCATCGTAACTCCACCGACTTGGATCGCACTTCCCGTTAAATCGAAGAGTTCCGGCTTAGGAGCATCCGTACATTTAACAAAGTACCCGTCTGGCGCATATAATTCTGCGTTCGCCTTGAAAGCGTCGCCAACACCGTGGGTTAGTTCGAACATCACTTTATTGTCAAGACTGCATATGAACTTGCCTTGCTGGTCTCTTATGTCGATGTTCGCTTTTTTCCCCGCTTCGGTAGGATAGACTCGGTTGCCTTTAACCTTCGCCAGATATGTTCCGTCCGAGTGATAAATTGGTATTTGTGTCGTGAAACCAATGCCTTTTTCTTTAATAACCTCTATAAGTGGTGTGTCCTCATACTTCAGAATGACGGGAACATTGATAAACGTATTCGTTGCGACGGTTATGCTTGGGGATGACTGAAAAACAAGTTTCATGATTTCCCTCCTTGATAAACTGCCCAACCTTAGATTGTACTGCCTGTATGCATTTTATACTATTGCAACACAAATTTCAGATTTTAATTATCCAATCAACGTCAACGGGTCAAATCTTCGTTTGACTCACGTTCCGTTTTTCTTGTTTAACAGCACGTATCATTCACAAGAATAGACGTAAAAAAGCTCCACGAACACTGCGTTTGTGGAGCTTTTTGGAAAAACCTCATGTTGGAATTGCAGATCAAGATCCCCCCTTGCCTTAAAGGGCTGAATTACATTGCGGCAAGCTTATGCCTGTGGTTGGGATTTGTCAAGGAATATAGGGGCAGAGAGCGATGCTCAAAGCATTGAGCGCAAAGGCGTTACGCGCTATGAAGA
This sequence comes from uncultured Desulfobacteraceae bacterium, assembly GCA_964611035.1. Taxonomy (GTDB): domain Bacteria; phylum Desulfobacterota; class DSM-4660; order Desulfatiglandales; family B25-G16; genus B33-G16. The sequence goes on from CAZSWT010000081.1 coordinate 11,100, forward strand.
AATCTGCTGTGATTATGCACCCACTTCCCCGTGCCGATGAATTACCTGATGAATCAGACAGTGATCCCAGGGCAGTTTATTTTCGTCAAAACCGTTACGGGCTCTATGTTCGCATGGCAATCCTCTGCACTGCCTTGAGTTGTTACCCAAGGTTTCTGTAAACATACATATCTTGCATGTAATAGATAACTATTGGATAATAATCGCCAGAAAATCTCTGTCGCTATACATACCGCAATGTATTTCTCACTGTAATAGATGGCAAAGTAACCGAGGGCATCAGGTTCAAAGAGAACATAAATATTGGTGATTCTCCACAAATAGCGAGATGCTTTAATAAAGAGAGGACAGATGAGATCGTCTTTTCTGATAGTACAGCATTAAGTGATCAGCGAGATATAATGATCGAAATTAGAGAAACGGGGAGGACCGGAAAGGCTATTAGATAAAAGAGCTTTACCAAATAGGCTCTATTATGTTAATCCTACAAAAAGTTTTGCATGAGGACTAGTCATCCTTATTGGCCATATGGTAACGCTCACTGAAAGATTAAAAAAAGATTGTATATAAAGGGGAGGGGTGCATGCTTTGTAAATCAAAAGAAGATGTCATGAAAATAGTTAAGGAGAAAAATATCAGTTTCATCCAGTTCTGGTTTACGGATGTTTTGGGTATCCTGAAGAGTTTTGCTGTTACCTCATCAGAGTTGGAGGAGGGGTTGGAAGAGGGAATGGGCTTTGATGGCTCCTCTATCGAAGGGTTTGCCAGGATTGAGGAGAGCGATATGATAGCCATGCCTGATCCAAGCACCTTTCAGTTCCTCCCCTGGCGGCCCCAGGACAGGCCAGTGGCCAGAATGTTTTGTGATATCCTTCAGCCTGATGGAAGCCATTACGAAGGAGACTCTAGATATGTCTTGAAGAGAATGACAAAAAAACTGGCCGAAAGAGGATATATACCTTACATGGGGCCAGAACTGGAGTTTTTCCTTTTTGAGGGACAGGATTCCCTGAAGCCCCTTGATAAAGGTGGATATTTTGACAACAGACCCTTAGACATGGGCGTGGATTTAAGAAGGGAGATGATCTTTGCACTCCAGGATATGGATATCCAGGTGGAATACAGCCACCATGAGGTCGCCCCCAGTCAGCACGAAATTGACCTCAAGTTTGATGAGGCCCTAGCAATGGCAGACAAGACCATGACCTATAGGATAACCGTGAAGGAAATTGCCCGTAACAAGGGCTGTTATGCCACATTCATGCCAAAGCCCATTTTTGGTGAAAATGGGAGTGGTATGCATGTCCATCAATCTCTTTTTAAGGGTGATATAAACGCCTTTCACGACCCTCATGACCAGTATCATCTTTCACAATCAGCAAAATCATACATTGCCGGCATTATGAGGCATGCAAGAGAGATTGCTGTAGTAACAAACCAGTGGGTAAACTCCTATAAAAGATTAGTCCCCGGCTATGAGGCTCCTGTCTATATTTCATGGGCCAGACGCAACCGCTCGACAATGGTTCGGGTGCCTATGTATAAACCGGGCAAGGAACAGGCTACGAGGATTGAGTTCAGATCACCTGATCCAGCCTGTAATCCGTATCTGGCATTCGCAGTTATGCTTGCTGCGGGACTAAAGGGGATTGAGGAAAACTACCCGCTCCCGGAGCCAATAGAGGAGGATATTTATGAGATGGATGAGACAGCCCGGAAAGATGCTGGAATCATCTCTTTGCCAGGAAACCTTTTTGAAGCACTTCAAGAGGTAGAGAAGAGCGAGCTTGTAAGGGAAACCCTGGGTGATCATATCTTTAATAAGTTTGTGGCCAACAAAAAGATAGAATGGGACAGATACAGGACTC
>CAZSWT010000082.1:0-12723 GCA_964611035.1 uncultured Desulfobacteraceae bacterium
AAGAAAATAAATTACCAGAGGATCTCAAATACATTGCCATTGCTGAAAGCGCCCTAAGACCGCATGTATCCTCAAACAGGGGAGCAATAGGGTTCTGGCAGTTTATGAGACAAACCGCTATAAAGTATGGTCTCACTATCAATCGCTACATTGATGAAAGACGGAATCTGCCTGCATCAACCCAAGCGGCAATTCGGTATTTTGAGGAGCTTTATCAAAAATTTGGATCATGGAGCCTGGTGGCAGCTGCCTATAATATGGGCGACGAGGGTCTTTTGGCTGAAATTATGGAGCAGGAGACCGACAATTATTATCACCTATATCTTCCCATAGAAACCCAAAGATTTGTTTTTAGGGTTATTTCTGCAAAACTAATTTTCTCTAACCAAGAAAAATATGGCTTTTCTCTCTCTAAGGAGGACTACTACCCTCCTTTGGAATTCGACAGGATTCATCTGAACTGCTTGCAAGATATTCCAATACGTATTGTTGCCCGGGCTGCTAAAACCCATTTCAAGGTGATCAAGGATCTCAATCCCGAGATTCGAGGGCATTACCTCACAAAGGGAGGCCATCATATTTTGATTCCTAAGGGCTCAGCAAAAGGGTTTCACAGCCGTTACCAAGATCTCCTTAAAGATTGGTTAGCATCCAAAAAAGAGTTTGTCTATATCGTTAACCAGGGAGACAACCTCTCTTCCATTGCAGAAAGATTCAATGTTCCTTTAGCTGCCATCATCATTTGGAACAAACTTGATCTCAAGGCACACATCCATCCAGGCGATCGGCTGATTATTTATCGCAACGAAGTGAAGAATCAGGATACAGATTAAATGGTGTCAAGAGAGAGCGAATAAAGCCTACAACCTTTCAAGGAAAACCTGATCACCAAACTTTTCCTTTAAGGCACTTGTTACTTTTTCATAATCCTCTTCTGATTCCACCTCCACAACCAGATCCTCTTCATCAAGTATCTTAATGTATCCATACGGCTTTATTATCTCAATTACGTGCTTTACATCCGTTGTAACCCAGCCTTTCATCCTGAGTACCAACTCTTCTCCAGTGAAGGCCCGTTCAATGGTGAGTTCAACATCCCTTCTCTTTGCCTTCCATCCCAGAACCGAAGGTTTGACAATAATAGGCGTTACCGGATCATGCATGGCAGCACAGGTAAACCAAAGTTTCGCCCTGATCATATATCTACCTTTTATCTACGTTTATTTCGCCCATAGCTTGTAACTCAATAAACTATTTTAATCCTTGTCCATCTCAACATGGGCACCTTTACATGAGATGACTCGATTTTATTGATCAAAGAGCGCCCTTATATTTTTTTTCAACTTTTCCACTCCAGCCCTTTCAAATGCAGTCTTTCCAAAGACCCTTTTAAAATCCATTTCGGTCATTGCCAGAATTTCTTTTGTGGGCGGGAGCGCAACTACACCGGATTCCTTTTTATTAAAAGGGCACACCTCCTGACAGACATCACACCCAAAAAAGGTATTTCCCATTTTTTCGGCTGTTTCTTTATCGACAGCATCCTTTGCCTCTATCGTGAGATAGGAAAGGCATTTAGAAACATCAATGTAAAACGGGGCCTTTAAGGCCCCTGTAGGACACATATCAATACATTTAGTGCATGAACCACACCTATTTTCTGCCCCGTTAAAAAAAGGGATAGTAAATTTTGCTGTGGTCAAAATTTCAACCAAAAAACAGTATGAGCCATAGCCTGGAACAATCAACATATTGTTTTTGCCAATGAACCCAATACCACTCATTTCCGCAAAGCTCCTTTCAAGAATAGGGGCCGAATCAACACATACCCTGCTTTTGCTTTCAGGAAATATCTCTGTAATGAATGCGCATAGCTGCTTTCCTAATTTTTTCAACCGGAGATGATAATCCTCTTCTTGAGGTGTGCTATATCTCGAGGTGGTATATCCATCAGGAGTAGATGGCTTATTTGCTGGATATGGATATGCAAGAGAAATTATGGTCTTTAATCCCTTAAGGAGCTCTGAGGGGTCTCTTCGAATATCTATATTCCTTTTCAAATAATTCATATTTCCTATTTCAATCTCTTTGAGCCAGTGACAGAAAAAATCAAAGTAGAGAGGGGTTGTTGGTCTAGAAAAGCCCACCGCAATAAACCCAAGTCCTTTGGCCTTGTTTATGAAAACCTGATTAATCATAGTGAACTAAAGTTAAAAGTGCCTAAAGTGACTAAAGTTATCATTCCTAAAATCCACAATCCAAAATCTACTGTGAGCAGTCTATTCCTCGCTTGATTTATCTTCCTGCTTATTACTGCCTCTTTCCCTATTCTATTCCAGTCTTTCAAGTAAATTCTTTACCCAGGGTGGATTGTATATTATAACATACGCAAGAAAAAATGCTGTCAGGGGCAGAAAGAAGAAAACCAGGTCAAGCATAATAATACCAAAGGCTAAAAGAAGTTTTTTTTGTAAGCTCATGTTTATCTATGTATCATAACCCGTATCTTTGATCAAATGATGATGAAAATTCGGGAGAATCTGTAAACTCTGTTAGAAAAGGTATATTCTGCAATAAACAACGAACTTTTTTCTATGACTGGTTAAATGAACTTGACTTATAAAAACTGCCTTTGATAGAGATTACACATGAATATTCTTGATTACATCATCCTTGGATTAATAACCTTCTTCGTTGTCAAGGGTATTTTCAGGGGCTTTTTCAGAGAAATATCTTCTCTTGCTGGTATCATTTTTGGAATCTGGATTGGTAATCACTATTATCCTCAAATGGCCAACCTTCTCAAGGCATACATTCCCTTAGGAAAATCTCTTTCTCTTATCAGTTTTTTACTACTGTTTATTGTGGTGGTTATTGTATTCAATCTATCTGGAATACTTTTGCACCACCTTTTTAAAAAATTGCTCATTGCCTGGCTTGATAGAGGCCTTGGCTTTGGTCTTGCCCTGATTAAGGGCATTATTATCTCTTATCTTCTGATAGTGCTCCTTATCTTTTTTACTCCCTCCAAGAGTCCGCTGATAGCCAAATCAACTATGGCTCGCATGGTAATTGTCACGTATCAATCTATGTCCAGGCTCATATCACCTGATCTCTACAAAACCTGGAAGAAAAAAATCTTTAAAGAGTCGAAAAAAGTGGGCAAGGTACTCTCTGAGGGGAAAGGGGTGGTTAAAAAAATCCCCCAAGTCCTTCCGGATACGAAAGAATAACTGGTTTGTTGTGTTCATAACAAATGACAAAAATGATAGCGTAACTATTACTGATGTTACCTTAAGGGAATATGGTCAAAATATTCCAGCTGAATACCTTCATATCTTTACCCCGGAAATCAGGGTTGAGATAGCTCTACGGCTTATAAATGCAGGAATTAGAAATATTGAAATCCTTTCCTGTGTCCATCCAAAGATATCCCCAGCAATGAATGAAGAGGCATTAAAAAAGATTGCAACAGGTCTTGGCAGGGTCAATGGCGTAAATCTTATTACACTTGTTCCAAATAAAGCCGGTTATAAAACCTTTCTTGACCTCGATCTTGGCTCGGATGGTTATAATCATACCATGGGAATATTCTTTTCTGCCATCGAAGCTCATAATATCGCAAATTTAGGGAGACCTCTAAAGGAGACAATTGAGGAAGATAAACAAATTATGAGGGATGCCTCTTCTCATAATATACGAATAACTGGCTACATCTCGGCTGCTTTCGGCTATTTTGAACCGGAAAATGGCGTTCTCATTAAACCCGACCTGGACGAGGTAAACAATTATATAGATCTATTGCTTGATCTCGGAGTTGATACAGTAACCCTTTCGGACCTGCAAGGGGTTGCAAATGAAAAAAGAACAAGGGAAATCCTTGAAACTATTCTAAACAAAAGATCGGGAAGTGATACGGATAAACTGGGGTACCATCCGCATCATATTTCAGGGAAAGCGGCAATCGCCAACAGCAAGATCGCCTATGATTTAGGTATCAGGCGATTTGACTCATCCCTTGGTGGAACCGGGGGCTGTGTTACCGGTGCCCCAGGTAATCAACCCACTGAGATGCTTGTTGATTTTTTTAATTCCTTAGGGATTGAAACCGGACTTAATAAAACAAAAATTTTCCCCCTGACAGAAATGGTGAAAAAAGAATTATACAGTAAGATTTCGCTCAATAAGGATTAAGGAGATCGCCTATGTTAGAAATTACTTTGAAAGCATTCAATTTTGTGGAGGCATAGAATGGAGGTTTTAGAGGCGATAAGGTCAAGAAAGTCAATCAGGGCCTTTAGGACTGATCCAGTCCCTGAACTCGTCCTGATAAAACTTTTAGGGATAGCAACTCGTGCGCCTTCGGCTGTTAACCTTCAGCCGTGGGAATTTTTTGTTGTGAGAGGCAAAGCGCTAAAAGAGGTTAAGAGCGCCTATTTAGAAGACTATCGTTGTGAGGAATTACCTGATCCTGATATCCCTGTAGGTGATACAAGGGATATTGCACCTGTCCTTAAAGGTGTTTATAAGGAGCGTCAGGTAACACTGGCAAAGCAGATATTTAAAATAATGGGCATAACCAAAGCGAATAAGAAAAAGGAGTGGAGTGAGAAGATGATGCAGTTCTATGATGCACCTGCTGTCATTATTGTGGCTGTAGACAAGGTCTTACAGAGCAACTGGCCAATATTGGATGTGGGTCTTGTCACTCAAAACATTGCCCTTGCTGCCCCGGAATTTGGCCTTAGCACATGTATTATGCGCGCGATCGTTGACTACCCGAAACACCTTAGAAAGATTGTAGGAATTCCTGAATCAAAGCGAATCATGATTGGGCTAGCTATAGGTTATCCTGATTGGGAGCACCCGATTACAGGGATAAAGACAGCTCGAGAGGAAATAGAAAATATTGTGACATTTGTCGGGTAGTAGCCATTAAGTGAGGAGAAGATTTTGTCAAATGAACTATGAGCAAGCCCCAGGGATTAAGATTATGTGTAATGAGCCCTATAATTATTCACCGCAGACACCCGTCGTTTGGCGGTCGCATACTTGGTCTTTTCCTCATCAGTCTTGTAACTCTCTATCTACATTATATACATTGTATCTACCCTGTCCTGCTTTTTTAGAAATTCAATCTGTGCATCTATTGTCGAAAATCTGGAAAGATCCAATTCCTCAAACTCATCATCACTGGTATTCGTTTTCCTTTTAACATTTTGGACTATGGCCTCTATTTGGTTTTTTGAGATTTCACGGACTCTGGTGATAGAGCTTTTCTGCGCAACACTACTTACGATCTTGAAATTATAGCTTACCATTTCTAACATTCCATTTGCCTTTTCTTTTGTTAATATTCGATATTCAAAATGCTCACCCCGCCCGGCTATTGGACGAAAATAATAGAATTTATACAGTCGTTCGCCCTTCCTTATCCGCAATAAATATTGATCATGTTCAGGATGTGGATTTTTAGAGTTCGCCCTTTTAACTCGCTTCTTCATATCCAATACTGCTTATGTTCTACCCGAGTGCCATCGGATCAAGGTTATCTCAGCATCATTCATATACGCACCCTTTCAGCTCTCACATTGTTAAAAAGCGGCATGACCTTTCCCAATGGGCTTTGAAAAAAGCTCTTTTCATAAACGTGCACGCTCAAGACAACGTCAACTTCATACTCCAAATCATAGAGAGCAAAACTGATTCGGTCCTCTATTTCTCTGGTAAGCAAGCCATCAACCAGAACAACAATATCGTAATCAGAATCCGGCCCCGCCTCTCCTCTAACATGAGAACCATAAAAAATCACCTCCGCACCGGGTTCTATAGCAACCACAATATTGCGGCATGTTTCCAAAAGTCTCTTCTCAGCCTATGTTCCATGGTGCCATTCAGAAAGACTTTTCACCGTATCACCTCCTTGTTTTGGGAATTACTGCCCTCCATTGTCATTTTTCATATCTCCATAGGACGCCTTATCCTCAGATATAGCTATTTAAGGGAGTTTACTTTTCATTTGAGAACTCCTCTTGCTATATCCCTATAGAAATTGAGTGTTGCTAGGTTCTTGAGCAGAGATTCCTCTGGTCCAAATTTGATTAGCCTTTCCCTTGGTCTTTCCGGTTTTGGTAAATCACTAACAGTAAAAGACGAAGAGTTTGGTTCTTTAGCCATAGCCTATCCCCTTACTTTTCATTTACAGAGAGTGGGGCATCTGTGGTATTCCCCGGTCAAATTGCAAGGTAACGCATAAAAGATAAGTTTCCTTTTTTTGCACTGTGGGATTGCCCAGGTCAAAGACGAATCCTTCACCTGGGCACGTGAGTAAACTTTAGCATTAGTTCTAAACAACTTAATTAATATATTACGAACTAATAAGAAAAGGTAATGGTCCCAGTTTCACAATCTAATCTATGGAATCGTAGATGTCCGCCAGATACTGATATCCCTGCGCTTAAATTAGGCGATTTGAGCTTGATTCGCTGAAACCCAGGGCAAAAAAAAGGGCGGAGCGCAATTCAATCATTTTTTTCGGGCTCAGAACCGTAATGAGAGATCCTATCCTCCCCTTTGATACTGTCTGAATGTGATCGAGGTTTACAGCACAATCCTTTTGCATGCCATCTGATTTACTCAGAAATACCTCAGAAGGAATTGAGCGTACTAGGGATGTGATAGGGGCAACGGTGACCTCCCCAAGGAATTCTAATGCGGAATCTCTCGTAAGGATCAAAACCGGTCTTTTTTTATCTGGCTTGGCAAGCTTATACCATCTGATTTCTCTACGTTTCATTAATCACCCCAAACCTGTTCGCTTTCCCAATCACTGAATTCCCCAGGTTTTACTGGATGCCTTGAATACCCGTCTCTATGTTTCTGTTCCATCTCTTTTTCCTTGAGTTCGCCAATGACAGTCTTGAGAGCACGACGTGTAAATGCAGATCTCGTTGTCCCTAACTCTTTTACCATTCTATCAACCTCATCCACCAAATCCTCATTAAATGTCATTTGCACGGTTTTCATAGTACTCCTCCAATATTCCATCAATTATTTTTATAGCTATAATAATATACATTTCTATAGTAGTCCATCATAAATATAAAAAGATGAGAGAAGCACGCAGAATATCGGAAGCACCTGCCAAATTCTGACATTATTACTCTTAAATTAGGTGATGTGAGAATGTGGAGTTGGGAATATGTCATGGACGAATGAAAAATGAGATGAAGAAATATTACTTATCTGTGCCTGCCAGCACGCGGGTGAAAGTGTGTAGATTTTCAGAAAAGCATTATGATATTAGGACACAGACCTGCCCGACATCCGGCAGGCAGTTCTGCGTCCCATTGAAAAAAATTATTTCCTCTCCAACATCTCCTGTGGCACCTCTGCCTTTTCTGGCCATCCATCTGGTATCAACTGTCCAGGCTTCTCTCCAAACTTCTTCTTGTCAAAATGCAGCTTAGGTCTTTTGAATTCCTCTCTGGGCTCCTTTGGAATCCTGCCATTAAGGATAGACTCCGAGCGCAGCCGTCTTCCCACGGTCTTTTCCATCAAGGTACCAAGCTCTAAAATCCTCTCGATATTGATGCCATCTATATCAATACCCATCTCATCTAACATGACACACATATCCTCAAAGGTAACCAGTCCTACGACATTTGGGTCTTTATAGTAATAGGACCCAGTACCTGGCACAGGGGTTCTGTCAAGAAAATTAGTGGGCTGTCCCCCAGTACCGCCCATGGTCCCCTCAAAGATCTCTACGCCCGCCTGAAGTGCAGCCAGCACATTTGCCAGGCCCCAACCCCTGGTAACATGAAAATGGGCCACATGCAGATCAGGGTTTGGGATCTCATCTAAGATCATGGAGAAGTATCGGTATACCTGATCAGGGGGGGCAGAGCCATCATGGTCTGCATGCTCAATATCATCTGCACCTATGCTTAAAAATCTCTTTGTAAACTCGACAGCATCCTCTAATTTTGTAGGACCTGATATGGGGCTCCCCCAGATTGTACTTACCGTGCCACACATCTTGATACCTGCATCCTTGCATTTTCTTATACACCGCTCTGCCTCCTTCCAGTATGCAGGCAGGGTTGTACCAGAGTTTGCAAAGTGATGTTCCTCATCGGTTGAGACCATCATCAGGACCCTGTCAGGGCCATAGCCCTTTTCTTTCAGCTCAATCGCCCTGTCCACCGATGGTTCCCTGATGGTTATTGCGGTCCATTCAATAGTATCTTTATTTATATTTCGTTTGGTAAGACGCTTTTCAAAGATCTCACTCCTGATTCCTTTGAGCACCTCTTCTGCATCCTTAAACTGGGGCATCCCTCGTGGATTTTCCAGATTGGTCACCTCGAGTCTCTTCACCCCGGCAAAGGCAAGCTCTTGCAGGTAATATATCTTTGCTGCAGTAGGTATCCATACCTCCTCATGCTGGATACCATCTCTGATGCTTATCTCAGCAAGTTTAACCTTTTTTGGCATTCGTGGATTGACCTTAAAAATATCATTCGCGCTCATTGTGGTTCTCCTTTCTATCCCTTGATGGATCTTGGGGTCAACATCAGATGCTGTGGACAGATACTCCGTGGATTTTGGTAACAGCTCCTTGCAAATGCAATAAAATAATCCCTTATTTGTGTCAAAGAAACAACCTCGTCCACCAGACCAGCCTTTGCACAGTATGTAGGCCTTGACTGATCATAGTACTGTTGAGCAAGGGCATTCATCTTATCAATCACCGGTTCAAGGGAATTGTCTGCATCCTTTTCCTTTACCAACCTTCTTGAAAAAGCAGCAGCAGCAGCAGTTTCTCCATGCATCACATAGATTTCTGTAGTAGGCACACCAATTGTAAAGGCATTATTCCTGTTTGCCTGCGGCCCCCCCATGATATAATGGGCAGCAGCCGTGCCCTTTCTTAATACAAGGCACATCATGGGAAGTTCTGAACTCTCAATAGAGTAAATAAGTGACTGTCCAAGCCCAAGGAGCTCCGCCTTCTCAGCCGTGTCTCCAACATCAATACCGCTTGTATCTTGAACCCAGATCATAGGTATTCTATCCCTGCCACAGAACATAACCAGCTCATTCATCTTGATAAGACCTTCTCTGTAAAGTTTGCCGCCTATGCCCAGATATTGATTCTCTGCATAATGGGGATAGCCCTTACCCAAAAAACCCTGCTTATTGGCAATGACCCCAACCAGAAAACCGTCTATCTTTGCAAGCCCGCAGTACACTTCAGGCGCATAATCTGGCCTGTATTCCATGTGTTCGCTTCCATCGAAAACTCGAGCCAGCACTTGTTCAATGCTATAGGTCCTCTTTTGCTCAAAGGGAACAATAAGATTAAGATCCTCCGCCGGATAAACCGGCTCAGCAGGTTCTGCTACCCTGAACACCGATGGTTCATACATAGGCATACCCGCCATATATTTTCTTACAGCCTCCAGAACACCTTCCTCGGTATCAAATACCTCTCTCATAAAGCCGGTTACATCATGGTGAATTTGAGTTCCTCCAGGGGGAACCTGTTTGAATTTTCGTGTTGCCTCAATTAAGGTCTCTGCACCCTCGAGATCAAATCCTCCTTTGGGAGACATACCACTGACAATACCTCCACCGCCTACAGCCATGTTAGCTTTTTCATGGGCAAAGATAACAGACGGGCTTATTGCATGATATCCACCGCCAGCAGGATTTGTGCCGTACATACCACAAATCACCTGTATACCCTCCTGTTCCAGCTCAGCATGCCTGAAAAATGTCCTTCCACCTGATCTCCTGCCAGCGTATACCTTTTCCTGCTCAGTTAACTTCACACCGCTACAGTTAAGCACCCAGACAAGGGGAATGTTCAAACGTTCGGCAATATCCTGGGCACGAAAAACATGCTCCCGCTGACCCGGGATCCATGCCCCGGCAAGAACCTTATTGTTCGAGGCAATGATTACACCGTATCTGCCCGATATCTTACCCAGACCAGTTACCACGCCGGTTGACCCCTCCTGGTTGAATTCAGGGTCATAAAGACTATTTAATGGTACAAATGTACCGGGATCAACTAAAAGCTCAATTCTTTCCCAGGCTGTCTTTTCTCCTCTTTTGTGAAGTTTTTCAGCCGGAAGACCAGCCATCTTTCTTTTCTCCAGGGCCTCAGCTACATCCTTTTCAACCTTAGATATTTCAATGGCATTGGCCTTTCCCTGTTCTCTCTCATTTTCTCTTAGTTCTCTTCCGATTGGACTCATTTTTTGAAAATATTGTCTCATCTCATTTTTCCTCCTATAATCTATAATCACCTACTTTTTGTTCAAGGGTTGCTATCAGACCTGCCCGGAATCGAGGGTCCCTGTAAAGTCGTGCATCTGCCTTCATCTCCCTTTCAACAAATGAATTCTCATCAAATTGTGATGGATCATAATCCTCGATAAGACTGTTTAAAGCCTCTATGGATTGGGGTGCCAGAGGTCTCCCCATTGTGGCCATCTCCTCGGCTACCTCTCGCAAGGGTTTCCCCCAGAGGTTAGAGTAATTTTCCGGATTCTTTCTTCTGGCTACATCGACAGATATATCTTCTTTTGTGGCAAGGGTTTCTCTCTCTTTATCACCTACTTTTGGTAGCTCTTCTGCCGGGCAGATGCCAAGTTCTAATCCCTTTGGGAGTAAAAGCATTCCTGTCTCATCATTATGGGTCTCTAAATCTGCCTGATATTTTGCCTTATCGGCCTCAGGATCATCGGTTCTCTGCCTCTTTGGAAAGGGAAAGGGAATATCTACCACTACATTATAGGTTCCAATTGCTTTTAGCTGGTTGGCCTTTACCTCCTTTGATGTCTTGGCCATATATTCAGCATTGATTGGTCCGGCCTTAACCAATGTTCTGGCTATTCCTGACCAACCTGGAATAAGACCAATTGTGGCCTCACTAAAACACATCCCGCTCCTGGAATCACCGACTAAAAAATCGGCCATCAAGGGAATCTCTGCTGAACCGCCAAACCGTGTCCCTCCTCCGCAAACAGAAATCACCCTTAAATATTGGGCAATTTTTCTAATGCTACCGTGGAGACCAATCCCTTTTTTTAATCTATCGTCCGCCCATTCAAAGAGCTGGTCTATCTCCTCTGGAGAAGCGCCGCTTGCCTCCTTTTCCTTTTTCATCTCTAAGGTTTTATCCAGTCTGGTCAGGCTTTCCTTGAGATCCCCACCAGCATGCACAGGATCATTAGCTCCATAGAGGATAAGAAATTCCAACTCATTCTTTTTCTCAAAAACTCTATCTAAGCCCTCTAAATAGGCATCGAGTCCTGGATTTCCAACCTGATGAACAGGTGGATTATAATAACATAGGACAGCACCAACCACTCCTTTATATGCAACCTGGTCGATAATAAGATATGTCTTGCCCTCAGACCATTCATAGATTGGCCCAAGGTTATTATATTCTGCAATCTTTTCAGACCTCACCAATCGTATTGGCCCTTTCATAAATACCTCCTTTTATTGTTATTGATAAAATGTAGCACCCTATATACAATAATATATATTCACATTCAATTAATAAGTGAGCTAAAGTGACTAAAGTTATAAGTGCCTAAAGTAAAGCTATGTACAAGATTGTTGATAATCCTTCTATCCAGAGTATTATAAAGCATCCCCGAAGGCATGATTTATTAGTCTCATTGGGCTGAGTTATTCCAGGTTAACATTTAAACTTTAGGCACTTTAGACATTGTAGCCCACTTTAGGCACTTAAATTGAGAGCCTTAATTATTCGACCAAGCGCCCTGGGTGACACCTTACTGCTGGCTCCAGCCCTTTATCAAATAGCTGATAAGGCAAAAATAGTATTATTGGGGAGAAAACCAGGGATTGATTTTTTAAAACCTCTCTTGCTCGACTGTCTTGACTACGAAAAGGGCGGATGGCACACCCTATTTTTTGAACAACCTAATTGCAAAGACCTTTTGTTCCCGAATGTGGGCAGCGTGATCTGCTTTCTCAGCGATCCTTCTGGGAGACTAAGCAAAGGTCTAAGAAAGTGCCTAAAACACATCCCTATCTTTTCATTTCTGCCCTTTCCAAAAGCGCAAGAAAAAATTCATGTTGCATCATATTTAGCATCATGCCTTAAAAAATCTGGATTACCTATTAATCCTGAAAAAGTAATAGATGAGGCACAGAGGAGACCTTTGCTTGGAGAGGGCAAACCTTCGAGATCAGAGCGCACAATTGTTTTACACCCAGGTTCAGGGAGCAAAAAGAAAAACTATTCACCTGAATTTTGGCTTAATCTAATAAAAAATAAAAATCGTGGGATATCTCATAAATGGATCCTGCTTTTAGGACCTGCGGAAGATAAATGGAATCAAATCATTTCAAAAGAGCTATCAGAGATAGAAATAGAGATTATTCATTCGCCTCACAAAGACAAGCTCCTATCATTGCTTAAAAAGGCCTCTCTATACATTGGACACGATAGTGGCATCACACACCTTGCAGCAATGCTTGGAACACGCACAATATGTCTTTTTAAAAACAGTGATCCCCTTCAGTGGGCTCCCTTAGGGCCAGATGTTACTATTATTTCGTATGATACACCTCTTCAGGTTATCTATAAGAAAATTAAGGACGAATTATCAAAGATATAAAAACTTTTGGCTTGACTGATATAAGTGGCTTAAGTATTCTTCTCCAAGAATA